>DATN01000002.1:187173-187573 GCA_002504725.1 Methanobacteriaceae archaeon UBA587 | reverse complement strand
AGTATATGCTTATATACTTTTCGATGGTTTTGGCAATTATGGTAGTGTGAGTCTTAATTCAAAATTTGATTACGGATAAAGTTAATCTAAGTAAATAAGTTAATTAAATCTGTTTTCAGAGATGGGGTAAATGAAGATCAGGGTGGGGCTGAAATTGATGATTTTATAAATTTGTCAAAACCGTGGTATTTTAGGTTATTGGTCTATATGTGCTGATCAATTTAGGCCTATTTTGCAAAAAAATGTGAAGTCCCTAAATATTGTGGTGGTGGGCTTTGCAGTTTTAATGGAAAAATAATATTTTTTTTGGGGGGAGAAAATTTTCCCAGATTATTTTTTCTTAAATTATTTTAAGATTTTTGAGGAGGAGATTTTTATAAATTATTTTTTTAATTTTATT
>DATN01000002.1:155190-187104 GCA_002504725.1 Methanobacteriaceae archaeon UBA587 | reverse complement strand
TAAATTATTTTTTTAATTTTATTTTGAAGTGATATGGTTATAATTATTTTTTAAATTATTCATGATTCGATTTCCTAAATTTTAATTTATTAAATTTTATGAAAGTAAATATTTTTCAGGTGTGTGAAATTATTTCTGGAACTGATTCTTAAATACCAGCTTCTCCTCGGTCTGGTATTTGCGGAAGCTTTCGGGATACCTTTTCCTCACATAATCCAGGGTCTTCATCTGGCTCAGTTCGGCGATAATCTGGTCCCGTAATTTAATGTGATCCCGGGCATGATCCAGCTGGTCCTTGGTGACCTGGATCCGGTGGGCCAGACGGTGATTCTCATCCTGCAGTTTCTGGGCCTTAACAAGCTCCAAATCTATTTTCATAGTTTCAAATCTATTCAAATCGTCCATTAATATTTTTTTCTCGTCTCTAATCTCATCCAGACGCCCCTTACAATTACAAAGCTCCTTTTTAAGATCTTCAAGTTCTTTATTCTTCTTTGACAATTCTAATTCCAGTTCTTCTATTTTATGATCCTTTTCCTGGGATTTATTTAAAATCTCCCCTTTTTCAGGGGTTAATGATAAGTTGTGGTCTGGCAATTTTGAATCTCCCTTCTATTATCCCACTATTTTTTCCCTTAATCAGTACTGTTACTTTTTAAAAATTTTAATCTCTAATAATTAAATCTTTTATTAGTGATAAGATTTAAATTTTAATTAATTTTTCCATAAAACTGGAAGTAATCATTCATCAGAGTCCCTGAAATAATATTTATCTTAGGGGCATTTCTTCATATAATGGTATAGTAGCTTTTATAATCTGTAAATATCATACTTAATTTTATCAGGTGATATTAGCAGTACCTAATTCAAATACTAGGAAGATATATACGGTTACATTTCTATAAATAGAATTAATCCTATATAAGGGGGCAATTAAGCTGAAATACATTGTTTGTGGGACATGTGGTGGATATTACCAATTAAAAAAAGGTGAAAAATTAGAAAACTTTGATTCCTGTCCTTGTGGAGGAAAACTACATTACAGTGTGGATGGGGTTCATTTTGGAGACTTCCTTTCTCAAGAGGTGGGCAGTGATAAAGAGGTTATCTCCGTTGTCAGAGATGAAATCAATGATGGACAACTTGAAATTGCAAAAATGGGATTAATTCAGTCTAATTCTCATCGAAATTCTAATGGGAGTTTATCAGAAGTACAGAGAAAAGCAGTTTTTGAGGCGACGTCCCGGAGCAAGATAAATGCCCGTTTAGAAGAAGAAAGTCGTACTGGTATTTTAAGTAACTCATCTCCTTTCAAATCAAACCGATTATTAATATTACTGGTACTGGCGGTCATAATAGTATTAGGGGTAGTTTATATTATTCTCAGACCATAAAAAATTTATTAGGCTGTTTTATGAAGATAGAAATCATGTTAATGATACTTTTTTTTGATTCATACTAATCATTAAGAAAATAGAATTCTTGATTACTAAATTTTTAATTATTTTTAATGGTTAATTTCATATTGATGAATCATTGCAATATTTGAATAGATATTTTCATTGAATGGTACTGGGTTTTTGATTGTAATTGGATTAGATATTTTCATTGAATTGTACCTGGGTTTTTTATTGTAAATTTTGAATAGATATCTTAATCAATTATTAAGTACTATTTTTGCTTATGAAGAGTAATGGGGATTATCTGCCTGAAATTTTTGATATTTGCTACTTTGAAAGGGGCACCGGTTTTAACTGCCTCTGCATAGATGGACCCGAAATAATCCACGACTTTGCGGATAATAAGGAGAGAGTAACTCCATCCCCAGAGGAATGGGAACTCTTCTGGGATAAGGTGGAAGAATTGGGTGTGTGGGACTGGCAGGGTGACTATGAAAAATGCTGCATGGTGGATGGTTACCGCTGGAGGGTGACCATGACTCTGGGATCCCGACAAGTCCATACCACTGGTATGAACGATGCCCCCACCCATATCACTGGCAGTGGGGTCACCTCCGCCCTGGAAATCCTTCTGGATGCCCTGGAAGATCTCACCGGTTTCCGATTGGATGAGGGGTCTTAGGATTTAAATTCATTTATCTTTTCTAATGTAATTCCATAAAATTTATATTATTTGTTCTACCAGAAGAAGTCCTGGAGAGTTTATGTGCGGTGGAAATTATCATTGCAGAGATACAAAAAATAATAGATGAAGATGAGATATGATAAGAATTGTATATCAATTTTTCATCTTAATTCAGTACTTATTTAAATCCTAAACAATTTTAATAAAAAAAACTTTCAAGAATAAAAAAATTTTTGATGGAATTTTTGCAAAAAAAATCATGTAATTGCATTATTCATCTACCATCTTACCAGACTAGTTTTTATAAAGAAATTCAGCTGATCCCTGATAATATCAAACTGTAATCAATTTTACATCACCAGAAAAAACTTATAATCAATATATTATAAAGTGTAATCAATATTAGATGTATCTAATGATATTATAAGAGACATATGTGATTATATAAAATTTAATTATTCACAAGAATATGATTGGTTTAGTATAATGATATTATTTAGGATTTGATGTTAGGGTTTTAGTTTAATTTATAACGGCATAATTTAGGATGTTGATGGACTAATTTTTGAAAATTAAATTTATCTAGATAACGGAGGAAGAGAATGAAAATTTGCATTTTATCTATTGATTTCTTACCCAACATAGGAGGGATTGCTTCTCATGTCTATGAATTGGCCCGGGCACTGGTGGATAATGGGGATGAAGTGCATATTATTTGCCTGAGAACCAGGGGCCAGGAAGAATTTGAAACAGTGGATGGGATTAATATTCATAGAGTATACCGGTCTGATATTAAAGTTTTAGGCTCACTTATGCACCGATTAGCAGTAATCAGGAAAATATTATCTTTAAATTCAAAAATAAAATTGGATGTGGTACACAGCCATACTATATATGATAGTTTAACTCTCAGTTTACTCTCATCCTTTTCCAGCCTGCCCCTGGTCTCCACCGAACACTCCTCTGGTTTTTTAATAGATGTGGATAACAATCGAAAGAACCGGATCAGAGTCTATAAAAGGATACTGGATGCCTCTCATCACATTATCTGTCCCAGTGATGAATTAAGGGACTATGTTATCCGGATAGGCATAGATCCCGCCAAGGTTACCTATATATCCAATGGGGTGGATGTAACCAAGTTCAATCCAGAAGCAGAAGGAACGCATATGCGGAAAAAACTGGGACTGGGTTCCCAGGAAAAGATAGTGCTCTGTCCCCGCAGACTGGTGCCTAAAAATGGGGTATTATACTTCATCCAGGCCATACCATCAGTGGTTGCTGAAATGGATGATATAAAATTCTTAGTTGCCGGGGATGGTTCCGAACTGGAAAAATTAAGGAATGAGGCCCGTAACTTAAATATTGAAGATAATGTTATCTTCCTGGGATCGGTACCCAATGATGAGATGCCGGAGTTATATAATCTCTCCTCGGTGGTGGTGCTGCCCTCTCTAAAGGAAGCCACCAGTATCTCTGGTCTGGAGGCCATGGCCAGTGCCAAACCCCTTATCGGATCGGATATAGGTGGAATACCCCAGATAATCGATGATGGCCAGACCGGGTTCTTAGTCCCGCCCCAGAGAGCAGATCTTATCGCCTCCTCCCTGATTTCCCTATTTAAGGATGAGGAAAGAATGGTTTCCATGGGTAGAAATGCCTACCAGAAGGCTAAAAATGAGTTCACCTGGGGGATAATTGCTGAGAAGACCAGGAGGGTCTATGAAATGGTGATTACGGGTAGATAATTCTGAGAAGAACATGGTTTATGTAAAGGTAATTGCAGGTAAATAATACCTGAAGGTAAATATCTATAAAAAAGTAATCTATTTTTTATTTACTTATGAAAAGAATATGGAAAATAAAATTTAAAATAGGGGTTTATTTAAAGATTTAAGAAGTTTCAGTACCTAAGAACTTCCATATTACTTCTTTTATCTCTTTTTTAGATAGTTTAGGTGATGAATGGGAATTGTTATTCAGGGTATCCACTGAATCATTTGATTCATCGGTATTCAGGATAAACAAGTCCTCGTATTCTAAGGCACAGCCCAATTCCTCTTCTGTCATTAACTGTTCATACATCTTTTCGCCCTGTCTTTTACCAATGGTTTTAATTTCGATATCATCTACCTGGTGGTTATATAATGGTGCAAATTCCTCTATCATTACCTGAGCCAGGTCGATTATATTCAGAGCAGGCATCTTCAGAATAAAAATTTCCTTCCCTTTAGCTAATTTCCCTGCCTTTAATATTAATTCCACAGCTTCGGGTATTCCCATGACAAAACGGGTCATCTCGGGATCGGTTATGGTCACCGGCCCCCCATTCTTTATCTGTTTTTTAAAGATGGGAACCACGGATCCCCGGGAGTCAATAACATTTCCAAATCTCACACAGGAAAAGACTGTTTTCTTATTGCCGGTGTAATTATTGGCAGATATGGTGAGCCGCTCTGCCAATAATTTAGTGGCCCCCATTACATTTATGGGGTTAACTGACTTGTCAGTACTTATTACCACCACCTTCTCCACATTAGCTTCCAGAGCAGCACTTAGAACATTTTGCGTACCTAAAACATTGGTCTTAACCGCATCAAAGGGGTTGTATTCACAGAGTGAAACATGTTTGAGGGCGGCGGCATGGAATACGAAATCCACACCCTCAAAGGCCATCTTAAGTCTTTCCAGATCCCGGATATCACCAATCAAGGTCCTTATCCGGTCATCCTTTAATTCTTGTTCCAGATCAAACAGGGCTGTTTCATTATTATCTAATAATCTCAAAGCCTTTGGTTCGCTTTCCAGAACTTTTTTAACGATTTCACTACCAATGGAACCCGTTGCTCCGGTAACCAGAATTACTTTATCTTTGTAATATGAAAACATATTAATCATCCATAGAATTTTCTTATTTCGTCTACTATCAGGTCCATTTCACTTTTTTGCAGGGTAGGGAACATGGGCAGGGTCACAATCTCCTGGGAAACCCTTTCTGTAACCGGTAGGTTTTCTTCATAGCCCAGACCCCTATAAAACTGGGTAAGATGCACAGGATCAAAGTATACCTTGGACATTATTCCTGCACCGGCTAGATGGCTCATTAAATCATCTCTATTCTCAGCAATTACGCTGTATAATTGGTAAACATGGAAATAATCCTCTGGAGCATTCAGTGTCTGGATCTGTTTTATGTTATCCAGTTTTTTATTCAAGTACTCAGCATTCTTCCTTCGCATTTCTACTATTTTATCCAGTTTCTTGATTTGTGCAATTCCCAGGGCAGATGTAATATTGGACATACGGAAATTATAGCCGATATCAATATAATCAAATGGTTCATAGGAGGTGAAATAATTCGTGGTTTCTAAGCGTCCGTGTGACCGGATAAGATGCAGTTTTTCATAGATTTCCTGGGAATCAGTTACCACTGCACCACCTTCCCCGGTGGTGATAATCTTGTTCTGACAGAAACTCAGAATCGCCGAATCACCAAAGGTTCCCACGTACTTATCCTTTATCTTAGCTCCTTGTGCCTCAGCAGCATCCTCTATCAGGATCAGATCATGGTCCTCAGCTATTTCCTTCAATTCCCGGATATGACAGGGACAACCACCATAATGCACCGGTAGAATAGCCCGGGTATTCTGGTTTATCTTTTCCAACACACTATCTGGATCCAGTCCCATGGTTTCATCTTCAATATCCGCAAATACCGGCTTTGCACCTACAAATAAAGGAGAATTGGCGGTGGAAATAAATGTAAATGAGGGGACTATGACTTCATCACCTTTACCTATGCCATGGGCCAATAGAAGGGAATGGAGAGCAGAGGTTCCGGAGTTGAAAGTCACGGCGTACTTTGCTTCTATACTCTGTGCTATCAGGTCTTCGAATTCACTTACCTGCGCACCTACTGCCCAGTTCATACCTGATTTAATGGATTCATCCACATTGACTAAATCATCATCATCCCAATAAATTTTAAAAAGAGGAAGTTTCCAGCTCATAATAGTTTCTCCGATTCTTCTTTAGTAACCTGAATTATTTTTAAATGCTAATAGTAAGTCTAATTATCCTTATTTTTTATTTTTTTAAATGCTAATTTTTTTGTAAGTTTAATATCATTTATAACTCTATTCTAGTTCTTCTTCACTTAAAGATCTAATCACCTGTGCCGGAACACCATAGGCCACCACATTAGCTGGTATATCCTTATTCACATAACTGAAGGCACCTATAATGGAATTCTCACCCACACTGACCCCGGGCATAACCACGGAATGGGTGCCTATGCGGCAGTTCCTTTTAAGGCTAACCTCTCCTTCCTTATTATCAATGGTGGATATGGAGTAAATTGAACAGTGAGACCCTATCTGAACCTGATCCTCTATCAAAACACCGTTTTTGGCATTGATATATGTAAAAGCACCTATATCTGTTTGGTAGCCCAGCTGGAGATTATCCTTGTGTTGCACCACCCAGTTATATTTGTTCAGTTTACCATCTTCAATTTCTGGAGGTTTCCAATCTTCAAATCTTTCTTTTACCATTATGTTATTCCTTTATAATTGTTTTAGTTTTTTGAGTAATTAGTTGAATAAAAATTATCGGTCTCTTAAAAATTAAATTGTTAGCATTATAAATTAAGTTGTTTATGCAGTAGTTTCTGGTCCAGGGTGATCTCTTTTAATATCTTCAGCACCCGGGTGCTGGTCTGTCCATCACCATAGGGATTTTCACCATCACGCACCATTTGTATAAATTCCAGGTCATTAACTGCTTTCAGGATGGCATCTTTTATTTCGCCCTGATCATAATCAACATCTAGGACATTAAACCCTTTTTCTCTTCCTTTCTGCCTGGAACCTATATTAACTACTGGTAACTTGAAGGAGGGGGCTTCAATAATCCCACTACTGGAATTGCCCACCATCACACTGGCTATATTCATTAAATTCAAGTAATCCTCACTGGGGAGGCTTTTAAATGTCTTGATAAAGGGATAAGTCTCATATTCCTTTATCTTTTTAATCATTTCTCTTCCCCCGGCATCGGCATTGGGGTAGATAATAATGGTCTGGTATTTTAGGCTTACTATGGCTTTCAGGGTTTCCTCTATCTGGCCTGAAAAACCCTGCTCCTCTAAGACTACCGGGTGCTGTACCATAAGTATAATGGGCTCAGAGAGATCCAGCTGGTATTTATTGGCAATCTCTTGGGGTTGCATTAGCTGTTTATTTAATATGTTGTCCAGACCCGGTGCCCCAACCAAGAATACATTCTCGGGATACTCTCCCATCTTTATAATCCTCTGGGCACTTTTCTGAGTGGCCGGGAGGTGTATATTGACCATTTTGGTAATGGCATGCCGGGCATATTCATCCACGGTGGAGGTTATTTCCCCGCCATGTAGATGTGCCGTGGGTATGTTAAGGTAGGCCCCTACAATGGCCCCTCCTAACATCTCTGCCCTATCACCCAAAAGGAGTATAATATCTGGTTTTATCTCCATAACCAGTTCTGATAAATCATTAATGAAATTACCCAAAAACTGGACCATGGATAATTTATCATCCTCCTGGAATACGTCGTTAATGATGTGTATTCTGAATTTGTCCTGTTTCACATCATTCAGGGTCATGCCGAATTCTTCCATGAGATGCATACCGGTAACCACTAGTTCCAGACTGATTTCCGGGTCCTTTTCCAGTGCCTCCAGGACGGGGCGCATCAGACCATAATCTGCCCGGGTCCCGGTTATGTAAAGGATTTTTCTACTCATTTTAACTGATCCCACTTTATTAATGTATTCCGCTTGATATCCGTGCGGGTTTGTTTGCCCAGGAGGTTATCAAGGTATTTGGGTTCAATACCGGTGCCGGGCCTTTTAATAGCCAGCATATCCCGGGTTAACACGGTATCTTCAGGTATGTCCCTCTGGGCCACGATGCTTTTCCGGGCCACTTCCTTTATTTTGAGCTCATCTGGGGTGGGTTTCTTGATACCGTTTCCTAAGCCCTGCTCAATGTTTCTGATGGAACGGACCATGTTGGCAAACTCATGGGGCTCTAAAGAAGCTTCATGGTCTGGTCCCGGGAGATCTTTATCCAGGGTGAAATGTTTCTCTATAACACAGCTACCCCGGGCCACTGCCGCCAGGGACATCTCAATACCGGGGGTATGATCTGAGTATCCCACCGGCTTTTTAAAAGCGGAATGGAGGGTTTCCATAACCCTGAGGTTGCTGTCCTCTATTTTAGCCGGATAACTGGTTACACAATGCATCAGGATGAGCTGCTTGTTGTATCTTTCCAGAACGTCAATTGCTTCTTCTATTTCTCCCAGAGTGGACATCCCGGTGGATAATATCACCGGCTTCTGTTTCCTGGCGATATGTTTTAGTAGGGGGAAGTTGGTTATTTCCCCGGAAGCAATCTTAAAAAGAGGAACTCCCAGATCGTCCAATAAATCAGTGCTCTCCTTATCAAAGGGTGATGAGAGAAAAATAAGGTCCTTTTTCAGGGTATAGTCTGCTATCTCCTGAAAGTCATCATAGGATAATTCTAATGCCTTTAACATCTCATACTGGGAGGTGCTTTCAGAATCTTTTTTCTGATACTCTGCCTTCTCGGCGTCCTCAGTAATCAGTTCTTCTGTTTTAAATGTCTGAAATTTAATGGCATCTGTCTTAAATTCTTGGGCAGCGTCTATTAACTTTTTAGCCAGTTTTAGATCTCCATTGTGGTTCACACCGGCCTCGGCAATTATGAATGTTGGTGAACTATCTGATAAAATATCAATCATCAATATCCCTTCTTTTAATATATTAATAATCTATTTCTTGTAATCTGGTAATAATTAATGGCTTAGCAAAGATGTCGTCTATTTCATTATAATAATCTGATATTAATTAAGGGATTAAGTAGGAATTCCCTTCTCCTTAAATAGGTTAATGACCCGTTTCTTTTATAAATCATTAATCCATTTCTTTTAATATTAATTCAGCCAACTTAAAGTCCAGATCATTATCAATATCAATACTTCTTTCTGCTGGCATTAAATAGGGCAAGGTCTTCTCAGAATAGAAGGTTTTATTCTTAAGCAAATAATCCGGTGTTGCTATGAATAGGGATCCATTAGGGGCATAGAGGAGGGGGAGGTCCTGTCTTCTCATATTAAGATAATCCCTTCCGAAATTAGGTTCCAGATAACCATCCTCCAATTTCAGACTCCAGTAAGGGGAGTGTGATAACTCACAAACACTTATCAGGGAGTCACCCTCACCATTCACAAATTGTTCAATGGCCTGGTCAATATCCTGGGAAGTACGCAGAGGGGAGGTGGCCTGCAGCAGGAGGATCACATCCACCTTGATTTTGTTTTTATGGAAATACTCCAGACAGTTTAATATCACATCTATGGTAGGGGAATCGTCCTCTGCTAATTCAGATGGTCTTTTTATTATATCTGCCCCGTATCTCCGGGATACTTCCTCGATATCATCATCTTCGGTGGATACAAAGAGGTTTTTAATATATCGGGATGATTTCCCGGCATTAATGGAGTAAGCTATTAGTTCTTTCCCGGCAATCATTTTTATATTTTTTCGGGGAATGCCTTTACTGCCACCCCGGGCAGGGATTATTGCAATTATATTCAGTTTTTCTGCTGATAACACCATACCCTTATTTATAATACCTCATCATAAAAAAACTTTAAAGCTTGAAGAATAGTAAAACTGGCAAATTTAATTCATTTGATATGATGATAAGCCCGGAATCTGATGAAAGTAATACAGATGAAATTGTTTGAGTTTATTGAACTAATTATTCTGAATTATATATAAATTTATTTGAGTAAAATTGAATTTAAACTTAATCTAAAAAATAGGTAAGATTGGTGAATTATTTGAGCGAATATAAACTTTTTGTGCAGAGGATAGGTCTGATAGGGATAACCAATATTTTAATTGCCATAAGCTCCATTATATTGCTGCCCATTATAACTAAAAGCTTTTCCACAAGCGATTACGGTATATGGGTGCAGATTATGACCACCATTGCACTGATGTCCAATATAGCATCCCTGGGATTGCCATATACCATGGTCCGGTTCTTATCGGCAGAAAAGGATAGGGAAAAGATCCAGGAAGGCTTTTATTCACTGGCCAGCATTGTTCTTGCTTCTACAGTTACCATATCCGTATTACTTCTGATATTTTCGAATAGTATTGCTGCAGCGCTTTTTAATGGTGAAGTAAATATAGTTATTTCTTTATCGGTCATTGTATTATTTGCCTGTCTGAACGCGTTTCTTTTGAATTTCTTCAGAACATTCCAACAAATGAAACGTTATTCTCTCTTTTTACTCAGCCAGACATATTTAGGGATATTAATAGTGTCTTATTTTGTTTGGAGAGGATTCAGTATTGATATTGTTGTTTTGGGGTACTTAATTGCATATATCCTAACATTCTTATTAATGAGTATATTTATAATCTATAATATTGGCTTTAAAATCCCTCGTTTTAAAAATATCAGGGAATATCTAACTTTTGGATTGCCTACCATACCCAGCAATCTATCTTACTGGATAGTGGACTCCAGTGACCGTTATGTTATAGGGATACTCCTAGGCACGGTTTTCGTGGGATATTATTCGCCGGCGTATACTCTGGGAAATATTATACTCATGGTCCTGGCCCCCTTCTCACTTTTACTCCCCTCGGTACTGCCCAAGTATTATGAGGAAAATGATTTAGAGCAGGTTAACTTTTATCTAAAATATTCATTGAAGTATTTCCTGTTAATCGCCATCCCCGCTGCCTTTGGATTATCAGTACTCTCCAAATCCATATTATTAATCCTGACCACACCCGAGATAGCCCTGAATGGTTACACCGTAACACCATTCGTAACATTAAGTGCTCTTTTGTTCGGTGTTTATGCCATAACTTCTAATATAATTATCTTAAAGAAAAAAACAAAATTTATAGGTACTTTATGGGTAATAGCTGCTATATTAAATGTAGTGCTTAATTTCCTTATTGTCCCTTATGTGGGGATAATAGGAGCGGCTGCAGTTACTCTTTTTACATATGCTGTTGCATTTACTCTTAGTATGATCTATTCAAATAGATTTTTAAAATTTGAATTTGATTATCCATTTATAATAAAAAGTTTAATTTCCTCATTTGTCATGTCCATGGTTATTATATGGATTAATCCATTGGGGATTATGAATGTTATATTGGTTGCATTAGTAGGTGCTCTGATCTATTTTGCCATATTGTTCTCATTAAGAGGAATAGAAAAGGAAGAATTCAAGTTTTTCAAGGGATTGCTAGGTAGTTAATTAACTAAAAATTGTTCTATGATCTTAAAAACCCTTAGTGAAGCCTCACCATCATCTGAATAATTATATTCTTGAACAAAGTTTCCTCGCGACTTCTTAAACTCTTCATATAGCTCACTGTTCTGGTTTAAATCAGTTATTGCATTTTCCAGGGTTTCTTCACTGTAAACCTCCAAGGATATATCACTCTTAAGGTATTCAGTCTGGTTTTGCTCTGAAAAATCCATGATTATGATGTTCTTACCCAGTATGGCTGCATCTATGGTACTGGTGGAATACTTGGTGAGCATTATATCGCAATGGAGTAGGGACTCCCCCAGACTGGCTGATCCCGGTAGTATCTCCACATTATCCCGTTTATTAAGATCCACGTAAAGGGGTGCCTGTTGATCTTCTCCGGGGTGTAGTTTGATGGTTAAATGGATATGGGGGGATTTTTTTAGAAGGTTACTTAATGCACCGATATTCCTCTCATTCTCTTCCTGGGACAGGGCATGGGTCTGGGTGGCCCATAACAGATTTATCTTTTCAGGGTCTGATTTCTGCTCATAATCTCTTTTTAACTGGAATAGTTCATCAAAGCGGGGCTGCCCGGTTATAACTGTTTTTTGGGCATCAAACAGGTACTTATCCTTGATGGATGCAAAATAGGGGCCGCTGAGGCAGAATATATCTGCCTTTTCCTCCTCACTCACCAGGACCTGGTGCAGCTGGCACCGTTTCTTTTCCAGATCTTCGGTCATGGTGGCGGACTGCACCGTTATCAAATTGACCTTCTCACCCGGGGGCTTCAGGAGCTGCATATCGTCGTTGGCCACAATCACCCCGGGTTTTAATTTCTTATGGATATTATTCAGGCTAAAACCATTCAGACACCATACCAACAGGTTGGGGATGGAAAAAAAGGAGTTTAGGCTGTTTTTCATATCACTTTCCAGGTGGGATTTAGCAAATGTGAATTTTATATGTAATCCCAGGGCGGTTAAAAAGGATCTGAATATTATGAATAATGTAAGGCCATCCATCAGGTTATAGTTCTGGTTAGGGTGCCGGTTATAGTGGCCAAAATAGTTCATGCTCAGTAATGCTGTGGGGTAATGGTTATCGGTGTGCTGGAGGACACTGTCAAAGAGGTAATCGGTTCTGATATGGGGAGTCTGTTTTTCCCGGTAACGGGAGATGAACAGTATATCGGCCTCCTGCAGGGGCTTCCTCTTAAGGAAACAAGAGATGCCTGAGGTGATGGTTTTTGCCAGGGACCCGGTACCTGGTTTTGCGGGTATATTAGATGGATTCTCATTAAAAAGCCGCTTACTGAGGTAATAATTAATAAAACAGGAATGGAGGTTGAAGAAACCGATTTTACTCTTTAATAATTTTTTTATTTCTGGCTTCTGCAGGTCGCTGGTGTCCATGGAATTTCTCCTATAATCACGATTTAAATAATTCTAATCTTAGTATAGTATTTGAAACTATTTATTTTATTTTTTTAATAGCCATCTAAAAAATAATAATTCTCTAACCTGTTGAATTTAATCAATCATTAAAAATCAACCACTGCTTACCCTATCTTAAATTAAATATACTCCTCATTAAATATGATGTGGGTGTTTGTTCAATGTAAATTATATGATATTCCTTGCATTTAATTACCGGAGAATATGGTGGGCCTTTGTGAGACAAGTGCAGTGTCCATGCACCCCTCATTTAACTGCTGAAAAAGGATTTTAATAAAAAAAGAGGGATTCTTATGTGAAATTCCCTATCCGGATGACTGGTTTTTTACTTAATCATAATGAAATATTAAAAAGTAGTTGGTGATTTAGTAGGTGTAGTTAATTTTATGTAAAATTAGTTGCTAGTTTCAATTAGTAGGTATATTAATTTTAAGAAAAAATTAATTGGTGTTTTAGTATGTATATTTCTATTTTTAAGTAAAATTAATTGGTGGTCTCAATTAATATCTTACAGCGCTGACCAGAGTAGTCCTTGAGCTTTTTAATCAGTTTCACATAACTTTTATCACTGGGTGGCTCGTAGTCCTCCTGTTTCAAGAAATAGATAGGGCTCTTGAGGGTGGGGGTGGTCATGACCTGGATCCGGGTTAGTGGTCCGTGTATTTTAATGGTATCGCCAATGTCATCAACAATGGGCTGCAGAAAATGTTTTAAAAAAATAGCTTTTTTGCCATTATACTGGTTGATTTCTAGTATGCCTTCAAACAACTTTATCATATTTAAGTACCCCTTTACTGCACTTAATAGTAATATAGTATTACTTTATTATTAAAGGTTTGGATTTTATTAAACAAAGGTGTATAAATAAAAAAGTAATATTTGATATAAATATTCTAATTTGATTTAGCAGGGTTTTTTGCTCTTAAAAAATTAAATGATTTGAGTAAGTAATTATTTCCTCTAAATCCGGTTTTCCTTATTAATGAAATAATTTAATTGATCCCTCACATCAATTGATGAATACTTGATTTCACAGCCAAGTTTCTGGATCTTGGGGGCTTTCAGATTATATAATGGGTGTATATCAATTTCTGGTTTTTTCGTTGAATCCATTTACTACCACCCCGGTAGGTATAATAGCTAAATATTCATTTTATCCCTTTTTTTATTTTTTAAATAGTTATAAATTTATTTTTGACTCATTTATTAAAAATCGAGGTATAAATCAAATTTTCCTGTCGGCCCAAATTGTAAATGGTGTCATCATTTTGCCCACACCAAAAATATAATTTGAAAGATTTAGTCGAATTTTTGCAATCGATTAAACACTTTTCAAATATCCATTATTCAATCTTGATTTGTTCTAATATTTTTTCTAATGATTTTGCTATATTTAATCCATCATTATTTGTTAATACAAACGTTTCATTTAAATTCATAGTTTCAATCCATATACTATTCGAATAAACTTTCTTTAAAAATATTTCAGAGCTTTTTGCAAATTCAAATTCTGAGACATTATTCAAAATTTTAGGTAACTCATTAAAATCACGAATAATATAGCACAAGTCATCTTTACAATAAAAGTCATGTCCGAATGAGATTACAGGAGTTTTCATTACTAAAGATTCGAATCCTGTTGTGGAATTAATTGTTATAGTTCCCTTAGATTTTTTTATTAAATCAATGGGAGAACAAGTAGGATTTATTATTTTTACTTCTTTTATTTTTTTTAATTTACGGATACTGGATAACTTTATATCAGTTCCTAGATAGTGGGGATGAGGTTTTACATATAAAAGATTATCTTTTGGTAATGATCTAACTATACCTTTAATAATTTCAAATTGATCCACAAAGGGTTCTCTGAATGTCAGTTGAGCATCATCAGTAAAGTGTAATGGGAATAAAAAATAGGTTTCATTATAATCTATATCATCTAAAATTATATTAATATACGATTTACGTATTAATTTTTTTAAATAAATTATTATCTCAGTAACAAGATTAGTTTTTTCAAAAATAAATTTTTCATATTTTAATAATTTTTCGACATTTTTTATGTATCTATTATAATTTAGCACCCGCTTTGAATTTTTCATTCTTTTTAAAATAGACCTAAACTTGAAATGGCTCTGATTTTTTAACATTATATCTTCATGAGCAATTGTGGGTTTACTATATAACTCTTCAATTTCTTCCCATTTGACTTTATTTTCATTCCAACAGCAGATTTCTGTGAAATCCTCACAGAAAATTATACCTTTACGTGGGAATCGACTCCACATTAAACCAAGTATTTTAATATTTAACTTTTTTGCAGTATAGTATGCAACAGTTGATACAACATCATCTTCAATGGTATTAATAAAAATTTCAATTTCATTTTTCATAAAAAATGTTTTGAAATAATCTAATAATGATGCAATATATTGATAAAGATCACTTTCATTTCTAGAATCTTTTAAGGTTTTTTTATTATAAAATCGACGATCCAGAGATCCTATATATTTAAAAGACATTCCTAACCATTTTTCCAATTCATTAATATGCTCTTCACTGTACTTTTTTTCAAAAAGATTGGATTCGTACATAAATTCAAAATTAGATTTATTCTGAAGTTTAGAGAGACTTGCCTTAATTTGATTTAAAAAAGTTTCACTTACTGATTCATTAGTGATTGTGGTGTTTAAATGAATTTTGGGGTGAATTCTAGAAGCAATGAAAAATTCATGGTTTTCCATTTTTTCAACCCAAGGAAGCTTATGCAAAACATCTTCGCCATGATAACCCGTTCCAATTATTAGTGCAATTTTAGTCATTTCTATCACTTTTTTGATTAATCTAAAGAAAAGCTTTAAATAAAATTAATAACATTTCTAATTTATTAAAACAATGAGGGATTATTTATCGAAATAAAATATCAAAATTTGATTAAATTTTTACTGATATTCATTTTATTAACTTCTATCTTCATAATAATGAATGTTCCATTTGTGAGACAAATAGCAGGGTTTCTATATTTGACCTTCGTGCCAGGACTCTTGATTATAATGGCTTTAGGTATTGAAAAAATTTATTTTTCCAAAAAGGTCATTTTAAGCGTTTGTTTAAGTATATCTTTCATGATTATAATTGGGTTAATACTTAGTTTTTTAAGTTATTATGGTTTGAATGAACCTTTGTCAGCACTCAAAATTCTTTTATCTTTCAATATTATATTTCTTATATTAATTCTATTTTCATATGTGATTCATAAAGATAAGGTATTTAATATTCCAAATATTCATTTTGATAATGAGGAAAAAGTTTACCTCTGTATTTTATTCTTTTTACCGGTCATGGCGTTTGCTGGATCAAACATGCTTAAATATGATGGAACTAACTCCTTTTTAATAATATTTTTGTATTTTGTAGCATTTTTTATAATAATACTTAGTTATAGATTAAAAACATCAAATATATACCCTATTGCAATATTTTTAGTCGGGTTTTCATTAGCATCGATATTTGTAATGCGATTTCCACATATTAGTGGTGCTGATGTCAATTTTGAATATTTTTTGTTTCAAACAATTTCTGCTAATATGAAATGGGAAGTTATATTAAACACACCTTATGATACTAGTCTAGTTATATCTGTACTGCCCTCAATATACCAATCATTGATAAAAGTTCCCAATCCTGAAATCTTTTTTAAATTTTTATATGTTTTTTTATTTTCATTCGCTCCAGTTTCAGTATATCTGATATCTAAAAGGTATTTTAATTCAGATTATGCTTTTTTAGCATCCGTATTTTTCATATCACAGTTCTATTTCCTTAAAACAGGAGCTAGCCCACGTACAAATATTGCAATTTTATTTTTATGTGCTTCAATATTAATATTATTTGAAAAAGAAGTAGCAACTATGAATAAAAAGATATTACTAATTATTTTTTTATTTTCAGTCATATTATCTCATTACACTTCTTCATTTATTGTTTTCTTCATTTTAATTTCTACTGTTGTCATTACTATGTTAACCTCCAAAAAATTTGATATTTCTAAAGAGATTAGTGTTGTAATGTTGGTATTGTATTTAGTAATTACCTTTATGTGGCTTGGGCAAATAACTGATTTTGCATTTAATGATGGTGTAATTTTTATACAAAAAACTTTTTTTAGTATGAGTCAATTTTTCTTTGAAGATGCTAGAGATCCTGTTGTTACAAATAAGTTACTTGGAGGGAATTTATCAACGCCCATCAGTTTTATATACTTTTTTTTAACATGGTTCACGTTTTTAATGATTTTAATCGGATTTATTGGCACATTACGTAACTTTAAAAAATCTATATTAATTCCTAAATTTAAAGAAAATAAACTGGATTTCTTAAAAAACAAGATTGAGCCAGAATATATTGCTATGGCTTTCACATGTGGAGTTTTACTTGTATTTATAATTGTACTGCCATTTGTTTCTAAGGGGTATGATTTAGCTAGATTGTATTTATTATCTTTAACTATACTTTCAGTTTTTCTTATTTTGGGATTTTTATATACTTCTGAACATCTAAGAATTAACCCTAAAATATTAATGATTTTAATATTAATACCTTATTTGTTATTCGCTACAGATGCCACATATCAAAGTTTAGGTTATCAAGGAGACTATGTATTAAGTTCATCAGGTGAGGTATTTAAAAAAAATTATATCAGTGACTCTGAAAGCTCTGCTGCACAATGGTTCAGTTTTAATAGAAATGTATCTAAAGATATTAATGTTTTTGATAATACTGGGAAACGAATCTTGGCGAGTCAAGGGAATATTAACCCCAATTTAGTAGAAGTCTCTATTATGAGAGATTATGGTATGAAAACTGTAAAAGGATATACATTTATTAATAATATAATACTAAGTGAGAAAGTTGCTACTTTTTCAGGGGGATATACAGTAGATATAAGTATCTATTTATCAAATTATTCTCATGCTCCTCAAAATTTAATATATGATGATGGTTCTACAAATATATACCTTTTATAAAAAGAAGTGTAGCTTATTTATTTAAAACTTCTTCATAAACATTAATCAATGGTTTCTGGTACAGTTTCCAGTCATACTGATCTTTAATTAATTTAAAACCATTATTCCCTAAGTTACTGTTAGAATCTAATAATTCTATTATTCTATCTGCAAAAAACTCTATTTTATCTTCGATAATTATATTCTTACCTTCAGTGTAATTTATTCCTTCAGCTCCTTTAGAAGTAGATATCACAGGTCTTTTCAGAGCCATATATTCTAATATTTTGAATCTAGTTCCACTACCATACCTTAAAGGAGCTATGCAAATGTCACTATTTAGCACATAACTTTTAATATCTTCAACATAGCCCAGGAATTTAACATTGGAAGGAGCCTTAATTTGGGGGGCGTTCTTACCTATAATAAGAAAATCAACTTCATTAACAAGTTTTGGTGCAATAAGTTCACATATATTCTTAACCGCATCAGCATTAGGTTCATAACTTAAAAGACCCATGAATAGAACAATGGGCTTTTCTTTTTCAAAAGTTTTAAATGATTTAATTGATTCATATTCTTCTAAATAAACACAATTAGGAATAACCGTTATTTTTTCTTTTGCTGAAGGTACTTCTTTGATTATTTCATTTTTATCTCTCTCTGAACATACTAAAACATTAGATGCTCCTTTTATAGCATCAATCTCTATCTTTTTATTTCTCTTAGATGCTAAACTGTTATAAATTTTATATTTCATATCAAAAGGAAAATTATTAAATTCCCAATATACATTATGTTCGTCTAAAATATAATTACTAATATTACTTTTTTTTAGATAATTAAAGAAAAAAGGTCCTTCAATTTGAATAATTCCATAATCTTCTTTAAAATCGATTAATGCTGTCTGGGGCTCCCATATATTATAATTTTCTGAAAAAAGACTTTTATAATAATAGTTTAATTTATTAATTATATTTTCGTGTTTTTTTTCCTGAACAAGCCTTAAATTATTAACATTTTTTTCACATTCCACTGATTCACTTACTCCAAAAACTGATGTTTTGAAGTAATCCGATGCTAACCTAGCAATATTGTAAGTTCTCAAAAAACCTCCAGTGGTATGTGGGTAAATTTGATCAGGTTGTAAAACTCTTAATTCCATCATTTTTAGTTCTCCACAGAGTTATATTCATTTAAAATCCTTTTCTCCATAATATACCAACTATATTTATTTATATAAGAATTTCTTCCATTTTCACCTAATTCTCGGCGGATTTCATTATTGGAGAGTACATTGATTGCATTTTTTATTTCATCAATGTCACCGTACGGTACAGTAATCCCACATTTTTCCTTTTCAACTATTTTACTAATTAGCATTTCTGAATTCAGTATTATAGGTTTAGTTGCCATCATTGCTTCAAATAATTTATTTGGACTTCCATATACACTTCGAGAAATTGAAGGATCATTAAATACAAATAGAATATCTGCTTCAAGTGTATTTTTCAAGATCTCATCGTAGGAGAGCCATCCTAAAAATTCAAATTTATCATTATTGTTAATTATCTTTTTCAGCTCTTTAAGATAAGGACCTTCACCTGCAATTTTCATTTTTACATCATCTAAACTTTTTACAGCTTCTACCATGTATTCAAGTCCCTTAACCTTATCAATCATTCCTCCATAGAAGATTAATATATTGTCATCTTTACTTTTTATTTTTGATTCAAATAAATCTGGAGGAGAGTTATAAATATATCTTAAGTTTTTTATTTGTGCACCTTTAACTTCATTGAATCGGTGTTCTCCAGTTAAAAAAAGCGTGTCTGTAAACTTTATACCAAGCTTTTCAATGTTTGAAAACAGTTTTATAACTGTTTTACTTATAAATTTTGGATTGAATTCCTGAAAATTACTGGCATAAAAATCATAAATTGTATAAAACAGTTTTTTCCTTTTTAAAAACTTAACTAATATTGCAGGCCATAAAGTATCTAAATCACAAACATGAATTATATCTGCATCTGTTCTTAGAAGATAAAAGAATTCATATAACCACCATAAAGGAAGGTAGAAAATAACATTCCATTTATCATGTGGTGCTTTTAGTTTGAATCTATGAATATTATACTCTTTCTCATTTTTTTCTAAATTTTTTGTTCGATCCCAGACAAGTAATGTCACATCATAGTCATTGTCATACAATGTTTGAGCAACTTTATAAACTGCTGAATCTATTGCCCTTGATCTTACAATAATGACTTTCATAGAATATCACTAATTTATTTTATTTGCTTTGAATTGAGCAGCACAACTGAAAAAAGTATTTTAAGTAAATTATTCAATAATAGATAAATACATACTATTATTGAGCAAAGAAACAATTCATTAAATGAGATCCTGAATTATTTATATTTTTATTTATTTAGAATAGACGTATTCCTTTTTGAACCCAGTTTAAATCCAATGAAATTTACAAAACTGTACATGATAGCATAGGGAATCCATCTTTTATATCCATTAATTGCTAAGAATTTTATTTGTTTTTGGAAATATTTTAATCCATTACCCATAAAATTATCTTCTCCATCAAGACAAATTTCTGAGAACGCAGACCCATCTTTAAAACGTCTTTTGAATAAAGAAATAAGATTATAATCATGTGAATGATGAACTGCTGATTTAGGCTCATATATGACTTTATAATTTCTTTTAAGAGCCTTTAAAGCGAAATCTTTATCTTCAGACATATTAACTTCATCAGTGAATTTAATTTCTGCCCAGATATCTTTTTTCATTGCAGAACAAACATCTGAAATGAATATGTTTTCTAAATAGAACTTTTTTTCATTATTGTCTATTTTAGTTATAGTTATCTCATTTTCAGGGTAAAAATAGGAATAAAAAAATTTATCCATAATTTTAGCATCGGGATTTGCAATTTGGCGCCCATAAACGACTGCAATATCCTTATTTTTCAAAGGTGAAATTAGATTGGTTAACCAATCCTTGGATATAGGGAGCGCATCTTGGGTTAAATAGACTAAATATTCTCCATTAGCGTATTCAGCACCTAAATTTCGGTTTTTACTATGATGAAATTCTTCGGGTTGTATCTGAAAAATATTAACATCATAATCTTTTAGAATTTCTAATGTTTCATCTTCAGATCCGGAATCAACAGCAATTACTTCGATAGTCCCCTTGAAGTTTTGTTTGTTGATAATTTCAAGCGATTCGATTAATCTTTTACCTGCGTTTTTCGTTAATAAGATGATGCTGACTTTGGGCTTCACTGAGGACACCATTAACACACATACGACCTCTAAATTCTATTTAGAAGCGTAATACTCACGTTTAAAGAACTTACGGTTAACCATGTAATTAACATGTCTCCAGCCGTCTTTAAAGGAGCTTAACTTAGCTTCTCCACCTCTAACCCGGTATTCGATAGGAACTTCCTTGACTTTGATATTGTTTTCGGCAATTTCTATTACCATCTCGATGGCGAATTCCATTCCTGGAGATTTTAAATTGATTTTTCCCAGAACATCCTTTTTAAAGGCCCGCATTCCACAGTGAGTATCTGAAAGATCAGAATCAAATAATACATTGAGCATTTTGGTGAGCATGGGGTTTCCCACATATTTATGTAATGGTGGCATAGCTCCCTTATCCATCTGACCAGTAAGTCGATTGCCCATAACAAATTCATAATCTTCACTTAAAATAGGTTGGATGAAATCGTGGGTTTGATCAAAAGGGTAAGTACCGTCAGCATCACCCATAACAATTATATCACCAGAAGCTTCATTCAGTCCCCGGATATAAGCATTCCCATATCCTCTTTTTTCTTCTAAGATTACTGTTGCTCCGGCTGCAGTTGCTTCCTGGGCAGTATTATCTGTTGAAGCATTATCCACAACAATAATTTCAGTTTCCAATCCCAGTTCTCTTAAATTCTGCACCGGGATGGACTGGACTGTTTTTCCTACGATTCCTTCTTCGTTTAATGCGGGTATAACAATAGAAACTTTCATAAATGCACCAAATAAAGATATTAACAAAATAATACTTCTACATTTATTGTAATTGTATATAAATGTTAAGATTTCCTTTAGAACCATTCTTTTTTAAATTAAAAAAACTAAAATATAAGTTCTAAATATAATTTTTTTATTAGACATATTTATTAATAATAAGAATACATGTTACTTTTTAGATAATAATGGTGATTATGTGAGTGATACAGTAGGAATGATATTATGTGGTGGCAAGGGAAAGCGTTTACGTCCCCTCACAGAGCAAACTCCCAAACCTCTCGTTGAGTTGAAGGATAATTACACGATTCTGGATAAACAATTATTTGAATTTAAAAATGCTGGTGTGGAGACAGTGGTGCTGCTCACCGGGTTTTTAGGTGAAAAAATAGCAGAAAGGTATGGTGACCATTATTTCGATTTAAATATTGAATATGTGCAGGAAGAAAAACCCCTGGGGACATTAAATGCCATAAGATTGGGTTTTGAACACATGGGTGACCAGCCCTGTATCATACGAAATGGTGACGTGGTATCTGATCTGAATATTAAAAAAATGATTGAGTTTGGTGAAAAATCCCATTACCCTCTGTCTATATTCATTAATCAAATGAGATCTCCCTATGGTATTGTGGAAATAAGTGGTGACCGCTTAGTTTCATTTAAGGAAAAGCCATTATTGCACCACTACATTAATGGGGGAGTTTACTATGCCCAGGGTACTCTGGAATTCGGAGACTTTGAATCGGGAGATATAGAAAAAACAGTTTTCCCGGTACTGGCCAGTGAAAACAAATTGGGCTACTACAAGGAGGATGGATTGTTCTGGATGGCCATCGACACCTCCAAAGAATTAGAGATTATCAAAAAGGAATACCAGAATAGGGAGGATAAGCCGTGGGGTTATGAGAAAGTACTCATCTACACAGAAAAATACCTCACTAAAGAACTTTTCATTAAAGAGGGTTACCAGACCTCCATGCATTACCATGAGAACAAGGATGAAACCATGTATATTATGAAAGGATCCGGATATATGGACTACGGGGACCGTAAAGACTACTTCACGGAAAATGACACGATACGGATAGAGCCGGGTCTAGGCCATTCCATAGTTGCCACCGATAATCTGGTTCTTCATGAGATTTCCACACCTCATCTGGACGATACGGTGCGTATAAAAGATTATTATTTCCGGGAATCTGTAAAAATATGATCTCTGGAAGAGGTTAGTTAAATTAAAACCTCTTTCCTAGTTTCAATACCCGAAACAGATAATAAAAAGAATAATAGTTAGGGGAGATAGATATCTCCTTCCATTCATTGGGAGTGGGTAATAAAGCAACTTTAAGACAATCCTTCAGGCCCATTATCCAGTTCTCACGGATCTTAAATCTCAACCAAGTTTGACTTAAAAAAGATTTATTTTCATTTTCAGCAAAAAAGCTGGCAAATATATTCTCTGAAAGCTTTTTCACAGTTTTATCATTTAATTTATCTAAAGGAAACTCTAAACCAAAGATGTCCTGAATTAATAATAGGTTTATTAATATAACCCTCTCTATGCCATAGGCTGATGCTTTAGTTAGTAATTCACTCCATTTAATCTTTTCATTAGATTTTATAAGTTCTGCTACATCAGTTAACCAGGCCAAACGCTGCCAGCGGTGGGAGGCATTGTGAATACACAGAATTATTATGAGATCTTCCACTTGCAATTCCCGATAATTAATATTGTTTATCTGTTTGCGGGGTAATGAATTGAAATCAAAAAGGTATTCTAAATCGCCACTGGTTGAAAAATGGGATGTGGTGAATCTCCACTGAATTTCCAGTGACATCTTGGTTTTTTTGTTATAAAATTGGTATTCACGCTGGGTTTTTACATATAACTCATCATGTGATTCTTTAATATCAATGTGAGTACCATAACCA
Organism: Methanobacteriaceae archaeon UBA587; assembly: GCA_002504725.1. Taxonomy (GTDB): domain Archaea; phylum Methanobacteriota; class Methanobacteria; order Methanobacteriales; family Methanobacteriaceae; genus UBA587. Next base: position 163,218 of record DATN01000002.1, on the reverse strand, counting down.
TTTTTTAATAGGGTATCTTTCGTTTTGATGGCATCATTTCGAGGGATTAAAATGTCGAGATCAACGAATTCCCTCAAAGAGAGGTTCCCATAGGCATTTAAAGCTAATAGGGGGCCTTTGTATGGCACGGGTTTAACACTCTTATCCCCCAATAACTGCAGGATATTTACCAGTTCACCTGTAAACATGAGGTTTTTGTGGACATTATTCTGATAAAATTCTTTTAAATCCCCTAAGATGCTGTTTGGAACAGATTCTGCACAGATAGCATTAAGATTAACATACAAAAGAGGCCTTAACCGGTGCCGAGAAGCCATACTAATAAGGTAATCCCAGTCAAGGTTTTGACTAACCAATGAAACTATTTTATCCTTGGTTTCATCATCCACTTTAGTTCGGGCACAGCACAGTATCAACTGGTCTTCCGGACGCAGTTTGATATCATTTTTTTTTGTTTTGATCAGATTAATCTCCTCAAGATACATTAATAGAATAAACATTTATTAATAGAATAGTTCCTTATAAAACTTTATTAATCTAATAGATAATGAATCATAGATAAGGTAATTATTATGAATAGGGAAAAAATAATCATTGCACTGATTTTAATTGGGGGTATTATATGTCTATCCTATTTTTTAGCAACCTCTGATATCCAATTTAAATCAGAATCCAATTCTACCTGGGGTTCTAAACCCCCGGCTACTTTGCAAGATATTTATATTGCTAATTCCACCGGGGAGCATTATGAGGTAGATAATACCACTTATTATTTTGCTTATGGTTACGTGGGAAATAAGGCCCAGAAAGCAGCAAGTAATGTGACCATCACCGCCCGATTCTATGATGAAAACGGTACACTTATTGGAACCAATAAAACAACTCCCTATAAACCCAAGAACGTACCTCCGGAAGGTACATCCTACTTCTACATAGGTTTTAAGGATCCCGATAGAAAAATAGCATCCTTTAAACTGGAACTGAGCATGAAATAACTGCTTATTATTTATTTATTTTTAATATCCATTTTTTGGGAATCAAAGAGAATCTTAAATTCTCCTTCTCTCTTAATAAGTTCATCCCAACCACCCGACTCCACAACTTTCCCCTCTTTTATCAGATAAATCTGATCTGCCTGACGGATGGTGGATAAACGGTGGGCAATCATCAAAATAGTCACATCACCATGTAGGTTCTCCACCGAACTCAATATCTTTTTCTCATTTTGGGAGTCCAGGTTGCTGGTGGCCTCATCCAGTATCAGTATGGATGGTTCACGTAGCAGGGCCCGGGCCAAGGCCAACCTCTGCCTTTCCCCACCAGATAAACGCACTCCCCGATCACCCAGGAGAGTGTCCAAACCTTCGGGAAGTTTATCCACAAATTCTGCCGAGGCTAATCTCAAAAAGTTTTTTAATTCTTCATCAGTGGCATGTGCCTTGGCCAGTAGTAAATTGTTACGCAAGGTATCATTAAATAAAAATGTGTCCTGAGCCACGTATCCCAGATGCTGGCGCCAGGATAAAATGTTAGGAGAACCCAGTAACTCACCACCCACTCTGATCTGACCTTTATCAGGGGTTATGAGTCCCATAACTAGATCGGCAATGGTACTTTTCCCCCCACCGGATAGTCCCACCAGAGCGGTTGTTTTACCTTTCTCAATCTTTAAATCAAGACCTTTAATGGAAAAAGAGTCAGCCCCATAGGAAAAACCCACATCCTCAAAAGTGATGTCCCCCTGCATATCCTTCTTAATTATCTCACCGGGTGACTCTGCAGCCATTTCACATTCTTTTTCCAGACTCTGCACCGATACAAAGGCAGGTATCATGTTTATAACATACTGGTAACTACGCTGGATAGTAGAAAACCGGGGTATCATACGCACAAATAAGAATAAGAGCAGTAAAAGCTCGGCTGTTGAGATACTGATAACCTCTATCAAGATAAATACAATGACACTCAGGGTAATCACCGAGCCCACATCAAAGTAGAAACGCACATCAGCGTAGCTATTAACTGTATCCACATATTTGCTGGCCACATCATCTGCTACCTTAGAGAAGTTAGCCAAGTTTTCTTTTTCCATGTGGAAACTTTTAATGGTCTTCATCCCTTCCAGCTGCTGCAGGGTAGAGGAATACATCTCCCGGGTGGCTGTGGAGAGTTCTTCTCCGTATCCATGGGAAGTGGTGGTTTTCTTTCTTAAGAATAAGAGTAGGATGATCCCCACTAAAAAGACCAGCCCTGTGATCAGTCCGGATATTTCCAGGGCAAATATGATGTAAACCGCCAGTACAAATGTGCTGGCCAATAAAGATAAAAACTGGTTGGTGCCCACACTGATACGGTCGATTTCATTGGTCAGGGCATGGGCCAGATCAGAAGACCTCTTTTTAGAAAAAAACAACCAGTTAGAATGACTAATGCTCTTAAAAAGACGCTTCCTTAAAAAGGCGGTGAATTCGTACTGTATCTCCGATGCCTTGCTGGTCTGCAACCTCATCAAGAAGGCATTAAAACTGATAATCAACACGTAAATTAGGAGTACCAGACCTAAAGTTGGGATTATATGGATATAGGAAAAGAATGAGGCAACTAATGTGGCGATTTGTCCCAGTGCACCCTGCTGCACATCCAGTCCCACCAGCTGTAGTAATGGTATCAATAATAAAAGCCCTATACCCTCACTTAGACTGATAATTACCATTAAGGCTAGGGTGGCTGAGAATTTCCGGGGCATGAAACCTGTTAAAAGGGTTACATATTCCCAGATATAACTATTTTCAAGGAATCTTTTAAGGGACATATTAAATATCACTCATGTCTTTTTCTACTACTGCAATTAGTTCTGGCAATTTATCCAGGGATCTTATTACCTTTAAAGTCTTCACAGGCACTTGTCTTACTATTTGTCCGTAATTCTCTAAATTAGCGGTCTGATCTGCATCCTGGAAAATATTAGCACTGTAAGAGTTTCTCAACAATTCAATAAGTGCATTATGGGGATTTATAGGCTCTAAACCAGTTTTTTCATCATTTTCAATTATATAAACTCTCTTCAGAGGCATGATGTTTTTAGAAAAATTATTTACAAAATAAGAACGTTTATCTGATTTTGAATGGATAAGGGGATATTTTTCCACGTTTTTTTCAAATAACTGGATGGTTTCACTCCATAATTTGATACGGGGAAACCCCGGAAATGCATAGGGATTTCCCTTATCATCAAATTCAATACTTAAAATATCATCCGCCACCAGTGGATAGCCTTGCTGATAGAAGGTCAGGGTGGTGGTTGATTTACCCATGCCATTGTGACCCATGAATGCCACCGCACCATCTTTCATTTGCACAGCACTGGCATGCAGTACCAGACGGCCTCGTTGGTGCATTAATATTCCCAGGGTGGGTCCTAAGATTAAGGCCCTTAAAAAACTGTCTTCTATATTGGTGTAATGGTTTACAATTATTTTATTGCCATTTATTATTTCACAAATTTCTATATCATTCCATATGAGATAAACTGAGTCGGTGGTTAGTTTGTAGTGGCTGGCTACTCTAAAGACACCTTCTGAAATGATTTCTTTAGATGAAGAATCAATTTTTCCCCATTTAATTTCTATCTGTGGTTTAGAATTAGTTTTTTCCAGTTCTGGAAAGTTTATTTCTGAATGGATGTTTAATCCATGGGCTTTATATGAAAACATTTGTAATCTCTACTTTGATTTATCTTGTTTTTTAAAATTATATGGTGTATTGAGTATATAATTGGTTGCTTATTGTTACGGTTACATTAGTCACAAAGCAATTGTAGTATGGTGATTAATTTCACCAAAATTTTATCTGAAAATAGTCTTTGGTGATTACAAAAAATTCGGGATATTCTGATCATTTTAACGATCATATTGGAATAAAACGGATCTAAAATATTAATTTTAGTTTTATAACTATTTTAACAGGATTATATCATCAAATATTAATTATTTAATGCTATTTTATTATTTTAATCAACATAGGGATGATTTCATGATATTTTGTAGTCTGCTTTTAACTAATAATCATAGAAACCCTTATTAGTGATTTCACATAATAATATGGTATATTATAAGAACTCGTGCACATTTTCACAAAAAAGTGACGATTTGATATATGTTTGTGATATTTTTCACAAAATATAACTTCACGAGTTCTAATAGGCCATGAAATTTTTTCATTAGTAAAGGGTGACTTCAAATTGTTAAATAAATGGGGAGAATCTAAATTCGACTTTTTAGCAATTTCATATTAAGATGACTTTTAATTCAATTGGGAGGGACGAATATCAATGGATACTATTAACATGAGAGATCAGAATAATGGAAATTCGTTATTCGGATTAAGTAGGATTGATAATCCACTGAATCTCAAAAAAAAGAAATTTAATCTGTTTATCATATTTGCAATAGTATTTGTCTTAGGATTAGCCACTATGGGTAATTCGGCAGCTGCTGACAATACTACTGTGATGACTGGTAACTGGACCGGATCCGGAGGAACTTATAATTCCACGGCAGGACCCATTAATGTTACGGCCACAGTAACTACGACTGGTAATGCTGCATGGGGTAATGTTACTACGGGTACAACCAATACTGATGGTAGCTTTTTTAGTAATGCTTCAGCAGCAAACCATGCTTCATTGGAAGCAGATTACTGGTATGATACTAATCCTGATACTTTTCATGTATTTAATGATGCGGGAACTGGAACCATTACCTTCACTTTCAGTGAACCTATCACAAACCCAATATTATATATTGATAGGATAGGCGGAGTGACTGCGAGTGGTAGATCCACTTCTGCAATATTTACATTAACCACTGCAGGATTAACTCTATCTCAATTAAGTGGTTGTGATCATTTAGATGTAACATCAACCACTTTTCAGAGAACTGTTAATCAGAAAACTAGTGGAAGAGAATCTAATTGGGATTATCGTTATGGTACAGCTGCAGGAAGCATCATGATTATAGGTAATAATATAACTCAAGTGACCTTCACCTGGACTCAAGCAGGTAATGGTGACGATGGTGCAGGTGCTGATTCCCTAGAACTAATTTGGGGATTCCAGACAAGAGCGAATATCAAATTAACCCAGACTGCTAATTCTCCAGTTAATGTAGGGGACAAAGTAACCTACCTGGTTAATGCCACTAATATTGGACCTAACACGGCCACCCATATAAAAATTTCCGATGTAATTCCTGCAGCATTAGGAAGCGTAACCGTTACTCCTTCTGTGGGAACTTATGATATGGCCACAGGGATATGGACCATACCCAAACTGGCTAAAAATGACTCAGCAACACTTAACATAACCGGAACTGCAACTGCTGCCATGGCTGGATTTAATACCACCAATACTGCTACTAAAATCGGCCAAAACGATTATGACGAGGATTCAACTAATGATGCATGCTCAGCAAAAGTTTACACAAAAAAAGCAGATGTTTCCCTGTCTCAGACAGTAAACGGTGCCAGTTCTGGTAGTGTAAGTGTTAATGTGGGTGATAAATTAACTTATCTCATCACTGCTACCAATAATGGGCCGGATAGTGCTACTCTGATTAATATCCGCGATCTGGTGCCTAATGGATTGACTGGTGTCACCATTACGCCAAGTGTAGGGAATTATAACAGTACTACTGGTGTGTGGAGTATTCCTTCATTAGCTAGTGGTGTATCTGCTACTTTGAATATTACAGGTACGGTGGGTCCTAGTATGGCTGGTAACAATACCACCAATACGGCTACAGTTATCAGTCAAGTTGAGTACGATCCGACTGTTCCAAGTTCAACCAGTATCCCTGCCTACACTAATAAAGCAAATGTGGTTCTGTCTCAGACTGTTAATTCCCCGGTGAATGTGGGTGACACAGTTAAGTACGTGGTCACTGCTTTGAACAATGGACCAGATACCGCAACCAATGTTTTAATCCATGATTTGATTCCGGCTCTGGCTGGTGTTGTGGTGACTCCTTCTGTGGGTACTTATAATAGTACTTCTGGTGTGTGGATTATTCCGTCTTTGGCTAGTGGTGTGTCTGCTACTTTGAATATTACTGGTACGGCTACTGCTGCCATGGCTGGTACGAACACTACCAATACCGCTACCCAGACTGGACAAACTGAATATAATGAAGCTTATACCACAGCTAATGCTGCCACCTATACTAAACTGGCCAGTGTGTCTGTGACTAACACTGCTAGCAGTGGAAGCTTAAATGTGGGCGATACCGGATATTTCACAGTTACTGTGACCAATAACGGTCCAGATACAGTGACTAATATCAATATAACTGACAGAATTAATGGCTGGATCCCGGATCATGCTACAGTTACTGCTGGTACCTATAATCCGGTGACTGGTGTGTGGACTATCCCTAGTCTGGCTCCCGGAGCCAGTGCTACCTGGACTTTTTCAGCAGTTGTTCCTAGCTATGTTGCGGGGACTAATGTGACTAATGTGGTTACTGAGGTTCAGAGTGAGTATCCTTTGAGTGTAGATGTGGCTAATGCTACCATTTATGTGAAGAAGGCTAATGTGGTTCTATCTCAGACTGTTAATTCTCCGGTTAATGTGGGGAATACGGTTTCCTACATTGTGACTGCTTTGAATAATGGTCCGGATGCGGCTACAAACATAAATATCTTGGATGTTATTCCTGCGGGATTGGCTGGTGTTGTGGTGACTCCTTCTGTAGGTAATTATGATATGGGAACTGGTGTGTGGACTATTCCTAGTCTGGCCAGTGGTGCTGTGGCTTCTTTGAATATTACTGGTACGGCTACTGCTGCTATGGCTGGTAATAATACTACTAATACGGCTACCCAGACTGGACAAACAGAGTACAGTGATGAATACACTGCTGTAAGTGCTGCGGTCTACACTAAAAAAGCAGATGTAACTGTAACTAATACTGCTAATAGTGGCGCTTTAAATGTGGGCGATACTGGTGTGTTTACGGTTTCTGTGACTAATGGTGGTCCGGATACGGTGACTAATGTTGTGGTGACTGATTTGTTGCCTGGTTTCACTGGTAGTGTTTCTGTGGGGTCTTATGATCCGGTGACTGGTGTGTGGACTATTCCTAGTCTGGCTCCAGGTGCTAGTGCTACTTTGACCTTGTCTGGTGTGATTACAGCAGGTATGGCTGGAACTAATGTGACTAATGTGGTTACTGAGGTTCAGAGTGAGTATCCTTTGAGTGTGGTTGTTCCGGATGCTATGATTTATGTGAAAAAAGCGGATGTGGTTTTGACTCAGACTGGAAGTTATAGTAAAAATAATGTGACTTTCATTGTTACTGCGACTAATAATGGGCCAGACTCTGCTACTGAGATAAATATCAGAGATATGATTCCAAATGGTTTGACTAATGTGATAGTTACTCCTAGTGTGGGTACTTATAATGCTGGAACCGGAATTTGGTATATTCCTGTTTTGGCTAATGGAACCAGTGCAACTTTGAATATTACTGGTGTTGCTACACCTCAATCAACGTTAATTAACAGTGCCAATCGAACATATCAAGAGGAATATAATTCGCAAACATCTAACTCAATTAAGAGTATTTATATTCCTTCAGCGGATGTTAGGGTGAATGTTTATACGAGTACTGGTAAGTATACGAATTGGGATGTTAATAATGATGTGACTTGGGTTGCTGATCTTATTAATAATGGTCCTGATGATGCGTATAATGTGGTTGCAACGATTTCGTTGCCTGATGGGTTAGTGTTAATGGGTGTGGATACCCGATCTAATGGTAATTATACTTATGATTCGGTTAATCGGATTATTACTTGGTATTTGGGATTCATGCCTAGTGGTGGTGCCGCTTCTTTGGATTTCCTAACTTATATTAATAAGAGTGGAAATCTAACGGTGACCATGACTAAAACTAACCAATCTGAGTATGATTCTAACACAGCGAACAATATAAGAAGCAGAACGTTACCAATACCACAACAAGTAGACAT
>DATN01000002.1:143158-154855 GCA_002504725.1 Methanobacteriaceae archaeon UBA587 | reverse complement strand
ATGGAACATAGGCAACTTTAATAGTAAAGAAAACGCTACTTTAAGCATTATTGTAATAGTTAATAACGCCTCTGTTAATAACACTATTATAAACACGGTGAAACTTGAAACTAAGGATCAATTTGACTGGAATTTCAATAATAATGCTAAAAATACATATCTGAGTGTTATTGAACGGGATTAAATAAGGATACGAAAATATTCTTATTTATACTATTTTTTTAAACAAAAATTATTTAATACAATACTATTCAATTAAATATTAAGGTGATGTTTATGATTGATAAAAAAGAATTTAAAAAATACAATAAACCTACTTTGAAAAAGCATGGTGATTTAAAATTAATTACTAAGGCAGGTCAAGATGGTAAAGGTGATTATGCTGGGAAATATGGTGAATCTTAGATTTTTATATATTTTTACGATTTTTATTAAGCCATAATGAAAGAATGGCAATTTTCCATATATCTATAGAATCCGCACCTTTTATTCCATTTTTATATCTTTTATAAATTTTAGGTAATTCCAAGCAATTAGAATATTTCTTTGTAAATTTATTTTTATATATCAAATCATCTAAACGATTTTTTTCAAACAATAAAAGGTTTCTTTCAAAAACATGGAAAAAATTACGTTTTCCAATTCTCCACTGAATTTCATCCGGTAAAAGAGCACTTAATCCTATGCGAACTAATAATCTTCCCCACCCTTTATTATATTTAATTTCAGTAGGTACACCATAACAAAATTCTAAAAGTCTTTTATCCATCATAGGATGTCTAGGTTCTATAAAAAAAGCCCCAGCTATTTTATCCATCATTTCAAAAATTAACTGGTGTGTTCCACTAGTCAAATAATAATAATGCATTTTTTTTGAAGTATTTGCATTTGTGAATGGAACAAAAAAATTTTCTTTATACTCTTTTTTTAAATGGAGTTTTTTAACGAATTCTTGATTTAAATTAACTAAGTCTTTTTCCTGTCGAATACCTTTATATTTACGCCAAATATTTGCTGTTTTTGGACTTAAAGGAAAAATAACTTTGCTGATGAATAACTTAAATCGATTAACATTCACTATATTTGCAAGATTATTGATCTCTTGAATTAATTTTTTCCATTTTAAATTAACAAAAAGTTCCATTAAATACTTTTCTCCTTTATAAAGAAGACAATCCCCGTCATGCCCGCCTAAAATTATTCTTATTCCATTTTGATGCATTTTTTTATAAAGTTGCCAAACCATTGCTATATTTGGCGTTTGAGAAGGACCCTCGTTATAATACAATATTTCATCAATTTCTTGAAATGGACTTATAGAATCTGCTATTAAGTAATAAGGTTCTATTTGACCTGTTTCAACAACTTTTTGTATATAAAAACTTTCGTCAGTTTCTTTTATTTCATCAAATACTAAAGAAAATGTTTTAATAGGTTTATTTTCATTAGAAATAATATTTTTGGCCATAAGAACTACTGAAGAAGAGTCAATACCCCCACTTAACTCAAATCCAATTTTATAAGCACTTCTCAGTTTGCGTTGTATAGAATCTTGGAATAGTTGATAAAATTTAGAGTAGTAATCTTCATCTGATGCCAATTTAATTTCTAAATCTGGATTTAATTCCCAATATTTTTTTTTATAGAATTTATTTGAAGTTATAACAAAATTATGGGATGCAGATAATCTGAATATATTTTCATAAAAAGTTAATGAGCGTTCTGTTGAGATGGGGATTAAATGATGAGCTATTTTCATTTCATTTATTTTTTCAGGAACACCATCCACACAAAAAAGTGCTTTAATCTCCGTCCCGAAAACAAACATATCATCATCTAAGTAATAGTAAAAAGGCTTTACTCCCATGTGATCCCGGGCACAGAAAAGCTGTTCTTTGTTCTTATCCCAGATAGCAAAGGCAAAGTCCCCCAGTAGTTTATCAGGGCAGTCTTCCCCCCATTTCTGGTAGGCTTTGAGGATGAAGTAGCTGTCTGCTACATGTTCAGCGTCTTCGATGTCCAGTTCTTGTGATAGTTCTGCCCGGTTATCGATACGTGCATCAGCGGTGATTACCAGTCCATCCTCTTCCAGGGGGAGTTTTTCCTGTAATGATTCCTGGGTGGTCCACAGCATCTGGTGGCCCAGTCCCACCGGCCCCTCACACCATGTGGCAGAGCCATCAGGGCCCCTATGGGATAAAATATCATTCATTTTTTTAATTAGCTGGGGATCCACATTTCTCCCGTCTCTGTAGAATATTCCGGTAATGGCGCTCATGATTTCACTATGTTTGGTTAAATTGTTTTAGTATTTGATTTCAGTCCTGGGCACTCTGGTTAATTATTTCTTTGATTTTCTTGTTTATTGACTCTGCCCGGGAAACTGCATTTTTTGCTTCAGTTTGAGAAATTGTTCCAACCACATCGTAAACTGCTCTGTGCCTTTTTCTACGTATTCTTTCCAAATAAAGAACATCAGATTCATCTAGATATACCTGTGCAAATTTTACCGTAGCCACATGCGAATTTCTACTGGAAGCCCTATAACCTTTGCTATACATTAAGGCGCGTATGCCTTGTAAGATAGAATTATAAGCAATATTGAATGCCCAATCATAATTTTGATTCAACATGTTTCTGGCAGTTTCCAGATCCCTTTCAGACACCTGCATTGATTCATGCACCTGCTGGGGGGATTCAGGTAACTTTTTAATGTAACCTTCTTTTTCTAGTTTCTTTAGCATCTGAATCATTTTAGTAGTACTGTTCATACAATTATTATTACTAATATTATATTTATTATATATGCTTAACATCCCGGTGGTTATCTCCCCATATAATTATCTTAGGCCCCTCTAAAACATGGGAAATAAATGGGTCTTCGTCAGTTATTCGCTGATTGAATTCTTCTTCGCTGAATAAAACATAATTTATCTCCCGGGATAATGTTTCTTCCAGGGTGATAAGTTCTTTAATGAGTTGATCTTCATCCATCTCACCCACCAAAAAGATATCCAGATCACTTTTCTTATGGGCTTCTCCTGAGGCAAAAGAACCATAAATAAATGCCAGTTTAATATTCCCCGTCTTGGTTAATTTTTCTTTTAGGATTCGGGACACGCCTTCAGTTTTCAATATGATGCTCTTTAATTCGGGATATATGGGAAAATCTTTATTGGTGATATAATATTTCATATTTCCCTTATTTTTACTTATTAAAAGTCCAATATCCTCTAGATTAGATAGTTCTCTTCGCACGGCATTAATATTTTCATTTATAGTCCGGGAGATTTCTCGAATGAACATTTCTTTTTCAGGATTCATTAAAAATAGGGTTAAAATCTTTACCCTGGTTCTGGATGTGAAAATTTTATCTAACATTGTATAACAATTGTATTCAATTGTATAAAAAATTTATTCATCTGGACTGTGCCATTCAATAATTGCACTGTTGATTTACTATTCCAAGGGTGTATAAATTTTCATTAATCAATTCTCACCCATATTCATCAGGGGCACATAATCCTTATCAGATTCCCCCAATACGATCTCATCACCATGCACCAACCATGCGTGAGCTGCGAATTCCCCTTCATCATTGGCCACACCTATCTCAATAGTGGATGAATAATGGTACCGGGCTAAGAGTATCTGTGCCGTGAGGGCCCGGGTGAGACATGTGGATCTAATCGTGTATCTGGTGGATGCATTTACTGCCCAGATCAACTTTTTTAGTGGGAAGTGGTGGGCCGATTTATCCTGCCTTGTGTCATTTAATCTCTTAATCCGCTGCTGCATGTGGCTGAAGGGCAGTACCCACAATAGTATACGCATCTTCCAGTGGAGTAGCAAGGTATTTATCAAGAGGAGCTTTTCATCTCCACCTAACTTTAGAAAGCTGGCAATGGTTTTCATGGGTATCCGTTCTCTATAATTAAATGACCGGGGAGAATATTAGTTTTCAATTTTAAACTATTTTCCCTAAAATAAGAATTTTAATTCTTTTAAACAATTCTTAAATAATATTATTTGTTTTTTAAGTGATTTATAAATAAATATCTAATTATATTAAAAAATAAATCATTTTAATCAGGGTTTTCTATCTCAATAAGCCCCTTCTCCATTAGATCAGCCAAAAGTTCCTGCAGGTCCTTTTCACAGACCTCCTTTTCCACCTCGTATTCTGCCAGGATGGCCTCCCTGATCTGGGCAAAGGTATGGGGCTCCTGGATGAGGTTCCATATAAATGCCCCCACCGGGTTCAATCCATAGTAGACCCCGTCTTCCAGGCCTAAAATCACAACTTCGTCTTCTAAATCACAGTGCACGGCCTTATCCGTGGTGGAGATGACAGATAATTCATTGATCATAAAACTTACTTCCTAAATATAATATTATTATATTAGTTACTTCCTAGTGCCTTATTAAATTTAGTATAAGTCCTCTCTTGGGGTTTATGTGGTTTATTTTTTTTATAATACATATTAAATTCCGTATAAATCGTCTCTTTCCGGGTCTAGTGGCCTATTTTTTCCTTAATAAATTCAGATAAATCACAGATATGCTGCTTTCCTAATGTGCTCCTCTTTATCCTTAAAATATAAAAATCGTAATATTTTTAAAATTGTAAGATTATATATTATTTCAGATATTTTATAGAATAAGAATAAAAAATACTCTGAAAAATAGGCATTATAAATGAAAATATTTCAATCAGAGGTCTAATAGGAGTTTTTTTAAGAGGCGGCATATCTTTCAATTGGATTTAGGGATGGAATTTTTTATAGGTAAAGAGAAGTTTCCAACTCTCTTTATTAGAATATTTTCAATTGACCTGACTTTTTCCTGGATAAGTCCTTATCCCGGTTTTTAGATTAAACTCATAAAAACCACACCATATTTGCTTGAGCGAACCATTGTTTTTCATTTATACCCTCAATTCAGAGCTATTATGGGGGGATTTTTTTTGAAGTGTCCAAAGTGCGGCCAAGAATATATACAGGGAGATCAGTTCTGTAAGAACTGCGGAACCCTCTTAAAAAAAGAAAAGAAGACTATTCCATTTTTAGGTAAAGTACCCGGTTTCAGGTCGGCCCATCCACTGAAAATGATTATGGGCTCGGCTTTTTATATGTCAGTTATCATAATCCTGCTGATACCCCTGACCCTCCTGGTGGTGAGTGAGGATATCAGCACCAGTGTAAACTCCGCCGTCTACACCTCCCAGATAGGGGAGACGGTTTCCACCAATGGCCAGTTCATAATAATGAATATGTCGGTGACTAATAAAGGTAAGGGTGAGGTCACCCTATCCCCGGAAAGTTTCACACTAGCAGGAACAGGTTTCTATTCCACAGCTAATTACCTGTGGGATTATAATAACACCCGGCTGGGTCCCGGTGAAAACACCTCCATGCTGGTGGTGTTTGATGTGGAAAAACCGGATCCAGAGGAGATAAGCTACTTCTCGCTGTGGGATCCCACCGCCAATATCTCCGCCCCTATCTCCGATATCCAGACCATACCCTTCGATGGATTATATGCTGATTACAGCTCTACCGTAACCTATAAACTGGATTCTGGGGATGAAACCAAAAATGAGACCTTCCATGTCAAATACAAGGACGTCAACTCCACCCATATCCAGGAAACCATGAGTGTAAACTCCTCTAAATTTTATATCAGTTCCACCAGCTGGATATCGGTCAGCGGATCCACCAATGTACTGGATAAACAGTTCCTCACCAATGAAGAGGGTGATTATGGCTCTGACTGTATATTCCCCCAGTATAAACTCACCTCGGTAGGGGATACCATTGACATCGTGGATAGTAGTGGTGATACCATTGGGGAGAAGGTGCTGGATAGATCAGACTATCTGGTGATTAATGGTAAAAATCTGCAGTGCTGGGTGGTGGAAACCACTGCTAATGGTTATTCCCGGACTGATTACTATGACATAAGCACAGGGTTATTGGTTAAAAGGACAGAGACTGGGACCGTAAGTGGTAGCTCCATTAAATTTGAGAATGAGTGGGTACTGACTGGTACCAACATGCCCCTGCTGCCTATGTTGGAGTAAGTTTAAGGATTAATGGAAGAAAAAAAAGGTTAAATACTACCCATCTCCGGAATAACCTTGAGTATCCTGTTATGGTTTGTTATCTGCCCTTTGAGGCAGATTATTTTTTATTTTTTTCGTACTTTGCAGAGTCCCGATTTTCTTATTTCATTGGTAATTATTTTGAATTTATAGGATCATTATCAATGAATAAAATTTTCCCACACCATTAACTATAAAATAAGTTTTATTACTTTAATCCACCAGATAATATAACATTGATACTTGGGGGCGGGATATATAAAAAAACCAGATAATATATATGAGAATGGCTTCAATTTCCCGGAAGGTAGGGATGAACCAGGTTCTTTTCCCTGGATCAAGAATACCCGCCGTATTTCATATATCACATCCATTATCATCATTATATTCTCCTTAATAATATTGGTGGGATGGTTTTTCAGGATACCCCTTTTCATGGGGGAAGTTTTAGGTTCACTGTCCACCAAATTCAACACCGCCCTGGGTTTTCTAGTCATAGGGGTAATCCTGTACCTCTTAAATACCCGTGGTGAAAACAACAATATACGTTATCTGGGAATGATATGTGGCATTGCCATTATATTATTCGGCCTTTTAACCTTTTTTCAGTATATTTTTAATTTTAATCTACCTACCGATCAGCTATTTTCACTTTTATCATCTAACACCACTCCCAGTTCCCGGATCAGGTTTTTAAGTTCCCTGAATTTTGTGTTATTTGGTCTGGCACTGTTCCTTTTCGCCCGGGATAAATTCATCTCCTTTGCCCAGTTCCTGTGTTTTGTTGCGGGGATCATAGGTTACATGGGCTTTTTAACCTATCTTTTTGGTCTGGGGGATATGGAACAGCCCACCATATTTTCAACCATGGCCTTCTATACCAGCCTGCTGCACATGCTGGCCGCCACCAGTTTCCTATCCCTTTGCCCGGAAAAGGGTTTGGTGAGTATTGTAGAGAGCGATAGTTCCGGAGGATACCTGGCCCGTCACATTTTACCATTATCTGCTGTTTTTTTAACATTAATTGCTTTTTTAAGTGTTTTAGGTGAAGAAATAGGTATTTATCATGATAACTATGGGGAAATCGTACTGACCTCCCTGGTAATCATATTCTTCACCACAGTCATTGTCTGGGCGGCGCACAAGCTCAATATACTGGACCTTCAGCAAAAAAGCGCAGCAAAAAAAATAATCAGCATGGAACGATTCTTTGAAAACATCCTGGAGGGTATCGTGGACGGGGTAATGGTACTGGATAGCCAAAACCGGGTCAGCTACCTCAATCCGGGTATGCTGAAGATGCTGTCCCTGCCCAGGGACATGCATAAACTGGAACTGGAGGATGATGTGGTCTCCAGGGCACTGCCCGACCTCTTACCCTATTACCAGGATGCCCGCCGGGAACTGCGGCCCATTAAAATAGATTCCATGCCCCTGTACCGGAACAAGGAACGCCGGTGTCTCAGCGGATGGATCATCCCCCAGATAGTGGATGGTAAATTCAAGGGGGCCATTTTAAGTACGGCGGATATCACAGTAATCAAGGAAGCCGAGAATGTCCTGGAATCCTCTCTGAGGGAGAAGGAGCTTTTATTAGGGGAGATCCACCATCGGGTGAAGAACAATCTCCAGATCATCTCCAGCCTGCTTAACCTGCAATCAGACCAGCTGACCGGAAAAAACGTTAAGGACGTGTTACTGGATAGTCAAAACCGTGTTAAAACCATGGCCCTGGTGCACGAGAACCTGTACCGCAGTGAGGACTTCTCCCAGATCCACATGGCGGATTATATCAATAATCTGGCCATGGGTTTATGGAGCACCTACCAGTCCTATAATGGTATCCCCATTAGGATGGACTTTGATTGTGAGGATATCCAGCTGGGTATTGACACCGCCATACCCCTGGGTCTGATAATCAATGAACTGGTAACTAACAGCCTCAAGCACGCCTTTTCCGGGAGAGATCAGGGTACCATCACCATCCAGCTACGCCAGAAAAACCAGGGATACGTGCTGGTGGTGGCCGATGATGGGGTGGGTATGGATAATCAGGACTGGGAAGCAGGACCTACCCTGGGCATGAAACTGGTCAGTGGTCTGGTACGGCAACTGGACGGCCAGATGGAGATAGAAAACCAGAACGGCACCCGGATTTCCATCCACTTCCAGCAGATAGAGTACCCCTCCCGTATATGATTAATATTCAAAATAATTTAAAATCTAAGAAAGAATTTTTTTATAAAATGATTTTAATAATTTAGTGAATAATATCCCGGGATTTCTATTTTTTAATAATTATCAGGTTGATTTTTTATAGAATGATTTAAAATCATTAGATCATCCATTAATAATCAGAAAAAATTTATTTAATTAAATAGGGGATGTAAATTAAATTACAAAAAAATAAAAAAATAGAAAGGTTTTCACCTTTCCTAAAATGGTAGATCCGCATATATACCTTTTATTACAGCCGTGTTGATGTTCCAGTTGGCGATGTTACCCAGTGTATTCTTATAACTGGTTCCATCTGCCGCATACCAGGTTCCATCCACCAGGAGCTGGGTCCACACGTGACCATAGGTGCTGCCACTGGTAAAGGTACAGGTACCATGCACATAACGTGCCGGTATTCCTGATGCCCGGGCCAGGGCCACAATCAGGTGGGAGTGGTCCACACAGTTTCCGGATCCTGTCTGCAGGGTCTTAACCGCACCATACTTGGTGTTGTAGTAGAAACTGTAATCCAGGTTATCCCTAACCCATTTTAAGATAGCCGAAGCCTTATCCCAGGTGGAATTAAGTCCGCTGGTTATCTTGGATGCCAGGGCCGTTATGGTCGAGTTGGTGGACTGACAATTACTACTGGGTTGCAGGTACTTGGATAAGCTCTCACCATTATAGGCCGAGTTTATCTTACTGCTGCCACTGACACTACTACTGGTACTACTCAGGGTAACATAGTTGGGTAAACGATTCTCCTGGGCCTGGAAATCCACGATTTTACTCATGATATAAACCAGATTAGAGAAGGATATCTTACCCCGGGAAGTTGTTGCATAGTCCGGTGCCTGGCCATGGGAGTCCAGGTAGGCACTGATACTCTCTGCCAGAGAGAGGTACTCACTCTTACTCAACTGTCCACTCAGGGCATCACCAGTGGGATTGGGCGCCTCAGACACGCTCTTGTAGGCTATGTTGCTACTTAAACCGCTATTAAACTCTATAATTGCTTTTACCAGTAGGTTCAGGAATTCACTCATGGTTACCTGTACATTGGACAGGGTAACGTAGTTGGGTAATCGCTGGTTGGTTTCCAGGAAGCTTTTTACCCGGGAAGCACCATCCTTGATGCTCTCCAGGGAAAAACTTGTGGCACTGGAATTGTTAGTGGGTGTTACCTCCACTGGTTTGGTTCCGGTGGCTGGAGTGGAATTATAGGTTAGATTACTGGAGTAATTAAAGAAGGTATCATTAATCAATCCATAACGGAATATTGCGTAGCCGGAAGCCCCATTATCCAGACCCGATTGCACATCGGCCAGGAGATTCTGGGCTGATAGGGGAGTCACATTACTATCAGACTGGTAACTCAATATACCTACCCACACCGGTTTTCCTGCCGAGTGGTTCACAATGTAACTGGTGGTCTTGGCAATCCAGGTATTATTGGCCTTGTAGTTTCCTTCATAGACCATGGGTATTAGTACGTCCAGGTACTGGGCTAGCTGGGTGTAGTCTTGTCCATAGTAGTAGGCATTGGAACTGGTTTCCGGCATGAGTGCCGCCGATAACATGATATCGGGGTTAATGGCATTCAGGGCCGCGTCCACTTTTCCTACGAAGTTAGTGATACTGGCTGTTCCATTGGTACTGTTGTAGGCTGTTCCGGGGTAGCGCAGGTAATCCAGATGGATACCCCCCACCCCGCTGGTCTGGGCATAGGAACTGATCTTGTTAATCAGGCTACTGGTATAGTCATTGATAAAGCTGGAGTTGTAGCCATAGTTGGTCACTGTTTTGTACTTGGTCAGGTAGGTAGTCTTGTACTTGGTGGTGGTCTTGGTTACGTATTTGTAGTAATAATAGGTCTTTTTAACCCATTTGTACTTCCAGTAGTATTTCAGCTTCCCCTTGGAGTAATAGTACTTCTTGTACCAGGATTTCACGGATTTGGTATAGTAAACCTTGACCTTTTCCTTATAAGTATACTTGTAAGGTGTTTTCACAGTTTCCTGGTAGGAGACTGTTTTATTGTAGGCGTACTTACCACTGGGATCGATCCAGGTGCCGTTGTCCTTGAAACAGGCTAACCAGATACTTATCCGGATACCCAATTCCTGGGCTTGGCTCAGGAAACTGGTCACGGTACTTTTATAACTGGCGTCTTCCAGAGCATTCTCATGCAGGAAGATGTCGGTTATCCCGGCCCCTTTAAGCTGGCTTAGATTGACATTTTTCATGTCATATTCCCTTAGCCAGATGGCGCCGCTGGCCTTATTAGCGGAACTATTATTTTGTTCGGTAGTCGTATTGTTATAACTGTTTTCTGTGTTTAAACTTTGAATTGTCTCATGGCTGGAGTTATTGACACTCTCATTGTCTTCCAGCGGTGTTTGATTCATGCTTTCTGCGTAAATCACGTTGCTACTCAAGAATATCATGCAAACTGTTAATATGCATACTATCTGAAATCTTCGCGAAATTTTACCGCCTCCATGTCACTGGACTTCCAACATGTCAGAATTCCCAAAAAAAATTCAATAATAAATCAGAATCCTGAGGGAAGACTCCAGTGACAGTATACTATAGAATGTAAAATTATATATAAATATTATGGTCTTAAATCTAAAAAAACGACTTATATATGCCCTTTAATTCTATCAGGGACCTATGGGAACTTTTCATATCATGGTCTAGAAGAAATGTCTCTTTGAAACCTTATTTAAACAAATAAGCTTTAAATAGAGTTATTTTCCAGAATAAGCTATTCATTAATGGATAATCACAGGGCCTTGCTCACCACACTCTTTCATAGAATAATGTTTTAGGGGCCATTTATGTGTTATGGGGTCCTAATTATGTCATTTTACCCTAACACGACTCTAATATATTGAATTAAAACAGTATGAGTCATATTAATTTGAATTTCATTGTAAAATGCTGTAATCATCCACTTTACAATTTAGGTGGCGGTGCTCCTTTGAATCCCCTGATATTTTTCCGGCGATTTGACCCTTTTTCATGAAATAGGCCATTTTTTGCAACCATGATAAAATTTCATCCCCATTTCGCCTTATTATTAATAAAATATTACCAGTTTCCCCATAAAAATAATAATTTTTTTGGAAGATAGATAATCCCTAAAATAAGTTTTAAATACCATTAAATTAGTTTATAAAACTAATGTATACTAGATAATCTTTTGAATTGACTTTAATACTTATATTAAGGCTAATATTTAAAAATAAATTTCTGTAATTGCTTAATTAGAATAGCAAAATATGATCAAAAGAAATATTTAAAAGCATTTTGAACTTTATCTTAAAAAATATAAAAAAATAATAAAAGAGGGGATAAATCCCTTTTTATTT
>DATN01000002.1:139569-142988 GCA_002504725.1 Methanobacteriaceae archaeon UBA587 | reverse complement strand
GTTTTTAGGAAATAGGGGATAAAATCCCTTTATTTTACTTATGCTGTAGGAACTACCAGTTCGCTGGTCCTATCCAGGAAGCTTATATCAAACAACAGTCCAGAACCAAAACGGAACAATGCATAAGCAGATGCTCCCCCATCCAGGGCGGATTGTGCATCAGCCAATAAAGAGGTGGCTGGAAGCGCGGCTATGTTGTTATCTGAGTAGTAGGTCATGAGACCGGTCCACACTGGTTTTCCGGCTGAGTGGTTCACGATGTAACTGGTGGTCTTGGTAATCCAGGCATTGTCTGCCTTGTAGTTTCCTTCATAGACCATGGGTATTAGTACGTCCAGGTACTGGGCTAGCTGGGTGTAGTCCTGTCCATAGTAGTAGGCATTGACACTGGTTTCGGGCATGAGTGCCGCCGATAACATGATGTCCGGGTTAATGGCATTCAGGGCCGCATCCACCTGTCCTACAAAGTCAGTGATGCTTTTGGTACCATTGACACTCTTATAGGCGGTTCCTGGGTAGCGCAGGTAATCCAGATGGATACCTCCCACACCAGAAATCTGGGCATAAGTGGTGATCTTGTTAATGATACTGGCCTTGTACTGGTTGATGTAGGTCATGTTGTAGGCATAACGGGTCTCACTCTTGTACAGGGTCTTGGTCACTGATTTGTACTTGGTTACCGTTACCCACTGGTATTTGTAGGTGTAGTAGGTTTTCTTCACCCATTTATACTTCCACTTGTACTTCAGTTTTCCATAGGAGTTGTAATAGTAACTCTTGTAGTAGGATTTGACGTACTTGGTGTAGGCTACCTTCACCTTGGCCTGGTAGGTGTACTTGTAGGGTACACTGACCTTGCCCTGGTAGGGTACACTCACCGTGTAAGAGTATTTACCGGTGGGATCCACCCATTTCCCATCACTGTGGAAGGTGCATAACCAGATACTCACCCTGATGCCCTGGGCCTGGGCCTGGCTCAGGAAAGTGGTAGCTGTTTTATTATAAGATGAGTCCTTCAGTGCGTTCTCATGCAGGAAGATGTCGGTTATCCCGGCCTCTTTGAGCTGGCTCAAATTGACATTGTCCATGTCCCATTCCCGCATCCACATGGCCCCCTGGGCCGTGGTGTTATTAGCAGCCATAACCTTGGTACTGGTGGCGGGGGTGGTCAGATACGTGTCATTGTCTGCTGCATAAATAGCACTGGAACTAAAGAATATCAGGCATAAACTGAATATGCATAATATGATATGATTACGCGAAATAATATTACCTCCTTTAACGTTGAATTTTAGATTATTACATCCTTAAATTGGAGTAAATTAAAAACGAGGTACCATATGAGCTCCAATTTATATAAATTCGTCCGTTAATTCTTTCGTTAATCGTTATATTATAAAGACTTTTACATTTTATATAAACATTTTGGTCTTAAATCGGGAAAAAGGCATGTTTTGAGCCTTTTAAATCAAATAAAGTGCTTATAAAATCTTTCATATGTAAGCATACGTTAAATGATCTTATCATAACCTTTTTAAACCATTAAGAGAATAAGGGACGTTTTTTTAAATAATTACTGGTAATATGGGTGGAAAATCCCGTTAATACTATTATTAAATGATTAAAGGAGTTAAGCAGTATATTCATATGCGTCCAGTTTATTTCTGGATAATTGTTTTCCCTGCCCTTGCCTTTAAAAGGTCTCAATCAAACCATAAAATATTTAAAATACCTTATGATCCATCTCTCCCGGATATGATCCTTAATTGGAATATTCCATCAAAATAATTTTTCAAGGTATAATGGGTGATCCTGAAATAAGGTCATAAATATTCTTTTTTTTAGTTAAATCAAAAATAAATAAAATATAAAAGAGGGGTGAATTTTACCCTCTAAGCATTTTCCGGGTGTTAAGCCGCCACCTTCACGTTCTTAATGAGTGTATAGAAGTTCCCATCAATCAAACCGTATCTAAACAGCACATAACCGGATGCTCCCCCATTGACTGCAGACTGCACATCAGCCACTAACTGACTGGCCGGGAGTGCTTTGGTATTGCCGTCGGAGTAATAGCTCTGTAAACCACTCCACACCGGTTTTCCGGCGGACTGGTTCACGATGTAACTGGTGGTAGCTGTAATCCAGGCATTGTCGGCCTTGTAGTTTCCTTCATAGACCATGGGTATCAGTACGTCCAGGTACTGGGCTAGCTGGGTGTAGTTCTGTCCATAGTAGTAATCGGTGTAGTTGGTTTCTGGCATGAGTGCCGCCGATAACATTATCTTGGGGTTGATCTTGTTCAGGGCCGCATCCACCTTTGCCACGAAACTGGTGATGCTCGCTGTTCCATTCGGACTTTTGTAGGCAGTTCCAGGGTAGCGCAGGTAATCCAGGTGGATACCCTCCACACCCGAGATCTTAGCGTATTTAGTGATTTTGCTTATGAGACTGGCCTTGTACTGGTTGATGTAGTCCATATTGTAGGCATAACGGGTTTCCTTTTTGTACAGGGTCTTGGTGACCATACTGTACTTGGTTACGGTTACCCACCTGTATTTGTAGGTGTAGTAAGTTTTCTTTACCCATTTGTACTTCCACTTGTACTTCAGTTTTCCATAGGAGTTGTAATAGTAACTCTTGTAGTAGGATTTTACGTACCTGCTGTGTGCTACCTTCACCTTGGTCTGGTAACGAACCTTGTATGATTCATTGACTGTGGCCTTATAGGGTATGCTCACGGTGTAGGAATATCTACCGGTGGGATCCACCCATTTCCCATTACTGTGAAAAGTGCATAACCAGATATTTACCCTTATACCTGCTGATTTGGCTTTACTTAAGAAACTGGTGACCTGGGTCTTGTAAGTTGAATATTTAAGAGCGTTTTCATGGAGAAAGATGTCGGTTATCCCGGCACTCTTTAACTGGTTCAGATTAACCTTTTTCATATCATATTCCCGCAGCCAGATTCCTCCATGAACCACCGTGGTATTGTTCAAAGATGAATTATTGACTGCCTGGGTGCTGGCGGCTGGACTACTTGACTGGGATGTGCTATTGTCTGCACCATAAACCGCACTGCTGCATATAAAAAGCAGGCCAACCAGCAGCAGGCATATTAATATATGATTTCGTGAAATCATAATAACCTCCCATTTAACGGCCGAATTTAGAAGTTCGGTTAAAAAACGGGGATTACCATAAAAAAATAATATAATCTGTTCTAAATTCTTCCCGTTGGAATTTTTAACTCATACTATAATTTAATTATTCTATTTACTATAAAGATTTTGATCTTATTTGTGAAAAAATAATCATTCAGAACCTATTAAATCAAATAAAGCAATAATAAAATGTTTTATATGAATATTCTCCTGGAATGATTGGTATGAAAACTTTATTAAATCAGTAAAGAAGGG
>DATN01000002.1:26622-139403 GCA_002504725.1 Methanobacteriaceae archaeon UBA587 | reverse complement strand
GGAGTTTATAATTTATTAAATCATTAAAAAGTTCGGTTCTTGTAAAAAAGAGTTTATAATCAATAAACCACTAAAAATTTGATATCTCACTAAAAATTAATAAAAAAGGAGAGGGTAATAACTCACCCTCTCCGGGGACCATGAAGGTCCTTTTTTTTTATTTTGCTGCAGTATTTCTAAAGGAATCAAAACCCCTTTCTAGAAAGGAAGGGATATATATGTTCCTTTAAGCGTATAACTTGCAGTATTCCAGTTTTTAATAACACCTAAACTGTTCTTAGAACTGGTGGCGTCGGCATTAACCCATTTTCCATTAATAAGGAACTGGGCCCATACGTGACCATAGGTGTTTCCACTGGTAAATTTGCAGGTTCCGTGTTTGTACTGTGCGGGTATTCCTGATGCCCTGGCCAGAGCAACCAGTAAGTGTGTGTGATCCACACAATTTCCTTTCTTGTACTTGAGTGTATTTACTGCACCATATTTGGTGGAGTAGTAGAAACTGTAGGCCAGATTGTCTCTAACCCAGTTGAAAATTGCTGTAGCTTTGGCCAGAGTGGTGGTTTTACCGGCTGTAATCTTAGCAGCCAATGCCTTGATACTGGCATCATTCACCTGACAATTCTTGGTAGCCACCAGATACTTTGCATATGCTGATGTGGTACTGGTGTTGGTTACTGTGCTGGTGTTAGTGTTGTTAGTGGTCTGATTGCTGCTACTGCTACTCTGGGTACTGGTGTTGGTCACTGTGTTGTTGCTGGTACTGCCACTGGAACTGGTGCCGGTGCTGTTACTGGTTGAACTATTGCTGTCCGGGGTAGTCACTGTTTTGTACTTGGTTACATACTTGTATTTGGTTACAGTCTTGTACTTGGTAACGTACTTGTATTTGGTAACATATTTGTACTTGGTTACGTATTTGTAGACGTATTTGTACTTCCATTTACCATAGGACTTGTACCAGGATTTTACCTTAACTTTTGCCTTATAAGCAACCTTCGCTTTGTAGGCCACCTTTTCTTTGTAGGCCACCTTCTCAGTATAGGCTACTTTTTCTTGGTAGGCAACAGTGGTGGTTGCCGCACTTACTTCTGAAACATCGCTGTTTGCGTTAACAGATACTTTAGAATCTACATTTTGAAATTTATTCTCAATCATACCCTGTGAAAAGGGCAAAAGGCACGCCACTATTCCGAAGGATAGCAGCAGTGCCAATCTCGAGTGTCGCTTAATTATACCGCCTCCGTATCATGAGACTGAACCTAAACCCCTCTCGAAATTTATTATTATGCACATGAATTTTTTGGTTATGGAAATGATCATCTTTAATTATAATTGATGATTCGTCTTGTTTGAATCCAAAAAGGGTCTTTCACAAGTCGTCATGATATCTCTTGCATTAACTTATCATGGTATATAAATGTTTCTGCCTAAAATCTAAAAAAAAGCTCGATTAGAACCTTTTTATTTAATTAAGACATTTTTAGAACCTTTCGATCATGGCATGGGGGGAGCTCACCATTCAAGCTTTAATTTGAATATTGGGCCTATATTATGAACTCTTTTGTCTGGAATTAACTCCATTGAATCTATTTTAAAGATTAGTGTCACTTTCAAAGTAAAATCCCATGCAGTTGGCTCCTATACATCATAATCGCCCTATGGTGTGGTATTAGCACCATGAAAGGTAGTTATTAATGAATACAAAAATCATTTATCCCCTTAAAAAAGGATTAATGGTAAAAAAACATTATAAAATCAATATTAAATAAAATTTAAATCAAAATAATAAATATTATTCTAAATTGATGTAAAATAAGACATAATTTTTTAAAATAGCTAATTAAAACCATTAAAAGCTTAAAATATCTTTTCTCCTGTATAATCATTTATAGCTTTCTGGGAGGGGTGAAAAATACCAGAAAAGCTTTAATAAAAAGATTTAATTTACTTAAATAATACAATCAAAATTAGTTAAAATTTCTAAATAAGTAATATGGTAATTATAATCAATGGCAGATTAATATAAAAAAAAGTAAAAATAGGTAATTGTTGATCAATGGTATTTAATTAAAAAAGTAAAAATATGGTAATTGATCAATGGTAGGTTAATGTAAAATCAGAAAAAAATTACTTAATATATAATATAGTAATTAATTGTAGTATGCTAATTTAATATAGTTTAAATGTTCTTAATAATGGATATAGTTAATTATAATTTAAAATTGATATTAATTAAATAGCTTAATTACCATTAAATTAGTTATAGCAGTTATTCTTATACTATTATGGAATTAATTACTGAATTTAATAAACTAATAATTTACATAAATTTCCAGAATTATATTATAATATAGGAGTAGGATATCTTTTGTCACCTTTTTCCAAACTAATTAACCGGGCTGATAATAATGCCCAACGGCTGTATTTAATGGCCATCATCATATTTGCCTGTTGTATATCTTCTTATCTGGTAATGGTCCAGTCACGGGTGGGTGTTCCCTACTGGGACGTGTTTATTTATCTCAATAACGCCCTGATGTTTGCTGGATTAGGGGAGGGCTACAAATTATATCTGCCTCCACTACTATCCTTTTTAACCTCCCTGGTCTTCCGGGCAGGTTATATCCAGGAAGGGGTCATCTTTGCCATTAATGGGATTGTATTTGCTTTGGGGATCCTGGGGATGTACCTGCTCCTCAAACTCCGCTTTTCACTAGTAGAGAGTTTTGCTGGGGCCCTGCTTTTTGCATCATGCACCATCATATTATCCTGGGCCACCACCGGTGCTCTGGATGTCATGGCTGTCTGTCTGACACTACTCACCATCTACACCGCGGTATATGGCTTAAGAAAAGATGAACGGATATTATATCTGGTTTTCCCCCTGGCGGCACTGGCCTTTTTGACCCGTTACACTTCAGGGTTAATGGTTATGCCCCTCCTGTTTCTGGCCATAACTGAACTTTATTCCCGGGTGGACTGGTCACCTTCTCAGCAGAATTCCCAGATCATGCCTTTAAAATCCCTGATCACCGGAATAGTATCGGCCATTAACCAGGACCACCTTAAAAAGTTATTGCTGGGTGCCCTGCTTGGTATTTTAATCATGCTACCATTTTTCGGATTTTTTTACAGTGAACTGGGGAATCCCTTCCCCTTTATGGGGCAGCTGGATGTGAGTGTTACCAACCATGCATCTACCCGGGATCCGGGTTATATGCCGGATAATCTGTACTATGTAAAGAACATTCCCCACTACATCTCCTCTTATCCCTCCACCGGGACCTATGAGGCCATGCTCTCCCCTCACCTGGGCACCCCCAAGGTGGCATCATACCTCATATTATTGGTAGCCATGCTGGGCTTTATGATAGGTGGTTTAAAGATCTTAAAAGGATTAAAAAACAGTTTCTCGTATAATAAAAATGGTAAAAATAAGAAACTGGCTAAAATAGCTTTATCACTTATACTTCTCCTGGCTGTGATAGCCAGTCTTTTTGGGGGCAATTATCTCATCACCGAGGCATTATTTTTGATTTTCAGCCTTTCCCTCTACATGTTACTTAAGGAATTAGGGCTGAAGGATTCCCAGCTGGATATTCTCATGCTGGTGTGGCTGGGCACCTATCTCATCTCCCATAGCTTCCTTACTGTGAAGGTGGACCGTTACTTTATCACCATGGTCCCCGCCCTGGTCTATCTTATTATGGGGGGTGTAAGGGAAACCGGAGTTACGATTGGTTCTCTCTTGAATAAAAACTCCAGTATCAAAAAATTCATGGCGAATAAAAATTCCATGATGAATCAACAAGATATGGTTAATAAAAATGATTCACGGAATTTGGTGGCTGGTTTACTGGCTCTGGGACTGGTGTTATTTGTTTTATCATCATCCCTGCAACCATACATCCACCATGTACCCCAGGGGGTCTATGCTAATCTTGATGAAGCCAGCATCTGGCTGCAGGAATATGATCCCCAGTACCAGGATAAGGTGATCTATTCCAACCACTGGCCTTCCTTTAGCTGGTATCTTAAAACCGATGTGAAGAGGGGATTCCCTTCAGACTTTAAAACCACTGAAGAGTTCTCAGATATGCTGCAGAGTCATAATGCCACTTATTATATAAATACTCATGAAGGGGAATACTTCACCCTGACCGGGTATCATGCTATCTACAAAGAGGGGTCTCTGGTTATCTATGAGAAGGACTAATATTCTATAAATGATAAATAAGATTTATTAAGATTCTATTAAAATAATCTAATTAAAAGATAATCTATGGAGAATTAAATAGATAAATTATATTTTAATAATCTAGTCTAAAGATTATTGATTATTAGATATTCCTTTAAAATAATCTATTTTATTAATATAGGAAAATTAAGGAAATTAAATTGATTAATCTTTTAATAATCTATTCTAAAGATTAACCTAGGAAAAATAAATAGATAACTCTGATTTAAAACTTAAATACACATAATTGTTTATGAGGCAGCTTTATGCAAGGGCTTAAAAAAATGTTAATGAATAATACCTCGTTGTCCCGGGGACTTTTTATCTTATTATCCCTGATCATGATTATATTAACCTACTTTTTAGTGAGTATACAGTCCCAGATAGGTGTGGATTACTGGGATATTTTCGTATACCTCAATAACTCTCTTAAAATGGCAGGAATGGGGGTGGGGGACATGCTCTATTTATCCCCACTACTACCAGCCATCACTTCCCTATTCTTCCGGGCGGGAATGGTTTCCGAGGTCACCTTGTTTACTATAAGTGGAGTATTTTATATTATAGGGACACTGGGTCTCTACCTGCTCTTGAAGATCAGGTTCAATGAGTTGGAGAGCCTGGCCGGTGCTTTATCCTTTGCCACCTTCACCATTGTCCTGGCCTGGGCAGTGAGCGGTGCTTTAGATGTACCAGCCATTGCCCTGGCTATATGGGCTCTGTACTTCACGTTACGGGCAGCTAAATCGGATTCACGGTTTTATTATCTGGCCTTCCCGGTGGCCATGCTGGCCTTCCTCACCCGGTACACGGCGGGACTGATTATCATCCCCATGTTACTCTTTATTTACATGAATTCTCCTCAAAAACCAGATCTAAAGAAGATACTAGGGGGAATTATAGTGGGATGTATTATTTATGTCCCCTTTATGTGGTACTTTTACCGGCAGGTGGGAGAATTATTCCCCTTCTTCCAGCAGTTCTCAGGAAGTGCTTCTGGAGCAGTTTCTTCCTTAAACCCGGGTTACAGTCTGGATAACCTTTACTATCTGAAGAATATCCCTAATTATATCTCCAGCCAGGCATCAACCGACTATATCAATATCATAGTGCCTTCCCAGAGTGAACCTACCCTCCTTTCTTATCTTATTCTGGGCTTGATTATTTTGGGACTTCTAATAGGACTGATAAAATTAATAAGAAGATCTCTGGATTATCTAAAAATAAATGGGGATAATAAAAAAGCATTCTACATTAAAACCCTGGCCGTGCTGGTCCTGGCATTCCTGCTGTTATTTACCTATTCCAAATTATCCTATGTATTCAGTGAAGTGCTGATGATTGGCCTGGTCCTGGCCATTTATATAATGTTAAGGGACCTGAAACTGGAATACCTGGACTTTGATTTGCTGTTTTTCACCTGGTTTGCCGCCTCTTTATTGATGCATAGCTTCCACCCGGTGAAGGTAGACCGTTACTTCATTACCATGGCCCCTGCTCTGGCCTATGGGGTGGCCCTGGGCATAAACCAGGTTTCATCACTGGTCAAATACAAATACCGGGACATTAACCTCACCTCACTGGCCCTGAGCCTGGTGCTGGTGCTGGCTCTGATATCTTCCACGGCTGCATACATGACCCACATGCCTGATGAGGTCACCCGGGTACAATCTGAGACCCAGGCCGCCCAATGGTTGGCCCAGTATGATCCGGACTATCAGAACAAAACTATAGCTTCCAACCGAGGCCCTGCATTTGGCTGGTATTTAAAGAAGTATGTATTCACCCGTATATCTGAGAAAGTCACCCCTCAAGTATTTGAAGAACTCATCCAGGAGATAAATCCCGAGTATTATATCTTCAGTGAGACCACTTACACCCTGAATCTGGAGGGTTACCATGAAATTAAAAGAGTGGGAACGGTGACCATATACCAGAAGGATTGAATAATTTTTAAGGGATAATCAGAGTTTTCAACTCCTAAATATGTTAAAAATAATTTCTAAGAGGAGGATCATGGGGTTTCCTCCTAACTATTAAGAATAATCTACTAGGAGGATTATCCCTGTTTTACATTCTAAATATTAATATTATTAATAAAAATTATAACCCATTAAAGACAATAATTAAAAAACTATAAATAATTTCTTTTAAGAAATTCAATTAGACTTTAAAAAAATTAATAATTGCTAAAACACTAAAAGAAGTCTAAGATTACTATTAAAACTTATAAAATTAATTAAAAACAATTCAATTATTATGGAGAGATATAATGGAAACTAAAAAGATTTTAGTTACCGGTGGTGCCGGATTTATTGGAACTAATTTAGTAAATGAACTCCGCAGTAGGGGTCATGAAGTAATGGCTTTAGATTTATTACATAATGAACGGGATGACTATATCCGGGCCGATGTTAAAAACTATCGGCAGATTGAGCGGGTCTTTGATGAAAATGAATTTGACTATGTATACCACCTGGCAGCTGAATACGGGCGCTGGAATGGTGAGGCCTACTATGAAAATCTGTGGGAAACCAATGTCATTGGAACCAAACACATGATACGATTACAGGAAAAATTAGGCTTTAGAATGATCTTCTTCTCCTCAGCAGAGGTTTACGGTGACTACA
Source organism: Methanobacteriaceae archaeon UBA587 (assembly GCA_002504725.1). Taxonomy (GTDB): domain Archaea; phylum Methanobacteriota; class Methanobacteria; order Methanobacteriales; family Methanobacteriaceae; genus UBA587. The sequence continues at coordinate 132,533 of DATN01000002.1, read as the reverse complement.
CAGGGATTATGAGCGAAGATGTCATGGTCAACAACCCCATCAAGGATACCTACCAAATGAATGATTATGCCATAACCAAATGGGCCGGGGAACTGATGTGTATGAACTCCGCCACCATGTTCGGCACCGAAACCGTACGGGTACGGCCAGTAAACTGTTACGGACCTCACGAAGAATATTCCCCTTACAAGGGATTCATCCCTATCTTCATCTATCACGCCCTGCACAACAAGCCCTACAGTGTCTATGAGGGACATAAAAGGATAATTGACTATGTAGGGGACACCGCCACCACCTTTGCCAATATCGTGGATAACTTCATCCCGGGCGAGGCATATAATGTGGGCAGTAAACAGGAATGGGAACACGATATCCGGGAATACTCAGACATGGTACTGGATGCCGTGGGTATAGATGATTCTCTGGTAACCTACCACGAAGCAGAAGCCTTCACCACCAAGGTAAAAACCATGGACTTCTCCAAGGCTATCCGGGACCTCAAACACGATCCTAAGGTCTCTCCACAGGAAGGAATCAAACGTACGGTGGAATGGATGAAGTGGTACTACCGTATTGAATAGACTTAAATTTTTTAATTATTTATTTTTAATAAATTTTTTTTAGAATTAAGATTTCTAGGAAAGAATAAAACAACAATAGGATAAGGAAATAATATTATGAGTAAAATTGTAGCTGTACTGCCTGCTTTTAATGAAGAAGTAGCTTTAGGGAGTATTATTCTGCGGTCAAAGCAGCACGTGGATGAGGTCATTGTAGTTGATGATGGCAGTACCGATAATACGGTTAAAGTGGCCCAACTGGCCGGAGCCACTGTAATCAGCCACCCCACCAATCTGGGTAAGGGCGCAGCACTAAAATCAGGATTCAAGGCTTCAGAGGATGCTGATGTTGTTGTGACCATTGACTCTGATGCCCAGCACAACCCTGATGAGATCCCAGCCCTGGTAGCCCCTATACTAGAAGGAAAAGCAGATGTAGTTAATGGCAGCCGTTATATTCACGGCCACGAGGAAAACACCCCGGCCTACCGCAGGGTAGGGCAAAAAGTACTGGATAAAGCCACTAACATCTCCAGTGGCCTGGACATAACCGACACCCAGAGCGGGTTCCGGGCATTTTCTGCCAGAAGCATACCTTACTTCCGCTTCAAAGACAGTGGCTTTGGTGTGGAGAGTGAAATGCTGGTGGATGCCTCCGAGGCAGGATTAAAAATCACCGAAGTGGAAATTGGGGTACGTTACGATGTGGACGGTTCCACCAAGAATCCAGTGAGCCACGGAGTACGGGTCCTCCTCAAGATAATTCAGGACATGGAACTAAAACGCCCCCTCTACTATTTTACCGTCCCGGGATTAATCGTGGTCCTGGTAGGTGCCTCATTATCCCTGATATTCCTGCGGGATTACGTATTAGGTAAAAGTATCAGTATGGGTCCCACCATGGTGGCTATTATGCTCACTCTCTTTGGGACATTTATGATGTTTACTGGAATCATTTTAGATTCCATGGCCCGTATGATACGCCAGAATAGGGGTAGTCTGTGAATATAAACCCTTATAAAATATTATATATTATAAAATCCTAAATTATTTTTACTTTTCAAAAAAGTTAAATGATTGTAGGCATCTTCTTACTATACGAAATTGAATACTAAAATTATCAATATATGACTATAATTTAATGAATTTTTTGAGGTTTTAAAATGGATAAATTTGGAGAATATCAAGATAAAACTATCCTGGTTACAGGAGGAGCAGGATGCGTAGGCAGTAACCTTACCCGCAAACTGGGAGAATTAAATGCCGGAAAGGTAATCATCCTGGATAACCTTTCATCTGCTTATGAATGGAACATCCCTGATTTAGACAATATAGAATTCATAAAAGGGGACATCCTGGATGATGCCGTATTAAAACGGGTCTTCAAAGAAAGACCAGACTATGTATTCCATCTGGCAGCACACTTTGCTAACCAGAACAGTGTGGATAACCCGGAAAAAGATCTGCTGGTAAATGGTCAGGGTATCCTCAAGGTACTACAGTATGCCCAGCTCACCGGGGTAGAAAGATTCGTGTACTCCTCATCTGGTTGCGGGGTCTATGGACTGGACTCTAAAATGCCCTTTGAAGAACACGACATATCCATCTCATTACACACTCCTTATCAGGTAACAAAACTCTTAGGGGAATTATACACCAATTACTTCCACAACTTATATGACATGCCCATTGTTAATGCCCGTTTCTTCAATGTATTTGGCCCAGGGGAAGTACCCGGGAAGTACCGGAATGTAATCCCTAACTTCTTCTACTGGTCCATAACCAAACAGGCCTTACCAATTACGGGGGACGGCAGTGAAACCAGGGACTGGACCTTTGTAGAGGACATTGTCAATGGATTACTGTCCATGGGAATCCGGGAAGAAGCCATTGGAGAAGCCATCAATCTGGGATCTGGGAAAGATCACCAGGTGCTTGAAATGGCCAATCTGGTTAATGAACTCACTGGAAATGAAGAAGGAGTGGCCTACATTGCCCGGAGAAACTGGGATGCCAAGACCCAGCTCTTATCATCCATTGAGAAAGCAGAGCGCATACTGGACTACAAACCCAAAACATCATTCAATGACGGTTTAAAACGCACCTATCAGTGGTTCTCTGATAACTGGGAAAATATTGAAGAATGTGCTGAATTCTAATCATTCTTCTCCTTTTTTTACACATACTGGTCCTATTGATCTCCTTTCCGATTGATCTCTCTTTTTTAAAATCCATTTTTATATAATCTAGATCCGGTTAATCATTATTTAAAATCCATTTTTTATATTTAAAATATATTTTTTGGCCCTATTTTTCTATTTTTATAATATTTCTGAATCTAAACACATTTAATCAGATGAAATAATTTAGATTAGAATAATTAGATTAGAATAAATTTAAATAGCAGATATTTAATATTAAAAGAAGCTTGCATTAACCAGTAATGAACTTTTAAATATATTAAATGCAATATTAACCTTATAAAATATTTTTATTAAGCTAATTAACTAACTTTTTCAAGGTTTTTCAAATGAAAATACTAATTGTACAGGAATCAGACTGGCTCGAGAGGAACCCTCACCAGCAACATCATCTTATGGATCGATTGTCTGTCCGTGGACATGATATCAGAGTAATTGACTATGGAATAGACTGGAGACGTAAAGACCGGAAACGACGCAGTATCTATGTTAAACGGAAAGTATACCACCACGTGCACAAGGTGGACTTCAAGGCCAATATACAGGTCATCCGCCCGGGACTAATCCAGATCCCGGTTCTGGACTACCTATCCATACCCTATTTCCATGGCAAAGAAATCGAGAGACAGATCCGGGAATTCCAGCCCGATGTAATCATCGCCTTCGGTTTATTAAATGCTTACTTCGCAGCCCGATCAGCAAAAAAACATAATATACCATTTGTTTACTACCTCATAGACGTGTTATATGCATTGATACCCGAGAAAACCTTCCAGGCCATAGGCAAATACGTTAAAAAGCAGAATATTGCCCGGTCAGACATGATAATCACCATCAACAAGCGACTCTCTGAGCTGGCCATGGAACTAGGGGCCCCTAAAGAAAAAACCATTGAAATAGATGCGGGTATTGATCTAGAACAGTTCGACCCATCTATGGATGGGATTCAAATACGGGAAAAATATGGTATCACGGCTGAGGACACCGTGTTGTTTTTCATGGGCTGGATATACCACTTTGCAGGTATGAAAGAACTGGCAGAAGAATTGGGACAAAACAAAGAGAAATATCCCCATATAAAAATCGTGGTGGTAGGAGATGGGGACGCCTACCAGGATATGGTAAATATCAGGGATAAATACAGCCTGGAAAACCAGCTAATCCTCACTGGTAAACAGCCCTATGATTTAATACCCGAATTTGTGGCTGCTGCTGATATCTGCCTGTTGCCTGCCTATCAGGATGAGGAGATAATGCAGGACATAGTCCCTATCAAGATCTATGAATACATGGCCATGGAAAAACCGGTGATAGTCACCCGCTTGCCTGGAATCAGTATGGAATTTGGGGAAGAAAATGGATTACTTTATGTGAACCGGTCCCAGGAAGTTTTGCCACTGGCCCAGGAACTGGCCCAAAAAAATAATATTAAAGAAGTGGGACGTAAAGGACGTAAATTCGTGGAAAACAATGACTGGAAGGTTATCACTGATAAATTCGAGGAAACCTTGGAGAAACTGTTATGAGAATACTCTCTTTGGCTACGGAATTTTTTGAGGAAAATCGGGAGAAACTATTATGAAAATACTCCATGTCACCCCCTTTTTCAAACCATCATGGGAAGCAGGAGGACCACCCCGTTCTGTATATGAGATTGCCCGCCGCCAGGTAAAAGAGGGTCATGAGGTCACGGTCTACACCACCGATGGTTTTAAAAAGAGGCTGGATGTGGCTAAAAACCAGGCGGTGGATGTGGAAGGAATCAGGACCTATTATTTCCGTAATCTATCCATGTTCCTAGCAGGAAGTCTGAACTTTCCCTTACCCTACCATCTGCCATGGGCGGCTCGTCAGCAGATAAAAGAATTTGATATAATCCATATACATGAGCACCGTACCTTTCTGGCGGCAGTGGTACATCACTACGCCCAGAAATACCAGGTACCCTACGTGCTCCAGCCACGGGGTTCGGCCCCGGCTATGATAAAGAGCAAACAAAAAGAAATATTTGATAAATTAGCTGGAAAGGCCATTGTATATGATGCCTGCAAAATTATTGCTTCCTCCCAATCAGAATCCAGTCAATACAGTCAAGTATTTCCTGAACTGGACCCCCAAAGAGTGGTACAGGTACCCAATGGTATAGACCTGGCCACCTATGAATATCTCCCCTCACCCGGTCAGTTCCGAAAAAAACAGGGCATTGATGATGACGCCCTTATCATATTATATCTCAGTCGCCTGCATGAGAGGAAGGGAATAGATCTTCTAATTAAGGCCTATGCACATATCAAAAATGATTTTAAGTCTAATTCAGTGAAACTGGTAATTGCAGGTCCTGATGATCATTATCTGGATCAGATAATTAATCTACGGGATAATTTGGACTTGCAGGAGGATATTCTTCTCCCGGGACCCCTCTATGAACAGGATAAACTGGAAGCCTATGTGGATGCTGATGTATTTGTCCTTCCTTCCAAGGACCGTTATGAATCATTTGGTAATGTGGTGGTGGAAGCTATGGCCTGCCACACTCCGGTGGTGGTTACCAGTGTCTGTGGAATATCGGAATGGGTTTCCCCCCAAATGGGAGAGGTAATCGAATACCAGGAAGAACAGCTGGAAACCGCACTGCTCCATATCCTACAAGACGCATCAAAAAGAGAATTAATGGCTCAAAAAGCCCGTGAGATGGTTTTAAAAACATTTAACTGGGATAACGTGGTAGCTGATACTCAGAGGATTTATGAAGAATGTAAATGATTAAGGGTAACATTTCTCCATAATCATACTCCTAAAGACCTCTTTTTTTATTTTTCTGATCATATTCAATAGATTGCTAAAATAATTAAAAACAGAATTTTTATTTATTTTTATTATAATCAATTTAAAAGAACTAAAATAAGTTTATTTTAATTTAATGCACTACAAAAAATCAGAAAACATTTTTTTATTAGTTAATTTATTTCATTCTTTTGCAATAAAAAAATTAAAAAAGAAATAGGAAGAAATAGGGAAAGTTTATTCCCTATTATTTTATCTGGAAACTGTTTATGATGTCATTGAAAGTAGACAGCAATCCATCAAATTCGCTTTCTGGAGCATAGCAGATTACCTTATAATAGGTCCCCACTTCTTTCTCCACAATAACCACTTTGGCCTTCATATTTTCGCCATTATAGTTGTAGGTATCCACGAATTCATAGGCATTCTTACCATTCACTGTTAAAGATCCCTGGGATTCAATAACATTTCCACGGGATTCTTTGGACTCTGAAACAGCACTATCCAGTGAGGAGCTGCTAAAGGAAGGATAAACACTCACTCCAATTGTAGCAAAAGGCTCCATCAAGGAAGCAATATAATCCCCGGATGCCATGTCCGTGGCATTTTCTTCCCAATTAGAAGGATATTGGAAAGTCACTTCATCAGAATTAAAAGTGGTTAAATCAACGTTACTGTTATCAGTACTATCATTGGTATCATTGGTATTGGAAATAAATTCTGTGCAGCCAGCAGCCGCCACCACCAAACACATCAAAACCAGTATCCCTATTTTAATCAAACTTTTCACAAATTCACCCCCTTTTATATAATATAATTAATCACAAGTTCTATATATTTTTTTAATTCAACAGCTCACCTTCATCAAGAAACAATAAAAATAGCATATAGTTCTTTTAGTTATTTTTTATATTATCCTATTTAACTTAATTAAAAATAAAAACAGCAAACATAATCAAAAATTAAACACCAATAAATGAATAATATTCAAAAATAGTCTTTTAGTTATTTTAAAAAAGAAAAAAAAAGAAAAATGTGGGGGTTTTTTTTATTGTATTTGTGGTGGTGAGACGACGAACCAGGTTAGGTTGCTGGTGTTGATGAATACACGTTTGAAGGCGTGTATGGCTCGTGCTGAGTTGGCGGGTACGTTGGCCACGGTGAATGATTGCACGTATGGTGTGAATGCGCCGTAGCTGAACGTGTTTCGTATGCTCACAGTTCTTTTAGCACTGGTTGGGTTGTAGATGAACTCGTCGGTACTTAGACGGGTTCCTACTGCATAGGTTCCGAAGTTGATGTTGTAGGTTTGGCCTGCATTGAGGCTGAATGTGTATTTTTTCTGTAACAGTATGGTTCCGGTGGAACTGTAAATGGTTACAAAGTATACACAGTTGACCCGGTAAGCTCCGGTGTTTTTAATGGCCAGTGTAAATGGCTGTGCGGCTCCAACAGTTACTGGTGTGTAGACGGTTTGGGTGTCCACGGTGGCGCTAACGGTTGCTACACCTGGGGTGTTTAGGCCGGTTAGTGTGGTGGTGGCCACGCCGTTTATCATCTGGGCGTCTGCTATGCTTCCTAGGGTGGTTGCGAAGTCGACCATTCCGTCGTATGGTACTAATCCGTTGGCTGCAGGGTGTACGAGGCCGTTACTATCGTGTAGTAGGTCGGCGGTTATGGTTGGTGTTCCTCCTACATAGGTCGCGGTTGGATTAGCAGTTATGGTTAGTACGATCCATGGGTCGTAGTCTACGTTTCCACTGCCGGTGTCGGATATCTCGCCTGCTACATTAGCTGGGCTGTTGTATCCCCACCAGTTCAATTCAGCATCAGTGTTACCTGATCCGGTGTTAACCAGTCCGAAGTTGGTGTTGTATACAATCCGGTTAAATTCCAGAATGTTGTTATTAGATGTTCCTTCAACAGTCACTCCAACTAAACTATCATAGATGTTGTTTTGGAAGAAGTAGTTGTTGTCAGCATTGTTTAAAACAACTCCGTAGTCGTTTCCGTCAATGTAGTTGTTCCGTACATCTGCAAAGTCGGTATCCTCCAGATATATTCCGTCCCAGTCGTTGTGGTGGATGTCGTTGTTGGTTATGTCCAGGTTGGTGACGGTATCGGCTTCAATTCCATCATGATTGTATGCGATGTAATTGTCGTCGATTTCCACGTCTGAAGAATCACTCACATCGATTCCGTCCCAGTCATTATCGTGGATATCGTTGTCTTCGATGAGGATGTTGTCAGAATCGTCAATAAAGATTCCGTTCTCGCCGTTGTAGTTCACATAATTGTTTAGAACATTCACATCGTGAGAGCCTTCTATGTCAATACCGTCTTCATCATTTCCATCGACATCGTTATCTTCGATATCCACATAACCACAATCATCTCCCAGTTCAATACCATCTTCTGAATTATCATATACATCATTAGCTATGATATCCACGTAATGGCAAGTGCTGAGTTCTATACCTTCATCACCATTGTATTCAACAAGGTTATCTTCAATATCAATGTAGTTACAGTTGGTGAAGATTATACCGTCACCGGTATTGTTGGATACGACGTTGTTGTTCACATCCACGTAGTTACTGTTAATGGCATCTATCCCGTCGTCACCATTGTAACTGATGGTGGCGGTGTTGTTGTAGATGGACACGTTGGTACAGTCTACAATATGGATTCCATCGAAACCATTGCTATTCATGGTAGAGTTATGAATACTCATATTGGTACAGAATTCCATGTATATACCATCATTAACGTTGTTACTGATGGTGGAGAACCCAATATCTAAATAAGTACAGTTATGGAGTTCATTACCATTCTGACCATTATTAGTGATGGTGTTGTTACTCATTGTTCCATTGTCGCAATAAAATGCTTCTATTCCATCGTCACCATTATTATGGATGTTGTTACCATTAATAGTAACATTATCGCACTCGTACATGTAGATACCGTCTGCAGTGTTGTTGTATATCTGGTTATTCAGGTTAATGGTGTTGTTTAGAGAGTAATATACGGCGATACCGTTTTGAGTGTTATGGTGTATAGCGTTGGTGGATATGCGGTTCCAATTAGAGTATGCTAAATTTATACCGTCGGTGTTGTTGTAGATGTCATTGTTGGTCAGGTTGTTGTAGAAACAACCAGACATGTAGATTCCCTGGGAATTGGTATTGTTGAATATGCTGTTCATTGTGATCAGGTTGTAATCACAAGAGTACATGTCTATACCTTCCCAGCCGTTATTGTAAATGGAATTACTTACTCCAATGGTGTTGTAGTCGCTGTTATCCATATGGATTCCGTCATCTATGTTAGCATAGATACTGTTAGCCCATATGCTGTTATGGTTACAGGATCCCAGGTACATTCCTTCCTCAGAGTTGGTATTAATGGTGTTGGCGAAGATATCATTGTAGTCACAATAGATCATGTTCATACCTGCGTTGATAGATCCACTGATGGTGTTGGCGAAGATATCATTGTAATCACAGGTGTCCATGCTGATACCACTACGGCCACTATTGTTGATGGTGTTGGCAAATATGCTGTTATTATCACTATTTACCGCATACATTCCATCGTAGAGGGTATTGTTGATAATATTGGCGAATATACTATTGTTGTGGCTGTTTTGCAGGTATATTCCGTAGTAGATGTTGAAGAATATTCCGTTGGTGATGGTGTTGTTGTAGATGTTGTTTAGGTTGGCGTTCACCATCCCCACACCGGTACTGTATAATCCGTACACGGTGTTGTTGTTTATATTACATCCCTGTACATCTTGCAGTAATATTGCATTTCCGGATCCTTGATTTATGGTGAAGCCGGATATGTTGGTGTTGTTTGCAGTTACGGTAAAGGATTTAACGATGGTTCCCGTTCCGTTTGCTATTATGTTCAGGCTTTTGGTCACCATTACATTTTCGTTATAGTATCCGGGTTCTACTATGATGGTGTCACCATCTTGAGTTAAGAAGTCGTTTATAGCGGATTGTATGGTGGTGTATGAAATTCCGGTACGGGTGTTGTATGGATCAGGTATTACCGTGGTATTGGTCTGTGTTGTTGTTGGTGTCTGTACAACCGGTGTGGTGTCAGATCCGTTGGTGTCTGTTGCCGATACGGCTCCTGATAAGAGAACTGCAAGTGTTATTGCTAAGAATACTGTTGCAATTTTCTTGTTCATTTTTTACCTCCTTTCAATTTTTAATCTTATTTTTAAAATCGTTGAGGTTGGGCCTTAGGCAGAGGTAATTAGAATAAAAAATAATAATGTAATCTTTTTGGCTCAATTGAAGTCAAAGCTTCCAGCATTTTGGGCTGAAAGAAGAAATTAATTGAAAAAGACTCACCCCCTCATCAAGTAAAACTTGATAATATTATTATGGCCCAATTTGATACATAAGTTATTCTATTTTTCTTATTATTTTCAAAAATCGGTAAAATTATTCAAAATAATATCAAAAATCCCTTAAAAAAGTTAAAAATAGTTAAATCATACATTTTTTTAAAAATAGTTTTAAAATAATCTTAAAATTATTTTTTATTTAATTTTAATTATCTAATCAATCCACTTTTTTAAAAATACTCTTGATAATGGCGATATCCTGTTCATCCAGGGCCCGGGTAAGCAATATCCCGGCAAAGTAAACTAAGGTACATATTATAACCATGATTATCAGGGGAGCATCAATAAAGACCAGCACACCCAGCATCACCACATTAGGCAATATTATACGCCATAGATTGGTTAATATGTCCCTACCCAGAGCATAATCAGTTTTGGAGATGGCCCGGGTGAAAAGCACCAATAATATAAATTCGGTCAAAACGGTGGCTACACTGGCACCTATAAAACTGAATATGGGTATGACTACCAGGTTAATGGCAATGTTGGCCCCGGCTCCTATGGCGGTTACCTTGGTAACTGTTAATTGATTATCTGCAGATCCTAAGAGATTGGATGACAGTCCATTTACAAACATGAAAACGATACACCAAATTAAGATCTGCAGGGCCATAACCGAGGGCAGATATTCTGTTCCATAGATCAATAATATGATGTCCTGGGCCATTATGGTGGTACCCACGGCAATAGGCAGACTTAAAATTAACATAAATTTGACTGAACGGTGGTAAGTCAATTTCAAGGATTGTGCGGAATGGGTAAAGAATTTAGCCATAACCGGAAATAAAGAAGCCATATATACATTGTAAATAGATAGTAAAACGAAAATCAGTTTATAAGATGCATTATATAACCCTACTGAAACATCCCCCTGTATGGTCTGCAGCATGACGGTATCAATCCAGAAATAAATGGTGGTGAATATGCCGGTTATCCCAAAGGGCAGGGCTATGGTTAGGGATTCTTTCCAGAAACTCCTATCAAATTCAAAGCTGAATCTACTGAATTTCCAGAAGATCATTAGTAGAGAATAAGTTAATGTAACCATACCAGTAAACACATAAGCCATACCAAAGCTGATAATATCTCCCTTTAAACTTATAACTAATAATATTCCTCCCAGGAGCACCGTACTGTTTATAATATTTCCGATGGCCTGAAACTCCATTCTCTCATGGGCTATGTAGACACAATTAAATAGTGCGGTGAAGGAGGTCAACACATAATAGATACCCATGAGCATGGTCACTTGCAGGGCCAGGGGAGGATAATCACTGATAAAAAGGTAGGCATAAATCAGAATCAAAGTGGAAGTGGTCAGTATGCATTTAATAAGGGAAATATTATCCAGATATTTCCTGGTTTTTGATTTGTCCCGGGCAATTTCTCGGGTGGCATAGGTACTTAAACCCAGATCCATCAGGATACTGAAAAGGCCGGTAATTGCCAGTGCTGCAGAAAGCATACCAAAACCGGCGGTACCCAGGTACCGGGCAGAGTAAATGGTCCATATAAATGCCATAAGGTTGGTGAAAATGGAAGCAACCATTAGAAGTCCGGTGTTTCTGGCAATCTTACGTGCTGTACTCAATTATTTCACCTGAATATGTTGATTAACCCATTAAAGTCAATTAAGAATAAATTATAAGATTTATAATATTTATACGGAGTATAAACCAATTAAATTAATTAATTGTATTTAATTGATTAAATTAATATTTATTAACCGCTTTATATAGTCTCCTTTATTATCAAGAAATATGTTAAAATGGTATCTACCCCAATAATCCCTGATTTAAAAAAAGTTTTATAGGAAAATATCCTAAATAATTTAATATTACTATATTAAATAATTAAATAACTCAGTTAATGATTTAATATGGATTTTGGGAGTAAATAGTCTTATACTAAATATATACTAATTAATAATCCATTTACTTAATTATTTATCAACTATAAGGTGATTTCATAATAATATCTATTTACTTAATATTTATCAATAATAAGGTGATTTCATGAAGATTACGGTGGTTGGGGCAGGTTATGTAGGACTGGTAACCGCGACCTGTTTTGCAGAATTAGGTAACCATGTTCTATGTGTTGAAAAGATAGAATCTCACTTAAATAAACTTAAAAAAGGAATACCTCATATATATGAACCTGGTTTAGAAGAAATGCTTAAAAAAAATCTGGAAGAAGGTAGAATAAAGTTTTCTACAGATATTAAGGAAGCAATCAATTTTTCCGAGGTTATTTTTATTTGTGTAGGTACTCCGCAAAGTGATTCTGGAAAAGCGGATTTGTCGCAGGTGGAAGCGGTATCTCGTCAGATTGCCGAGTTTATGGATGGCTACAAACTGGTGATTGAGAAGTCCACCGTACCAGTTAACACCCACCAGTGGGTTAAGAAGACAATTTCTCGTTATGCTGCTTCGGATTTAGATTTTGATGTGGCTTCTAATCCTGAATTTTTACGGGAAGGGTCAGCAGTTTTTGATTTTATGAATCCTGATCGTATCGTGGCCGGGGTAGAAAGTGATAGGGCCCGGCAGATTTTTGAGGAGTTGTATGAGCCCTTCACTAAAAAAGGTCATCCCCTTCTCATGACATCTCCGGCTGCTGCGGAGTTGATTAAGCATTCTGCTAACTCTTTTCTGGCAATGAAGATTTCTTATATTAACATGATTGCCCAGCTCTGTGAGAAAGTGGGTGTGGATGTTAATATGATTGCCCAGGGGATTGGTTTAGATGAGCGGGTTGGTGCCAAGTTTTTGAATGCCGGTATTGGATATGGAGGGTCCTGTTTTCCTAAGGATGTTAAAGCTTTTATTAAAATCGCAGAAGACCATGGTCTGGAATTTGGTCTTCTCCGGGAGACTGAAAAAATCAATGCTAATATGCGGCGTGTTTTCCTGGACAAGGTGGAGGAAATCCTGTGGATTAATAAAGATAAACATATTGCGGTGTGGGGTCTGGCCTTTAAACCAGGTACCGATGATATTAGGGAGGCTCCGGCCATTGATATCGTAGGTGAGCTGGTGAAAAATGGGGCCAATTTACGTTTATATGATCCCGAGGCGGCTGCCAACTTTAAACAATTATTCCCTGAAAATGAAAATCTACAATATGTAAATGATAAATATTCTGCCTTAGAGAATGCCGATGCCCTTTTAATCATTACTGAATGGGATGAATTTCAGGAAGCTGATTTAGATAGAGTTAAGAAACTTATGAAGTTGCCTATAATTATTGATGGTCGGAATATTTTCCCTCCCGAAAAGATGCAGGGATTTGAATATTATTCCATGGGCCGATGATTAAATTTTAATTCATTATTCTAAATTCTTAAAAATTAATCAATTAAAAAATGTAATATTTTAAAAAAATAAAAATTTTCTCCATTATTTTTATTAGCTTAAGGACGGCTTTTCCATGAAAAATGTAATGATTACTGGCGTGGCGGGATTTATTGGCAGTCATCTGGCAGATAAATTTCTTAAGGAAGGATGGGAAGTAATAGGTGTAGATAATTTCCTCACTGGTAACAAGCTCAATATATCTCATCTGGACTCTGATTCTTCTTTTACTTTTGTAGAAGCAGATGTTTCTTCAAAAACCGATTTTCAACAGATAGGTGTGGGAAACTCATTGGATGTGGTGCTTCATTTTGCTTGCCCTGCCAGTCCGGTTGATTACTATAAGTATCCCCTGGAAACCATGCAGGTAAACTCTTATGGAACCTTCAATACCCTGGAATTGGCCCAGAAAATGGGCTCCACTTACCTTTTTGCTTCCACATCGGAAGTATATGGGGATCCTGAAGTTCACCCCCAGGTAGAAAGTTACTGGGGAAATGTTAATCCCCATGGACCCCGTTCAGTTTATGATGAGGCTAAAAGGTTCTCAGAAGCTTGCTCTATGAGTTATCACCGTGAATATGATATGGATGTTAGGATAGTGCGTATTTTCAATACCTATGGTCCCCGCATGAAATTGGATGATGGGCGGGTGGTTCCTAATTTTATAGCACAGGCTCTGAGAGGCGAAGACATCACTATCTATGGTGATGGATCCCAGACACGCAGTTTCTGTTATGTTTCTGATCTGGTGGAGGGTATCTTCCGATTCACTTCCTTTAAAAATCTTGAGGGAGAAGTTATGAACCTGGGAAACCCTGATGAATATAAAATACGGGACTTTGCCAATATAATACTAAGAAAAGTGGGCTCTGATTCTATGATTTCATTTGAACCCCTCCCTGAGGATGATCCCCGACAGAGGTGCCCGGATATTTCAAAAGCCCAGGAACTGATTAACTGGCAACCTGAAACTTCTCTGGATGATGGTCTGGCAGCAACCATTGAATTTTTCCAGGGAATATTATAATGTATGGTTTTATGGGGTGTTATATAATCAAAAAATTAGTTTCAAGCATTTATCTATTATTTCTTCTAGAAAATTTATTAAAAATATAAATAATATTAAAAATTAAATATAAGATATGTAAGGGAGTAATGTTATTATTTGTACCTCTATACCTACTCCCTTAATATTCAGTTTTTTTAGAGGATTACTCTGTAATTGAAAAATCCCTTAAAATGGTTTGTTTTTTTATTCAGTTCTTCGGTTGATTTCTCTAAAATTTCTGTCCTCTAATGTTTGTTGTGTTTTTTTATTCAGTTTTTTTAGCTGATTTAAATTTTATGGATAATGTATTGATTATTTTCACTTACCATCTGTCCCCATGAGTTTAACCTATATTAATATATCATCTACAAGGGTTAATTCAAAAAATATTTCTAATAAAAGGGTGATAATTACATTTTATATTACTTTAGGTGGTGATGAAGGTGAATGATAAAAATACAGGACTTATGGCAATAATACTGGCTGTGGTTTTAGCAATTTTATATTTCACAGCGCAAACACTATTGACTTATTTCTACTGGTTTGTAGTGATTATATTACTGATTTACGGTATATTTTTGTTTACTAAGAGCTAAAAAAATTAATTAATCTGGAATATTGGCTACTTAAGAACTAAATATCCTTAGACAACTATAATGGGCAAGAAGATATCAAGCACATTAAAGAAATAAAATAACAATAAAAAATAAAATAAATATTTAGGAAACCAGTCGGGTCTTAAACCACTCTACAGTTTCCTTTAATTGTTTTTTAAATGCATTTGATTGTTGGAATCCTATTTTTTCTAAATTACTAGCATCGGCCAGTGAATGTACAATATCTCCTGAACGGGGATCTCTATACTCGGGATCCAGATCTGATTTTAATACATCCTTTATTATCAAGAATAATTCATTGATGGACATGGCCTTTCCACTGGCCACATTCAGAACACCATTAAATGATGATTCACAGGCTTTGATATTGGCATCAACTACATCCTTTACAAAAATAAAATCCCGGCTCTGTTCCCCGTCACCATAGATAATGGGGGATTCCCCTTTCAACAGGGAATCAATGAACTTGGGGATGACTGCAGCATACTGAGAATTAGGGTCCTGTTTAGGGCCAAATACATTGAAATAACGCAGTGAAACTGTGGAAAGTCCATATGATTCATAAAAAGACTTACCATATAATTCAGCAGATGCCTTGGAAGCAGCATATGGTGAAAGGGGGTTTAATGGTTCGGTTTCTCTCAGGGGCATATTGGTGTTGTCTCCATATATGGCCGATGAAGATGCATTAACCACTTTTTTCACACCGCATTTCTGGGCCGCTATCAGAATTTTCAGAGTCCCGGTGGCATTTATATGGTGGCACTCTGCAGGATACTCTACACTTAAAGGGACACTGGCCATGGCTGCCTGGTGAAAAACATAATCTTTTCCAGTGAATATTTCAGTTAAATTCAGTTCAGTAATATCCCCTTTTATAATTTCCAGATTTTCATGATCTGGATATTTCAAATTACTTAATTTACCAGAGGATTGATTATCCAGTATAGTCACCTGGTTTTCTTCTATTAAGGTGTCCACCAGATGAGATCCAATAAATCCTAAACCTCCGGTAACTACTATATCTTTGTTTTCCATAGCTTATACTTCCTGAATTAAAATTAATGAACTGATCAATTCTTTATTTTATTTAATATTCGTTTTTTATTATTTAAAATATCTTAAACTATTTTAAACTTCCTAATATCTGGAACTTCTTAACTTATTTATTGTTATTTTTTTATTTGAAATGAGTCAAACTAAAAATTATTTTATTTTTTTATTAATTACTTCCCCATATTTACTTTAAAATCCCTGCCATATTTCTTATGCTGCTGCTGCAATTTTCCATTAAAAAAGGGGATTAATATAATTAAATGGGGAGTAATGTTTCTTACTCAGTACACACTCACATAGAGATGCAGTGACCGGTAAATATTGGTCTCATCTGGCAACTTATATAAGAGGAACTCCAGTTTCTTATCAGTTCCGGTCATGGTAGGAGTGAAATCAAAGTTCTGTTGCCAGGTCTGATTATTGGATAATTTTATTTCCTTTTCCTCTATGATAGTTCCATTTAGTTTAATTACCAGTTTATAATTGATGGTGGAATACTCGTGATTAACTATTCCCACCTTCACTATCCCTGTTTCACCCAGGGTGAGGTTAGTGGGATAACCACTGGCCTGCCCATTAGGACCTAAAACATAGAATTCGGTAAATTTCTCTCCTTCTTTAGGCATTAAAACCAGGTAAGCAGTCATACTGATGGCCACTAATAAGGATATGACTAAAATAACTGATAATATTTTGTCCAGTCGAGATTCAGTTTGGAAAGACCCGCCAACCTTTCCCAGAGATGAGAAAAGGTTGAAATGGAAGGAATCATCTCCCACCATTCTACGCCTAATTATGGCCAGCACTCCCATGATAATGGAGAATGCATTTAAGGTGATTACCAGAGGTAGCCAGGTTATACCATAGGGCGTGTAATTTAAGGATAGACCTATCAATGCAGATATGGCCAGGCTCAGCCCAAAACTAAGTGCTAAACGTTCCAGGCCATCCAAATCTTTTTGTCGTGGGAATAAAGCACCCACCAACATATATCCTGGTATGAAAAGTAGGAATATAAGTCCAAATATGGTGTTCCATATGGTATCCTGCAGTGAAGGGGTGATCATAATCCCCAGATTAATAATTATAATTAAAAATAGCAGGAATAAATCATTTCCCAGTAAAGAAAATCTAGATGGTGGTTTTGGTTTATCTGGTCTACCCGATAATGACGAAGATAATTTTTCAGGATTACTTTCCATATGCTTTTTTGGATTTCCTTCCACATTTCTTTTCAGATTCATTTCCATTTTCGTTTTATTGAATGAAGTTCCGGTTGATTTACCGGTTTTGTTTTGGAAATATTCTTCACTTAAAAAACTTAGTTTTAGATCATCTTCTAACATTTTATCTTCAATAAACTGGTCCAGGTTTTCATACATTGATGGATTATTGATCTCTTTATCCAGAGTTTGCACAGACTTTATGACCCTATCTATTTCTATTCTCTCTAAAACTTCATTAACAGATTTGAAATGTTTCCTATTTCTTATAAACGCAGCTATAATGCATATTAATGATATTGAAGATAGGATTATAATGTAAATCGTGTTTTGTGCATTTTTTAATAAAAGGGGGAGCACTAAACCTAATATGGTCACCAGGAAAACACTCAAAATCACACTACTTAGAACTGTTTTAAGAGTTCCCTTTAATCGATTAGGCAAAAATAATTCTTTAATACTGTACCCTGAGATGAAGAACACCAGGGGGATGAAAAATATTAGTTTCAGGGTCTCTTGATTATTTAAGACAGGCACCACAACCAAGGATGCGGCTAATATGGAGAAAAATGCCACTAATACTAATTTCAATAGATTATATTTATGCATCCTCTGGGTATATTCTGAGGTTTGTATGTTGGGAATTTCTGGCAGGTCCACTCGGGTAGATGTTTCAGGAGATTCCCTATATTCTTCATAATCTTCATAACCTCCAGATGCCTTAGATTCTGTAGATTCTTGAGATAATTCAGATTCTTCATATATTTCAGATACAGGGGGTTCTGTAGACTCTGCAGATACTCCATATTTTTCTGGGCTTTTTTCAGATTCTTCAAGGACTGTTTCAGGTTTTTTTGCAGGTTCTACAGTTTTTTGTGCAGGATAATCTTCTTTGGGGATAATGCTTTCCATTTCTTCTTTCTGGAAAGTTTTTGGATATCTCTCCTGTCGTATTACTCCCTCCAGATCCTTTTCATATTCGGCATCTCCTGCGTCTTCTATGTCCTCTAAATCTTCCAAGGGTTCTAACTTTTCTATTCCTTTTGTTTCTCCTATATCTTCCCCATTTCCTATCTTTTCTACTTCTTTTATTTCTTCTAGTTCTCTGGCATCTCCCTCTTCTTCTCCTTCCTCCGGTTCCTCTTCATTTTCTTCGGCCAGGAGTTTACCTGTCCGGGCGTCGGCAGGAGTATAAATCCTTAAATCATCCGGCACAGATTTTTTAATACTAGTTTTAAATGACTCTTTTATGGGTTCATGATCCTTTGATCTTTTCAAATAGGCAATCAGAGACATACAAAGAGCTATGACTGCTATTAACATTATTACAAATGCGGCAGAGGTATCTAAATTCAAGATAGATGAAATGGTACCTATAAATAACAATATGATGATACTCACCACAATACTTAATAAAATACGTTTTAAAAGACTTTTATTATTAAAATCAGGTAAAATAGCAGTTAGTACTGCATAACCCTGTAAACCAAAGACCAATATTGATAATATGGCTATTTTAAGAGGATTTTGGTTTAGTAAAGGTAAGAAATTAATAATCAGGGATACTAATGCAACACTTATTATAATATATATATCATAGGCTGGCTTTTTTGGTCTTAATATTTCCAGTTTCTCAGATTTAATACGATTCTCATTATAATCTCCATTATTACTGTTAAATCTTCTTATCTCAGTACCAGTGAGCATGGATTTCTTTTTTTCCATGGCTGCGAATCTAGCACTCTGCATCATAGGGTTACTATCTTTTTTAGTACCGAATGGGGATGTTTGGTTTAAGGTAGATGTTTCCTTAGATTTTTTTCTGGAGACAATGGTTTTACCAAAATGAGCTATTAATATGCAAATTATAATAAGAATGGATAATATGGTGTAGGAAAAGTTAGAACTTCCTGATGAGATATATCCACGGGTAATAGTCCAAAAAACAGCTAAACTCACTGCCAACAGTGTGGATAGTAATATTCTTCGCAAAAGGGATGTCTCACTGCCAGAATATAATAAAAGACTGATGGCGTAGCTGGGTATTAAAAGAAAGACTATTATTCCAGGCAGGTTCATAAGTACATTATTATGCAATTGAGGTATGTTCAGGAGGGTTAAGGATATTATAATTAATGAAATAAAGTATATATTCTCCCGGTTTCTGGTGCTTGACTCGTTTTTCATTGTAATGCCTCAATACTTATTATTTTTGAGAAATCATGTTTATCTACTTGAAAAATCCAATTCAAATAAAAATACTAATTTAACTTAATTGAAATACTAATTATAATGGCAGGGACTGTGTGAGCTTGAATTAATTAAGTATTATGTAGTATTATGATCTAATTATTAAGATGAATCTTAATTATTATGATATTGATTAAGATAAATTCCTATATAATAATATAACTCATTTCTTTCATTTATCTGTCTCTTTTATTATCAACTTTGTAAGTAATCATGTTTAACATATGGTGTCTTTTTTATTCTTTCTAAACCAGATACCTTTTATTATTAGAGGGAATTGATTTTTATTACTATTCTATAATTAACCGTGATATTAACGGCGTTATTAAAGCAAGTCATTATGATCAAGAAATTTTACCGCAAAAACCAAGTAAAAACATTTATATATCATGGACTATTATCCTTTTATCATGATTATTCATGTTGATATGTATGTTTTTTGGAGCTATGTCCTGGCTATAGTATCAGCCATTGGAGTAGGGCTTTTAGTACGTTTACCCCTTTTACCAGAACGGCCTATTAGACATTCATGGACAGCTAGCGCAGTTTTTCCCACGGCAATTATAGCAATGGGCATTTTAGCCATATTTTTCAAATTAGGAGTCAATGGGTTTTATTATGGTCTTGATTTAGCATTAGCCATAGGTATAATTACTGCCTTATCTGTTAAGTATTTCTTTGATAGTATATTCCCCAAACCAGAAACGGAGGATTCTCATGAATGAATTACTGGGTATAGCCATTGCTGCCGGAATTTCCTGGCTTAATTTTGTCCTGATTGATACTTGGATGGGTCTTCCTGAATCTCCGGGTGTTAAAGGCGCCGATTTTATTGGTAGATCTGTTCAAAAGAGAGGGGGAGATTTGGCTGGAGGATTTTTCCAGGGAAACATTGTGTGTTCCCCTGATGCATCCGCTGGAACATTATTAGGTGCCATAGGATGTTACCTGATTGGTATTCCAGAAGGGGGATTCATTGCTGCCTTACTGGTTTATATTGGTAATCGTCTCTGTGCTGATCCGGGATATGCTGGAACCACTGGTGCCCTGAGTATCACGGTTATTATATTCTTAGCTTCATTTATTGGTTTAACCCCTCAGATGTTTATAGTGGGGATGATAATTGCCATTACCACCATTCAGGGTATTTATCACCCGGCATCATCTAAATTACTGGGAAAATTAGCTCAAAAAATGAATAGATATACCAAATTATCATAACTCAAGAATTTAGTATAATTACTTAATGAAATTCCAGAATGATTTATGGAAACCGTTAATTAGTTACGGATGAAATTAAACATTCCTGAATAATAGAATAGGTGTGTCTGTTAATATTAATCAATAATAATTCTAAAAAAGGATGATAAAAAATGTTTATTGAGATCGTTGGCGTGATAGTAGTTTTAATGGCTATCAGAGCTCTTGTTGCTCAAGACAGGGGTGAAAGGTTATTGTATTTAAATGCCATGGGTTTTGGGATATCTGCTTTAATTGCATTATACATCCAAACACCTTTTGGAGCCATAATTGCAGTAACCTATTTTGTTGCATCAACTTTAAGTTCAAATGCCATAGCTTATGCTTTGGATCGTGTAAAAGAAGAAATATTGTTGGATGAATAAAAAAATAAGCATTAATTAGAAATTATTAATAAAGATAACTTAATGGAATAACATAATTAAGAAAAAATAAAGTAGTTATAATTGAAAAAATCGGTCTGGCCTTCCATCAGACATCACATAAATTTTTATCAAATAAAATCATTGTTATAAATCAATATTAACCTATAATCAATATAATAATTCAAAATAATTAAAAAACTAATCTTAAGAATACATTCCTTTATGTAACTATGTACCTGGTGAAAATCATGAATCCCCTGGATTTCATAAACTTAACAAATATTTCGGCACTGGTAATGTTCATTGGTGCAGCAGGTATAATATTGCTCTCCAAGCCCCTGGACAAAGTGATAATGTTTGCTTTACTTCAGGGAGGATTTATTGGTACTGTGGTAGCTGCTAAATATCTGGATGTGGCTATGGCAGCAGCAGTATTTGACCCTATTGCTACAGTGGTATTTTTAATGGCAATCATAAAGCTAAATGAGATAAGAGGACAAAAAAAAGCCCAAGAAGGTGAAGAACTTGTTTGATCCACAAATATGGTTCTACACAGGTTGTGCCCTTGTGGTAATTGGTAGTATTGCTACTGTTACCGGTCCCGGGGTGAAAGATCCTATTGTCCGAATATTGAATACAGAAATTCCTGCAGTAGGTCTTTCCTTAATATTTTTAACCTATAACCACACCATAGCACTTTTAACTTATATTGCTGCTACCACCATTATTACTCTCATACTGCTCCGTGCAGTGGTGCGACTAGAAGAAATGGGGGCTGAATTATGAGTATAGGTCGTCTATGGAATCAACTGGCCAATCCCAAGAGGATACCCCGACTTTTTTCTGTAGTACTGGGTTTGATATTATTAGTGGGATTCCTAGTGCCTATGGGACTTAATGATCATCAAATCTATCCCCGACCAGCACCTCAGGAGCAGATAGATCAAAAAAATCCTTTAGCTCCCTATGACCGGGGAGGATCACCTTTAACGGAACCAGGTATTGTCAAAGCCCAGTATCCTCAAAATGCTGAGGAATTAGGTATGATAACTGGTTACCTATCCCCAATAGCTATTGGAGTTAAGAACACCACGCTATATTATGGTACTTCTATTTACTCATCGCCTGGTGGATTAATTGATGAGATACTCTACTACACCCGTGGTTTTGATACCATATTAGAGTCCACCATTCTCATGATGGCATTTGTATTAGCATCATGGGTGGCCCTGAACTTCACCATGAGGAGGAAAGAAGAATGATCGTCCCTACTGTTGTCCCTGAATTCACAGTATCTATATTTATCCCGGCACTTTACGTCGGTTTAATCACGGGATTCATAGGCCTTTTAGGAATATCCTTCCAGAAAAATGATCTAAGTGCCCTTATACTCACTGACATTGTAGGGGTGGCCATGCTGGTAATTGTGGCTGCTGTGGGTACTGATCTGGCCGAGGCCCTGATTCTACCTGGTCTGGTAGTGGAACTGGCTGAAATCATGGCTATCTCTGAAATTCTCATGAGCCGGGAAATGCGAAAAACAGGTAATAATGCTTCTATTTTCCCTTTACCCTTTGCCATGGACATGGAAATATTTTCCACTGCACCTAACTTCTTGGCACTAATACTAATTGCCTATGGTGTATTTTTAACTGGATTTACTGGTGGTGCAGTTGCAGGGGGAGGAATATTATTCTATGTAATTGCCCGCAGATCCCGGGGATTACCAATTAAAGTATGGGAAGGGATAGCCGGAATATCTGGTGTGGCCTGGTGTATCTGGCTAGCTGGATTTCTGATATTCTTCATAGCTCCTGAACTATGGCTATTAGGATTGTTCATGTCTTCTTGTGGTATTCTCATTAAAGTAGCATCAAAAATGGGTTTGATTGGAATAATGGCCCGGGAAGATTTGAAAAGGGAGTAAATCAATCTCATAAATTTAATAAATTCAAAATACGCCAAAATTAATGAAAAAATCTGATTAATAATTAATTATATCAACAAATTAATTGGAATAAATAATTAAAAGTAACTAAATAATAAAAAGAGGAGTAAAAATGGATATATCAACTTTAGGCGGGCAAATATTGGGTCAAATACCCTTAGGAGACATTGTACTCTACCTTACTCCCTTCAACTTATTCATGTTTGCCGGTGCTTTAATATTCACAGCTTTAATTGCCATGAGCCGTACCGAAACCCAGATCGAGGCAGAATTCGGTTCGCTTAAAGATAATGAAGTGAAAGTTGGTCTGGAAGAGTTTAAAATCAGGAGATTCCTGGCTATTGTATGTGGTTTAGCCACTGCAGGGGCCATGATTACCGGAGACCTGTTCAACTTCACATTATTTGTAGCATTAATTGGTATTGTTAATATTGGTATTGTATCTGCTGTAAAACAGATAGATGTACTTAATGCGGCATTTCAATATGGTCTAATAGCCATGATAGCTTCCTTACCATTATTTGGTGGTGCTGCTTTAGTACTGGCTTCCACCGGAACCTTGAGTTTGCTGCAATTATCTACTCTGGCATCCACCACACCCATGATGTACTTTGCATCTTTATTACTTCTCATGGGCATAGCAGGAGAGACAGGAGTGGCTCCCTTTTATGCCACCAAGGCCGAGATGTTCCGTACTCCCGGATCTCCCTTTATCCTTATAATTCACCTCAGTTCCCTGCTGGTAATTGTAAGGGCTATTGAAATATTATTAATCATAAACAAGCCATTTTAAGATAATCTAGTTAATTTAATTAAATTAAACAGAATTTGATTTATAATCAAGAAAATTGTATTCAAAAAGAGAATCAAAAAATTATATTTAAAAGTACTAAAGGTGATGAAATGGAAAAATTAACCATAGCCAGCTATTTAATGTTTATAATTTCTGTATTAGGTATTTTTTATGCCTTGATATACAATCCAGCCAGCTGGATAGTTTATGGAATATCCATAGTACTTATACCCTTATTCATCCTTTCCTTGGGTCTCATAACCATGGCCCGGAGTAAAAAAGATGAACAGGATGAAAGGACCAATGAGCCATTTATTGGTTATTAAATAAATTATATTAATGAAAATATAAAATGCTAAACAAATCGCAATTAAATAAATCATAATAATTCCTACCATTCACGGTGATCAAATGAATCTAATGGCAACAATCCTGTTAAATGTTCTTATTGCCTTCCTTTTAGGAAGTATCCTATTTGGATTACAAAGGAAGATTATGGCCCGTATACAGATGCGTCCCGGACCTCCTATAATTCAGCACTTATTACACACCCTTAAGTTCTTTGTGAAGGAGTCATCATTCCCTCGAACAGCAGCCATGCCTTTCTATGTGGCAATAGCCAGTATGTTATGTGCTATATGGGTCAGTGCAGTTATTGTTGGGCCGGTAGCCCAGGGATCACTACTGCTATTCTTTGGAATATATGCCCTGCATAAGATTGTGGAACACAACGCAGGTTCTTCCTCAGGATCACCTTATGGAAAATTAAGCTGTGTAAGAGCAGTATTTTCAGCAGCAGCTGAAGTTCCTTTATTTGCAGTTCTCATTATCATTTACTTACAAACCAATACCATGGTTATCAGTGATATCATCAGTTATCAGGCCGCAAATGGTCCTTTATTATTCACCATTCCTCTGGCAGCAGTGATGTTTTTTGTATTGATATTATCCAAAGCACCTTACTCTCCCTTTGCCATTACCAAGGGTAAAGATATCATCTCTGGTTATGAGACCGAGCACTTTGGTGTACTGAGGGGATACCTTATGATATCAGAGTCTATTGCATGGTACATGTTACTGTGGGTGTTTTTAACAGTTTTCTTCGGTCCTTTAGGTGTCATGGGCTATCTGGTGGGAATGCTGGCTCTGTCAGTTTTAACTGCATTCATTAATGCCACCACACCTATTTTAAATCCCAACCATTCCATCATGGTACAGGTTACCTTTGCCTTTATTGGAATCTTCGGATCCATTTTATTGATGCTGGCTTTCTAAATTATTAAAATAAAAGAAATGAGATAGAAAATCAGCCCCTTATAAAAATAACAATACGCAGATAATTAAAATCCAAACAATAATCAAAAAAATATAAAATATTACTAAAATAATCAAAAGATTCATCTTAAGGAGAATCAGAAAATGGCAGAAGAAAAAGATATTATATTCCTGACAGCGCTTGTAGCTGCTGGTGTAATTATTGTCAGCGGTTTGGCTGCATTTTTACAGTGGATGGTGGTCATCCCTGTTACCATAGTCGGGATAATATTCACAATACTAATATTGCTTCAACATAGAGATAAGGCAGTTCATTTTTCAGAATCAATTGAAAAAGGGGCTTTCATAGTTGCCTTAATCTTTTTTATTGTGGCTTTCATAGTTCTTTATAAACCAGCTTAACGGTGATCAAGTGACTGATTTACTCTACCTCATATATTTAGTATCATTTGTATTGGGCTCTATAGTAGGGCTTTTATTGAGTTATAAAAAATATAATGCTCCCTTCGTAACTGAAAAGGTGGATATCATAGCATTAGTTGTAGCTATTCTAGGATGGCTTTTACTCTTAAATAACAGTTTATTGGTTATTATTCAGCCATTTGTTTCTATAGCATTGGGTCTTTTTATGGTGGCCATGGTACTGGGTATGCGTCCGGGATATGGTCGATATGAAACCGTAATCGGATTCATTGTATCAGGATGTGTCTGGATCTTAACTAATATTATCCTGTGAAAATGTAACGTGAAAATAATTGCAAAAAAATACTGAAATAAATTAATTTGTCAAGATTAGGTACCAAATAAAATTATTATGGTCTAGGTGAGATTAATGGATGATGATCAATCACTTCTGGAATTAATGAAAACCAGAATTATTAGAAGCTATCGCTGGCAAGAAGACATATTAATTCCCTTGTCAAAAGAACTGGAAATAAATAGTGACGATTTTGAACAGATACTCATTAATAAATTAGACATGTCCAGTTTAGAAGCTTTACATCCACGTTTTGAATCAGCACGCCCCCGTTGTATTAAAGAAAGATTGCATGCGGATTTAAGACTGTGCTGGCTGTGTGATGTCATGGATATAATCTCTAATGATCAGGCAGAAACCATAAAGAGTAATATCACCAAGGAAATATTAGATGGTAAAGAATATGATGAAGCATTGGAAGATGGTAAAAAAGAACTTTTACAACTTCTCATGGAATAAAAATTCATTAAATATTATTAATTAATCAATAAAAGTAATTCCTGAAATAAAATAAAAAATAAATGAATAAATAAAATAATTATTACATTTAAAGTCTTAATGAGGTAATTAAGAGGTAAAGAAATGTTAGACGCTCTTAAAGATATTGTAAGAAAGAGTTCAATTCACGTTTGCCTGATCAACACAGGTGGTTGTAATGGCTGCGATATTGAGGTGGTGGCACTCCTTTCACCTCGCTATGATCTAGAACAATACGGAATATATGTACATAATAACCCCCGGGAGGCGGATGTTCTATTGATTACTGGAGCCGTAACTGAACAGTGGAAGGAAAAACTGCGGAGAATATATACCAAAGCCCCGGAACCTAAAGTAGTAGTGGCCATAGGTAACTGCCCGCTATCTGGTGATGTATTTAATCAGGAAGGGGGAAGTGTGTATGCTCCAGTATCTGATTTTATCCCGGTGGATGCAGAAATTTCTGGCTGTCCACCCCGTCCTTCTGAAATACTGGAAGCTATTTTAGCCGTAGCTCCAGGAGCCATAGCTGCAAAAGGGAGGCAGAAAGAATGATTTTACCTCTAGGGCCTATTCACCCTGCATTTAAAGAACCTCTGCGACTTAAACTTAAAACTCAAGGAGAAAAAGTTTTAAGTGCTGAAATAGATTATGGTTACGTTCACAGGGGAATTGAACGAGTAATGAAGGGTAAAACCTGGCAGAAATCCATTTACCTCTCTGAGAGAGTGTGTGGGATATGTTCCTATATTCATACCCAAACCTTTGCCGAGACCTTTGAACTAATTTCTGGAGAAACCGCCCCACTGCGGGCCCAGTATCTGCGGGTATTAACCAATGAACTGGACAGAATCCAGAGTCATCTGCTGGCTAACTCAACCTATTTCAAAGCATTAGAACATGAAACCCTATTCATGTACATGTTATACCTCCGGGAACCCATCATGGATGCCATTGAATTATTGACTGGTAACCGGGTTAATATGGGCTGGAATGTAGTGGGGGGAGTGCGTATGGATGCCCATGAAAGCCATCTCCAGCAGATAAAGGAGATAATACTTAAACTGGAATCTGAATACCCTAAATACGTGGAGATGTTTGAACAGGGACCTCTGGTGGGTCTTCGTTCCCATGATGTGGGTAAAATGACCAAAGAAGAGGCCATAAAAGGACGTGCTGTAGGGCCTATTGGTAGGGGATCTGGCATAAAACATGACCTGCGGGAAGACCATCCTACTTATCGTGATTATCTGGACTTCAAGGTTATCTGGAGAAAAGAGGGTGATAATTTTGCCCGGACCATGAACCGGTTTGATGAGATTCCAGAATCTATTAACCTTATAAAACAGGTAATAGATAACATACCTCAAGGAGAAGTCCGTAAAAAAGTTAATATTGGTGCAGGATATGGTGAATGGAGAAATGAAGCTCCTCGAGGAGAGGTTACCTATATGATTGAGACCAATGGTAATCTCATTAATAATATTTCCATCAGAACTCCCAGTATCATGAACATAGATTCCTGTGCCAAGTACATGCTAAAAGATGCTGCCACGGTGGCTGATGCAGTGGCTACCTATGCCAGTGTGGATCCCTGTGTGGCCTGTGCAGAAAGAGTGGTAATACTGGATGAAAATGAAGGGAAGAAAGAATTCCAGGGAATCTTCAATATTAAATAGTTATTATATCCCAATTAAATTTACAAAAGTGATGATGTCTTATGTCTTCGGTAATATGGTATCTGTACGAGTTTGCCCGGAAATCATGGGCTGAGAAATTTGCTGCGGCAAAATCAGGACATGATATAGTTGAAAAACCAGCAAGATTTAGAGATTTTCCTCAAGTTTTTAAAGAGCGCTGTATTGGTTGTGGAGCTTGTACAGCTGCTTGTCCTGCTCCAGGAGCAATTAAACTGGTTCGGGATGGGGATAACTCCCAAGAGGAAGGTTTAACCTATCCTGTTATTGGTGTGGGGGCCTGTATCCGTTGTGGGTTCTGTGCAGAAGTCTGCCCTACTGATCCTAAAGCCCTGGAGTGTGGTGAAAACCATCTCATAAGGGAAGAATTCACCATTCTACCGGTGGACAAGATGTTTGTTATTGACGATTATCTATGTATCCGCTGCAGAAAGTGTATGAAAGCCTGTCAGGTGGATGGTGCCATCTATGAAGAGGATAATAAGATTGCCATTGACCAGTCCAAATGTATTGCCTGTGGTGACTGTCTTAAGAACTGTCCTGTTAAGGGAGCCCTTAAAGGAATTTACATAGCCAATGTGGAAGAACAGAAGCAGATCATAAATATGGTGGTTCAGACCCTGGAAAAAACAATTGAGGATCGACAAGATGAGATTAAAAATCTGCAAGCAAACGAAGTATTTAAAATGGAATTAAATGCTTCTGATCTTATGGAAAGATCTTTACAGATATTACCTAAAGAAGAAATGGTTATTGACCTCATAGAAAAGGTCACCGACCGACTTAAACTCAGGGTAATTACCTGGGACGAAGAAAAATGTACTCAGTGTCGTTTATGTGTTGAGGAATGTCCTTCTGGTGCCATATCCTATGATGAGGAATATGGGGTTAAGAGAGATCCTGATAAATGTTTAAGATGCAGTACCTGTTATCAGACATGTCCATTTGGTGTAGCCGGTTATTATGTGGCTAAGTTCCTGTTTAAAGGTTCCAGTGATGATTCTGAGGAAAGTGTTATTTTAATAACCCTGAAACCATCAAATTTACCCATAATCTAAGAATATCCATATTCTTAGATAAACTACCTCTAATAATAAATATCTAAAAATAAACCCTCTTTAAGAATAATTTAAGAATTAGAATAATCAATTAACTCAGATATAAATATTCCAAATAATTGAAGATTATCAATGGATTTAACAGTTTAGGAGTTGATAATATCCCTGTCACAACTAAAAAAGTTTTAAAACCCTTGCGGGAAGTAGAAGTGGACTCTGAAATAGACTTCAGCAAGTGTGAAAAATGTGAGGATCGTCCCTGCCTCAATGTATGTCCGGTGGACGCAGTTCATGAGATACCTCCTGATAAACATATTGAAATAGATGATAAATGTTTTGGATGTATTTTATGTAGAGAAGCATGCCCTTATGATGCTATAAAAATGACAACCACACTAGCCGAGCCCATCCGTGAAAATATTCCTAATATTAATCCTAAACTGTGTAGAAGATGCGGAGCATGTGTGAGTGCATGTAAAACTGGAGCAATCGAACTGGTGGCATCAGGAAATGAAGAGGCACACAGTGTTATTGATGAGGATAAGTGTGTACGCTGCGGGTTCTGTTCCAGAGTATGTCCCACCGAAGCCATAAAATATGGGGAAATTCTCCCCCGTTCAGTAGTGGGTGGAAAAGCCATTGTAGTTAATCAAAGGGATTGTATTGGTTGCATGACCTGTACCCGGGTATGCCCATCTAGAGGCGCCATAAATGTGGGTAAAATGAGTAAGTTACCCTTCATTGATCCTTCTTATTGTGCCCGGTGTGAGGAATGTATGGATGTTTGCCCTTCCGCTGCTATTAAATATTCATCCCGGAAAAAAGCCTATGAACAGTTTTCCAAGTTGAAAACTATGGAAATAGTTTCTGAGCTTCTGGAAAAAGAATCAGAAAAGTTGGCTAAAGATGCCGGTAAAATTGATGACCTTCTAAACAAGATTATAAGGGATGTAAGTTATCAGAATAATGAGGCAGAATTTTCAGTGGATGTAACTGATATAATCAAGGAAAAGATTCAGAATATGGTTGATTCCGATCTTGAAGTTGAAGATATCAGAGAGATAATTGAATCTACCGCTCCCAAAAGACAAATAAAGGTATTTGATGAAACCTGCATTGGCTGTTCAGCCTGTATCGGAGAGTGCCCGGTTAATTGTATTGAACTGGAGATGCCATCCCCGGTACATATCGGCCCGGAATGTGTCTACTGTGCCAAGTGCGTGGAAGTGTGTCCGGTTAAGGCCATAGAACTTAAGGAAGAATACTTTGAAGCCCATGATGATGCCATTCTTCTAAAAAGAATCAATATTTCCGCTCCCCGACAAGGAGAAGTCATGGTTGATCATGAGATTTGCCAGTCCTGTGGGGTATGTGTAAACCAGTGTCCAGTGGATGCCCTGCACATGGAAAATGATCAGGTAATGGTGGATCAAGAATCCTGCATCGCATGTGGTGAATGTCAGGCTATCTGCCCGGTAAACTCCATTAGGGTTCACTCCTTAAAATAAAAAAATATAATAAAAAAAGGATACTATTTAGTTTAGATTATTCAAGCTAAATAATTCCTATTTTATCTTTTACTTTGCATTAAAACTTTAATTTTCAATAAGAATAACTTTAGTATAATAAAAATCAAATAAATAAATTATCAAGATATTATAACCTACTAATGACATTATAACATTATCATGATATTAGTTTACCATGACCTAAGGGGTTAAGAGATGAATATTTCTGATAATCTATAATATCTGGAATAATGATTGAAATAATGATTGATATTACTTTAATGGCAGGGAATATGCCTATTATCAGGATATTAGCCCTATATTAATAGTATCTATATATTAGATTAGTTGGAGGGAAATTATTGCTGAATAAATTATTTATAACTGATTGTGAGGGTCCTTTATCAGTTAATGACAATGCTTTCGAACTAGCCGGTCATTTTATACCCCAAGGAGAAGAATTTTTCTCCATCGTGAGTAATTACGATGATATACTGGTTGATGAGATAAAACGTCCAGGTTACCATGCCGGAGATACTCTAAAATTAATCGTACCATTTTTAAAGGCTTATGGGGCCACTAATCAGGAAGTCATCGATTTTTCACGCAAGAACGTGCTTTTAGTTCCAGGAGCCCAGGACACTTTAAACAGGGTTAATAAGATGCTAAACTCTTTTATTGTGAGTACCAGCTACCAGCAGTATATCAAAGCCCTCTGTGATGTCACCCAATTCCCTTTTGAAAATACATATTATACTAAAATGGATCTGGAAAGTCACCCCATAGGTGCTGAGGAAACAGAGCGGTTAATGGAACTGAAAAACCTGATTGTTGAGGGGGCTGATTTTGATACTTTAGATAAAATATTCTTTGAAGAAATACCCC
The DNA here is from genome assembly GCA_002504725.1 of Methanobacteriaceae archaeon UBA587. GTDB lineage: Archaea > Methanobacteriota > Methanobacteria > Methanobacteriales > Methanobacteriaceae > UBA587. The sequence goes on along the minus strand of DATN01000002.1, from coordinate 100,986 downwards.
AGATGGAAGCAGGTAAACTTCTCAATTCCGTGGAAACTGTGGGTGGAGAAGGTAAAAAATTGGCTGTGCAGGATATTGTAAAGAAAACCGGCATCGCAGCATCTAAGGTGATGTATGTGGGAGACAGCATAACTGATGTGGAACCACTGCAATTTGCCCGGGAAAACAATGGACTGGCCATTTCTTTTAATGGGAATGAATATGCCATAAGGCAAGCGGAGATAGCAGTTATTTCTGAACATACCATTGTCACATCCATTCTGGCGGATTTACATTCTAGATTTAACTGTGATTATATTAGGGGATTTGTAAAAGCGTATAATCATGATCCGCTGGTGGCTCTGGATAATTTCAGAATAAGTTTCCCACTTTTAGAAGAGTTTAAACGTATATTTAGAGATCAGGAACTACCCCTAATCTCTCTGGTGGAAGATAATGAAGAAGAATTAACTAAAAAAAGTATGGAATGCCGTAAAAAAGTTCGAGGCGAAGCCATAGGGGGATTGGGATAGTGATAATAAATAATGTGGAAGTTGAGGAAACCTACTGTGAAGCATTTAAGGGGACCTGTGTACGGGCCCTGATCACAGCTAGTGATGAGGAAATCCTGCAGAGAGCAGCATATGATGCCACATCTACCCCGGGAGCAGTTATCGGGAGGGTAGAAGGTGGCGTGGAAAGGTTTGTTGATGCTTCCCAGACCCCTGATGGGCGACCTGGTGCCCTGGTTCAGTTCTGGTTTGGTCTGGATGATATGGAGAAATTTGAGGTGGAATTGTCCTACCGCATACGGCAGGATATTCTGGTTAAGCCTTTCACCTCACTTTTTGATGCCACTCCCCATCCCCAGGGCCATATAGGTATGATGAAACAGGTAGGCCATTGTGGAGACGGGTTTGAGTGGGAAGAAAAAGACCATGGTCGGGACATGATTGTGGTTCCCATTGCCATCCCTGACTTTAAAATAGAGCGACAATTAGGTTATCAAACAGGTATCATGGGTGCCAACATATGGTACATGTGCCAAACCCCGGAAGCAGTAATGGAGGCGGGTAAAATGGCACTGGCTGCCATTAAAGAGATTGAAGGGATAATCACACCCTTCGATATATGTTCTGCTGCATCTAAACCAGAAACTAACTATCCCTGGATTGGTCCCACCACCAATCACCCTTACTGCCCTTCCCTGAAACCGCAACTGGATAATGAATCAAAAGTACCAGAAAATGTGCATTACATACCTGAAATCGTAATTAATGGTCTGGAAATGGATGCTGTGAAGAAGGCATTGCAGGTGGGAATTGAAGCGGTCACCGCGGTGGAGGGTGTGGTGAAAGTGTCTGCAGGAAACTATGATGGTAAATTAGGCGAATATAAAATCGACTTTAAAGAGTTATTTGAATAAGTGTTCTCCTTTACTGGTAGATAATAATTGGTAGATCATATAATTGCTTTAAATCCTAAAATAACAAAAAGAATAAGGAAACCCTGAATAAAATAAAAAGGATATTCTAAATAAAATAACAGGATATTTTATGTCAGAAAAAGAAAAAACCCGGGAATTTGATGTGGTGGGTTTTGGCGCCCTCAACATGGACCAGCTGCACATGGTGGATCAACTGGCTGGGCCAGATGAAGAATCATTTATCACAGGATTCACCGAGAGTTGCGGTGGTTCCGCAGCCAACACCATTATCGGAATCTCCCGTCTGGGTCTTAAGACAGGTTTTATAGGGAAGATTTCCACCGACCGGGAAGGAAAGATTCTTCTAAATAATCTAATCCAGGAAAAAGTAGATACCCAGGGTCTCATGGTCACTACCCAGGGCCGTAGCGGACGGGTCATGGGATTTGTGGATAAAAAAGGCCAGAGAAGTTTATATGTGGATCCCGGTGTTAATGATACCATTTCCATTGAAGAATTAGATCTTTCTTATTTAATCAACACCAAAATCCTGCATTTAACCTCCTTTGTTGGTGATTCCATCAGGGCTCAACAGGATTTAATAGCAGAGATACATGAAAAAATAAAAATAAGCTTTGATCCCGGCCGATTATATGTGGAAAAAGGTTGGAATGAACTAAAACCTTTCCTGGAGCGTACTGACATATTATTAATCAATGAAATGGAACTCCAGCTATTACTGGGAAGTAAATTCCTATCCTACTCTCAAGGAGCTAAACTTCTTTTAGATGAAGGAATAGCAAATGTGGTGGTTAAAAGAGGGGATAAAGGATCATACGCAGTCAATAACGAGTTTGAAGTCACCCTTCCTAGCCGGGAAGTCCAATGTGTAGATACCACCGGTGCCGGCGATGCATTTAATGCCGGTTTTTTATATGGTTTCTCCAAAGAATATAATCTGGAAGAATCCTGTAAATTAGGGAATTTTGTGGCATCTAAATGTGTGGTATGCCCGGGAGCCACCAGTGGTTTACCCTATGCTGCCACTATAGAAAACCGGGAAAAATATGAAAAGAGTTAATAGGGTATAAAACTGCATATAACATTGATACAATTTAAACGAAAATTTCCTATAATAATTAAAAATTATTTAATAATCATGATTTATAATGCATCAAATACTACCTAGAGGTTTGATCATGGATATAACTTTCAAAAAAAAGATGAATGATCTCCAAAGTGAGGTTGCCTTAAAATCGGTTGATTTAAAAGAAAATGTAGAAGATTTCAAGGTAGAAATTGAGGAATGTGCTATTTCCGATAAGTTCATAAATATATCTCCCCGTTGTGTACGGTGCAATCTCTGTGCCCAGGAATGTCCAGTGGATGCCATAGCTGATGCAGATGCTATCAAACAGGCAAAAATACTGTCAAACTGTGTTAAATGTGAGATATGTGCTCAAACATGTCCTGTGAGGTGTATTAATGTGGTGGAAACTACGGCAGATGTAAATGGAGAAGTTAAATATCACTTAAATGATATTAAGGTTCCCCATCGCCTGCTCCGCATGAAGGACATATCAGTGGATTCTGATAAATGTAATTCCTGTGGGACCTGCGCTAAATTCTGTCCTACCCGAGCCATTACTGTTGAAGAACAAGAAACCGCTGAAATAAATAAGGAACTCTGTATTGGCTGTGGGGCTTGTGCCCATGTATGTGACTCCCAGGCTATTAATTTAGAAAGGGAACTTGGCCCGGTTATTGAAAGGAGAAAACTGTTAATTGATCAGGATGCCTGTGTAGAGTGCCTTATATGTGAAGAAAACTGTCCAACTGGTGCTATAAAATTAGATGACGGTGAAATTGTTCTTGATAAAGATAAATGTATTTCTTGTGAGGTTTGTTCGACAAAGTGCCCGGTGAGTGCGCTAAAACTGGAGAGGTTAGGCCATGAAAGTTAAGGAGATTATGGACAAGGATTTTATTGATGTTTCCCCGGATCTGGGATTAGAAGAAGTTTCTATAAAGATGGAGAATTTTAGAAAATTTACTACTCCTGTTGTAGACAGTGATAAAAGGTTAGTAGGTTGGATAACTTCTTTAGATGTTACCCGGGGATTAAGAGAGAACAAAAAAACAGTAGCGGATATAATGCATCCTAAAGATGCCATTGTACATGTCAATGAAAATGATCCAGCACGGCTGGCAGTACTGGAAACTTCCCACCATAAACTGGTCAGTATCCCTGTTTTAACTGATGATGATGTGGTGGTTGGTGTCTTAAGGTCCTTTGACATAGTAGAAACCCTTTCCCAACTGTATGACATAAAAGTAACCAAGATATTTGAGGCCATGGAAGAGGAACTTAAAGGGGTTACCTGGGATGAGCTCATGGAAGCTGCCGCCATTATTACCCGGCGAAGAACGGGTAAACGTATTAAACCACAAGAATATGAACAAAACATTAAAGAAGCCACCTTCGGGGAAGCCATATGGGCTACCGGTGGTCTGGAAAAGTTCTTTGTTGGTTTGATAGCTATTGGGGAATTAGTTATTGCCCGAAAAGTGGCCAGGGCCCGAAAATAACTTATTTCTTTATTTATTTTTCTTTTATTTTTTTGTTTTATTATAACTCCCTTATTTTGCATAGGGAATGTTATTTGAATAATATTTATCAGAACAATATAGAAAACTTTATTTTATTTATTTTTTATAAGTATATTCACCAATTTAAGGGGTGTTTAAATGAAAAAGTATTTAGCCTTTGTTCCTTTTTTGCTTTTAGTTTTAGTTGTAATGAGTTCAGGATGTACTGATAGTACCACAACTGTTTCCAACAGTACTTTCAATGAATCAGGAGTAACCTTTGATTATCCTAGCACATGGTCTTTAATGACCACCGATGAAATCGAAAATGCTTCTATAAACCCATCTAATGCTATTGGGGGAGTTCAGAACTCTGATGATTCAATAAAAGTTATGGTTCACAAATTCCCATCTGAAGGATTGACACTAAGTCAACTAAAAACTTCCATGGCAAGCGTATATGCAGAAAATAATATTTCCGAAATTTCTACGGTGAACATCAATGGCCGAAACGCTTTAGTTGCCACTAATTTTTATAGGTTAGTATATACTTTATTTTCAGAGTTTTAAATGGAATTAGGACTATTTAGAGTTTATTGTTACTTTTTAAAAATAGTATTTTAATAATGGATTATAGTAAAATTTATTCTAAAAAAAATTTTAATAGTATTTTCAACAAGTAATTCTATTAACTTAGATATAAAATAAGCAATGATATTGAATTTATTATTTATTAAATGGAGTAATTTGGATGGAAAATAAAGAGATGGAAAAAATCGTAAAACAATACTTTGAGGCTTATAATGAATTTGATATTGATAAAATGGTATCCTATCTTCATGACGATGTGAAATTTAGAAACATTTCTCAGGGACATGTAACCATGGCGCTGGATGGAAAAAAATCATTTACTCATCAAGCCCACAATGCAGTGAATCTATTTGAAAAAAGAGAAATAAAAATTGATGGAATAGATTATACTGATGAAGGAATGGACATTAAAATAGATTTTATGGGTGTACTGGCAGTGGATGTTCCAGATGGACCTAAAAAAGGAGAGAAGGTTGAACTCAAAGGCCGGTCAGTGGTGAACTTCACCGAGGGAAAAATAAGTTCCATTGATGATATCAGTTAAAAGTATCAGGAAAACAGTCTAATCCTTTATTTAATAAAATTAACTAAATTATCGTTTATCATCAAATCACAGTAAAGTTTATATATTTCGTATAATATAGTACATTCGTCAAAGAACGAACTAATTTCTGTAATTAAAAAAGTTCTATTATTATAAAAGATATACTATAAAATGATAAGAAAACCAAAAGGAATTATCTGGGGGAAATAAAATGAAAGCAGAACTTTTAAACCAGGCCTGCCCTAAATGTGGCTGCAAAGATAAAAGGATATCCCGTAGAAGAAATACCAAATCAAGTGAAGATGCGTTTTACATTCCACACATACCTCAAGGAGATATTGGGATAATTAAGTGTAGTGAATGTGGTCATGTATTTGAGTACTGTGAAAACAGTAAACTACCGGTTGAAGTAAAAAAGAAATTAGTTTAACTAATTTTTCTTTATTTTTATATTTAGGACATTTCAAGGAAAAAAATTTATTTTTGATTTGTTTTTAAAGTTTTAATCAGTCCGGATTTTTAATATTTAAAACTAATTGTAAAATAGTATCTAATTTTTAATAAAAAAATAGAATAGGGGGACCTATCATAATTTATAGATCTTAATGCCTCCCCAACTAAAAATTAGAGTGCCCGTATCCATTATTTTCTGATTCATCATGGTAGATGCACCACTGCCATTAAAACCGGAATTCATTAAATTATCCCTGCTGAAATTAAGGCTGTTTGAGGTTCCATTAGGCATCTCTGGCGGCTCTGAAGAGTTGGTGGATGATCTCTGAGGCTGATCTGGTGTTTTTTGGGAATCATTGTTATGGGATTTTTCATCTCCCTGTCCCGGAGGACCATTAGATTGTGCTGAAAAAATATCCAGATCTATACCTCCCCAGAGAAATGAGTAAGGTAAAAATGGATTCCAGGAATATTCAGAAACATCCCTGGATGCAGAACTTTCATTCAAATTCAAACTGATTTGATATAGATCCTTATCCGGGTACTGTTGTTGTAATTCACTAACATCTCCACTTTCTACCGGCATATCCAGCACATAATCCACCCAGTAGCCGGCGTGATATTCACTCACCACCATAATTCCACTGTCATTGATTTTTTCACTGGTATTCCCTGCCTTGATTTCCAGGAGGGCATTGTACTGTTCCGAAGAGATGCTGGGACCCATCTCAGAAAAAGTTCCGGCTGCAGTATAGAAACTGGATAATGCAAATAAAACAGCTATTATGCTGATTAATCCTGTTTTCAACCCATTTTTATTTTTATATCTATGACAAAACCATTCCTCCACTAATTTTAATCCCAGGGGGACCAGCAATGCCACAGGCACAAAGGCCAGCATAATAAACCGATTCTGGTATTCAGAGGGAACCAGGGATAAAATAATAATTAAAGCCGTCAGGGCCAGATAAGCCCAGGAAAGAAGGGTTTTTTTATTAATTAAAAGACTTTCCAGGTACTGACTCTCCGGGGTCAATTTTTCCTTTAACCCACTACTTAATTCTTGTTTCAATCCACTGTAAAATGTTTTTACCGTGGCGATGACCCCTAAAATAAAAGGGACGGTTAAAAATACCGCAATGCTCAGGGAATTCATAGGTGAGGAATTGTTGACAGTATTGGTTCCATTAAAAAATGACACAACTGTGGTTAATTTAGAGAACATCACCGGATAAACTGTAAATAAAATTACCAATCCACTGGTAATGGTGATCAATAGAATGCCGCATATTTTTAAATCAAAAAGGGGTAATCTCCGGTTTTTATAGAATTTAAATAGCAGACTAAAACCCAGCAGGACCACAAAAACCACCACAGCCACCATACCGGTGTAGATGTGGGTGGCTATACTACATAATAACAATATAATGCTGATAACCCCATATTTCCGCCATTTTTGTGAATTTTCCAGCCATTTCACAGTATAATAGATCAATAAAAGCAGGAAAAAGACTCCCACCAGATTCTGCATGAAATCTCCCAGCATCTGGAAGTAGGACACATTCACTGTAATTAAAAAGGCACCCAGGAGTGCCGGAACCTTGGATGCATGCTTTAACTTTTTGCTGAAAATCTCAGTGAGGAAATAGGCAGGGATGGCCATAAGGGAACCAATGAGGGCCATGGTAATTTTTATCCCCAGGAAAGAATTACCAGTAATGGCCACCAGTGGGGTGAGCATGTAATATGCCAGTGGGGGGTCATTACTTGATGGCAATCCTGTTTGGAGAATACTCAACACCTGAAGATCATAATAAGGACCATCCATTCCATAAGATAGGTTATACCTGGTTAAGAGGTACATATCCAGGATAAATGAGAATAGAATTATGCCTATTAATAACACTATTTCGGGTTTCTCTTTAATTTGATTAATATTAAACATATTTCTCACATACCGGTCTGACTCATAAGCTCACATCCAATGTTACCTGCTTTCGTATTATTTTTGCTATTGACAATTCTATTTACAATAAAACCCCGAAATGATATAATCCTTTTCCCAAATTACACCCAAAACATGCCTTAATTAGCTTATTTTTGCATTATAAGCACATATATATTTTATTTTTCTATTTAAATCCAGAATTTTCTTAAATAATTTGAAATAATAAGTAAAAACAATAAATAAATAGTATTAAAATAAATATATGCACAAATAAATTCCGAATGATATTATGAGTCTTACTAAAATAATAATTGCCATCACTGCTCTGCTGGTCCTATGCGTAGCTTACATGTATGCGGAAACCTACTGGATAGAAACCAAGGAAGTGGTTATTGAATCCAGCCAGATTCCCGCCAGCTTTGATGGTAAAAAAATAGTGTTTCTGAGTGATATCCATGCCGGCCCCTCTTTCAGTATCCAGCGGGTGGATGCCTTGGTTAAACAGGTTAATGATATGCATCCTGATTTGATATTACTGGGTGGAGATTACATTGACAAGGATTACTCCTATGTATCACCGGTTTTTGATTCGCTGTCTGATTTAAGTGCACCTCTAGGGGTCTATGGTGTTCTGGGAAATACCGATCCCCAGTACAGGACCCTGAACGCCTTTGGAAATTCCACCATCACCTATCTGGGGAATGAGGGCTTCTGGATTAACCAATCCGGTGAGAGGATACGTATTGGTGGGGTAGGGGACTACAATAACGGTGCGCAGATTGAGGAAAAGGCCATTGGTGATACCCAACCTTCAGATTTCATGATTATGGTGACCCATAATCCTGACTATTTCCCGGAAGTTAATGAAAATGTGGTGGATTTGGTCCTCTCTGGACATACCCATGGTGGACAGATTACCTTCTTTGGGCTATGGGCTCCGGTAGTTAATTCTAAGTATGGCCAAAAGTACAGAACCGGGGTTCAGCAGTATAATAATACTACCTTGGTGGTAAGTAATGGCATAGGTACGGTGATACTCCCATTCCGATTCTTTGCCCGGCCCCAGATTATAGTCATTGAATTAAAACGGATTGATTAAATTTAAAATTAAATTTTCATTTTTTTGAAATATCCTTTTTTAATTTCATTTATTTGTTAGTAGATTTGATGGTGGCCTGTTCCTTTTAATTGTAAATTTGCAATTACAACAAAATTTTATCAACTAGGAAAAAGAGAATTTAATAAAAACTTATTACTATGGTGTAAACATGGCTAATTCTAATAAAGACCACTATACAAGAATATCAGTAAAAATTTCAAAAAAGCTATTAGACGAGTTTGATGATTATGCAAGATCCAGAAACTATCAAAGACGGGACAAAGCTATTATTGATTTGATAGAGAAAGAATTATCTGGGAATCGTTAAATAATTGATTATAATTTTAAATAGATGATTATAAGGTTAAATGGAGTATAAGGTTAATATAGATACTTTAGAATTTTCATTTATGGTAAAGGGGGATTACCATTAAAAAATGCATTTATATGAAAAAATTAAAAAAAGGGGTTAAAATATGGGCTATTCTAAAAAGATAGTGACTTTATTAATTTTTCTATCAATGATTTTTGTTTTTTCTGGAGCGGTATGGGCAGTTGCCAATGATTCAATGGTCAGTACTTCCGCGGTAAATGCAACAGATCCCCCATCAAGCACAGTTAAGTTAATTTTTATCCACCATTCCTGTGGAGGTAACTGGTTATCTGATGGAGATGGAAACCTGGGATCAGTACTCAATAATAACAATTATTATGTTAGTGAAAGTGATTATGGATGGGATGCCCAGCCCAATGACAACCTGGGGGATCATACAGACACCCAGGACTGGCCATCATGGTTTAATGATGTTAAGATGCCCTACGTATACAATAGTGACTATCACTCTGCCTATACCAATACTATAGCCAATCCTGGCGGAGAAAATGAAATTATAATGTTCAAGTCATGTTTCCCTCTGAGTGAAGTGGAGGATAGTATTGACGATGAGAAAGCCATATACAACAGTTTAAAACCATATTTTGCCGCCCATCCTGATAAGTTCTTTGTTTTGATAACTCCTCCTGGTGAAACCGATGTGGATAGTTACCTTAAAACCAGAGAATTATGTGAATGGTTGGTTAATAATGAAACGGGCTGGTTAGCGGGTTATACTCAGAGGAATGTTTTTGTATTTGATTTTTATGGCGTACTTTCTGAAACCAACTCTCACCACCGCTGGATTAATGACAGCATAGAACATGTTTACGCCTCTAACTACGATGGTATTTCACCTTACCACAATGGAGATGACCATACCAATGCTATGGGTAATCAGAAAGCCACATCCGAGTTCGTTCCTCTATTGAATTATTATTATCACCTGTGGAAAAATGATACATGGATCAATTCCACGGCCCCGGTTCTCAGCGTGGATCCAGTGGGAGGCTATTATTACTCCCCATTAAATATAACAATTAGCTCTAATATCCCGGCCACTATCTACTATACTCTGGATGGAACGAATCCCACACTCTCCAGTGCAGTTTATACTGGCCCTATAACCATCAATACTTCAACAACTCTCAAATATTTGGGTATAAATGAAACGGAGGGTTCTTCCCGAATATATATCTCAAATTATCTCATCTATTCTCTGGTTAAATATAGTTACAAGGTAAAGGTCAAGTACAAGCTCAGCAACAAGAAATACCGCTTTAAAACCAAAGTAAAAGTCAAAAAATGGTACAAATACCATGGAAAATGGAGATATAAATGGGTCTATAAATGGAAATATTACTGGGATTACAAGTATGGTTATCGCTATGAAACCAGATGGGCATCTAAATGGGTTCTAACTTGATTAACGGGCAATATGTATTCTTTCTTTATATTTTATTTTTTAATTATTCCTTTTTTTAATTCTGATTCTGGAATGTGTTTAAATTTTTTAAATAAGTTCTAAATTCAGATAAGATAGGTAAAGAAATAATAGTAATTTTATTTAATTAGAAATAAAAAAATAAACTTAGTAATAATAAGGAATGAAATCATGAAAAGAAATCCTCAGGTAATTTTCGAAGCAGTTTTATCGGTACTGATAATTATAGATATACTGGTAGTTTCTTTGCTGACTTTAGGGTTGCTGGCAGGCATTAAAGTTTCTTCCATGTACAGTGCTGGTTCTTTTGATCTAATAATATCCATTTTAATTTTACTGGATTTTGTATTTATCCGGCTTCTGAAAAAACCTTCGGATATTTCTTTCACCCAGTTCTTAAAAGAGAAATGGGCTTATATAATTGCATTTATACCCCTAACCTTTGCCAGTGTTAATCTATTTCACCTATTCTTCCTGAATACAGTAATATTTTTCCTGGGTCTTCTGAAAATCTATGCCTTATTTATAGTTCTTAAAACCACAGCCAAAGAAATAAGGAAGTACCCTTCCAAGACCAAACTGGATTATGCCACCTTTATTCTGTTGTTAATCATAATTTTTGGTTCTTATCTTTTCATGATAGTAGAACGGGGCGTAAACCCCGAAGTGCCTAACTATGAGTCGGCTATATGGTATACGCTGGTTTCCATGACCACTACCGGTTACGGTGATATAGTCCCTATAACCGTAATTGGGCGGATAATAGGCGTCTTCCTGATTTTGTCAGGTATGGCCTATCTAAGTTTAGTGACCGCCACACTGGCTTACAGTTTTATTGACGTATTTCGTGAGGAGATTGCTAAATTCAGAGAAAAAACCACCGAAGAATCTGAAACATCTAAAGAGAAATCAGAGACTATAGAAGAGAAGATAGATCGGCTGCAAAACCAGCTGGATGAAATGAACAGTAAGATGGATGAGCTGCAGGGCAAGCTGGATGGATCCAAGAAGGAATAGTTGTTAGTATTAATTAACTTATTTTTATAGAATTTATAAAATAAAACTCCATTTTTATTATTTTTGATAATTTTAACTTTTCTGGTTATATTCTTAGTATTTAATTAATTAAATATAAATATAACAATAGTTATATATTAAAAAATCCTTAAAAATTGGAGTAATTATTATGAAATTCGCAACTAAATCTGTTCATGCAGGAAGGAAGCCCGATCCTGTGACCGGGGCTATTTCAACCCCTATCTATCAGACTTCTACCTTTGTATTTGACGATTATCAAAAACCAAAAGAGCACGACTATTCGAGAACCAGTAATCCCACACGAAGCGCCCTGGAAAATGCCCTGGCAGCTCTGGAAGGTGGAAATGCAGGATTTGCATTCTCCAGTGGAATGTCGGCTATCTCTACCACCCTCCATATCTTAAAGGCAGGAGACCACGTGGTAGCAGCAAATGATATTTATGGGGGTACTTACAGATTATTTGCTGAAATACTGCCTAAATTTGGCATAGAATTCACATTTATAAGTCTGGACGATGAGGAAAAAATTAATGAAGCTATCCAGCCCAACACTAAGATGATATGGGCAGAAACTCCATCTAATCCCCTATTAAATATCACAGACCTGGAAGTGGTTTCAAAAATAGCCCATGAGAGTGACAATGATATTTTAACTGTGGCAGATAACACTTTCGCCACGCCATACTTCCTCAAGCCCTTTGAGCTGGGAATTGATCTGGTGGTGCACTCCACCACCAAATACCTCAATGGTCACAGTGATGTTATTGGAGGGGCGGTAATTACCTCCACTCCTCAGTTGGCCGAGGATATTCATTTCTTGTTGAATGGTTTAGGGACCAATGCTGCCCCATTTGATTCATGGTTGGTTCTGCGGGGCCTAAAGTCTTTCCCTTACCGGATGAAACAGCACGCCCGCAGTGCCCGGGCAGTGGCTGAATTCCTTTATGATCACCATGTCATTGATCAGGTATTTTATCCGGGTCTGGACACCCATCCCGGTCATGAAATTGCCAAAAAACAGATGAACGGATTCGGGGGAGTGGTATCCTTTAATTTGAAATCAGATATTAAGTCCTTTTTAAATAAACTGGAGATATTTTCCCTGGCGGAGTCACTGGGTGGAGCTGATTCCCTGGTAGAGCATGCTGCCACCATGAGTCATGCTTCCATGGCCCCAGAAGCCCGGGAAGAGGCGGGGATCAGTGATGAACTGATCAGGTTATCCATTGGACTGGAAGATACCGATGATTTAATAGAGGATTTATCCCAGGCAATAAAGTAATTTAGTGCTGAATTATCCACTATTATTCATATAATTATCAAATATCTTCTTAATTTTTTATTTTCAATTAAAAATATAACAATCTTTATATAACGATAATTATATAACAATTGTTAAAGAGTATTGATGTTTGAAATTTGAAATGATTTAACCTGAGAACTAGACTGGGGTATTTTATGGAAATAGAATATGGTGCTGAAAAGATTAGCCTTGATTTAGAATTTATTTCTGTAGAAAAACTGCTTAGTGATCTTAATATCAATCCAGTGGAAGTAGTGGTTACTCAAAATGGTCAGATAGTTTTAGAAAGTTCTATTCTGAAACAGAAAGATGAAATCAAAATTATTCAGGTTATCCACGGGGGATAACTGATCTATTTCTAGATTTTTTGCAATTTGAAGAATATTTCTTATCAAATATTTGATATGGAATCTTATTTTGATAATGAGGAGATTTAATGAATTACGAATTAATATTACTGCGATACGGTGAGATAGGAGTAAAAAGTGCTCCTGTGAGAAGAAGATTTGAGCATAAACTCATTCACAATATTCACGATTCAATTGACTGTAAAATAAAAAATGACGGTGGAAGAATCTTGTTATATCCTGAAAATATGGATGAATCTCGGGATAAACTCCTTAAAATCTTTGGGATAGTATCATTTTCCCCAGCAGTGGAAACCCAGACCGATAAAGAAAAAATCAAGGTTAAGGTGCAGGATTATGTGGACCAACTTCTAGAGGAGGGCCCATTTTCGTCAGAGGATTCATTTGCCATTAGAGCACGCCGGGTGGGTGAACATGATTTCAGCAGCCAGGAAATTGCATCCTACATAGGTTCAGTGGTATACGAAAAAACCCAATCGAAGGTTGACTTGTCTAATCCTGCTTTCGAACTATTTGTGGAAATAAGAGGAAATAAAACATTCATATTCCATGAAAAGATTCAGGGTCCTGGAGGAATGCCACTGGGTACCCAGGGTAAGGTAATCGCCCTGGTTTCTGGGGGAATAGATTCTCCTGTAGCCACCTACCTCATGATGAAGCGGGGCTGTGATGTGACCATTCTCAACTTCAATAACCAGCCATTTACCGAACCATCCGAAAAGGTAGTGAAACTTGTTAAAAAACTTAGAGAATACGCTTCTGGATCTGAACTCAAGTTATACCAGGTTCAATACGGGGGATTTCTGGGAAAATGTAAAGACCAAGCCCCGGAGAGGATGACCTGTGTGCTGTGTAAGAGCGGAATGTATCAAGTGGCAGGTAAACTGGCCCAGCAGGAGAAAGCACTGGCCATTGTGGATGGCAGTAGCGTGGGCCAGGTGGCCTCCCAGACATTACCCAATATACTGGCCACCCGGTATTCATCACCTCTGCCCCTATTGAGTCCCCTGATAGGTCTGGATAAACTGGAAATATCGGCTATTGGGGAGAAAATAGGCACCTTTGAGATTTCCACCTTGCCCGATAGTGGTTGTAAGGCCGCGCCCCGACATCCAGAAACCAGTGCGGTTCTGGAGAAGGTTCTGGAAACCCAGGAAGAAATAGACATGGGGGCAGCTCTGGATGAGGTTTTTGCCACTTTAACTGAAATTGAGGTGGATTAATCAGTTTAAATGGGTAAGGCCAGGTAGTTATTGATTCAATATTAAATTCTTAATTTCATTTTTTAAATAAAAAAATTAGAAAAATTGGAGGTAGAAAAATGGCAATATTTTCAAGTGCATCAGAAAAAGATGTAACCAAAGCAATAGTATCTGGATTTGCAGAAGAATTTATAGACTATATTGAAAGTGACGTGATTATCGTGGGTGGAGGCCCTAGTGGTCTTTATGCCGCCAAAAAACTGGCAGAATCTGGCGTAAAAACCCTGATAATCGAAAGTAACAACTATCTGGGGGGAGGATTCTGGATAGGTGGTTACCTGATGAACAAACTTACTGTGCGGGCCCCGGGCCAGAAGATTCTGGATGAAATCGGCGTACCCTACACTGAGTTTAAGGAAGGGCTTTATGTGGCTGACGGTCCCCATGCCTGTTCCAAGCTCATTGCCAGTGCCTGTGATGCCGGAGCCAAAATCATCAACATGACCAAGGTGGACGATGTTGTATTGAGGGATGAAAAGGTATCTGGTGTAGTTATTAACTGGACACCGGTTTCTGCCCTGCCCCGGGCCATCACCTGTGTGGATCCCGTGGCAATTGAGTCTAAACTGGTTATTGATGCCACTGGCCATGATGCCATTGTAGTCAGTGCTTTAGAAGAAAGGGGGCTCTTAGAGACTCCCGGATACCAGTCCATGTGGGTGGAAAAATCAGAAGACGCCATTGTGGAGTATACTCAGGAAGTATTCCCTGGTTTACTGGTCACCGGTATGGCGGTAGCCACCGCCTATGGACAGCCTCGAATGGGACCTACCTTTGGTGGAATGCTTGTTTCAGGAGAAAGAGTGGCAGAAATTGCTCTGGATATCTTGAAAAACCAGAAAAAAGCTTCTGTTGGTGAAGAAGCTGTTTCAGTAAGTAAATAACAAAAAAACTTATATTTACTTTATTTTTTTCTATTTTAATATTTTTTATTAAATTTTCACATCATAATCGTTCTCAGGAGATATTATGGGAAAAATAATTGCAGTATGCACCAGCTCTCAAAAACAAACCAAGAAAAAGAATATTAAAGAATCTAAGATTATTAAAGATTGGGGTTTACTTGATGATGCGCATGCCGATTTTAAAACCCACCGCCAGGTTTCTTTACTGGCTCAAGAGAGTATCGAAAAAATGATTGAGCAGGGTCTGGATGTTAAGCCGGGAGATTTTGCTGAAAATTTAACCACTCGGGGTATTGACCTTAAATCTCTTGAGGTGGGCACCATACTGGAGCTGGATAAGGGGGTTTTATTGGAGGTGACCCAGATTGGAAAAGAATGCCATAAACCATGCGCCATTTATCATCAGGTGGGTAACTGTGTCATGCCCACGGAAGGGATATTTTGCAGGGTGTTGGAAAGTGGGCTGGTCAGTGTAGGGGATGAAATAAAAATTAAGTCTGAATATTAACAATTATCTTTATTTTAAAAATAGCTCTTATTTAATGGCATTTATGATATTTATTATTAAATTAATGAAGTTAATTTTATTTATTTTCATATTTTACAAGTAAATAAAATTTTAAATATTTTTTAGAATTAAATTTTGTCATTGAAAATAAAAATAGATTAAATAAAAAAGATAGAATTTAAAATTACAAAATAATATAAGATTATAAAAATTAAAAAGAAAATTTTATTATTCTTTTTCCGCTTGCTTCTTTTTGTAGTCCTCAATGGCGGCCTGCAGGGCATCTGCTGCCAGGTTAGAACAGTGCATCTTAACTGGTGGTAGTCCATCCAGTGCATCAGCCACATCGTTTCTGGATATTTGCAGTGCTTCGTCCACGGTTTTTCCAATGGCCAGTTCAGTGACCATGCTGCTGGTGGCAATAGCGGCTCCACATCCAAAGGTTTTGAATTTAATGTCCTCAATTACATCGTCTTTGACTTTAATGTAGATGGTCATTAAATCTCCACAGGTAGGGTTTCCTACGGTCCCCTCTCCATCTGCATCAGGGATTTCCCCTACATTACGGGGATTGGAGAAGTGATCCATTACTTTTTCGGTATACATAATCTCACCTTAAGATTTATGAATTATAATATATTTGATTTTTTTTGATATTTAGTTAATTTTATAGTTTAATTTTTATTCCACAGGGGTGACATGCTCCTGAGAAGATTAACTGAGTCTTTTATAGCTTTGATGGTAAATTCCACATCATCAGACGTTATATTTTTCCCCAAACTCAATCTCAGCGAACCATGGGCATCCACTTCCTCCATTCCCAGGGCCATCAATACGTGGGATGGTTCCAAGCTCTTGGAAGAACAGGCTGATCCGGTGGAAGCAGCGATTCCCTTGGCATCCAGGTGCAGAACCAGGGATTCTCCCTCAATACCAGAAAAGCGGAAATGGGCATTGTTGGGCAGTCGTTTTTCATGGTCCCCATTTAAGTAGGACTCTTCTATTTCCCCCAAAACACCTGCAATGAGCTGTTCCCGCAGGGCAGTTAGTTGTTTTATGTTCTCATCGAGATGGGTCCTGGCCAGTTCACAGGCCTTTCCCAGACCCACGATTCCCGGGATGTTCTCGGTACCGGGTCTTAAACCCCGTTCATGACCTCCCCCGTGAATTAATGGTTCCAGTATGGTACCTTTTTTGATATACAGGGCCCCAACACCCTTAGGTCCATTCAACTTGTGTGAGGATAGTGAAAGGAGGTTGACATTTAGATCTTCCACCTTCACGGGGATTTTGCCCACACTCTGCACGGCATCGGTGTGGAAGTAAATCCCTTTTTCACTGGTGATTTTTCCTATTTCTGCTATGGGCTGGATGGTACCGATCTCATTGTTGGCCTGCATGATGGTGATCAGTATGGTGTCGTCGCGGATGGCTTCTTTAACATCTTCCACCCTTACCAGTCCTTCCTCATAGACGGGAAGGTAGGTTACTTCAAAACCATTTTTTTCCAGGTATCTACAGGTTTCTTCCACGGCAGGGTGTTCAATGACACTGGTTATGATGTGTTTTCCCTTGTTTTTCCAGCGGTAGGCGGTTCCCTTAATGGCCATATTGTCGGATTCGGTTCCACCACTGGTAAATATGATTTCCTGGGGATTGGCACCAATAAGGGCTGCCACATTTTCCCGGGCGATCTCCAGGGCTTTTCTGGCTTCTCTACCTAGTTTATAAAAAGTAGAGGCATTACCAAATTCTTCAAGGAAATAGGGTTCCATAGATTTAAAGACTTCTGGATCTAGGGGTGTTGTGGCTGAATTATCCAAATAAATCATTTTTACTCTCCAATTTTTATTAAATTTTTCAGTTATAATAATTCTATAAAATTTATTTGTTATTATAAGAAACTTTAAAAATTAATATTTGGTTATCAGGGTACTAATCTGGTCAGTGGTGATCAATCCTTTGATGTGTTTATTTTCATCCACCACAGGCAAGGAGGATATATTATATTCCTTCATCTTCTCGGCAGCCTTTTCAATGGTTTCTTCAGGTCTGGCCACCACCACCTCGCGGGTCATGATCTGTTCTAAGGTATTGCATTTAAGGGCCACTGCCTTGGAAATATCCCAGGCCGTTACAATACCAATGAGTCTTTTATCTGAGGAGGCCACCGGTAAATGGGTCACCTTGCAGTCCATCATTAGATTGGCTGCGTCTTCGATGGTGGAATCTTCATAGATTAAGGGGATTTCATGGGCCATTACGTCTTTGACCAGGACATCTGATAGAAAACCGCTGATAATATAATTGAGTTGACCGGCCTCCAGTAGGAAAGCGTCGTGGCCAAAGGGGGACTTAATTTCACAGTAAGTTACCTCAATATCATTGGCCGTGAGGGCCATAACTATTTCTTTAGATTCATCTGGGGTGTACAGCCAGTCTGAATCAACTGAGATAACCAGAAACTTGGATTTAATGTCCTTAAAACCTTCGGATAGTGATCCATTACTGGTCAGGTCGAAATAGTCCACTGCTTTGGTTATGTAAAGGTAAGAGTTGGCATCAAACCTTTTTACAAAGGATTCGCCCTGGTAGTGCAGGTAACTCTCCACCTCAAAGTCCAGGTCAAAGTCAAAGCTGTAGTGGTCTTTATCCTGCAATTTACGGCCGAATTTCTGGTACATGGATTGGGAACTGAGGTAGGTGATGTGTCCTATCATCCGGGCTAAGGATAGTCCATTTTCCGGGCCATTGGATTCCTGGTTAGAATCATAGTAATCACCATTATTCCAATCCGGATCCGACACTATGGCTCTTCTTCCCACTTCATTAAAGGCAATCTGCTGGGGTGACGAATGGGCGGTGGTGGCGAGGGGAATGGCCATCCTGACCATTTCTGGATAGGAAATGCTCCACTGCAGGACCTGCATACCTCCCATGGAACCACCCACCACCGCCAGTAACTGGTTTATTTGCAGGTGGTCAACCAATTTTTTCTGGGCATGGACCATGTCCTTAATGGTTATTATGGGGAAATCCAGACCGTACTCTCTCCCGGTTTCTGGGTTAATGGATGAGGGGCCGGTTGAGCCCTTGCAGCCACCCAGGACATTGGAACAGATAATGAAGTATTTCTCGGTGTCCAGGGCTTTGCCCGGGCCAATGATGATGTCCCACCAGCCGGGTTTAGCATCTCCTTCGTGCCAGCCTGCCACGTGGGCATCCCCTGTTAAAGCGTGACATACCAGGATGGCATTACTTTTATCTTTATTTAACTTCCCATAGGTTTCGTAGGCTAAAGTAATGTTTTCCAGTGTTTTCCCGCTTTCCAGGTTCAGTTCTTCATCCAGGTTAAAATATTGAGTTTTAACCTGTCCCACAGATTCTTTTTTCATTATATCACAATAGTTATATGTGACTTATAAACATTTCAGTTTACAATCCATTTTCTTTAAAATTTTCATTTTTTGTTGATGAAATTTTTAACCTTATTCAGTGCAGATCCTTCAGAATTTCCTTTATCTTCTTCATCTTCTTTATCTTCCGTATTCAAATTAATTTTAGCTAAGGCCTGATCTATGTCTGCAATAATGTCTTCCACGTTTTCCAGACCAATGGATAACCGGATGAAGTCCGGGGTTACACCGGTTGCTGCCTGTTCTTCCGGGGTCAGTTGCTGGTGGGTGGTGGAGGCGGGGTGGATAACCAGGCTCTTGGCATCACCAATATTGGCCAGGTGAGAGAGGAGTTCTACACTTTCAATGAACTGTTTTCCCGCTTCCAATCCTCCTTTAATTCCAAATCCAACCAGGGCACCGTAACCCTTTTTCAGGTACTTGGATGCCACCTCATGGGCCGGGTCATCTTCAAATCCAGGGTAGGTCACCCAGCTGACAGATGGATGGTCTTTCAGGTGCTTGGCCACGGCGAAGGCATTTTCTGAGTGTTTTTGCACCCTCAAATCCAGTGTTTCCAGGCCCTGTAAGAATAACCAGGAGTTGAAGGGGCTCACTGCAGCTCCCAAGTCTCTCAGTAATCTTACCCGAGCCCGGAAAGTGAAGGCCACATTACCTAATCCGGGGAAATCTCCAAATGCATCCCAGAAGACTAAACCGTGGTAACTGGGGTCTGGCTGGGTGTATTGTGGGAATTTTCCATTGTTCCATTCGAAGTTTCCGGAATCCACAATAACTCCCCCAATGGAGGTCCCGTGCCCTCCTATGAACTTGGTGGCAGATAAGGCAACAATATCAGCGCCGTGTTCTATAGGTTTTACCAGTCCCACACCGGTGGTGTTGTCCACTACCAGGGGGATGCCATGGTCGTGGGCGATTTTGGATAGAACCTCAAAATCAGGCACGTCCAGTTTAGGGTTACCCAGTGATTCGGCAAATATTGCCCTGGTTTTGTCGGTTATGGCTTCCTGGAATGCTTCAGGATCTGTTGATTTTACAAATTTCACCTTACGACCCAGTTCTGGGAAGGTGTAGTTGAATAGCTGGTAGGTTCCCCCGTAGAGGTTGTCGGCTGAGACTATTTCGTCCCCGGGGAGGCTGATGTTTAAGAGGGCAAAGGTATTAGCGGCCTGACCAGAGGCCACGGCCAGGGCTGATTTACCCCCTTCTATGGCGGCTATCCTTTTTTCAAAGGCGTCGGTGGTAGGGTTCATGATCCGGGTGTAGATGTTACCCAATTCTTTTAATCCAAATAAGTTTGCCGCATGGTCGGCGTCATTGAATACATAGGACGATGTTTGATAAATCGGAACCGCCCGTGATCCCGTGGCCGGGTCAGGTTCTTCCTGTCCCACATGCAGTCCCAGTGTACTTAATCCGTATTCTCTTTTTTCTTTACTCATTTTATTCACTCCTAATTAGATTTAATTTCTTATAATATCATGATTTTTTATTAGAATGGATTTGATAATGATTTAATCAGTATTAAGCTGAGGATAACTTTTAATTGATAAATGATGTCAATAGATCATTATCTCATTTTTTTATATCCAATCTAACCATGATATAACAATCGTTATATAATTCTGATTTATAAATGTTTCGTTTAGGCTGAATTTTTTTATCTATTTTATGGATTGAAAAATATACTAAACTCCTATAATAATATAAGTCATAATATGGGTTAATTTTTGCTCATTTGGGGGTAATTGCAGCGAAAACTATTTATATAACAATCGTTAATTTATGGTTGTCGCAAGTGTAAATACTTGTAAAGACATAATATATGATACATCATGCCAAGATGACCGAGAGGCGAGGTGCGTGGCTGCAAACCACGATACTTGGGTTCAAATCCCAATCTTGGCCTTTTTATTATTTTAAAACATGTGACAAGCTAATTTTATTTGTATTAAATGTCCTTAAATTACATTATAAAAAAATATAAATATCCAAGTTGAGTGTGGGAAACATGAATATATACAACACCATGAGCCGGAAAAAAGAACAGTTTAAGCCGATGAACGATAAACGGGTAAAACTGTTTGTATGCGGACCCACCGTCTATGACGACGCCCACATCGGCCATGCCCGTACCTACATCTCCTTTGATATGATAAAACGCTACCTGGAATACAAGGGTTTCGCGGTTTTTTATATGCAGAACGTGACGGATATCGATGATAAGATAATCAACAGGTCTGCTGAGGTGGGTGCTGACCCTGAAAAATTGGCCCGCAAGTTCGAAAAACGCTACCTGGAAGATATGAAGGCAGTTGGTGTGGAGGGGGTTAATTTCTTTGCCCGGGCCACCGACCACGTTCCTGAGATAATATCTCAGATTGAGACCCTCATTGAGAAGGGTTTTGCCTATGAAACCGAAACTGGTGTTTACTTTGATGAAGCTAAGTTTCCTGACTTTGGGAAACTGTCCCGACGGAACCTGGAGGATTTGAATGTGCACCGGGTGAACATTGATCTAACCAAGAAAAACCCGGGAGATTTTGCCCTGTGGAAAAAACGGGACGAGGAACCACTTTGGGATTCACCGTGGGGAACGGGGAGACCGGGCTGGCATATTGAGGATACGGCCATTACCGAGGAGTACTTCGGACCCCAGTATGATATCCACGGCGGCGGACTGGACCTGATTTTCCCCCATCACGAGGCAGAGATTGCCCAGATGGAGTCAGCTTCCGGTAAGAGCCCCATGGTGCGCTACTGGATGCACACCGGGTTTTTAAATGTTTCCGGGGAGAAGATGTCCAAGTCACTGGGGAATTTTATAACCATCCGGGACTTACTGGAGGACCACGATCCCCAGGTATTCCGGTTCTTTGTATTATCCACCCACTACCGCAGCCCCATAGATTTCAGTGAAAAGACCTTAGAACAGGCGGCTAAAAGTTTGAAGAGAATTCAGAAGACGGTGGAAAAGGTTAATGAATTAGCCGATAGTGCTGCTGATAATAGTGAAGATGATGCCTATTTCACTGAATTACTGGAGAATTACCGGACCAAATTTCTGGAATCCATGGATAATGACTTCAATACACCTAAGGCATTATCACATGTATTTAATTTTGTTAAAGAATTAAACAAATCTTTTGAAGATAAAAATCCTTCAGAAAAAATATTGAAAGATATTGTTGCATTTTTCTATGAATTTGGGGAGATTATGGGCTTTGATTTGGCGGGTAAGTCCGTGGCGAGTGATGAATATCTATCTGGGGAATTATTGGACATCATCAAGGATATCCGGCAGAAACTCAGGGAAAAGAAGGAATGGGAATTATCTGATGATATTCGCAGTAAATTGACTGATTTAGGGATTGATATTGAGGATAATTAAATATCCCTTAATTTAACAAAAATTAATAATATTTTCAGTTTTTGGGAAATTTTTACTCAATATATTTTATTACTTTTTCAGGGCAGTTTTCAAAGCATCTCCCGCAGTTTATGCAGAGATAATTATCAATAAAATAGGGTTTTTCTTTATTTATGGCCCCTGTAACACAGTTATCTGCACAGATTCCACATTTAACACATTCGTCTGTGATTTCATAATGGGGTATATGGAGCTCACCATCTCCAAATGTAAAATATAATCGTTTAGGGGTTTCTTCTGTAAGATCAAATATTTCTCCAGAACAGGAGGATAGGTAAAACATTTCTAGGACATCTGTTTTTCCAGTATACATCCCTTCATGGCCTTTAATCAAATTAAGTAGAAAACTTTTATCTTCCATAAATTTAATTTCACCTTCAACCCGGACCATAATATCTTCTTTTAATTTTCCAACTATCGAAACGCAGGGATTTTCATTTAATTGGCGATACATGGGCTTTCCTCGGGCAGTCATAAAATAAATATGGTCATCCCGGATAGAGGCGATTACCACAATCCTCGTGGAGGGCTTATTTTTATTAATTGTTCCTAAAGCAACTTCGCGTATGTTTTTAAGTAATTGAAATGCTTTTTCTTTGATTTCATGATTACTGCTATTTCTATTAAGACCAGCGCACAGATTATTAGCCATTTTATTACCTACAAACAACTATCTATTTCAATATCTGAAAGAACATTGTAATGTCAATTTGTAAAGAAATTGTTCTCAATTCAGGTGGAACATTAGCGTGATTTAGATTTTATACGTATTAATTGACATGGGGATTAGCATATTTTAATTCTTTCGACTATTAAAAAAGGAAAAAAATTAAAATTGATTAGAATTTACCATTGTCGTTTTGCCATTCTTCTTTGGGTGGTATCTCTGCCATTACATCCCAATGTTCTGCTATTTTGTCATTTTCTACCCTGAAAAGGTCATAAAAAGCAGTAGGCTTATCTGCGAAAGTTCCTTCACCTACAGCTAGTACAAAGTTACCTTCACCCATTAAATAGTGCAGTTTTTGAATATCCATTATTATGCCCTGTTCCGCCATTTCTGCTAAGGTGTTAGTCAGTCCGGATACTCCATCGGGGATTAAAGGGTTGTGCTGATGGTAGTTGTCACCGTCAAAAAACTCAGGCATTTCATGGTATTGGCCATTAATCAGGATTTTTTCATAGAATTCTTTAACTAATGCCTTATTGCTTTCTGTTTTGTTTTGATCAGTAATGGTGGTTGGACCATCGGTCTGGCTTCTTCCAGATGCTGTTTCTTCTATAATCTCTATAAGGTTGTCCCAGTGTTCGACTATTAACCCATCCTCAAATCTAAAGATATCAAAACCAACTTTGGCCCCGAAGAAATCATATTCTGTTTGCGTGAAAACTTTATCTCCATCTTCAAAGGCCCTGACGACATTTACTTTGAATCCTTCTTCAGGTTGGTTTTCTAAAAGGGCACCAAAACCTTCTAAGCCATCAGCAACCCCTAAGTTATGTTGGATATATTTTTCTGGATTAATGTATGCTACCGGTCCTTCGTCACTGGTTTCTAAACTTTTTAGTAATTCTAAAACTTTTTCTTTATTCATTGTAATTCACCTCTTTCATAAGTAAAGTTACTGTAATGAATAAAGTATATATAGGGCTTGTATCCAATATGCAACCAGGTATCCCGGGGTAAAGTTACTAATTAATACATATACTGAACATAATTTAAGTGATATATGAGTGAGTTGCAGTATTTTGAAGGATTTAAAGACATTAAGTGATAATATGAGTGAACTACAGTATCCTGAAGGATTTAGAGAAATTAAGTGTCCTGCTGAGAAAACAATTGTCTTGATCGGCAATAAATGGACATTATTAATTATAAGGGAACTTATAATAGCTGACGGGCCTTTGAGATATAATGAACTGGCAAAATCACTGCAAAAAATTAGTTCAAGGACCTTATCTGCTAAATTAAAAAATATGGTTAGTTATGGGATAATTGAAAAAAAGATAATTGATGATTCACCTATTCGGGTTGAATATTCCTTGACTGAAAAAGGAAGGGAATTATATAAGGTCACCCAACTAATGGCCGAATGGAGTGAACGCTGGCATGATTTTTGATATTTTGGATGACTATTTTTCTTAAGATACACAAATTGCCCTGGCCTACACCAGGATACATTTGGACTTGAGATGGATTGTGGTGCTGCAAAGCTGGGTAGCCATACATGCCGTTTTTGTAGCCTTTTATAACACACTCTTCTTTGGCAATACCAACATGTGGCCCATGTTCTTCTCAGGATTCTCCTTCATGTTTGTATTCACCTACATGTATGCTCTAAATGTGGGAAAACTTGTTAAAGGACTGTTTACTGCTGCCTACATCATTTTTGTGGTATTTATATACATCCCTGCACCTTACGGATTCGGAAGAGACCCTTCATTTTTATTAAGGCGGGAGTTCCTGTGGATTCCTATTATACTGTATGGATTGGCTGCTTTGATTGCTTTGGTTGTGTTTTTATATCTTAAAGCAAGGAAAAATTCAGTTGAAATGGCAAAATCATGAAATTTGGATTTAAAAAATAATTTATTTTCATATATCTTGATTTGGTCTATTATGGCTTTGAACTGGTGGTAGTCCCTAGCGAAAATGAGGATATGTCTTGAGAAGTATTAGACATAATCTCGTTTTATCCAAAAACTAATTATAATAGATTTTATTGGGAAACTATTTTAACAGAATATATATTGATTTAGTTTAATGGGAACAGTTTCAATCCGAAATAGGATATTATTATCCTTAATTTAGTTAGATATTCTATTTTTTAAATTATTTGTTAAACTAAAATGTATATTTAAACCATAAATTTATTTAAAAAATATAATAAAATATTAAAGGATTTTATGTTCCTAAAAAAATTAGTTATTCAAAATTTCAGAGCAATTGACTATTTAGAACTAGATTTCAATAAAGGTTTAAATATAATCATAGGGGAGAACAATGCAGGAAAAACAGCTGTTATTGATGCATTAAGATTAAGTTTAGGTGATTTTAAGCAACCAGAGATATTTACTGTAAACGGTCTGATTTTCGAATTGATAGAAATGAAATATCTGATGAAATTAAAGATATTGAATTTGACCTTTTCTTTGAATGTGAAAAAAAAATTGAAACTGCATGGTTTAATGAGTTACATTCAATTGATGAAAATGGGCGAGATAGTTTACAATTACACTTAAGATATGAGCTTATTGAAACCAAATTGGATAAAAAAGTTAAAAGGAAAATATGGGGTGGAGAAAAAGAAGGAAGAAAAGTTTCTCCAGAAATTAGATTAATGCTTAGAAATGTTTATTTGAGTGCTATAAGAAACACAAATCGCGATTTAAGGCCAATTAAAGGAAATATTATAGGAAATCTTTATTCGACTATTCCAATCGATGATGATGCCCAAAAAGATAAACAAAAGAAAAATAAACTCTTAGAACAAATCATATCCTTTTTCAATACTGATGAATGGAATGATTTTATTTTTAAGGGTAATAAAAGTATTTTAGACCATTTAGATAACTTATCCTATTTAACTGAGGATAAAAAACAAAAAGTCAAAATTGGATTAGCTCCTTTTGAATTTAATGATTTTCTAGAAAACTTAATTATACAATTACCAATTTATCCTGAAAGCTTAATTGATGAAGAGCATCCACAAAGATTCTTTAGTATAACCCAAAATGGTTTGGGTTATAATAATTTAATTTATACTGCTGCGGTTTTAGGAGATATTAAACAAAGAAAGTTTGTTGTTGAAACTGAATATAATCTGCTCCTAATTGAAGAACCAGAAGCTCATTTGCATCCTCAACTTCAGAATACGTTTTTTAACTATTTAAAAAATTTAGATGAAAATGAGGAAAGACAAATTATTGTCACGTCACATTCCCCCACAATTACATCTAAAACGGATCTTAATTTACTAACGATTCTTCAAAGTTTCCAAAATAGGATATATTCAACTCAAATCGATAGTTTAAACCTAGAAGAGAAAAATATCAAATATCTTCAAAAATTTTTAGATGTGACAAAATCGCAATTATTCTTTTCTAATGGAGTTATTTTAGTAGAAGGGATTTCAGAAGCGTTATTAGTCCCTATTTTCAGCAAAATTCTTGGAGATAAATATGATATTGAAAGAAACGGCATTGAAGTAGTAAATGTGAATGGTACTTCTTTCGAACATTTTGCAAAACTATTCAATTCAGAAAATGAAAAAAAAAGGTTAAACTGTAATTGTTCCATAATAACTGATGATGATAAGGGTAAAAAAGGTGCAGAGGAACGTTTAGAAAAATTAGAAAGTTTAATGGGGGGAAATTTAGAAATTTGTATTGGTAACTCCACTTTTGAATACGAACTATTTATAAATAATTATGAAAATGAGTGTTTATTAGAAATTATTGAAAGTTTACATTCAAGAACATTCTCTAAAATCATTGATTCGAGCTTAACTCTAGAAGAAAGAGGAAAGATACTTGTTAAAACTATATCTAATTCAAACAATAAATCGGAGCTTGCTTATTTATTATCCATGAAACTTGAGGAAAGTGAGAATTTTTGTAATTTTAATGTTCCAGAATATATTTTTAATGCAATAAAATTTGTTGTGGACGTTTAAGCACAGAATAAGGTGTTTCAATGGATAAAAAACCAACCGACACTCAGAATGAAATCTTAAATACTGAAGGGAAATTTATTGTTCGTGCTTGTCCTGGGAGTGGAAAAACATTTACAGTAGCTTTAAAAATGGCTGAAATTTTAACTAAATGGCCTTATCATCATCAAGGAATAGCTGCTATATCCTTTACTAATGTAGCTTGGAAAGAAGTTGAATTAGAATTAAAAGAGACATTTCGGATTGATGTACCCATAAATTATCCTCATTTTTTAGGAACTATTGATAGTTTTATAAATAATT
The DNA here is from genome assembly GCA_002504725.1 of Methanobacteriaceae archaeon UBA587. GTDB lineage: Archaea > Methanobacteriota > Methanobacteria > Methanobacteriales > Methanobacteriaceae > UBA587. The sequence goes on along the minus strand of DATN01000002.1, from coordinate 73,334 downwards.
TCATTTTTTTTCCATACGGCCATTTAGTTCTAGAATGCGATAAGAAACCGATATTAGTTGGTGAGCCTGTTTTTCCTTGGAAATTTAAAAGATTTGAAAGAGATCATTATCAATATTTTGATAAAGTGAGTTATAATATTGAAGGCGATATTGTACCTATCACTTCTAGAAACAATTTTCATTTTAAATGGAAAAAATTTAATCAAGATAATTCATTAGATGGGAATTTTATTAAAATTAAAGAAATGAAAGAAAATTTAAAAGGAAAAGGTTTAGTTAATCAATCAGATGTCGATTATTTTTCGATGAAGTTATTAGAAAACTATCCGTCTATTGCGAAAACCATTGTTTTAAGATTTCCTAATATATTTATTGATGAATCTCAGGACACTTCAGAAATACAAATGAGAATATTCGAATTACTTGTAGAAAATGGATTAGAAGAGATAATACTAATTGGAGATCCAGATCAGTCAATTTTTGAGTGGAATGGTGCTAAGCCTGAACTGTTTGAAAAAAAAATACAGGAATGGAATAAGGATATTACTATGAATGAGAACTGGCGTAGTTCACAGAATATCTGTGATTTTACTTATAAGATGTCAGATTTATCAGAAAAATCAATTTCTATTAATGAAGATAGGGATTATCATCATAAACCTGAAATTTGGTCGTATGATCACACTAATCCTGATTTTGAATCATTAATATCACAATTTTTAGAATTATGCGATTCGGAAGGAATTAAATTGGATTCAAAAAATATTGCTATATTATCTAGAAGCAATAATTTGATTGAACAAATTGTTTTAAATTGTAACCATAAAAAATCGGTTAAAAAAATTAATCCTTGGAAAAATAATTATGCTGAACAATTAATGCGTTCTAAATATTTATATGATCTAAAAGAAGTTCAAGAATCTTTTGAATTGCTTGAAAGAACTTATATGAGTTTATTAAAAGGAAAAACTATTTATTCAGATTATGAATTATCTAATTTAATAAATGAATTTGGATATTTTAATTTTAAAAAAGAAGTTTTTGGTTTAATTTCATTGATGCCAAATACAGATAAAACTTTAAATGAATGGATAGATGAATTCAAACGGACTATTGATCCTAAGATCAATTTAAAAATAGATCTTTCCATCAATGATGAGTTTGGTGATCTTTTTTTTGATGATGTATTTGGATATAATAATTTCAGAAAAGATTACAATTTAAGCACAATTCATAAAGTAAAAGGAGAAACGTTTGAAGCGGTTTTATTAATAATTAAAAAGAAATCAGCTAATAATAAAAATTATAAAACCATGCTAAACAATAATCAAAAAACGAAAGATAATGAGGAACTAAGAAATATTTATGTGGGCATAACCAGACCAAAAAAAATTTTAGTTTTAGCAGTTCCTAATGATGATAAAGAATATTGGGATAATTATTTTTTTAAAAAAGACACTCAAAAGTCTTTATTTGATTTTCAATAATTTAAATAAAATCTAAGAAAACATGAAATGGAGTATATGTCAATAATTAATTTTTTCATAATCTAAAATTCAATTATAGCTACTCTTCGCTAAACCGGAATTTTACGAAGTTCAATCTCAGCCCTAAAAATCCAAAACCACGCTAAATCACATGGCAGATGTATATTCCATCATCTTACTTTCACTTATATTGACATAGATATCATTAAATTAATTCTGGCTTTCATAAAAGAGCAGGTAATATTGAAATGGTTTATAAATTGATATATTTACTATATTTTGCCTTATGGCGTGATTATTTCTAGAAATATTTTTTATTGAAACTATTTAGAATAGAGAATTAAGAAATTGTTAGGGAAAGAGTAACTTTTATGATATGTAACCAGTTTTATTGAAAGGAGAAAAAAATGAGAGTAGAAAAGATTACCGATAACAAGAAACAATACCTTGACTTGTTACTATTAGCAGACGAGCAAGAGGATATGATTGACAGGTATTTGGCAAAGGGCGACATGTTTGCATTGTTTGATGATGACTTGAAGACTGTTTGTGTTGTGGTGGCCATAGACAGCGAAACCTGTGAATTGAAAAACATAGCAACATATGAAAAATATCAAGGTAAAGGATATGCCAGGGCCATGATAAAATTCGTCTCTGATTTTTATAAAAACAACTATAAAACAATGTTAGTCGGAACAGGTGATGTACCTTCCATATTGTCATTTTATGAAAGCTGCGGATTTGAGAAATCACATGTTATCAAGAATTTTTTCACTGACAACTATGATCACCCCATGTTTGAAGAGGGAGTACAACTTATTGACATGGTTTATCTGGAAAAAAAATTATAATAAAATTTCAATCAATTAATATTTAATTCAAAAATTACGCTATGCTCCTTCAAGGGACTCCATCAGGGCATAAAAATACTTTGATTCATTAGTTTTGTATAATTGGTACCATGCTTCCAGTGTTTCAGTCTTCATTAGATTTGTTCTTTTTAATGTTTCATATGAAAACTCTAAGGGGGCAAGACCACTGGCGGTTATTAGATTGTCGTCGGTGACTGCTGGTTGATTTAAATAGAAATCTTCTCCGTTATATTCAGGACAAAACATCTTTAAAACTTCTAGGTCATTGCTGGTATGTTTTCTATTGTTTAATATTCCCTTATTGGCCAGGGCTATGGTGGCTCCACAAACTGCGGCAATGATTACTTTTTCATCTATAATACGGGAAACGATATCTATTATTTTTTTATTTTCCTCTGCGGTCCAGGTGTCTGCTCCAGGTAAAATAAGTAAATCACCTTCCTCAAACTTGATATTATCAATATCCTCATCGGGAGTAATTGTAATACCCCCCATTGTTTTTATGGGTTTTGTGGTATTCCCAATTTTTATAAGCTCAAGTTGAGGTTTAGTTTTATCCAAATATCTACCACTATTGATTTCAGCAGTTAAATAACCTATTTCCCAATCGGCTAATGTATTTAGTACGTATAGATATACTTTCATAAAATTTCCTTAGGCATTAATGTTTATAATGTTATGTATAGATGAAAATTTTTTCAAAAAAAGAAAGAATATGAGGATAATACCAAAAATGTAAAGACTTACAAACACTTCAAGCCTTTGATGGGGAGATGGGTAATTGCATTGGAAAAGATTGATATTCATACAATCATTTCATTTCCTGGTTTTTTTAATCTCTTTGGCCATTTTTTTTATATCTTTCCATTTCTTTTTTTCTGCAAGTTTAGGGTTCTTTTTCCTTTCAACAGCCACTATTTCTCTTTGCAATTTCCGGTAACTTTCCAGTCTTTTATTTGACAGTGTTCCGTCTCTTATTGCTTTTTTGACGGCACACCCCGGTTCGGTTTCATGCAAGCAATCCGAAAATTTACACTGCATCTCAAGTTCTACAATATCACTGAAAAGATCAATCAATCCTTCTCCAGCATCCCATAACTGCAGTTCCCTCATTCCGGGATTGTCTATAATTAAGCCGCCGTTTTCTAAAAGGATCATTTCTCTTTCAGTTGTGACATGCCTTCCTCTGCTGTCTTTTTCCCTGATTTCACCGACATTTTGTCTTTCATAACCTTCAAGAATATTGATAAGTGTGGATTTGCCCACACCCGAGGATCCTAAGAGTGTCACTGTTTTACCGTCTTTAAGATAAGGTGATAGTTGGTCTATGCCATAATTTTCTATAGAACTAATAGCAACCACCTTTGTATTAGGTGCAATCTCTTGAACCTCACTTATTTTCAGATCAACATCTTTGCAAAGATCTAATTTACTTAGAACCACTACTGGCTCTATTTTGCTTTCGTTGGCGATAGCAATGTATCGTTCTATCCTTCTTAAGTTAAAATCTTTGTTTAATGAGGTAACTATGAAAACAGTGTCAATATTTGTGACAATTATCTGTTCTTCGGTTACATTCCCCGCTCCTTTCCTGGAAAATTTATTTTTTCGAGGTAGAATTACATGTATAACAGCAGAGCCTAAGTCATCTTTTGATATGGCCACCCAATCCCCTACTGCGGGAAGTTCTCCATTTTGGCGCAAATTACCTGAAACTCTTGCACGGACCTCTTCATCTTTAGTATACACTTTATAACCGTTTTTATATACAGTTGAGACCCTTGCTGGTTCATATAACTCTAGATACTCTCTAAAATGTTTACCAAAAAAGGCATTCCATCCTAATTTTTTTAATAAATTATTCAATTTAATATCTCCATTTTATTAATATCAACTGTTTTAAGCTTTTTAAATCATGTCTCTGATACTTTATTAATTTTTCACTGAATTAAGAATTTTCCATAGATAATATTGAAACTATTAAATACGTTTGATTATGGTATTTTTTTATCATAATGTTTTTATTGGTTAAAATGCAGTTGTAGAACTTCTGAATAATTATCTTTTATTGTTATGAAAATGTGTATATTTATTAAGAGTAATTATTATAAGTAGTAAGTATATTTGTTAAGGTATGATTTTTAATGTTGGATCTTTGGTAACTACGGTGGTTATTGTATTGGATTTTGATATAAAGATCCCAGAAGGAAGTTTAAAAATGCTATCTAGAGAAAAAATCTCCACAAAAAAATATTCAAGTGAAGATACAGTAGGTGAAACTTGGTTTATTGTGGCCATCCTCCTGCCAGAGATTGGTTTATTGGCCGGGTTATATTTTGCATGGAAAGGTAAAAAAAAAGCTTGGACTATTGTATTAATGAGTATTTGTTTTTCAATAGTGGGCTATATTTTATTGGCCATCATATCTGCCCGTTTACTAAATTAATTTAGTATTAATATTCTCTGTTACTATTCCATGGCCTGGATCTGATTTTCACTTTTTATAGTTGCCATCCGGTTCTTTTTCTTATATCATCTAAATTCCATTCTTTTAGAATTTTACCGTCTTCAAAAACTGTAACAAATTCAGAAATATCTTGTCTTCCCTTTTTACTATTTTTCCCGGGATCAGTAACGGGATTTTTATAAACATCCATTCCAATACCATCAATTTCAATATAACTTTCTTTCATTGCAAAGTTTTGAGTATCTCTGTCTAAACGTTGTAACAATGCTCCACCCATACCAAAAGTTATATTGGACGTGGACCATCCTTCCAATTTCATACGGGATATGATTTTCTCAATCATCTCTAAATCAATTCCATCGCCTTGAATTACCCGAACATTATTCAAAACAGAGTATCCTTTAGAGTTAGTTTCATACCCAAAATAGTTTCCCAGTTTTTCCAACGTTTGAGATACAATTTCAATGGGATTTCCAGAATCTGGACGGATTACAATTGTTGAACCACCATTTATTATTTCACTTTTCAATTTTGTTCCAAAAAGGTCCAAAGCATTCCATAAATTATATGAATCAGAAACAATAGCAATTAAAGGGTATTCTCCATTAAATTGGTTTAAAATATTTCTGTAAGAATCTAATTCACCCCCTGGTCCCCAGGAACAGATAGTGCTGTGTTCTGCGGCAGGGATACTTTGAGATGGCATTTTGCAGTTATATATGTCTCTAGCAACTTTAATTGATTCTATGGTGTCCGAACCCATGAAATTAACTAAATGTGCAATTCCACCAATTCCTGCAGATTCGTGGCTAGATACTCCTCTAGCACCAAAATCATGAAGCTTGAAAGGTAATGTTTCTAAATCATCACTTGTTTCATCCATATATTTTCTGATAACTTGTTTTACATGATAACTATACGTTGCAACGGTAGTAGGGTACCAAACTCCTCTTAAAAGCATAGTTTCAAGGTAGGTTGTAATCCATGCGCAATCAGGATCAGTATTTTCAATAGAAAGTAATGGGGTGAGAACAGGGACTATAGATCCCTCTGGTAAAGCTTTTATTCTAATGGGTAGTTGGCCGTCATGTTCTTTAACAATGTATTCAAATCCATCCTTATTGAAAGGTAATCCATGTAATTTAAATATCTCGTGGGCTTCTTTTATATCATTTAAATTGAATCCTTTCTCTAACTTCTTTAAAACATATTGTAAACCAAAGAAGACTAAATTATCAAATTTACCACCTCTACTTTCAATGTAAGAGTATATTTTGGTAGTTTTAGGGGGGTACTGTAAATAATGACTTGCTTTATAACTATCAGTCATTAATAAGAGGTTTGCTTGCATCATATGTCCCAATCTCAAATTTTTTTCTTGATTTATTTTTCCAGCAATTTATTGTAAATATATGTAATCATCACCGGTGAAAACATGGAATATTAATTTTTAATTGATTTTCTTTATTTAAAAAATTAAAAATAATAAATTAAAAAAGTAAAATTTGGTTTTTTCTCAGTAGTACATTACGAAGAACTTTTCTCCCTACGTAACCGGGTAGTGTTGAGCATGAGTATCAGGATGTAAGCTCCCCCTACTATAAAGGCCAGGACCCAGTCCATGGAAGTTAAGATATTGAATTTCCAGGCATAGAATATGGTCAACACGCAGAATGGGTTTAAGACCAACCAGGTGGTAAGGAAGCCCGGGTTATATCCCATTTTTTTAACCTGGAAAATAACGGTGTGCTGGATACCATTGATAAGGAGCTGGAAAATAATTATACCCATACCGATCCACGGCAGAATATTCGCGGTCAAGGCACCGATAATGGCCATAATCCAGAAGGACATATTAACAAAGAACCCGTAACCCGGGGTTAAAGGTGAGTTCTCTTCTGGAGGGTCTTTGCTTAAAATGGTATCAAAATTAGCAAATTTTACAAATCCGCCAGGGAAGATATATTCTTCAGTCTCGTGAATCATTATCAGGGCCAGATGAGCCCAGTATAAAAATGCAATCCACGTAAAACCTGGATCAGTAAATTTCAAGCATATAAAAATAGTTAATAATACCGGGCCCAGAAAAGCCCCGATTCTCTGCCAGATAAAGTTGATATTTTCGTTCATTTTGTATTCCACCCCTTTAATGGATATAATATCCTCAGCGCATTTAATATATTTAACTTTGAATATTTCGCTTATTCCCCATTTTTCAATAGGTTAATAATTATCTTAATAATATAAATAAAAGCAAGCGGGGACGTTTTCAAAATAATAAATATTTTAGTTGATAGGGAAAAAATCAGTTCAAATTATTCTATGAATTAGGGGGCGTGTGATTATGGACAATTTAGACCAACTTCAAGAGGAATATTCCGAGGATTTTTGTACTCTGCTGGAAGAAGCCTATGGTGAGGGTTTCTTATCGGAAGGGGGAATTGAAGCTATCGAAAATTCAGTGAAGGGATTCCCACTGAATAATAAGAATATACTTGATGTCGGCTCGGGCCTGGGTGGAGCGGCCATACACTTTGCTCAAGAATACAATGCCCTCACCACCGGTGTGGAGATTAATCAGCAGATGGTTGATGAAGCTAACCGCAGAGTTCCGAAAAAACTTACCGGCCAGGTGAAATTCCTGTATTACGATGATATAAACCATCTCCCCTTTTCAGACGAATCTTTCCATCTGGTTTACAGTAAAGAGGTTTTTCTCCACCTGGATGTGGAGGATAAACTGACCCTGTTTAAAGAGATCCGCCGGGTTCTAAAAGATGAGGGCTATTTTATTATAGTGGATTGGCTCAGCCCCCTTAAAGACCACTGGGGGGATAAACTAAAGGATATGATGCGTTTAGATGGCATCACCCTCTTTGCGAACACCCAGGAAGACTATAGGGATGTGCTTCGCCAATCCGGATTTAAAATAGTTTCCATAGCTGAAGAAAGTGAAAATTATGCTCAATATAATAAGGATATCATCAATCACCTGAAAAGAGACGAGATCCAGAATAAATTAAAGGGAAAATTTTCAGATAAAGAAATCCAGGATAATATTCTTTCATATACCCTCTTATATGATTCGCTTAAGGAAAAAGAATTATTTATCCAGAGAATTGTCTGTAAAAAGTAAATAAATTAATAGAGATTATCTGAGCTCTAACTGATAATAAGTTCAAATATCTGTGATTCAATTTAGACTTTAATAACTTATTTTAAACCTGAAACTCTGCTATGCTTTTAATGCGGGAATACAAAAAGGTTACAGTTCCTTTTTCTTCTTCAGTAGCCCTGATAAATTTTATTAGATTTTTTTTCCTCATAATTTCGTCAGGAGTTTCTCCCTGGACATTTTCAAAGTATCCAGAATCCTCTTCACGCCATTCATCAAAATCGGTTGGGGGTCTTATTTCCTTAAGCCATAAATCGACTTTACCTTCTTCGGGGGACAAGCCATCGGGCCAAAATTCATCTATTAATATTCTGAATCCATCTTCTTCCTGGGGAAGTTCGTTTACACTTTTCAGTCTTAACATAATCAATCACCTAAACATTAATTATTTTATCATGATTAAACATGATGATATAATTTAACATTATTAATCATTACATATAAAATTAACTAAAATTCTATTTCAAAAAAAATAATTTAAAAAATGAAGAAAAGTAAAAAAATTGTTTTTGGAATCCGCTGAGGTTAGATATTATTCAGGAAAGGATCAAACCGATCGGCATCCATCACCTTGCACCAGGCAGCTATGAAATCCGGCACGAATTTCTCCTGCGAATCATCACAGGCATAGACCTCGGCAATAGCCCTTAACTGGGAGTTAGAACCAAAGATAAGATCCACCCGGGTAGCAGTCCATTTTAATTCTCCGCTGGCACGGTCATAACCCTCAAATAAATCCCCCTCTTCAGAGACAGGTTTCCATTGGGTATCCATGTCCAGCAGATTCACGAAGAAGTCATTGGTAAGGGTGCCCTGTTTTTGGGTGAATACACCGTGTGGTGATTGATTATAATTCACATCTAAAACCCGTAAACCACCCAGGAGGACTGTCATCTCCGGTGCAGTTAGAGTAAGCAGCTGTGCCCGGTCAATAAGCATCTCCTCTGCTGAAACACTAAATTTGGTTTTCATATAGTTTCTGAATCCATCAGCAACAGGTTCCAGGAAAGCAAATGATTCTACATCGGTCTCTTCAGCCAGAGCATCCATCCTTCCCGGATTAAATGGCACTATCACTTCATAACCGGCATCCTTAGCCGCCTTTTCAATGGCTGCACATCCCCCCAGGACAATCAAATCTGCCAGGGAAACCTTTTTATCACCGGACTGGGAATTAAACTCAGTTTGAATCTCTTCCAATACATTCAGCACTTTTTGGAGTTTTACCGGTTCATTGACTTCCCATTTTTTCTGTGGTTCCAAACGGATGCGGGCACCATTGGCTCCACCCCGTTTATCAGAGCCACGGAAAGTGGATGCTGATGCCCAGGCCGTTCTAACCAGTTCCGAAACAGTCAAACCAGAGGCAAGAATCCGGGCTTTCAGGGTTTCTATATCCAGTTCATTTATAAGTTCATGGTCCACTACAGGAATAGGGTCCTGCCAGATAAGATCTTCTTCAGGAACTTCTGGCCCTAGATATCTACTTTTAGGCCCCATGTCCCGGTGGGTTAACTTGAACCAGGCCCGGGCAAAGGCATCGGCAAATTCTTCGGGGTTTTCCAGGAAGTGCCGGGCTATCTTCTCGTAAACCGGGTCGAACTTCAGGGATAGATCGGCGGTGGTCATCATGGGCCGGTTCTTTTTAGTAGGGTCGTGGGCATCCACCACCATGTCCTCCTCATCCACGTCCTTGGCCAGCCAAATATAAGCCCCAGCAGGACTTTTAACTAGTTCCCAATCATATTTAAAGAGTACTTTCAAATAACCCATGTCCCAGGAGGTGGGGTTAGGTTTCCAGGCACCTTCCAGTCCACTGGTAATGGTATCTGCACCCTTACCACTCTTATAACTGCTTTTCCAACCCAGACCCTGTTCCTCAATAGGGGCCGCTTCGGGTTCTGGTCCCACTAAATCAGGATCTCCAGCACCGTGGGTTTTACCAAAGGTGTGTCCCCCGGCAATTAGTGCCACTGTTTCCTCGTCATTCATGGCCATACGGGCGAAGGTTTCCCTAACGTCAACCCCTGAAGCAACAGGCTCTGGTTCCCCATTGGGACCCTCTGGATTCACATAGATGAGTCCCATCTGCACTGCTGCCAGGGGTTTTTCCAGTTCCCGGTCTCCACTGTAACGTTCGTCATCCAGCCAGGTCTCTTCCTTACCCCAGTAGATATCCTCCTCGGGCTGCCAGATGTCTTCCCGGCCACCTGCAAACCCAAAGGTCTTGAAGCCCATGGACTCCAGTGCACAGTTACCTGCCAGGATAAAAAGGTCGGCCCAGGATAGTTTTTTCCCATATTTCTGCTTGATGGGCCATAAAAGCCTTCTGGCCTTATCCAGATTGACGTTATCAGGCCAGCTATTAACTGGTGGGAATCGCTGGTTGCCGGTGCCGCCACCACCGCGACCATCTGAGGTACGGTAAGTACCGGCACTGTGCCAGGCCATACGGATCATGAGACCGCCGTAATGTCCCCAGTCGGCTGGCCACCAGTCCTGTGAATCGGTCATAAGATCATAAAGGTCTTTTTTCACTGCCGCCAGGTCCAGCTTCTTAAATTCCTTAGCATAGTCAAAGTCCGCCCCCATGGGATTGGAAGCCGGTGCATGCTGATGCAGAATATCTATATTCAACTGCTCTGGCCACCAGTCTTTATTGGTAGGTCCACGACCACTTAGTTTTTCATTTGTCATGCCGGTAACCGGGCACCTATTATTTTCACCCATAATTTCACCCCTTTTTTTAATATAATTTCCACTTTTTGATGTTCTATTATAATCAATTCTAAGCAATTGTAGTATCTACCTACATTTTTGTCTTTGTTTATTATTTATCATTTCTAAAAAAAATTAATTGCTCTGGTTTATGGGGATAGATAAATATATATTTAACAATTGTTATATAACGATAGTTAAAGAAAGATTAATTATATTTATTTATTCGATTTAAGTGATAAAATGAGTCATGACGTTGTAATCATAGGAACTGGAGCGGGAGGAGCTACAGTTGCCAAAGAATTATCAAAAAATGGTGAAAAAGTACTGTTGTTAGAAAAAGGAGATTATTTTGGCCCAGGCAAGGCGGCGCAGAATATCAAGATAAAAAAGGCCAATATCCAGTCTGAAAAATCTTCCTCTGATCAACAAACACCCGATCATCATCAAAAAGAAAGTTCAGAAGATATTAACTTTCATCAGCATGATTTAGAGTTGATGTATGTAGAAGGAGTGGGTGGAACCACCACCGTCTCCATGGCCAATGCTTGCTATGCTTGTAGTACCTGTTACTCACATTCCACTACCACCCAGTTCCAGGGACACGATCTGGAGCTTTTTGAAGAGTTTCTGGACTCAAGTAAGGAGATAGGGGTCAACCCACTCCCTCACAATTATAGAGGGCCCACCACCAATAAAATGGTGGAAGCCGCCGATAAATTGGGATATTTCATGGAAGCCATGCCCAAATTCATTGATTTTTCTAAATGTGAACCTTGTGGTAACTGTTTATATCACTGTAAAAATGGAGCTAAATGGGATTCCAGTCATTTTTTAAAGAATTTAGATGAGGAAGGTTCTCAAATAATCACTAATTTTGAGGTAAAGAATATCCTGCATGATAATAACCAGGTTACTGGTGTGGAAGGGCTTTTTAAGGGAGAGAAGCAAGTAATAAAAGCCAAAAAAGTCATTCTCGCGGCCGGTGCTCTAAACACCCCTCTGATATTGAGAAACTCCGGCATAACTGAAGGGGTAGGTAAAGGTCTTTTCTGTGACTTGTTTATCACTGTGGGGGCCTATTTAAAAGGATCTAAATTAAATAAAGAAATCCCTATGTCCGTAAAATGTGAATTCGGTGCTTATTTCATTTCACCCCATTATTCAGGTATGTTGCCTGGTTTAATTCAGGAGAAATATGAAAAACAGGGCAAATCCCTGGAAGATATCAGTCCAGAGGATATTGTGGGTTTAATGGTGAAGATAGCCGATGAATCCAACGGTTATCTGGATGAAGAGGGTAATGTTCATAAAGAAATCACCGATAATGATTTAAAACTATTATCGGAAGGAATTGAAAAATCAAGAGAAATATTTATTGAAATGGGCGCGGACCTGGATTCCATAGTATGTACTCCGGTGCGGGGGGCCCATCCCGGGGGAACTGCAGCCATGGGAACCGTGGTGGATAATTCCATGCAGACTTCAATTAAAGGTCTCTACATCGCCGATGCCAGTGTCATACCCCGGGCCCCGGGAAGACCGCCTATACTCACCATTGTGGCCATGGCCAAGAAACTGGTGAAGATACTGAATAATGAAGATTCAGAGGAAGGTGGTTGCTGTCAAAACGCCACTGACTGTATTTAAACTCGAATTATTTAATCTAATCTCAAAATTCTATTAATTAATAATTTAATTCCCTTTTAAATTTAAAAAATCAAATAAATTGTTCAAAATAATGTCTTAGAGGAAGCTAAATGTTAAAAAGATATTCCAGACAGGTAATCTTATCAAATATAGGTGAAGAAGGCCAGAAAAAACTTCTCAAATCTAAAGCAGTGATTGTGGGCTGCGGTGCCCTGGGAACGGTGGCTGCTAACAACCTGGCCCGGGCCGGGGTGGGCCACATCACCATAATTGACCGGGACTTTGTGGAACTGAGTAACCTGCAAAGGCAGATGCTATTTGAGGAAAGCGACGTAGGGGAACCCAAAGCCCTGGCTGCCGAGAACCGTTTAAAATCAATTAACTCTGAAATCAAAGTGGAAGGTGTGGTATCTGATTTAAACCACACTAATGTAGAAGAAATCCTGGAAGGGGCAGATATCGTCCTGGATGCCACCGACAATGTCCAGACCCGGATGCTGGTCAATGATTACTGTGTACAAAAAGAGATCCCCTGGATTTACACCGGGGCCATCGGAACCTCGGGTATGATCATGACTATCGTCCCGGAAGGGCCCTGTTTGAGATGTTTATATCCCCATATCCCTAAAGCAGGATCACTTCCTACCTGTGATACTATGGGAGTTTTAAATACCGCCACGGTGATAATGGGGTCCATGGAGAGCACCGAAGCCATAAAGATATTACTGGATTCCGGTGTCAGGTCTTCTGAAGTTAATGCTCAGGATAATGACGATAAAGACGGAGAAATGGTAGTTTACGATGCCTGGAATAATTCTATAGACCATATTGTGGTAAAGAGGTCTGAAAACTGTAAATGCTGTGCTGAGGCTGAGTTTGAATTCCTGGAAGCCGAAGATAAAGAGATTATCACGTCATTATGTGGGAGAAACGCGGTGCAGATTACACCAGCCCGTCCCAAAAATCTTTCCCTATTAGATGTGGCTTCCCAGCTGGAAAAATTAGGTGAAGTGAAGGCCTCCAGTTTCCTGGTTTTATTTAAAACGGAAAGTTATGAGATATCAATATTCCGTGATGCCCGGGCCATAATTAAGGGCACCAATGATGGAAACGTGGCCAAATCACTTTATGCTCGATACATTGGCACCTGATTAACATTCAACAAAATAATATTTTTTATTTTTTAGAATAAAGAAAAATAAATGAAAATATATCTTTAATTTTTTTTTTGGGGGACTGAATAAAAAAATTTTAAAATTAGTAACTTTATTATTAAATCTCTACTTCTAATGGGATGTATTAATATTCAAATAGGATTGTGTATTAAGAGGGTGCATTTAATAATGATGATGCTCTGGATGCACCTCTTCAATCAAATCGGTGCAGAAAATATCCTCTTTTTCCAGGTCTGATTTGAGATAACCCAATCTTTTTAATAGGGGAATAAATTTCATGGTGGAATCAATATATTCTCCCGGGAGACTGGCACAGTAGCGGGGAGAAATATTAAATGTTTTTGATGCGAAATCACTGTCATTTAATCCTAACTCTTGTGTGGCAATTTCCCCTGCTTTTTTCGGGGTTTCCCGCAGCATATTGCACATTGTTTCGTGGATTACTAAAAATTCCTTTAAGAATTCTGATTTCTCTTCTATGATTTCTGTTTTCACCACGATCCCATAACTGGGATTGTAGGACCACAGGTAGTTAGGGGGAATAATGATTTTTGCACCGGTAACCTGGGATGCGGTCACTGCGAGGGATGGTGTGCCCACCATTGCATCAATTTCATTTTCTTCCAGGGCATAGGGGATCATATCGGGCCAGCTATAATTTTTAATGGATATTTCGTTTTCTAAGGAATTATCTGTGAGTAACTCCCGGGAAATAACATCATGGATGGATCCTCGTGCAGGTATACCTATGGTCTTTCCTGAGAATTGATTAAGCACGGTTTTAATATCATCTAATTGGTTGATGTCCCTAAAATAATCAGGGGCCACCATAACCGTCCCTTCCACATGTCCCCCGGCAATACATTGTAAGTCCAGTCCATTTTCTATGCCCATCATTACGGGGGGAAGTCCAATATATCCCAGATCAATTTCTCCATCTGTAAAACCTTTTATCATGGCGGGACCAGTGGGATACAGTTTCCAGTTAAGGCTTTCAGATCCTATGATGGGTTGTTGATTTTTAATCAGGATAGATGTGTGATAAATTGTGGAGAGGTAGCCAATATTCATAATAACCGCCTTATCTATTTTTAATGATTCCCAGTTTCTTATTTCCGTTTAATTTTAGTTTAATCATCCAGCTTATTTTAGATTAACCACCGGCAATGGTCTGGAATAATACCACTTCGTCTTCAGGTGAAATTTTCTGATTTTCCATGCTGTCTGGATCTTCTCCATTAACCAGGATTTTCATATAATCCTTTAATTCTCCGTTATCGTCGAATAATGCTTCTTTAAATTCAGGACCATATTCTTGAGTTATAAATTTTAATATCTCATCCACAGTACCGGAATAGTCTATATCAATCTCTTTAATTTGTGTAATTTCTCTAAATCTTCCTAAAAATTTTATTTTAACCATTTTTATTCTCCATTTAATTAATTATTGATCAATTGTCCATCGAATTTTTGCATATAACTTTAAATACTATCTTAACAATTGTAATATAACTATTGTTAATTAAATATTTTTTGATATATAACTTATCCTTAAATGGATTAAAAAATGAAATAAAGCGTGATTCATTGTAATATCAAAAATTATTTTAATTAATCAATAGCCTTTAAAATAATGGTGATATTATGTTATTAAATGACGAAATTAAGGAAGCTATTGAAAAAAATCTGGTATTTCTGGCCACTTCCAGTGTGGAGGGTATTCCTAATGTGGTGCCGGTGGGCTTTGCCAGACCCCTAGATGATAATAAAATTCTTATTGCAGATAATTACCTGAAAAAAACCCGCAAGAATCTAGATATTAATCCCAAATTGTCTTTAATTATTTCCGATGCTAAGAACTACCCCTACCAGTTTAAGGGAACCGTGGAAATCTTTGAGTCAGGGGAATATTTTGAGGAAGTCACCGAATGGGCCCAGAATGTAATGACTGAACTGGAACCTAAATCGGCCATTGTCTTTACTGTGGAAGATATTTATTCGGTTAAACCCGGTCCTGAGGCAGGAAAACTGATTAAATAATTAAAATTACCCAAAAAACTGTACAAAATGCACTGCAGAATCGCAGTGTAGGGTAATGTAAATATAGTTTATATTTTTGTAAATATTATTTACATTTAATATTATTTTTATTATTTTTTAATTATTTTTCTTTAATTTACTATTTTGTTAAACAATTTACAGTTTTCTCATGATAATTTTATTAATAAATATAATCAATAATCGTTTGTTTAATTTAAAATACATAAAAAATTTGAGTTTTTGTGATAATAATGAGTATTAAAGTAGCAATTGCCAGTAGTGATGGAAAATTCATTAATCAACACTTTGGAAAAGCCCGAAAATTTCTGATCTTTGAGGTTAGGGGTCCCGGTGACTATGAATTTGTGGAACTGCGTGAGGACGAACCATCCTGTGGCAGTTACCGTGCCGATGGACAGAGTACCACTAAAGACCGGACTGAATTACTTTCAGATTGTAAGGCAGTCATTGTCAGTCAGATTGGTCCGGGAGCCTCCCATAAATTAATTGATAAAGGTATTATACCCTTTGAGGAGGCCTGTTTTATAACTGATGCCCTGGATCACTTGAGTAAAGTTATGGATCAACTGGACGATTTGCTGGAAAAAAGTTGATATTAAATATTATTTTTAATTTTTAACAAATATATCAATTTTTTAGCTATCTTAAACTCAAAAATTAAGTTTTAGCTAACACGTTAAGTTTTTATAATATAACAATAGTTATATAACTATGGTTATATAATATGATTGACATAGAAAAAGGTGAAAAACATGGTAAAGATACCAGAATTAAAAAGAGGAATTGCTAACGATATAACAGAAACCATCGGTAATACGCCTTTGGTACGGTTAAATAGGCTAACTAAAGGATTAAAGGCCGATGTAGTGGTAAAAATAGAATCATTCAACCCTATAAGCAGTGTAAAGGATAGAATCGGTGTGGCTCTGGTAGAGTACGGGGAAGAACAGGGACTCATCAAAGAGGGCTCGGTCTTAATAGAACCCACCAGTGGGAATACGGGAATTGCACTGGGCTTTGTAGCTGCATCCAGGGGTTACCGTCTAATCCTTACCATGCCGGATACAATGTCTCTGGAGAGAAGAAAACTCCTGGCAGTCTTTGGAGCAGAAATCGTTTTAACTCCCGGGGCCGACGGAATGCCCGGGGCCATTGCCAAAGCAGAGGAACTGGCCAAAGAGATCCCTAATGCGGTGATGCCGCAACAATTCAAAAATCCGGCTAACCCTAAGATACACCGGGAAACTACGGCTCAGGAAATATGGAGAGACAGTGAAGGTAAAGCCGATATAATAGTTGCGGGTGTAGGTACGGGAGGAACCATTACTGGTATTGCCGAAGTTTTAAAAGAAAAAAAACCCGGATTTAAAGCAGTTGCTGTAGAACCTGAAACATCTCAGGTC
This sequence comes from Methanobacteriaceae archaeon UBA587, assembly GCA_002504725.1. Taxonomy (GTDB): domain Archaea; phylum Methanobacteriota; class Methanobacteria; order Methanobacteriales; family Methanobacteriaceae; genus UBA587. The sequence goes on along the minus strand of DATN01000002.1, from coordinate 56,326 downwards.
CTAGCTACCGGTGTAAAGGGACCTCACAAAATACAAGGAATTGGAGCAGGATTCGTACCAGATGTTCTCAGAACAGACCTAATTGATGAAATTATTCCAGTAAAAGATGAAGATGCTGCCGCAACTTTGCTGAGACTGGCCCGGGAAGAGGGAATATTTGCAGGTATTTCTTCAGGTGCAGCAACTTGGGCTGCTATTGAACTTGCTAAAAGAGAAGAAAACGAGGGTAAATTAATTGTAGCAGTTCTCCCAGATACTGGAGAAAGATATCTAAGTATGGAATGGGTATTTGAAGAGTTATACAAATCATATGATCAAGTATTTTTATAAAAAATAAGTGTAAATGATGCAATATTAATTTGCAAATTTTATCTTAATGTGAAGGAGGATAAACATGTTTGAAAGGATAAAAGAAGATATAGAAATGGTCCATCTTAGGGACCCTGCTGCACGCAGTAATCTTGAAATATTTTTCTGCTATCCCGGATTATGTGCTATATGGTTCCATAGGCTTGCTAACTGGTTCTGGAACCACAATTTATTATTTTTAGGCCGTTTTACTTCTGCATTAGGTCGATTTTTTTCAGGTATTGAAATACATCCCGGTGCCACCATCGGAAGACGGGTTTTCATTGATCATGGTATGGGTGTGGTTATTGGGGAAACAGCGGAAGTAGGAAACGATGTCTTGATTTACCAGGGAGTAGTTCTAGGCGGCACAGCTTTAGAAAGAAAGAAGAGACACCCTACGGTGGGTGATGGTGTGGTTATTGGATCCGGAGCAAAAATAATTGGCAATATCACTATAGGGAATTGCTCTAAGATAGGGGCCGGTTCGGTAATATTAAAAGATGTGCCTGATGGTGCAACTGCTGTGGGAATTCCCGGCCGTATTGTTCAGGAAGATAGGAAATGCGCTATTGATTTAGATCATGGTGAGCTGCCTGATCCTGTGGCAGAAGTTATCTCTCTCCTTTTAAAAAGGCAGGACGAAATGGAAAAACAGATCAAAGAACTGGGTATCAGTTCTGAAATCATGAAAAATGGACTCTTAACTAAAAAATCAGAAATGGAAGAGATTTTCTGTGAAGGTGCTGGAATATAACTTTTAATTTTATTATTCTTTAAAAATTCAAATACATAAAAAAGAAATATATCTAAACTAAAATTAAAATAATCAATAAAAATAACTTTTTCTAAATTAGAAAAATTAAAAATATATTAATGAGTGATGTATGTGAAACCTCCGTGTGAAATGGTTGTATGGTATGTTATTCCGGCTATAAGGTCGGAATTAGCTAAAGAGATGCATAAATTAGGCATGAAACAAAAAGAAATTTCTGAGTTACTGGATATAACTCAACCTGCTGTATCACAATATATTAGTGATAAAAGGGGACATAATATCAAATTCAATGATCAGATTCAAGCTATGATTAAAGAATTCGCTCTGGAACTTAAAGAGGGTAGTGCTAATCAATTTGATATAATTTCCAGAACATGTAAAATATGTAAAATGATTAAAGCAGAAGATATAATGTGCCAGCTCCATAAAGAGAAGGATAACATTCCCACAGACTGCAGTGCCTGTTTAGGATCCAATGCCCACTGAGTTTAATTATTTTTTAAAATATGGATAAAATTCAAGTGACTAATTCAAATGACCTATAAGCTTATATTTCACAATTGTTATAATAATATGATAATTGAAATATTTTACTTATATCTTAAATTGGCTCTATATTGATTTATCTAAATTGATGGTAATCAATTCTTAATTATCAATCATGTAAAAAAAGGTATATAAGTCATAACAGGGGTCAATTAGTTTTATAAACTTATTTCTTAAATTCCTGCAAGAGGTAAGAATTTTGATAAAAAAAGAGATTAATCCAAAATCCAATAAATTAGTAGAAGAAGTCAAAAAAGATTATAGGGCTTCTCAGGATCTGGGAATTAAGAGGTGTATGCAGTGTGGTTTATGCACATCCAATTGCCCTGCTGCCCGTCACAGTAACTATGATCCCCGGGAAATTGTGAAGATGGTTCTGGATGACAACTGGGAATTACTGGACAATCCTGATTTATGGAACTGTTTCTACTGTTACACTTGTCAGAGCAACTGCCCGGTAAATAACAGTCCCTGCCAGGTCAACCAGGTTTTAAGACAAAAAAATCTGCATAAAGCTGAATATAAAATAAAAATGAAGGAATTTTCAGCTTATGGTGATAGTTATCTGGATTTTGGTGTAGGATCAATGCCCAAAGCCTTTTTTGATGGAATGGTCAAAGATTATGGAAAGAGTTATGTGGATTTAAAGGTTAATTTAGAGGATATCCGTCATGAGCTGGGATTGGAAGACTATAATATTAAGGGAAAAGCTCTGGAAGATGTAAGAAATATTTTAAAAGAGTCTGGTTTCAAATCCCGGCTAAAAAAATTTAAAAATGCCAAGGAATCTTAAAAAAATATCTAATTTCTAAGAATTAGATAATAATCAATTTATCCAACCCCCTAACCATCATTTTATTTTAAAATTATTTAAAAAAATTAAATCACTAAAGTCAATTATTGATTCATTAAAAATGGTACGATTAAGATGAAAAATATCCCTGATAAAGACATTCTGCTTTTTAAAAGCTGTCTGGTTAATGTAGAATATCCTGGAGTAGAATCATCCACTAAATTCTTATTTGATAATTTAGGAGTAGAATACCGTATTGATCCAGATCAGTCCTGTTGTACTGGATTAGGATATTATTATGATTTATTTGATCAGGTATCCACCACAGCCCTTTCGGCAAGGAATTTTGCGCTGGCACGCATTAGTTCCCATGAAAATATTGTGACACTTTGTTCTACATGCTATGCCATTATGAAAAAATCCATCAATTTACTCAATTCCAATGAAGAAGCAAGGAATGAGGTAAATAGTATTCTGGAACGGGCTGGTCTATCTCACATGAAATATCAGGCGGGTGATATGAGTAGTGAAAATAATGTTTTCCACATGGTGGAAGTTTTATATTCCAAAGCCGATGAAATGGTTGAGAAGATTACAAAAGACTTTTCAGATATTCGGATTGCCAGTCACCATGCCTGTCACTACTGTAAAGTTTACCCAGACCATGCCATAACTGATTCCCGAAACCCCATGGTCTTAGATGAGATTGCTGCTAAATTAGGGGCTGAGGTAGTTGATTGGTATGACTTTAAAAAAGCTACTTGTGGGGCAGGTTTCAGTCAGAGATTTGTCAATAGAGATTTATCATTAGCTGCCACAGCTGATAAACTTCTGGCATTAGAAGGGGAAGCTGATGTATTGCTGCATATGTGTCCCAACTGTCAGATGCAGCTAGATCGTTATCAGCCCGTTTTGGAAAAAGAATTAGGCCGAAAATTTGGGCTGGTTCATTTAAGTGTGGCCCAGATGGCCGCCCTGGGTATGGGTGCCGACCCTTATAAAGTTCTAGGTATACAGACTCATAGTGTTCCAGTGGAGGGTCTATTAGACAAAATAAATGATATTTAACTGTATAATAAATTCATTTAATTTAAATTTAAATATTTTTTAGTAATTTAAACCAATATAATTCTATTTAATCCTTTAAATAAATTAAAAATAATTGATCTGATTATCATGAACACAGAATCAAAAAACCTGGAAAATCTATCCTCTGATTTAGAAAATAATTATAATAGTTTGGGTAAAAAATCTAAATCTGGGGAAAGGGTAGGAGTATTCATATGTCGCTGTGGAGGTAACATATCAGATACCATTGACATAGAACGACTCAAATCCAGTTTAGATGCTAATTTTGTGGAAGACTACGAAAACCTATGTTCACTTAACTGCCGTCGGCATATACGGGAAGAGATAATGGAACAGAACCTGGACCGGGTGGTAATAGCTGCCTGCTCACCCTTAACTCACCTTAAAACGTTCCAGAACTATGCTGATCCCCTGAACCCCTCTATGGTGGAAATGGTAAATCTGAGGGAGCAGTGTTCATGGGTACACGATGACCCGGAGAAGGCCACCCAGAAGGCCATTGGTTTAACCCAGGCCGGTGTGGAAAAGGTTAAGAGTGCCCAGGCCTTAAAAAAGATTATCAGTCGGACCGAAAAAAGCGCCGCTATCTTTGGTGGGGGTATATCTGGTATCACTGCAGCCCTGTCTCTGGCCAATCAAGGGGTTAAAGTGACCATCATAGAAAAGAACCCGGCTATTGGGGGTAACATGGTTAAGATAGGTAAGGTATTCTCCCCTGAGAAACTGGCTGAGGAGTGTTCACTTTGTATTCTAAACCCCATCATCAATGATGTGGTGAACCATAAGAATATCAATATAATGACCAAAACCAATCTCCGCCGTGCAGGGAGGAGATCCACCTATTTCAATCTGGTTTTAGAAAAAGAAACCAGTTACATCCATGAAGACCGCTGTATTGCCTGTGGAAACTGTGTGGATGTCTGCCCGGTAGAAGTCCCGGATGAATGGAACCAGGGTATGACCATGCGCAAGGCCATCTACAAACCATTTGCTCAGGCGGTCCCCGATGTATACACCATCGACACAGAAAACTGTAAAAAATGCGGTAAATGTGTGAAAGTATGTAAAATGGATGCTATTGACCTCAAACTCAAAAACGAGGTGGTGCCTCTTAAAGCAGGGAGCGTAATCATTGCCACGGGTCACGAACACTTTGATTTATCCACAAGACCCGAGTATGGCTATGAAAGATTTGATGATGTCATCAGTCAGATGGACCTGGCCCGTTTACTGGGGGTGAATGGTCCCACCCTGGGAAAACTGCAGAAAATATCCGATGGAAAACAGCCCCAGCGGGTGGTTATGGTACAGTGTACTGGGTCCCGGGACGAAAAATCAGGGGGAAAAAGATACTGCTCTAAAGTGTGCTGTATGGTTGCTCTAAAACATGCCAGCATCATCAGAGAGAAGTTTCCAGATACAGAAGTGGTGATATGTTACACCGACCTGCGAACTCCAGGGATGTATGAGAACTACCTCAGATATGTGCAGGATAAAGGCCTGAAATTGGTGAGAGGCCGACCTGGTGAGGTCACCAAAAAGGGCGACCACTTGTTGGTGCGGGTGGAAGATACCCTGCAGCGCCAACCCCTGGAGATGGAAACAGATATGGTGGTACTCTCTGAGGCCATAGAACCATCAGAAGGAACCATGAAACTGGCCCGCCGATTTAATGTGGGATTGAGCCAGGATATGTTCATTAAGGAGAAACACGCCAAAATCAAACCAGTGAACACTGATGTGGAGCGGATTTTTGTCTGCGGAACAGCCCAGGGACCTAAAGATATCTCAGAAAGTGTTTCCCAGGCCAGTGCCGCCGCAGCCAAGGTATCTGAGCAGATTAAATGCGGAACTGAGGCCGAGCCACCGGTGGCTATTATCAGGACTTCTCTGTGCAAGCACTGTGGTAAATGTAAAGAGATTTGTGGATTCAAAGCCATTTATCGTGACGAGGAATACATGTCCATTGATCCTATGGCCTGTAAGGGCTGTGGGGCCTGTGCTGGGGTCTGTCCAGAGGGTGCCATTGAGATCATTGGACTCAATGACCAGGAACTTTATGCCCAGATGGAAGGCCTTCTCCGGGATAAGGAAGATGGAGAAATAAGGATATTGGCCTTCCTGGATAATGTGGGTTACACCGCGGCGGATACCATTGGAAATAACCGGGTATCTTATCCGGAGGCTATCCGTATCATCAGGATTCCTTCCATAAACCGGATCATGCCGGAACATCTGATGTTTGCCTATGAACACGGGGCCGATGGCATACTGATGGCTGAATACCCTGATGAGTGCATGCTGGAAGCCCACAAAGCCAAGATGAAGGAGCTCAGTGAATCCGTTGCAGCCCAGGGAATCCCTGCAGATAGACTGAGGTTCTACAAGGCCTATGCTCCTCACTACCGGGGACTGGCCCAGCAGTTCGAGGATTTCTATATGGACATACTCGAGGGTGATGATCTTAAAAAATTTTAATTTATTTCTTTTTAAATTATATCCTTTAGAAAATTATTTCTTATTTAAACTACAATAAAATGATTTTATAATAGATTACGGTTTAAAATATTATTAAAATAGATTCTGTGAATTATAATTGTTTTTTAAAATAATCCCTTAATTCCCTGATGTCTTCAGGAGAACCTGTGACTGTCAATATATCTCCCTTTTCCAGAACCATGTTATCCAGGGGATCATAATTTATATCCTGGTTCCGTATAATGTTCCTGATTTCCACCCCAAACTTTTTTTCTATATCCTTTTTGAAGATTTTTCCATTAAGAGGTATATTGCTTACTTTAATGGTGCTGGTTTCTATGGGGCTGGTGTTTAAATCACACATAACCTCTTTATTTTGCAGGGTTCTCTGGAACAAACCATAGTTTTCATGCCGCAATTTTTCAATAAAGCGGTGTATTTCATCAAGGGGTACATCATATTCATCCAGTACCCTGCTGAAAATTTCCACCGAGGTCTCGAATTCTTCCGGGATAACATCATCTGCCCCTAAACTTTTTAAAATGTTTATCTCGTCTATGTAACGGGTTCTGACAATTATATATAAATCTGGATTAATCCTTTTACCCAGTTCGGTGATTCTCCGGGTATTAACCGGGTCTGAAATCGCCACCACCATTATCCGGGCACTCTGGATGTGTGCCTTGTTTAAGATAGTTTCCTGGGCAGCGTCCCCAAATATAAAATGTTCCACCACATCTTTGTCCTTTTTAACAATGGCCGGGTTAATCTCCACCACCACATGGTCAATCTGGGAATTCTGGGCCGCCATGGCCACGTTTTTACCATTCACCCCAAAACCCACAATTACCAGATGGTCCTTCATCTCATCTTGGAAATCCTGAGAAATTATCTCTCCATTTTGCAGTTTACTGGTAAGGGGTATTTTGTGGAGAACCTCTGAGGTTTGCGGAGCCTTTGCAATTAAAAAGGGTGTAAGGGCCATGGTGAGAACAGAAACATCTAAAAATAACTGGAATACTGTTTCACTCACTAGGCCGTACTGGATTCCCACACCAGATAAAATAAAGGAAAATTCACCTATCTGGCTGAGTATCAGTCCCACCAGTACCACGATGCGCAGGGGGAAACCTAAAAAATAAGTGGCCAGACCACCGGTAAATGATTTTATAAGCACAATAACCAGGGTGATTCCCATTATCAGTAGAATATTCTCCAGGAAAAAGTTCAGGTTCAGTAGCATACCAATGGATACAAAAAAGAAGCTCATGAAGATGTCATGGAATGGTATCACATTACCCAGGGCCTGATGGGCATAATCAGTATTTGATATTATTAATCCGGCTAAAAAAGCACCAAGTGCAGGTGAAAGACCTATCAGGGTGGTTAACCAGGTGATACCAAAACAGATGAGGATGGTGGTGAGTAAAAACAACTCCCTGTTTTTTAAGAGGGCAGCGTGGTATAAAATGTAGGGTACTACCCACTTGGCAGCTACAATAGTGAATATAATTGCTCCCACACCTTCCAATATTAGGACTAATATTGAAGAACCCAGTGTAGCCGTACCGGCCAATATGGGGGTCAGGATAATGATGGGTACCACAGCCACGTCCTGAAAAATAAGTATTCCCAGGGAAGTCCTGCCGTGTGGAGTGTCAATTTCATTTTTTTCCTGTAATAGTCTCAGTACAATGGCAGTGCTGCTGAAGGAGATTAAAAATCCGGCGAATATGGATTCACTGATACTAAAACCCAGGATCCAGCTGATAATGAATACTATTAAGAAGGTGAAGGCCAACTGCAATGATCCGCCCAGCAGGGTCTGTCTTTTTATCTGGGAGAATTTCTCTAAGGAAAATTCCAGGGCAATGGTGAAGAGCAAAAAGATAATCCCGATCTCAGCCAGTATCTCCACCTGCTGCACCTCATTAATGAGGCTTAAGCCATGGGGTCCTGCTATGATCCCGGTGAGGAAAAATCCCAAGACAGCGGGGAGTTTGATTTTATGGAAAAGAATCAGTACCAGCACTGATAAAGCAAATATGATAACAATGTCTTTTAAGATTATAAGCTCCATTATTGACCTCATTTTAATGATTATTAGTAAATGCTGTGGATAACTCTATTAAATTCCATTAATAATATTAATTTTTCAAAATATCTTTTTAATTATTATTTATTTTTTCTAAAATTAACAAATTTGTAATGGAGAAAAATAGAATTTAAATGGAAGTTGATTACCAATTCTTTAAAACACGCATTCCCGAAAGGTACCCCGGGAGAGATTAACGTGGATTTTGGTCATGATGATGGTACTTTTGTTTTAAGTGTAGCTGATAATGGTAGGGGATTTCCAGAAGATATGGATTTCAGAAAAACAGATTCTATGGGATTACAACTTGTAAACAGCTAAACTGAACAAATAGATGGAACCTTAGAGTTGGATAGAACAGAAGGAACTAAATTTAAGGTGATCTTTAAAGAAATGGAATTTAGTAAATAATATTAGAAAACTAATGCCTTAATCTATTTATTAAAAATGGAAAGGGATATCTATGGGGATTAAATCATTTATCTTTTTAATTAAAAATAAAAAAGGTAATGGCGTTATTCTGGAGGGAATACTTCAAAGAACAGTTCTCTGAATTCACCAATCAACTCTTTAGGGAACTTCAAACCCACACAGATAATGAGGATTCCGGTTTCAATGGTGCCGTCGTCTTTATTGGGGTCTTCTATTAATTCTTCATCAAAAACCAGATTTACCCGGGATTTTTCCTGAAGGAAATCCCACAATGTTTCTTTCTCCGGGTCTTTCGCTTTGGAAGCGATTTTATTGCGCAGGCTTAGCTGCAGAAACCGTTCCCAATCTTCATATTCGCAAAATTCAATCCATGCTTTCCCTTTATAATCAATACATGAATTGCAGGTTTCAATTTCCCAGTGAAAAAAGTTTTTAATGATATCCTCTATTCCCTCATCTACTAACATATAAAAATCGTCATCTACCTTAATTTCTACCTGTTTATGTCCCATAAAAGTCCTCCAAATGGATTTTAAATTTTCTCGTGTTTCTTTTTTGTTTTTCATATTATAAAAAACGAATTATAATAATTAAAATTTAAAATAATTAAATAAATTCATAAATTTAGTAAAATAGTTTCAGAAGGGAAATAATTATAAAAGATCATGAATACTGCTTTGATCTTATTTAATTTAAGGAATACTGTGGATTAAAATGAGCGGGGTTAATCCTGTGAATAATTTTCCATATACCATTCAATAAGTTCCCGGCTGATACTGATATTGGATGGTAATTCTGGAAGATCATCCACCCCGAACCAGCGGGCATGACTGATTTCCTGGCCATCCACCTTTATTTCTCCGCTCTCATATTCGGCGGTAAAACCCAGCATCAGGGAATTGGGGTAGGGCCAGGGCTGGCTGCCAAAATACTGGATATTTTTAATCTGCAAACCCACTTCTTCCATGGTCTCCCTCTGCACAGCTTCTTCCAGTGTCTCCCCTGCCTCCACAAAACCGGCGATAAGGCCGTATTTACGGTAATGCCCATAATTGTGTTTAGCCATGAGAAGTTTACCGTCCTTGACTATGGCGGTGATTACCGCGGGAGAGATACGGGTATGATTGATTAATCCACACTGGGGGCAGATCTTGGCCATTTCGGTATCCATGGTTTTGGTGGGACTGCCACATTTACCACAGTACTGGTGGTTTTTGTCCCAGTTAATTATCTGAATAGCTCTACCTGCCACAAGATATATTTCATGGCTTATTAGGGGGTAAAGTTCTCTTAGATCCTGAAAGATCATCCCCTGTGGGGTCTGGTCAGAATCAACCTCTGCCGCGTAGGAGGGGTGGCCATGCAGCTTCCCCAGGTAAATCTTGCGTAGGGGAGTAAGTTTCAATTCATTTAAATCTTCTAAAAAAGGAATTTCACTATTTTTCTCATTAACCAGGAGCTGGCTGGAATTAAAGACGAACCAGTAGGCCGGGGATGAATCATCATGTTCCGGTCTATTTTCTATCTGGTAGTGTTGATAGATATGGGGCTGTGGCATAGAATTAGTAAGTTGGTGGTTAATAAATAATTTATTGACTCATGGATTGTTGAGGTAATAATTTGCTTTGAATTTATTTTAGGATTTATAATTTAGTAATTAGAAAATGAGCTAATAGACCTTAACCATATTAATTTGAGTTATTTTTAGCTCTTTTCTCGGCTTCTAAGTCTAATTTTTCCAGTTTTTTATCAACCAGTATAAAGGCAGATACATAGTTCCAGGTGATTCCTATCCCCCAAAAGAACACCGGGAAGATGACCCAGAGAAAGTCCGGGGTTAAAAAATAATTTAAAATAGCTGAAATGGTGTTTATGAATAAATAGATGGCCAAGTGCATATAAAAACCACGGGCACGGTCCTCTTTAGCTACACTATGGTACGCTTTTTTGTATTGTTCCAATGTTTTTTGGGACATTAAAATACCTCAATTTAATAATCAGTTTTCTGCTGATATTATTTTATTAAGAATATTGTTAACCATTATTTAAAAATAATAAAAAATTAAAAAATTTAGTTTTGGAATAGTAATAATCGATTAGCTTAATAATCGATGTAACGGAACTTCTTCTCCAATAACATGACTATACCAAATGCAATGAATGCCAGCACTATGGAAAATACGATTGAAGTTGTATCACCCAGATTAATCTTTTGATAAGGCAATCTCATAGTACCCAGCATTAAACCAACCAGAAATGACATGGTGACGTGTTCATGATGCTTCAGGAGGTAGTCCAATAATCGGGAGAACGAGATTATCCCTATAAATGCTCCGCAGATAAATGTGATGATTTCTGGCAGGGAGAGATTATTCAGGGCATTAATCATGTACTCGTACTGATTCAGGAGTAGTAGAAGGAATGCCCCTGAAATTCCAGGTAATATCATGGCACAGATGGCCACCATACCGGAAATAAATAGTATGGGTAAGGTGTGATTGGCCTGGATAGGATTCAGGCCCACGAAAATAAAGGCGAAAACAAACCCAATTATTCCAAAGATGAAGTTTTTAAGGGAAAAACCATCTATTTCTGAATAAACAATGTATGCTGAGGCCAGAATCAGGCCAGAAAAGAAGGCATAGGTGTAAGCTGCATAATTAGATAATAAAAAACCCATTAACTTGGACAGAGTCAGCACAGCAAGCCCGATACCCATTAATAAAGGTACAAATAAAGTGAAATCAACCTCTTTTTTCATGATGCTCCATGATTCCTGGAACTGTCCTTTAAGAAATGGTTTAATGAATTTAAAGTTAATTTTACTTATGGCGTGAACTAATCTCTCGTATATTCCAGTTATAAGGGCTATGGTTCCTCCAGAAACTCCAGGCATAATATCGGCAGTGCCCATAAACAATCCCCGCAGGAAGATGAACAGGAAACCTTTTATTTTATCATTGTAGTTAAACATTTCATTTCTCCGTATTAATTCTCTGATTATAATGATAAGTGTTTTATTAATGTAAATAATGATTTAATAGATTTTAATCAGCTAATGCTATTATTTCTGGTATTTGTTTATTGATTTGAATTATCGATTTTTGTGGATTATATTCTGTAAACTATTAGGGATTTCTTTTAATTATACTTTTTAGTTATGAACTATATAAAAAGAATAAACGAATAAAGCGGATTAAAAGAATAATCTGATTTGAATTCTAGATTTTTAATTCATGAAATTTTAGGGGGAAAATCATGGCTGATGAAAGGGGTAATATAAGGATAAAAGTATCAGATTCAGAGGAGAACCGTCAAAAATGTCTTTGCAGGCTGTGTCACAGTTATCCCCATGATTGTGAAGGGGAATTACTGTTTTGTGGTAGCAAGGCTAGTAAATGTGATATTGAGGCCAAGACATGCCTCTGCAACAAATGCCCGGTTTACCGGGAAAACGGCCTGCAGGGACTCTATTACTGTGATAAGGTGAGTGTGGGGGATAGCAAATTCCTCATGCGCAAAAAACACCCCTCTGAAGACGATGTTTTCTATGAAAAAATAGTGGATATCAAGGAGCAGAGCATATCTGGGGAGAGCATCACGGTGGCCATGGGTTCTCTGAAGAAATTCCCCCTGAGCCTGGATGATCTGTACTTTGTACCAGCCCAGGTAAACAGAATACCCCTTAATATGGAAGAAACAGTCAACACCACTCTCATACTGGGTCCAGCATCCCAAAAACCTCTCCAATTATCTTCCCCTCTCATGGTTTCTGGTATGAGTTTTGGTGGAGTATCCAAAAATGTGCGTCTGGTTATTGCCCACACCGCCCAGAAACTGGGCATAGCATTTAATTCAGGTGAGGGCGGTCTGGTACCCCAAGAAAAAGATATAGGTGGAGATTACCGTATCCTGCAGTATGCCACCGGCCGGTTTGGCATAGATGAGACCACTCTGGAATCAGCAGCGGCAGTGGAGATAAGATTTGGTCAGGGAGCCTACCCTGGAAAGGGAAGTTATCTGCCTGCTGAGAAAGTAAATGATGAGATAGCCCAGGCAAGGGGCCTGCAACCCGGCCAGGCCTCTTACTCCCCGGCACACCATCCCGATATAGTGGATCACGATTCTCTAAAAGAAAAGGTGGCCTGGCTACGTGATATAACTGGTGGTGTACCCATCGGGGCTAAAATTGGTTGTGGTGATATTAAAGCGGATGTGGGTGTATTGGCTGAGGCCGGAGTGGATTTCATTGCCCTGGATGGTTGGGGTGGAGGCACCGGGGCCACCCACCGCTATGTCCGGGATAATGTGGGCTTACCGGTATTCACGGCCATTGCCCGGGCAGCGGCCACCCTGAAAAAATGGGGCATGCATAAAAAAATAACCCTGATTGCCGGGGGAGGTCTGCGCAATTCCGCCGAATTTGCCAAGTGTTTGGCCTTGGGAGCTGATGGGGTATATCTGGGTACCGCTGCATTAATAGCCATAAATTGTCAGCAGTACCGGGTGTGCTACACCGGAATGTGCCCCACCGGGGTCACCACTCAGGACCCCCGGCTCATGGAGCAGCTGGATATTGAGCAGGGAATTGAAAAACTGTCCCGGTTCCTAGAACTCTCCACCAGGGAGATAGCCAACTTAAGCCGTATTGTAGGAAAAAATGATGTCAATGAGTTATCTCCTGGGAATCTAATATCTGCCAACCGGGATCTGGCCCGGGTTACTGGCACCCGATGGCTGAATGGTGAATATCTGGATTAATAAAAACTGGTTAATTAAAATTTTTAATAACAAAGTGATGGGTAATGGTCAGTGATGAATAATTTAATTAAGTGTATAATTTAATTAAGGGGTGAGAAATATGTCAAAAGTAGATTTTAGTATGGAAAACCTGCAAAAATGCATCTGCAAAACCTGTCCGGTACAGGCGGAAAGTGCATGTGTTAAGGAAAAAATGCGCAAAATTCCAGAGATGCTGGAAAGTGGGGAGATGGCTGATACAGAAATGGTACCGGGACTGTACTGTGCCAGTGGAAAAACTGCCTGCCCTGACCTGGATATGAGTAAGATGTGTCAGTGTAATGAATGTCCCATCTGGGAGGAATGCGATCTGGTAAGTGGGGAGCCACTGGGCTACTACTGCCGGGATGGGGAAGCACGATAACTTAATCTCTATTTTTTGTATAAAATATTCTAAAAATAATTTTTTTTATTTATATTTTTTTAATTGTATATAATTAAGAGATATTAATTAAAAGAAGAAATAATTAGAAATTGATTAAAATAATCTCGATGCAATGTCCTATTCTATTTTAAGGTTCTTTTTCTGAATAAAATATAAAATCAGGTTTTAGAATGATTTTACTCATTAAAAACCTGATGAAATTCCTTATGTTCTTTTTTTATTATAAAGACATGATGAAATTCTTAGGCCATTTTTTATTCATCAAAAACCTGTGCCTGACCATTCCGCAGGATATGGATATTCTTACCAATACGGTAACCTTCCTGTTCAGCCAGCTCGGCATAGGCTGACAGCATCTTCAGGTCCCCGTGGGAAGGAATCAGGTGTTGCGGTGTCAGCATGCGAATGAAATCCCGGTGGTCTTCTCGTCCGGCGTGTCCGGATACGTGGGCATTGGTGAATATACGGGCACCCTTTGATCTCAAACGGGTCTCCAGCAAGCTACGGTTGGCCTTATTCAGGGGGTTGGGAATAACCGGGGCCGAGAAGATGATGTTATCTCCCGGCTGCACCATATAACTGGTTTTATCATTGGCAATACGGGGCAGAAGTGCATCAGGCTCTCCCTGGTGTCCGGTGGCCAGAATAACGTACTTTGAACGGTTCTCATCCGCCTTACTCAGTGCCCGGTTCACACCCTTGGGGCTGCCATAGATACTGGCGTTTTTAGGAAGTTTGAGTATACCCATGCTCTCTGCCAGACTGCAGTATCTTTCCATGGAACGGCCCAGAAGCAGCATCTCCCTCTTACTCTTGGCAACGATATCACAGATGGCCTGCACCCTTTCAATGTGGGAGGCAAAGGTGGTGATTATCATACCATAATCCTCTTTTAAAGGCTGCTGCATAATGTCCTGGAGCATGATACGGGCAATTTTCTCAGAATAGGTTTTTACCTGGTCTGGTTCTGCTGCCCGGGTAGAGTCCACAATAAGGGCCAGAACTCCCTTCTCACCTAACTCCCGGAACCGGTTGTAATCTGGTGGTGGGGACAGTTTCTGGTGATTGTCAAACTTGAAATCATTGGAATAAACTACTATACCATCCTTAGTATGCAAAGCCGGTGTAACCGCCTGGGGTATACTGTGGGTGGTGTGTACAAATTCCAGGGTAATATCCGGGGTTATCTGAAGTTTCTCCCCTGAATTCAATACCTGCAGGGGATTATTAAACTTGAATTTCCGCTCTCCCTTAATGGTCCTCTCAATGAGGGCCATGGTATAAGGGGTGGCTATGAGGGGAGCCTCGTAACGGTGAGCCAGTTTGGCCACAGCACCTATATGGTCCAGGTGCCCGTGGGTGAAGACGATGGCCTTTACCTTACCATTGACCTCCTTCATAAGGGTATCGTCAGGTATAACTCCCCTTTCTATAAGATCTAAACTGTGCATACGGTCTATGTCCGTATCCTCGTGGATATGGAGTCGGTCCAGGTGTATGCCCATATCGAATATGATAACATCTTCGTCTACCTTCACTGCAGACATGTTTTTGCCTACTTCCTCATATCCTCCAATGGCTATTATTTCAATATTCATTTATTTTATCTCCTTCAAGCCCCTTTTATTTTGTAAGGAGGGCCTGATCTTTTTTTATACTGTTATGGAATGCTCTTAATTATTTAAATCTCATTAAGACCTTAATGTGATTACTCTATCTGTATTATCTTTTCAAGGATTATTAATATAATTCTGGCTTTATTTTATTTCTGCCGTCTTTAAGTCTTTATTATATTAATTTAAATTATTTTTCAGGTCTTTTGAGGATCTATATGCTTAATTTTAAGTTATTTTTTCAAGCTGCTTTAATGCTATTTAATATTCTAAGTTTATTTTTTCCCTAGGTGATAAAGGGATGTTTTCAGTTTTATCCTGTTAATATTCCCTTTAAGTAATTAATTGTGATATTTATCTCATAGGAAGTATCAAATAAAATATATTTAATCAATACTTGTTATTTTATTTTTAATGGACTTATCCCGTTAGTATTTTCCAGGACAAGTGAAATAATATTATATATTTATTTATTAACTTGCTACTATTAATATAATCCGAAAATGGTAAAATGTCTAATAAAATCTTTAATTTATAAAAAGAGTTCTTATTTAATAAATTAGAGTCTCGTGAAATTATAAAAAGAATTTATTTACAAAATTATTCTTATTATATGGAAATTAGTAAGCATCCTATTTAATGTTTATGCCCGCCAGTCTCCAGGTCACTCTGCTGAGACTATTTTCAACTGAATAATTGTTCAGGCAATAAATGATAAAATAAATGATAATAGGAAACCCAGGGCCATAATCAAACCGGTGTATTCATGGGTCTGGGCAAATGCTTCTGGTAGCATGGTATCTGCTATCATGGTTAAAAGCGCACCGGAGGCCAGGGCCAGGGTGGCGGCCACTACGTCCACTGGCATTTTACTGAATACAGTGTAGCCTAAAAGGGCGGATATGCTGGTGATAACGGCTATAATCAACCATAAACCAAAAATAGAGCTTTTTTTCCAGCCCATGTCCCTCATACCCACCGTGCTGGATAGGCCCTCTGGTATGTTGGAGATGAAAACGGCTATGATAACCGCCACACTTACTGGGGCGCCCCCAATCATGGTTAAACCTATGGCAATGGACTCGGGTATGCCGTCCAGTAGTGATCCGGCGGCAATGGCCGGGCCCTGCTCATCATATTCTTCAGGTATTTTGCTTTTATCTGATTTTTTCCGGTGTTTAGCTCCCTGCCGGTTCAGGTAGAGATCAACCCCGGTGAAGATGAGCACACCCATTATAAAACCGGTGATGGTGGAATCAAAACCGCCCCAGTGGTAGGCTTCCATGATGAGCTCAAAACAGGCGGCGGAGATGAGCACGCCGGCACCAAAGGCCATAATGGCAGCAATGGTTCTTTTGGAAATTTTGATGTAATAACCCAGCAGGGCGCCAATGAGGAGGGCCAGTCCCCCTACAAATCCCCACAATCCTGCTTGGAGCCATAATGGTATCATGATATCATCATTTAATGGATAGGATAATTTTTAATTAATTATAGATTGTAATCCTAATGATATTTATATTATTATAATAACAATCTATTATAACAATAATAATCGGTGATGTAGTGGTTTCCAGTGATGAAATAAATAAGATGCTTAAGGCTAAACGGGAGGGGAAAATCAATGTTATTCCATATAAACCGTCTGTTTCTCGGGGAAAAAATAAAACTACCCTAGTTTTAGTGTTCTTGTGGCTTTTAGGTATTTCTCAAATTTTAAATGGTTTATTAGGGAATGATGCATTTAGAATAATGTATCTATTTATGGGTGCGTTTATTATTGTCATTGCTCTATTTCATTACATAGGTTATGTCAACAAGACTTTTTTTCTGATTTTAGCCGTTATATGGTTTTTATCCTGCCTATTTCTCTTCAAGTATATAATTAACACAGGATTTCTGTTTGATACAAATTCTATTTTCATGGCTGCCTTTTGTGCAGTGATGGGCATCACTACGATTATACTTTACAAAATCAGAGAAAGAGATCCTAATATACACTGGAACGATGAATGGGGATTTTAAATTTAGTTATTTTCATTATTGATTCCATTAAAGGGAGTGATTTATATAGTTTCAGAAGTGGTGATATCAGAATTAGTAGTGGCTACATTATTATTCATGATTTTTCTGGGCGGCATATATTTTTTAATCGGCTTAGTATATCATTATATTCGAAATAAGACGTATTTGAATGTTTTAATCGAATCAATAATCATTGGATTAGTTTTAGCATTTCCAATAAGATTAGAATTGGTTGGATTCATAGAATGGGTATTTTTTTGTTTCTTAGCTGTTTTTGCAGGTGGTGTACTGGCTATTATCATCAGGAGATATCGCAGTCCCGGATCATCTCATATAAATAAAGATCATAAAATGGATTCTACCTATAAATTGGATAAGATAGATAAATCCGTGTCACTAGCTGAAAAAGATTCAGATGAATTAAAAAAATCATCTAAAGTAAGTAAGCCCCGATTAAAAAGAGTTTTAGATACCATTCCTCATACGCCAGTTCAAGAGGTAAAAATTTTTAATTACAATCTCAAAAAAGATCATGCTTTCAAAAGGGTCACAGCCACTGCAGACCCTAACTTGTCTGAAGAGGAGGCTATTAATGAAATAAATGATAAATTAAAAGAAATGGCTTCTGATTTGGGTGGGAATGCGGTAATAAAAGTTAGGTATAATAAAAGGATTTTTAACTTATTCGGGCCAATGAAGGGAAATGGATCTGTCGTTTATATAAAAGATCTGGATAACGTGGAGAGGATTTATCCTTCACACTGGCCTGCGTTTTTGTTAGGTGGGTTATGGCTATTTGTGGGATTAATGCGGTTATTGGATAATAATATTACGTATTATCTTTACTTCTGGCTTTGTACGATTTTAATATTCAATGGGTTTTTTATTTGGAGGGGTTATAAAAATAAGACTTACTTTCTGGGACTTGTGAGTTTAATTGGTTTATGGGGAGCATTTGTAATTCAGCATTTTTTAAATAATGGTATTGATGTTTATTCCTATTTTGGGATAGGGTTTTTCACAGTCATGATGATTGCCCTATTTTATGAGTATTATCAGAAAGATAACAACCCTGATATGCCCTGGAAGGATGAATGGAAATTTTAATTAAAATATTTTCCAGATTATACTCTTTTTTCTGATTTTTATCTTTAACGGATCCTTCTTCCATAATTACCACTTTTGTTCATTTTTATCTCTTATTTAATCCCTATTTTCACAATCAATTCTCATCATCACCCTCTATTTTTCAATTAATTTCTAACTTGAACATACTAACCATAATTATTGGCCAGTTACTATTTTATATTATATATTTAAGCCTTTTTATTTTATTGTAAACCTTAACTATTAAATACTTAATCTATTAATCTATACATTGTATTGTATTGTACATGTTATTCATTGACGGAGGGATATTTTGACAGGAGAGGTAAAAGAAATTTCTAGAACAATCGAACTGGTACTGGGGATTATCGGTGGAATATTTGGATTATTAGGTGGGGTGTTTGCCGTTTTATTTGGGGCCATAGCCTCAGATGAGATTATAATCATGGGGATGAGTGCCATCATGGCTTCCATTGTGGGAATAGCCGGTTCCATCTACGTCACCCGCAACCCCCGGAGGGGAGGGGTCACTTTAATTATCAGTGCCATTTGGCTGTTAATCAGTATTTCATTGTTTGGATTAATAGGGGCTATATTCTTTGGTATTTCTGGCTTATTGGCTCTTTTAAGATAATAAAATTTATAATAATCAATTGGAGGTTAAGATATGAAGAAAAAATTGGTATTAGGTTTAGCCACACTCTTAATAATGGGTATAGTGGCCATCAGTGGATGTACAGACAGCAGCAGCTCAGGCAGTGACAATTCTACTGCAGAGTCCTCTTTGAATGTTTCTGGTCTGGATGTGGTTTCTGAAGGTTATGGGATGTACAAAGTAAAAGGTACCATCGTTCCTGATCAGGATTACGACTACTTAGAGATGGTTCTCATATGGTATGACTCCAGTGGAGCAGTTATTGAGAAAAGTCCTCTGGTATGGAATATTAATGATATAACCTCTGGTCAAACCTTAAAGGTAACCGGATCCGCTATGCTCACCAGTGATGAGAAACCGGCTAAAGTGGATGTTTTAATCTTTGACAGTGCCTTTTCTGGCGGGGATGAATCCAGTGCCATATACAAGGAAACTCTGGAAGTTTAATCTTTGATGGGATAAATATTGTTATATGCTAAATTTGGAGGTTTTTAAGACCCCTTTACTTTATTTTTTTATTCTTTTAATTGATTATTCCTACAATTATATTTGAATAAATAATTACAATTTTAGATTATTTCATAAAATTCATATGCATTGAATAAAAATTATAATTTTAGACACATGAAGAAAAAGGCGAAAAAAAATCCAATAATCCCGAAACTGAAGTTTTTTACGCAAAAAACTTCTATTTCTGAATAAACAATGTATGCCAAGGCCAGAATTAGACCAGAAAAGAAGGCATAAGTTAAAGCTGCATAATTAGCTAATAGATAACTCATTAAATCTAGGGTGAGTATGCCAATCCAATCCCTGATTAATAGGATAAATATTTGAAAATCAACTTAATAAAGGCTATGGTTCCTCCAGAAACTCCCAGACATGATATTGCTGGATCCCATAAAAAGGCCCCTAAAAAAAATAGCCAGAAAATTTTTTAGTTTAATTATAACTGGTGAACTCTCCATGATTAGAAAGTAATTAATTAGATGATAATAATTTTACTTTATAAAAATTATAAATTAATTCTTTTTTAGTAAAATTATTTAACTTTTAGTTCAAAAAATTAATAATGTTATATTATTTTGAATTGGGAAAAAGAAAAGGGTGATTCATTTTTTTTAAAAAAATAAATTTATTATCCCAGAAATCCTCTTAAATGTGCCGCTTCTAATATGGTTTCACCAATGTTTTCTGTTTTATTTGCTTTTAAAGAATACAAGATAACATCAGTTAACTCTTTATGGTTTTCATTTATTTGAATAGTTTCAAGTAAATTTTCTATTAAATTATTATTTCTAATGGATTCTGGTAAGAATTCAGTATCATGGTTAAAAAATTGAAGGGCATCCCTTAAATCGTCCTTGAAATTTAAATAAACATTTTCAATGAATGATATGTCTTCCTCATTTAGGGCATTGATTCCTAAAATCTCTGGAGGTAATCCTAAAGAATAAAGGGCGCAGGTGAAGGTTATGACCCTGGGCAATGAAATCCCTCCAATATTACGTGCATAACCAAAAAGACCAATATGTAACTTTCTTTTTCTCCTGCTGGGGATATATTTTGCAATTTGATTAATTACTGGGGCAATTTCAATTATTTGTCTTTGATATTCATTACTGTACTTTTCCATTATCTCCATACATCTTTCTTCGTCAATTTCTGCCGGAATAGTAGTTTTTCTTCCATTTAATATTTTTATAGCGGATATGACATCTTCTGGAGGGTTATCATATTTAAATGAAGATTGAATGGTAAAAGTATGTGCATTGGGGTATTCTTTTGAAATCCTTTCTACAGTTTGAGGTCTTAAATTACCCCGGAAGGGGGCTGAACCTATTCCAATAATTGGATAAATTTTTA
Source organism: Methanobacteriaceae archaeon UBA587 (assembly GCA_002504725.1). GTDB lineage: Archaea > Methanobacteriota > Methanobacteria > Methanobacteriales > Methanobacteriaceae > UBA587. The sequence goes on along the minus strand of DATN01000002.1, from coordinate 35,316 downwards.
CCCCAGTTTCTTTCTCCAATTGTCCCATTCTTTGCAAGGCTATTTTATTTAAAAGAAGTGCACTTATAAATCCATAATTCATGGCTGGATCTGATCTTGCTAAGAAAACTCTTTGATATTCTACAGACTTATCCTTTAAATAATCCCGAGTCATGTTGTGGGCATTAAGCATGTTTTCCATATCTTCAAAGAGAGGAATTACATTAATTTTTTCAGGTTTAAATTCACCAATCCATTCAGCTATAGTTATATCTCCTTTTTTGAATGGTTTGCTTTGCTTACCCACAACAAAATCGTGGTAATATCTGTAAATTCTGTCAAGGCAGTCTGAAGAAGCAGTCATGGGTAAAATTACCTCAAATACAGGCACATTATCTTCTCCGTAAAATAGTTTAGCGGCGTCAAATGAACGAGGTATGCTTTCCAGGGTTTCCAGCAAAATTTTGGCTTCTGCTTTTTCAACTGTGGGATTGGGAACCCTCAAGGTAATAAAATCTTTTTGACCTAATATTCTGTTTTTAAAAAAGGACCCATACTTGGTAAGTAGTTTTTTTACCACATAGTTATCTACTTCTTTACCTTCACAATCCCACATTTGTTCATTGCATCCTAAATGAGAAAAAACGTAGTAAGCTTCTGTTATTTCATCTTCACCACCAAGTTCAGGATCAGTTGAAAAAAATGGTGGATTTACATTATCTGGATGCTGAGTACTCATACACCTTGGTATTTTCATTATTCTTATCTCCCTAAATTTCAGTTATTTTTTCCACTGAAAATTCATCAGAAATCCATAATCCTATTACTTTACAAGAACTTTTTATATTCTTAATTCTTTCTACAGCCACCATAACATCTTTTTTATGGTTTTCATTATCTACCGGGTGGCCTAAACAATCATAATGCCCACCAATAAAAATATATTTAGATTCGTGTTTATCTACAGAAATTTCTAATTTATTTATAATATCATTAATATCTGAATTAAAGTCTGCTAGTATTCCATCTATCCCTGGTTCAGTTATTAGATCAACATATTCAACTTCATAATTTTCTTTGATCCACTGAATAACCGGTAAATGTACTCGACCATCCATACAATTAAGACACACTGCAAATTTATTTTTCACAATATATTTCTCCTTCTATCTCTTTTAAAATCTCTTTTAAAGGCATTATATCTTTGAACCATTCCTTTCCAGTTATTTCATTGGTACATGAACAGTAAACCTGTGATATAAGATTTTTTAATTTTGGAGGTAAGGGGTCTGGCTGGAGAATACAATTTTCTTTCCAGTTTATTCTATCTTCTTTTTTGGCATCTTCTGTAGCACAGTGCCAGTCGCTATCCTTATAGTACATTCTGATGATTTCTTTACTCACTGGCAATCCATTAAACGTAAAACGGCATTCATCTAAGGTTCCCAGCACATCAACAACTATTAATTCACGTTCTGGACCATAACCAAACTCTATTTTACCATCTTCATTTTTCAGACCAATCTTTGAAAATTCACGGGAAATTATCTTATTAATCATAAGTGTTTGTTCTTTTAATTCATCAAGCTCCTCTTCATTTAGGCATGCTATTTCTTGAGCTTCAACATGTCTCAAATATCTATCAGTGATTTCAAGTTTAGTTGAAAAATCTATAATTGGTTTTTTTAATCTCTGGTTAGGAAAAGGGGGATTTTTTAATCCTAAATCTTCAGGGATTATTTCTGATTCATTCAAACGTTTAAAAACGCTACTAACTTCAGGTAAAGTATTTCTATAAATGATTTCCAGAGGTATTAAAAAATTTCCTTTTTGGTGGGAATATATGGAGTAATCATATCTATTATCCTCAAAATTAGGATCTATAACTCTTAAAAGCTGGACTTTCATTACTTTGGATGGATTGTTTAATTGAGAGAGACTTTTTGCTTGTCCATTTTCTATAAGGCCAAGGTAATGATTTGGAAACCCTAAATCCTCTAGTTTTTCAAAGAAATATGCACCTAAAAGTGCAATAGATTCTCCTTTGTGATCTATGTGATCAGGCATTCCTCCCCAATCAAAAACTGAGTATCTATCTGAGAAAGTAAACAATCCTTCACCGGGGGTTTCAAATGTTGGATTTTTAATTATTTCTAAATCTTTAACGCTACCCATCTTTAATTCTCCTATATACTTAATTAATTCCAAAAAGCCCTTAACGAGATTTTAATATTTTATTTTTACTTTTTAGGAATTAATTTGATCCTATTGTCCATGATTAATTGTTACAATTTAATACTATATAATGTTTGTTATGTAACTATATTGCTATATAGCAACATTAAAAGTTAAATAGTATGGAATCTTAACAATAATATTGAAGCTTAGTTTATTATAGGTGAGAGTGTTATGCCAAATCAGAAAACATTGAATGTGAGAATTCCAGTGGATTTAATGGATGAATTCAAAGAAAAAGCATATAAAAAATATAATTATGAAAAAGGGTCCATTAAAAAAGTTAGCATAGATGCTTTAAAAGAATGGTGTGAAAGAAACTAGATTAATTAAAATATTATTAAAAAAAGTAATCATATAATAAATTTAATTAATGGCTATTCCTGCTCTTCTCCATATTTTACCACCAGTATCTTATCGGGACATGCTTCCAGGCAGGCTGGTGTAATGTGTGGGGAATCCATACAAAGTGTGCATTTATGGGCACAAAGATTCTTGAGAAAAATTGATTTTTCTGGACAAACTTCCACACACAAATTACATCCAACACAGATTTTATCATTAACTACTGGAACATTATTTTTTAGAGTTATAGCATTTACTTGGCATGCTTTTTCACAAGGTGCGTCCTTGCATTGCTTACAAAATACAGGTATTCCATTAATTTTTTTGATTCTACTACTACTATGTATTTCTTTACATTTTTTAAGGCATAAATTACATTTATAACATTTCAATGGGTCTTTTATTGTTATAAATGGGCTCATTTTATCACCTATAATTTTATTCATTAAATTTTATTCTTTTAAATTATGAATTCATTTTAGTCTTCAATTAACCAATAACTCTTTAATTATCTTTTAAAAAATTTTGAAGTCTGAGAATTAAAGAGGTGGTTCAAGTAATAAAATTCTCAGACTCATAAAATTGAAGGTTCTTGTGGGCTTTCTCTGGACTCCCAGTTATTTTCTGAAAGTATTTTAATTATTTCTTCTTTGTCTTGATATGGAATTTCTTTCTCATTTCTCACATAATGATGAATGTCTGGAGGCAGGCATCCATAGAATTTTTTGTAGATATCTACGTAATTGTTCAATTTAATCATCCTTCCCTGTGGGGTGTCATTGGGCCGGATACACAATTTAGCAGCCATTACCATTGATTCATTGAGACTTTCAGCAGAATATGCCAGATGCAGGGGAGCCGGTTCACACATTAATTCTGTTCCGCTTCTTTTATCTTTGATTTTTCTTAATTCCTGGTCATTTCCTAAATATAATCTCTTATATTTTGATGCATGGGGGCCGAGAACTGCTGGTATTCCCCACCGGTTGGCACCGGTTGCTATGGCAAAAGCTTTTTGAGACATGGCACCCCAGGCAATGACACAAACACCAATTCGGTTCATTATGTAATCTGCAATTTCTGTAAAATTGTTTTCCAGAGGGACTTTGGCGAAAATGTTAGCGATTTTTATGGCACTACCAATGGCATGTGCATTGGCCACACAGGGGCCCAAATTAACCAGCCCTCCTCTATCAAAATTACCACTGTATTTTTCGTATAATGTTTCACCATCTTCGTCTTTTTGAAGTGAGATGTCCATGGCAGCACATCCTGCTGCTAAAACTATGTAACCTCTTTTCAAAAATTCTTCTGTAATTGCATGGACTTCTATTTCACCATTTGCATAGTTTGAGCATCCAGCAAGTGCAATAACTCCGGGGATGTCACCAAATACAATAGGTGCTCCTACTTTCCTTATCTCAACATCCTGAATTGGACCTCGTCCAGTACGCATGAAAAACTTCTCTGCATCTATTTTTCCCTGTGATGCAATTCTGATAATATCAATCAGAGGTATGTTTTTATCACATGCCTCCATGCATTTACCACAACCCACACATTTACCATAGACACTGGTCATGAGAGAAATATCTCCCTCTTTAGCGTCTTCAAATGCTTCTTTGATAGGTAACATGGCAGAACATGCCCTGTTACACTGCCCACAAAGGTTACAAATTTCAATGTAGGGTAACATATCGTTTTCAACTTCAGAGATGAAACTTCTGGAACTACTATTTTCTTTAAGTTCTAGACATGAAGGATCACAGATTCTACAACTATTACATTCATTGGAAACTTCATTGATTGCCAGTTCATCTGGGGTTAGATTATTTAATCGACTTTGGAGGAAATTTTTCTCTTTAATCTTGGTGGCCAGGGCAACAGCTGTCTTTCCGACTTTTTCACTATCTCTTATTAGAGCACCGGGTATTTTTCCATCCAGTATTTCATTAACAATCTTGTAATGGGTGTCACTAGTTTTATCTGGAAGTCCTAAGGAGCATTTGTCGCTGGTAGTAATAATGGGTATGTCCTTATCAGCGCAGAGTTCAAATATATCGGCCCGGATACATTGCTCGTCCAGTACCACCACATCAGGTACTCCGGATTTTATAAACATGAGCTGTCGTGATATAGGGCCTATGATCTTTGATTTTGAGGAGTACCTTCCCATTTCTATGGCACTACAACAAAGTCCACAAATTTCCAGATCTTCCAATAAGTCCATTTCTTCAGCATAGTCAATTATTTCGCTACTGGGAGCTATATTATGTCCTATACATAAGATAACTGGTTTGTCACGGTCAGCTACACCCATTCCAATTTCTACCATGGGAACGTCAGCTTCACCTTTACTTAAGTTATATTGATTTATTTGTGCTAACTCTGCTACTTCTAAAGATAGTGTATCAATCATTCCGGCATGAAGTGCTTTAGATTCAAATTCTAAATAGTCTCCTTCCTGACCAGTATGGCTGGATGCCATTAGATTGGTGAGTTCTTTTTCCACACAGGCCATGATTCTATCTAAGTCTCTGGCATTTTTAGGGGTTATTCCGGTTAATGTGGTTATAATTGGTGTTAATACCTCAATGGAAGTGTCATATTTTAATTCTAATTGTGGATTCTTTTCCAGCAAGTAATCCACTAAATGTCTAGCATGTGCTGAATGGGTTGAAGCACCAATGGTGCTGGCCATTAGTACCATTCTAGACTGCTGTTTTTCCAGGTTTATTCCACATGCTCCTTTTTTATTACCTGAGAGATCACACTTTCCGTAAGTACATAGACAGCACATATCACATAGAGGTGCATAAAATGGCTTAAAATTAGAAAGTAATTTGAAATCCCACTCTCTAAGAAATGGATAGTTTAAGCTGATTTTTTTATCTAAAAGATTGTAATCAGCCTTTTGTTCTAAATATGAATCTATGTCATTAAAATCCATATTAAAGTTTTTAATTGATAGTCTATTGACTTCAAGTTCTTGGCTTTGAACCATATCATCACCTTTATATACTATCATTATTAATCATTATATATGTAGTTTGTCATTATTAATCATTACATATGTGCTTAATACACATCCTACATAAGAATTAATGGTGGTATAATGTCAGCATGGAATTCAGCATTGGTATGTGCAAATCCGGCAAGTGTTTGGCCGCCAGAAATGGCAGCTTTAACAATTAAACAATCAAAAAATCCCCTTTTTGTCATGGGATATTTATTGAATAATATTCCGGAAGAAATAGCTGAAAAAAGTTTAGAAATAGCTAAAAAAAGAGATTTAACAGTGGTGGCTACTGGAGGTTCTAGTTTAACCTTATCTAAAATGAATTACAAGTCCAGAGTTACCGGGGTAGTGGAATTAATTAATAATCTAAAAAATCCGGAATGGAAAGGATTTGATGGTAAGGGAAACTATGATTTGGTATGTTTCATTGGGGTCCCCTATTATATAGGTTCACAGGGTTTATCTACTCTAAAAAACTTTGCACCCCATATTAAAACCTTAACTTTGTGTCGATTTATGCATCCCAATGCAGATATGTCCTATCCCAACATGTCTTATGAAGAATGGTTGGATTGGCTAACAAAATTAATTGACAGTTTAGAATAATACTTTAAAATAAAGTATATTCTTATTTTTTTATTATTTTATATTTAATTTTTTGTTTATGCCTGTCAGTAGTGCAAAGCTTTAATAGGTTAGTTATATACTTTATAGTATTAATTACAAGACCACAGTTCTTACAAACCGTCTCCACTATTAGTTAGTTATATACTTTATAGTTATTAATTAGGGATGATTTGAGTTTAGATTTGATTATTTCAGATAAAGCAAGAGTTCTGAAATTTTAGACAGATCAGATGGTCTAAGGAGTTTTTTATCCAAAATGCAAGTCATTTTAACATATTAATGGATTTTTCAAAGAGAAATCCACAATTATGTTATTTTTTTTAAATTTAACTACAATAATGGATGGATTGGTTTCAAAAAGCACTTGAAACACTCCAAAATAAGTGCACTATCAAATGGAGCTAGCTTAGAAAATTTATTATATGGTGTCCTTGAAGTTAAAGATAATAATGGGGGTTAAACAATTAAAAAATCAAAAATTATTATATTCATTTCCATAACTGCTATTTTAACAGGTTTCATTTATTTTGTGGGAATTCCCGGGATATTCTTACCTTTAGGTGTTATAATTGTAAATGGTATTATGAATGGTCTTAATTATCGTAATAAGTCTTATTTTTTTATTAGTTTTTTATTATATCTAATATTTGGCTTAATATTAGTTTATGATTTAAAATTGTTTAATTCTCAGGATATTTGGTTAGTTCTGTTTTTATTTGCTTCAATATTCTCATGTTGGGTTTATGAATACAAAATGAAAGAAAAAGAGATTAATAAGCCATGGAAAAATGAGTGGTAATTTTATCAATATATTCTATTATTTTAATAATCTAAAAGTGTTGTAATTGTGAATAACGATCTCTTCAATCAAAACCTTATGAAAAAGCTGGCCAGTGATAAAGAACTACAATTAACAATTACCAGATACGATTTAATTAAAAATCATTTAACAAGCTGGAAAACAGTGATTTAAAGTCAGAAACCAGCAACTACCTTTATTTTTACGAGATTATCTTAAAGAAAATTCTGGGCTACGACCTGCAGGAGAACCTCCTCTTTGAGAGAAAGAGGGTCTACAAATTATACAACGAGACCCTTTAATGTTCATCAAGGAATTTGAGGCGATCATTGCTTTATCCCGCCTGGATGCCATCCACTACGCCCAGATGATTTTAAACAAGTACATTTTCATCTGTTTTGCCGAGGACATTGGGCTTCTGCCGGCCCAGGTGTCCACTTACACCATATTAACTCCTATACTCAAGGGGAACATCCTCCACTTCATTATCTAGCAACGGCTGAATGAACTGTTCTGCGACATCAATAAGGGAAACGACTAGAAGGGAATTTCTTCATCAATGAGGAACTCTTAAAGAGGACTTGGAAGTGGTGAATACGGAAAACTGGGACCTACTCCTCAATCAGGGATTTGTAGAGGACCAGAACTTCTCCAATGACGCCTACAAGAACTGGAACTTTGAGGAGTACAAAAAGGACATCCTGGACCAACTGGGACGATACCAGAATGGGGGGTTTCCCTTAGAAAGGAAGCCCTTATTCAGAGTGCCCATTCATCCACGGCTATTGAGGGCAACCCCTTAACCCTGGAAGAGGTTAGTGAACTGGCCCAAGGTCGTGAAGTCATGGCCCGGCGTAAAGACCGCCAGGAAGTTTTAAATTATCTGGAAGCTCTGGATAGAATCCCTGATTTTGCTTCAAGTGATCCACTTACCATGGAGGATCTTTTAGAAATTCACTTTATTGTGACCAAGGAAACCCTGGATGACCCTGAATTTGAAGGGATCTTACGGCCTGTTCAGGTAATCGTGGGTAACCCTGCCACGGGTGAGGTGACTTTCCGACCCCCTGAAACCGAAGAAGTCCCCCAGTTAATTGAAGATTTTCTGGAATGGTTTAATTCTCCCCTAATGGATGAACTGGACCCGGTTATTGCCGCCGGTTTAACCCACTATGAACTGGTGCGTATTCACCCCTTTGTTGATGGGAATGGTCGCACAGCCAGGATAATGGCCACCATGGTACTTTATAAACGTGGTTTTGATTTGAAACGTTTTTTTGCCCTTGATGATTATTATGATCACGATAGGAACAGTTACTATGAGGCACTGCAGACCGTTAACCCCGATACTGTTGATGTAACTCAATGGATAGAATATTTTACGGAGGGTGTGGCCAGCAGTATAAAAACGGTTAAAGAAAGGGTCATTGGTTTAAGTCGGAATGTTAAAGTATTAAAAGAAAAAGGTCAGATTGCTCTAAATAAGAGACAGATGTTGATAGTGGAAAAAATCATTGCTGATGGTAAAATTACTAATAAAGACATCAGGGGAATGTTTGGTATTTCTGATACTGCAGCAAAAAATGAAATTTCTAAATTAATTGATTTAGGAGTTATTGAGAGAAAAGGGCAGGGTAGAAGTATTCATTATGTTTTAATTTAAGTTCCTGATTAGGTTGCTGATTAGGTT
>DATN01000002.1:13899-26487 GCA_002504725.1 Methanobacteriaceae archaeon UBA587 | reverse complement strand
GTTGCTGATTAGGTTGCTGATTAAATAAAAAAATAACTTAACATTCAAAGTCCCGATAATATCTCTTCTTACTTCTTATTTTAAATCATTAAAATTCTAAAAGAATATTTAAATCACATAAAGAGCATATATTAACTAGATTTTACCCTTGTGGAGAATAAAGGTTTCACCTTGATTAAATATTCGTGATGCATATGAAAAGAGTTTTATGGTACCTCATAGCTGGTAGTAGAGGCGGTAAAAACCGGGCCCGCATAATAGAAGCCATCCATGACCGCCCATATAATATAAACCAGCTTTCCAAAGAACTCGATCTGGACTATAAAACGGTGCAACACCACATAAAAATACTGGAGGATCACGACGTGGTTAATTCCGGGACAGAAACCTATGGTAACATGTTATTTTTATCTAATCGCATGGAGGAGAATTACTCCACCTTCTTGGAAATTTTAAGTAAAATGAGAAACTGAATTATGGGGCTTTAGAGGTGAATGGGATGTTAATATTACAGGGATACCACGGAGGAAATGGACAGGGAACTGGATGGGCTATGGCCAACACACAACTGCTTACCATAGATATTTTCATTGGGCTGGCCAATATCTGTCTGTTACTGGTCTTACTCTACATGTACTTGAAGAATTACCGGGATTTTAAGACCAAATTCACCTTTGGCCTGGTGGCCTTTTCCCTGTTACTGCTACTGCAGAACGTACTCTTCACAGCCCTTTTACTGTCCTACCAGGGATTTCGGGGTCCTGGCATGGGTACTCCCATATTCTTCCTGAATATCATAGAGTTCTTTGCCCTGTGCATACTGGTCTATGTCACCCGGGAATGAATAGGGGTTTATCTGATGGATAAGCAACTATAATCTTTTTTCATTTTTTTAACTATTTTTTTCTTAGTTTTTTCCGGTCCCACTTAAGTTTTAATTTACTTTCACAAATCCTAATGCGAAATAAATATATCTAATCCTCTTTTTCAATTAATGTAGAAAGCTGGGAATTAATTGGGTAAGATCTGGGTGAAAACTCGGAAAAATCCTATATATGCTGCCACTATACTTTAATGCACCCCTAAAAAGGAGGTGAAAACTTGAAAAAAATAGCTTTAGTATGTGCTCTGGTTATGATGGTTAGTTTGATACCGGTTTTTGCACTGGATACCAACAACACCACTACCACCAATCAGACTGCGGTGAACAACACTACCCCCATCAAAAAACAGACACAGTTAAGGGACCAGAACTGCACACAAAACTGTACCCAGGACTGTAATGGCTCCTGTGATGCTGGTGAACAGCACAAGTATCAACATGGACAGAAAAACACTGCCCAGCCTGGTAGTGCCACGCAGCAGAATAAGTACCAGTACGGTCAAAAAAATGTTCAGGCTGGTTCTGCTAATAAAAACAAATACCAGAACTGTCCTAATAACTAGGCTGATTTTTCAATAAGGGAAACCCCCTCCCTTATTTATATTTTTTAATAAAACGATTTACTTTGAAAATTTTTTTATATTCCTTATTTTTCCCTTAATTTTAAACTTTTCAAATATATTTTATGGTGCTTTTTTTAATAATTTGATTTATTTTTATGCACTTAATATTTGGATTAGGAATTTTTACAAAATCTTAAATCAATCCTTTATTAAAATAAATCATGATAATAAGTTTAGGGAAATGGTTTAAAATGGATAAAATAAAAGAATATGACAAAATTATAGCTCTCATATTTGCTTTTTTCACATTAATATTTTTAATTCTGATGATTTTCAGTTCGGACTTCTTTACCTGGGCATTTGAACGCCATCAAAACATCCTGAGCTGGTATATTCGGCCATTATTCTTTATACCATTCTGCTACTTCGCCTATAAAAGGAGCTGGGCGGGTATCTCTGTTACTATTTTTCTGCTATTTACCAGTATGTTCTGGTTCCCCACCCCGGAAACTGTGAGCCAGCAATCCATGGAATTCCTGCAAATGGAAAAGGATTATCTCACCAGTACCTGGGGACCTGGCAAGGTCCTGCTGTCACTTTTAGTGCCCCTGTCCTTCATTGCTCTGGGTGCGGCCTTCTGGAAACGTAATCTGCTCTTTGGATTATCAGTTATCGTGCTCATAGCTGTTCTCAAGATAATCTGGAGCGCCGCCTTTGGGGGAGAATCCGGATTGTCTATTATCGTCCCGGCCATTGTAGGGCTCATCATCTGTTCGGTTCTCATATATTTCGGGTTTAGAAGGTTGGAAAAGGATTCATAGGATGTTTATATTATATATTTTGGATTCATAGCTTTTAATGAGTAAAAAATACGAATAAACATTTAATGGGTCGTAAATATGAATAAAATAGCCAAATACTATGATAAGATTCGGCAGAACCATGCCCTTAAGTTCATCGTACTGCTGGGAGTGGTCAGTCTCCTGGCAGACATGACCTATGAGGGAGCCCGCAGCATCACCGGCCCCTACCTGGCTATACTTGGCGCCAGTGCCATTACTGTGGGATTCGTGGCAGGATTTGGTGAATTATTGGGTTATATTCTGCGTTTTTTCTCCGGAAAACTGGCAGACCGCACCCGTCGCTACTGGGCATTTACCATGGGAGGATACGCAATAAACCTGCTGGCCGTTCCTTTACTGGCCCTGGCCGGGAGCTGGGAAGTAGCTGCAGTTCTCCTCATACTGGAAAGGGTGGGAAAAGGAATCCGTACCCCTTCCCGGGACGTGATGTTATCTCATGCCAGCAGCCAGGTGGGTCATGGCTGGGGATTTGGTTTGCACGAGGCCATGGACCAGATCGGTGCCATACTGGGTCCCTTAATAGTGGCAGTAATCCTCTTTTTAAAGGGTAGTTACCAGGCAGGATTTGCTTTCCTTTTACTCCCTGCAATTTTAACCCTCATGGTGCTTGTAATCTCACGTTTTTTATATCCCGATCCCCATGAACTGGAACTTAAATCACCTGAGATGGATACCCAGGGATTCAAACATGCCTACTGGATATACATTTTAGCAGCCTCCTTAATCGCTGTGGGTTTTGCTGATTTTGCATTGATTGCCTACCATTTCCAGAAAACTGCTTTGATAAGCCCGGCTTTAATACCCATACTATATGCGGTGGCCATGGGGGTGGATGCTCTGGCTGCCCTGGTGTTTGGAAGACTATTTGATAAAGTGGGACTCTCAGTAATGATTGTGGTGGCTATAATATCTGCCTTCTTTGCTCCCCTGGTATTTTTAGGAGGATTCAGTGCTGCCTTAATAGGGATGGTCATATGGGGAGTGAGTATGGGTGCCCAGGAATCAATAATGAGGTCTTCGGTAGCGGTTATGTCTGCCGCAGATAGGCGCGGTTCGGCTTACGGTATCTTCAACTCTTTATTTGGTATTTCCTGGTTTGCTGGGAGTATATTCATGGGATTCCTCTACACTATCTCCCTGAATTATCTGGTGATATTTTCGGTGGTTATACAGCTTCTTTCCATCCCATTTTTCATCATAATATTAAGAATAAGGAATAATTCAAATAAATATTCTGATAATTCATAATATTTTTCTTATATGGGTAGCATAATTATATTAGTTCAAGGATGTTTTAGTTTGAAAAAATATGACGAACCCATGTGCCAGGACCCAAATGTAGGGGGTTACTGTCCGGATGAGATAATGGATGTCTCCCTAGAAATAAAAAAACTTTTACAAGTAGAATCATTTGCTGTTTTATCTACTCAGGGACAGGGCCAGCCCTACGCCTCTCTTATGAGTTTTGCGGTGACTGATGATCTTAAATATTTTATTTTTGCCACTCCCCAGGAGACCCGCAAGTATTCCCTCCTGAAAAATTCAGATAGGGTGGCCATACTGGTGGATAATCGTTCCCATATGCCCTCCAGTCTGAACCGTATCAGCGCCCTCACAGCAACGGGAAAGGCCCAGCTATTAAGGTCGGAAGATGCCGAACAATGGACTGATGTTCTTATCAGAAAACATCCCTATCAGGAAACATTTATCAAAGCACCCTCCACGGCCATTGTGGTGGTGGAGGTGTACCGCTATTTTTTTGTGAGAAGATTCCAGGAGGTTGCTGAATGGAGCCCCCGCAGGGAATAGTAATCCCCCTAAAAGAGGCCCATCATCTGGATGTAAGTGACATTGGCTCCAAGGCCAAAAATCTGTCCCTACTGGTACAGGAGGGCTTTAAAGTTCCGGATGGTTTCAGTATCACCACATCGGCCTATAATCAATTCATTAAAGAAAACAAATTGTTTAATATAATTGACCTGGAGGTCTTCCGAAAAACACCCTCAGATATGCGATGGGAAGAGTTATGGGATGCTTCCCTGCGTATAAGATCTGCTTTTTTAAAGTCCCCTATTCCATCAGATATTGAAGAACAAATTATTTCTCAAATTAAAAAATTGAAAAGTTCTTCCTCCCAAAAAGATCCTAAATTCTCGGTTCGTTCTTCTTCACCTGCTGAGGATTCCAGTGAAACATCTTTCGCAGGCATCCACGAATCCTATGTTAATGTTGAATCGGTTGAAAACATTTTAGAATCAGTAAAACTAGTTTGGGCATCTTTGTGGAGTGACCGTGCCATTCTATACCGTGAAGAATTGAAATTAGACTCTTTAAAGAGTTCAATTTCGGTTTTAATACAGATAATGGAGGAACAAACCATATCTGGTTTGGCTTTTTCACAGGATCCCTCAGGTAACAAGCATGATGTGGTGGTGGTTGAAGCCATTCAGGGATTGTGTAGTGAACTGGTGGACAATGAAAAGGTCCCTGAAAAGTGGATTATTCAAAAATTCCATAGAAAAAAGATTAATCATTCTAGGCCACCAGAATATGCCTCTAATCTATTAGATTCTTCAGAACTTAATCATCTTATAGACACTCTTCTAAAACTGGAAGAGTATTTTGATTTACCGGTGGATGTGGAGTGGACCGGCACCGGGGTGTATTTAACTATTCTTCAGACCCGTCCCATAACCAGTATTTCCGATAGCAATCAGGAGAGGCAGTGGTATTTAACCCTCACCCCCAGTTTTGTAAACCTTAAAAAACTGTCAGATAAAGTGGAAAAAGAACTGATACCCCAGCTCAGAGAAGATGGTTCAAAGCTGGCCAGAGAAGATCCCTACGATTTCCAGGGGATGGAACTGGCACTAAAAATCAAAGAGCGGGCGGATGTGTATTTTAAATGGAAAGATATTTACTGGGACGATTTTATTCCATTTGCCCATGGTATCCGTAATCTGGGAACATTTTACAATGACCTGGTAAAACCAGAAAACCCTTATGAATTTTTAGAAATATTAAAAACCCATGATTTACTGGCATCACAGAGAAATCGGGAATTATATAATTTATCACTTATTTTAAATAGTTTTCCTGAACTGAAAAAACAACTAAAAGAAATTTTAAATAATGGTTTTCAAGGAAAAGAGTTATTAAATGAAGTCATCTCCATTTCTTCTAAGGAATTCGGTGCTTCAGAAAAATCTAAAGAATATAATCATTTCTGTCAGAGCTTTAAAAATCTTTTAGACACCCACATGGATATTACCTATGAAAACCAGTCACTTAAAGATCATCCAGAAATCATCCTGCAAAACATAGTGCAGTTATCTGAAAAAACCACTGATAATAAACCTAAAACTGAAACCAATCCTCAATATTATCTCAAAAAGCTCTATGATACGGCAGGATCATCCCGAAAAGAAGAAGTGGATGAAGTACTGAGGATTGCCCACTTAAGCTGGAAATTAAGGGACGATGATAATATTCTACTGGGAAGAGTAGAAAACCAGCTCCTTAAATTCTTGAATAGGGGACTGGAGATCTTAATTGAAGAAAAAAGAATCTCTCCTAATAGTGAAGTTGTTCTTGATGACTGGGAGATAATATATAATGCCTTAGTTCAGGATGATGGGTCTCTGGTAGTTCTGAAAGAGAGAAATCAGCAAGAAACATCCCTAAAAACTAACTTTAAACCCCGCCAGTTAATTGGACAACCATCATCTCCGGGCATAGTCACTGGCCGGGCCCGGATTATCAATTCCTTCGAGGACTTTTCCTCATTGAAATCAGGGGAGATCCTGGTCTGCGATGCCATCCAACCCCAGATGACCTTCTTAGTATCGCTGGCAGCCGGCATTGTGGAGCGAAGAGGAGGGATGTTGGTACACAGTTCCATCATTGCCCGGGAGATGGGCATACCTGCGGTAAATGGGGTGAGTAATGCCACCCAACTACTGAAAAATGGGGATATTGTCACGGTGAATGGTTACCTGGGGCTGGTGGTTATTGGAGAAGCAGAATTTTCCCTGGAACTAGGTGATGAAATCGCAGGGGATTCCCTATAAAAACAGTCATATTTTTCTCAAAGTATTATCAAATCAATAAATAGAAATCATATCATCAATGTTTTATTTAATTAAATGTCTCAGATATTAGTAGTTTAATTGATGGAATAATCTAATCTTTTATTTATAAAATAAAATCATTAAAAAAAGAAGTGGTAAAATTGACGGATGAATTAAATAAAACCCCGAAGAAAAACCCTTTAAATCGTCTATTAAAAGATAAAAAGGCCAGTAAATCAGAATTCATTGTGGCAGTGATAGTGAATATTATTTTCCTTTACATAATTAACAACCTGATGAGCTGGAATATCTCCTTTATAGACCCCTCCTTCAACGAGGTATTATGGATCTTCAATATATCCATTATCGCCAATATCCTGGCCAATGTGGCCTTTTTAATCTACTACTCTGATGCCTTCCGTTCCATTATCCAGGTATTGCTGGATATCCTGGGGGTTCTGGTGGTTTACTATCTTTACGTGGTATTCCCCTTCGTATTCCAGGATGGTTGGTTTATATTTGCCGTGAAATTTGCCCTGATTGTGGCTCTGATTGCCATAATAATAGCTACCTTTGTGGAAGCCATACGATTCATCCTGAAATATATAATCAAAATCAAGCTTTAATATTAAATCCAAGGTATGGATTCAGCAAATAACTTATTAGGGGAGATGTATCATTAGTTCCAACTCTTCATGAAGGGAAATAGTATAGATTTTTAACTAAGTAAAACATTATAAACCAATATATTATTTATATCAGAGAAATTTTCAAGTGGGACGTGTAAAACTTGCAAAAGAAAATAATCTTTTTGGTAATGTTAATGTTAGTGGGATTGGTTAGTACCTGTGGATGTATTAGTGATTCTGTTGATATGGGGGTGAATGATTCTTCAAGTGATGAAGATAATTCCCAATCCAGTCAGAGTTCTTCCTCATCCTCATCATCCAGTCAGAGTTCTAATGTGTGCCCGGAGTGTGGTGGAAGTGGAGAAGTTAGCTGTTATAATACGGTAACTGGTGGAACCTCTTGTGCTGGTACGGGTATTGTGCAGGGTGGAGGTACAGATGGACTTACCTGCAGAATCTGTGGAGGATCCGGGGTAATAACCTGTCCTACCTGTGGTGGAAGCGGGGAAATCTAGATTCTCCTAATTTTTTCTTATTTTTTAATTCTTTTTTTGACTAAATACTAAAATTAATATTTCTTTTTAAAACTCTTCATTTTATTAATCTATTAATGGAATAGGGCATTCTTTAAAAAAATCCCCAATAATCCATAATTATTTTTAAATTATTGATTATTAAAAACAAATTATCTTAAAAAAATAAAAATAGATATCTTTATTCCTTATTTAGATTCCGAAGATATCTAAGGTTCTCCTGAAAGCTCTCTGCTACAATGGGATTGGCCACCTTCATGGGAAGGCCCAGTTCAATTAAAACCAGCTTACAGAATTCTAAAGGATCCTTATCCACCGCCATGTTTTCATTAACTTTCTGTACCGCTTCATTTATGGATTCTAGATATTCCAGGGCATCATCCATGACCTTTATAATATCATCACCGCTGTGGGGCTCGTCCCAGGAACCCAAAAGCCATTTGATGTTCTTTAACTCTTTTAATCTATGCACAGATTCTAGGGATGCTTGATAATCTTCGTAGATTGGTAAATCTCCTTTAAGGGGAATAGCATCCCCTGAAAATAAAACCCCTTCTTCTTTAAGCAGTAATGAAATAGAGCCTCTGGAATGGCCTGGAGTATGAATAACCTCCAGGGTAAGATTTCCTAAATCGAATTCATCTCCCTCATCCAGTATCATGTCCACCGGGACAGATCCCTGTACCAGGGAGTGGAAACCCGGCACTGGACGTTCCTTTGCCTGTAGTTCGGTGTCTTCAATCCATGACTGTTCCCCACCATGGGCTGCCACCGGACAATGTGACACTTCCTTTAATGAAGGGGCAGAACCGATATGGTCCGGGTGGGAGTGGCTTAAAATCATTAGAGAAAGGTCTTCTGGTTTTAATCCCACAGCCTCCATGTATTTTATAATGATTTTATCTGAAGAGGAAACTCCAGTGTCAATAAGCACCGGACTTTCTCCGGTGATTAAATAAGAATAAACAAAACGGTCTAATAATCCTAAATCGGTTTTAACCTGGAATGGAATCTTTATAGCGTGAACATTTTTAGTAATCTGCATGTAATAACTCCTATTTATTATTTAAGTTGTAATTCTGGTAATATCTGCTAAAAAACAGATTTAATGATTTCATAAAATAATTTGACAAAAAATTTAAATAAATAATTAAAATGGATGATTGAATGTTTTTATAGGTTTAATAAACCTTTATCAGGCCGGGATTATCTCCGGTGATGCATTCCCCACCCTGGGAGGTGACAATAAACGTGTTTTCAATACCCACCATCCCCACATCTTTTATCCCTTTTTTGGGTTCCAGGGCAAAGGTCATTCCTTCCTGCAGGGGCATATCAAATCCCCGGGCAATAACCGGCAACTCGTCAATGTGCAGTCCTATACCATGGCCCAGGAACTTCACCTGGTGATTTCCAAAACCCATGAAATTTTCCCGGAAGTCCTTATCCAGATCATCCATTACCGTCTGATAAATCTCAGAGGGTATGGCTCCTGGTTTTAACATCCCTGCCACCCGATTCTGAATCTCCACACACTGCTGGTGGGCTTCTATGGCGTGATCTGGTAGGGACTGGCCAAACATATAGGTGGTACTCTTATCAGTATGGTAACCATCCACCCCACAGCCAGTATCCACATAAACCAGATCTCCCTTTCTTAATTTGTTTTCACGACTACCAATTAATGGTACTGCTGGTCCCAGACCATAATTTCCACTGGCCCCATCAAAATAGGTAGGGTAGATGGAGCTCTCCCCAAAACAGATGTGCCCCAGCACCATCTCAGAATCAAACATACTAAAACGGCTCACCCCATGGTGACCCTCCCTGATCATGACTGAAAATAGCTGGGTGGCCAGATCTGCTTCACTCATACCCTCAGTTAATATCTGGGGGATGATTTCCTCAAATACGTGCTGGTGGATGGCCCCAGCCCTGCGCATTAATGATAGTTCATAATCACTTTTCACGGCCCTTATGGTTTTCAGGTGCATATCCAGGGGCAAAATATCTTTAAATGAAAAATGTTTTTGAAACCGCTGATATAACGCCAGGGGAACCACTTCTGTTTCCAGATAAGCACTATCCGGGATTTGAGGCAGGGAATTTGCCGCGTCACGGAAACTGCGCATGGGCTGGATATTTTCAAGTAATGATTCATCTAACGCCCGGCGGTAACTGCGCCTCACCCAGAGAATTGCTTCATCATCCCGGGGAATAATCAGCATACCGTCCTGCATGGTCCCGGTGAAATAATACTGGTTCAACTTACTGAATATAACTGCCATATCCCATTCCGGGTCTTGCTGATTCATATAATCTTTGAATCGTTGCATGCGGCTTTTTAATTCGCCAGAGGGTACTTTATTCATAATTGGTCTCCCATTTAAAGATATATGTAATTTTTATCGGGTTATTATCCGTCTTCAAGAAAATTCTTGATAATATGAATTATAATGATCAAATTATTTAAGGCATATTAAGTATTTAATTAATGCTATTTCCAGATTTCACTAGCTTAATTGTATTATTACAGAGTAATGCTATGAAATAATATATTTATAATATATTTGAAAAAAGCAGTTGAAATAATTTTTATTAGAGGTTTCATTTTCATATGTTAATCATCAATCTCCAAAAATTATGATAAAATATATTAATTTAAAATTTTAATGTTATTGTAATTAGAATGTGGGGTTAAAATGACATCTAAAAATAGTAAAAACACAGTCCTTAAAAAAGGGGCGAGATTAGTTCAAAAAGGCGACTATGAGGGTGCTATAAAACATTATAACTCTGCATTAAACTATGATCCATTACATGCCTGGTATGGGAAAGGCCTGTTATATGTAAAGTTGGGGGATGATAAACAAGCCCTTAACTACTTTAACCGTGCCCTATTAAATATGGACTTTGTTCCGGCACTGGTAGAACGTGGAAAACTTTTCCGGAGAATAAAACAATATGAATCTGCTCTGAAATCATTTGACCGTGCCCTGAAGGTTAGCCCCCGAAACCCGTACATTCTTTTTGAAAAAGCACGTCTCCTGAAAGAAATTAAAGATTATGATGGTGCTCTTCTGATACTGGATGAGGTTATCTCTTTAATGCCCGAGTTATATCTGGCCTGGCATGATAAAGGTGACATATATCTTTTGGAAGATAAAACTGAGGAAGCATATGAATTGTATTCTCAGGCACTGGAAATAAATCCCGAATTTTTCCCGTCATGGGTGGGGATGGGGTTAACTTTCCAGGAACTGCAACAATTCCCGGACGCTATTACCTGTTACAATAATGCTAATGATTTAAACTCTAATTATAATTATTCTAATTTATTAATGGCTAATGCTTATCTATCTTTAAAAGATTATGAAACTGCCTTGGTTTATATTGATGAGTTCAAGGATAATGAACCTGGATCCTCTGATGCATGGTATGAAAAGGGAAATATCCTTTGCAGGGCCGGTGAATTTAAAGATGGATTGTTATGTTTAGATAAATCCACCAGCAACCGACCAGAATCGTTTTATGTATGGTTTACCAAAGGCAAATTTCTAATTAATCAAGGAAATTATGATGAGGCCAGGGAATGTTTTGAGAAATCCCTGGAACTTAATGAGGACTTCTTAAGGGCATGGAAATCAATTGCTCTCACATTCAGCCTGTCTGGTGATAAAGAAAAGTATTATAAATGTAGGGATTTTATTAATACGGAATTCACGGATCATACTGCTACAGAAGCCATAGAAAACCAATTAAATGATTATTACAAGGTTAAGTACATGGAATCTCTTCCACAATCATTCACCACGGATTTTGAAGAAGAAAACGTAATGGAAACTGGAAAAGAATTGGAATTATTAAGAGAACTTGATAAAGAAAGAAAAGGGGATTTTGTACCTGAATTTGACGTTAGAAACAGAGTTTTTTACTATGGACTGACCAATATTCCTCTGGGACTTTTTGCAGTGGTCTGTGCTATGATATATGGCCCTATCTTATTTTTAATAGCCATAGCTGCACTGATATTTGCCTACAAAGTTTTCATGATTGGACAGGCTAAATATTATCACTTCAACCAGCAAAGAAAACTTTTTGTAACCATTGGGACGGTTTACGGAGCCGCCATGACTCTTTGCTTTGCTGTGATCTACCTTTTGTTTAAAGAAAACCCGGACCACTTCCTCAAGTGGCTGGCTTATCATTCTTCCAGATTTACATCGGAATACAGCATTTTTAATGGTCAAAACCCTGCCATTCCCGATCCTTTTTTAGGTTTCATTCTAATGGTGTCCTGTTTTGTTTTAATGTGCTTTGCTTTCTACATAGCTTCTGATCCTCGTTTTATATTCAAATATGCCAAAGGAACAGAACCTGCTGTTTATAATCACTATTATTTTTATTAATCAAAATACTAAAGTTCTATAAATTCAAACTTTATATTAGTAGAATGTGGTATCATGGAAAAAATGAGTGAATTTAAAGGTTTAAATGGAAATTTAGTAGCATTCAAAGAAATAGTATCTGATGCAGAAAAAATCACTTTTGTAGGCGCCCCGGGGGTTTGTACGCCATTTGCCGAGCTCTTTGCCTACGCAGCACGGGATAAAAAGTCCTGTTTCATTACATTGACTGATTTAGAAAGCGCCCGGAAACTGGAAATGACTCCACAGGGGATGCAATTAACTGATCCTGTTGATCCTAAGGCAGATGTGGTGGCACTTCTCGGGGGATTATCCATGCCCAAATCCAAGGTGGATATTAAAGAATTAAAAGATATGATTGCCCAGATCATGAATGATAACGGAATAATCATTGGACTAAGTTATATGGATATGTTCATTGAGGCCGGCTGGGATAAAGAGATTGATTTTGATTATATAATAAACGGGACATTGATTGGGGAAGTTCGTAAGAAATAATCAATTAAAAGTGATTAGCACGAGATTTTATCTTTTTTATTCAGATATTCTATTTTTCATAAATATTCATTATTATTAAATATTTTTGAAAAAATGATTTAAGTTCTTTCAGGTTTTTTTTT
>DATN01000002.1:0-13843 GCA_002504725.1 Methanobacteriaceae archaeon UBA587 | reverse complement strand
TTTTTTTTTGAGCCCTATTTCTATTTTTAAAAAGAATAAAATTTAATTAAAACTATTAAATTGATTTAATTTAGTAAAATCTTGTTTTATTTATCTTAAAAATAATTTTACTACAAAAACTTATTAATTATATACAACTATCATATTTTTATTGATCTGAGGGAATTTGAAATAGTATTGTAAAAGTCATTTAATGATTATTTTAGATTCAGATATATTTTATTGATTAATTTAGTGAGGTATGCGCATATGGATAAAAAAATCCTGATTGTGGAAGATGAAGCATTGACTTCAATGGAACTGGAGACCTGTATTCAAAACTGGGGTTATCAACCCTTAACAGCATTTTCCGGTGAAGAAGCTATTTCCATGGCTCTTAATGAAAGCCCTGACCTTATTCTCATGGATATAATGTTGGGTGGTAAAATTAATGGAATAAGAGCTGCAGAAGAAATACATCAGGATATGGATGTTCCCATAGTTTATGTAAGTGCCTACACTGATGAAGAAACCCGTAAAGAGGCTAAATCCACTTTACCCTATAATTTTCTCCCCAAACCATTTGATAGCAATATGCTTAAATATGCTATTGAAATGGCATTATCCCGTTATGAAATGGAAAAACAGATTTCAGAAAGTGAGGAAAGATTTCGCGTACTCTTGAATTCTACTGAGGACCTGATTTTTATTAAAGATGTAAATTCGTGTTTCACCATGGTTAATCCTGCATTTGAACAGTTTTTTGTAGTTAAATCAGATGATATCATAGGAAACTCTGTTTTGGAATCATTTCCCCCTGAATACGAAGAGGATGTTCTAAAGGGATATGATAGAAAAGTATTAAATGGAGAGACGGTAACAACTGAAACCCCACCCATCCCACCATCAAATAAGATTTTACATGTTATAAAAAATCCCATGTATAATAAAAAAGGGGAGATAGTGGGATTATGTGGCATTGCCCGTGATATCACTAAACAGAAAAATGATGAGGAATTAATCAAAAAATCTCTCTATGAAAAGGAAATGTTGATGAGGGAGATGAATCACCGGGTTAAAAATAACCTGGCGGTGATATCCAGTCTTTTATCGGCACAGTCCAGTTATTTAGATGATAAAAAAAGCAAAGACATAATAAAAGATTGTCAAAATCGCGCCAGATCCATGGCCTTAATCCATGAACGTCTGTACCAATCACCGGATCTCAAACGCATAGATTTTGCCGATTATATTTCCACACTGATCACTGATCTTTTCAGTGCTTATAAAGTCAATCAGGAAATGGTATCCCTGGATTTGAATATACCCACCACCTGGATGGATGTGAACACCGCTATACCCCTGGGACTTATTCTAAATGAACTTATTTCTAATTCCTTAAAGTACGCCTTCCCAGAGGGTCGTCCTGGGGAAATAAAAATTTCCCTGGAAAAAAGTGCTGAAAATCAATTAGAACTGAAAGTTCATGACAACGGAATTGGAATTCCCGCAGATTTTGATATAGTAAAAACAAATTCCTTTGGTTTAAACATTGTTAATATTCTGGTTAAGCAGATCCACGGGACATTGGAAATAATCAATGATAATGGTACCTATTTTAATATTACCTTTGCGGAATTTGATAAAAAAGAGTTTAGATAAAGATAAAGGTGGTGTGAATATCAAATTCCCTGAAATTACATTTAATAATTATTTAAAATCATCTCTATCTTTTTTTGCCATTATAAGTTTTTTACTAATCTTCTTCTGGCATCAGCCCCCTGTAAGAGAACCTCTAGCAAATATCACCATTCCTATTTTAAATTTCATAATAATGGTGATCCTGTATTTCGCTGTTATCAAATCAAAGGAATATAATAAAACCTCGTTCGCGGCCTGGAGAATGATATTAATCTCTCAGATATTCCTATTTTGTCTGGATATTATCTGGTTAACTTCCAATTTTAAGTTTGGCTTTTCTGAAAACTTTGCCATCATCCTAGTTTTTTACAGTATCCATGTAATTTTATTTTCAGTAGGTCTGCTCATGTTGCCTGGTCCCCGGATGCAAAGAATTCAGAGACTCCGTAGAATGGCGGATATCGGCCTGGTGATGAGTATTATTTTCATAGCCCTATGGATACTGGTAGTGGATAGAATCGTTAAATTAGACAGCACTGATCAATTTACCTTATTTGTCACAATTATTTTTGTTATATTAGAATTCATATTTTGTTATATTATCATCGCAGTTTTCCTAAGAAATGCCGGTCAACTAAAAGACAGCCCAGTTTCTTTTTTATTGATAGCTGCTTTACTACAAGCTATTTCCACTGCTATTTTTGGTTACATGTCTGTAGGGGAAGTTTATGTGGCCGGGGGCATTTCTGACATACTGATGATTGGTAGTTATATCCTGATTGGAGCTGCCGGATTTTTACAGACCACCCAAAAACAGCCAAAACGATTTCATGATTGTTCTAGCAAGGCATGGTATATGAATTTATATTTAAATTATCAAATTCCTGCTCTACTGGTATTTTTAATTTATATACTAATGATTTGGACCTTTATTTACAATTCACGTATTTTTTTAGATATGTTGTTAATTTGTGGGGTGCCTATTACTCTGGTAATTATTAGACAAATTCTGCAGATGGAAGAAATTAGACGATCTGAAAAAATAGCCAATATTAATCGGAAAATAGCAGAAGATGCTACCCTAACTGCACAAGAAAATCTTAAGATTGCCCAGGATAATGAAAGAAAATTCAGAGCAATTATTGATAATTCCATTGATGCCATTGTAATCACCACTGAGGATGGGAAAATTGCTCACTGGAATAAGGGTGCCCAGGGAATCTATGGTTATAGTGCGGAAGAGGCCATTGGTCAGGATATACAATTTATAATCCCTCCCCGTGTACTGAAAACTTATCTAAAGGGATTAGAAAAAGTCATATCGAGTGGAACCTTTAAAGATCAAATTTATGAAACTTATGGGCTGCGTAAGGATGGGAAAGAGGTACCCTTAGAAGAATCAGTCACCCAATGGCAGGGAGAGAATGGAACTGTTTTTGCGGCAATTATAAGGGACGTATCTGAACGTAAAATTGTAGAAAATGAATTAAAGAGGTCTTTGGATGAAAAAAATGTCTTGTTAATGGAGATACATCACCGGGTGAAAAATCATCTGCAGATTATATCCAGCATGATCTCTCTTATTTCATTTAGTCTCTCTGATGATAAAACCAGGACAATTTTGTTAGAAATTCAGAATAGGGTTAGAACCATTGCTTTGATTCATGAAATTCTCTATCAGAGTAGACATATGTCCCGGATTAATATGAAACAGTATATAGGAGATATTCTGAAAAATTTGTATCAAACATATAATAATTCCTCTCAAAACATTAAGTTGATTTCCCATATTGATGAGATCTATTTAAACATGGATATGGCAACTCCCTGTGGTTTGATAATCAATGAGCTGGTTACTAATTCTCTAAAATATGCCTTTATGGATGATAGTGGGGAAATTTGCGTAAAACTCACAGAAAATGAAGGATTTTTATATCTAACCATTACTGATAATGGGGTGGGTATTCCTGAGGATATTGATTTGTTAAGTACCAAAACTTTGGGATTAAGATTGGTAAATAATCTGGTCCGGCAGATTAATGGGGAAATATCCCTTAACCGAATATCGGGCACGAAATTTAAGATTATTTTTAAAGAAGTGGATTATGAAGATAGAATATAATCAAATTTACTCCTAAATCTCTACATATTAATTGATAATATGTTTGGTAGGGATGGTAATCCCCAGATTTCCTTTTTTATTTTTTTTAATTTCTAAATGTTTTAATCATTTTTGTATTATTTATAATAGTAATTTTTTCAAAAATCATTAAAAATAAAATCATTGAAATGAAATTCTTAAAAATAATATTGATTAATTATTTATTTTATAAGATTAGAACAAAGTGCATGGAACTGGAAAATGATCAGGAAGTGTTGCGTTTCACTTTAATTTGTCCGGAATGTGGGCTGGGAAATCCAGAAAACGCAGAATATTGTATGGTATGTGAGCGGAATCTTCTGGAAACTGTTTTATTCTTTGAAGACGATTCTTTTGACGTGGAAATCACTAAAGACTGTTTTATAGAGTACCGCAAAACTTTCTGGGGTGAAAACAGAACTGGAAAGGTCAATAAGTATCTTCTGGATGAAATGGAGGATATGGAATTTGGATCAGAGATAACCCGCTTCAGATTCACTTATCATGGTAAAAAATATGTTTTACCACTGAAAAGAGAGAATATGGAACTTTTAGTAAAGATACTAAAATAATGCATGAATTTCTTTGTATAATCAAATTTTCAATTAATTTTTGATTATTAAATGGAATTATTGGAATTAATTATGGTAATTGTGTTGGAAATAAAAATAACACAACAATTTAATTACTTAAACATATTTATATGGATTAAAGTGTAGCGAATATCCATAATATAATACTTATAAAAACATTAAACTAAATTTACAAGTTATGGTGATATCATGGTATTGAATGCGGAAATGAAAGAAGCTATTGAAAAAAATTTAGTATTTTTAGCAACTTCCAGTCCAGAAGGGGTTCCTAATGTGGTTCCTATTGGGTTTGCCCGGCCAATAAATGATGATACTGTCTTAATTGCTGATAATTACATGAAAAAGACCCGTGAAAATCTGGATGCTAATCCTAATTTAGCACTCATAGTTGCCGATGCCAAGACATTTCCTTACCAGTTTAAAGGCACCGTTGAGATATTTGAGTCCGGTGAATATTTTGACGAAGTCGTGGATTGGGTAAGCAAGGTTAAAGATGAACTGGAACCAAAATCTGCTATTTTATTCAAAATAAAGGAAATATATTCGGTAATGCCCGGACCAGAATCTGGAAAATTAATCAGTTAATATTACAAGAAGTGATAAATGTGAAACCCCCATGTGAAATGGTTGTTTGGTATGTTATCCCAACCATAAGATCTGAACTGGCAAAAGAACTCCTTAAGTTGGGCATGAAACAGAAAGAGATTTCTGAATTACTGGATATTACTCAACCTGCTGTATCTCAATATATCAGTGATAAACGGGGTCATGGTATTAAATTGAATGATCCTATAATGGAAATGATTCAACAATTTGCCCTTGATCTAAATGAAGGACGGGCTAATCAGACAGATATCATTCCAAGAACCTGTCAAATCTGTAAAATGATTAAAACAGAAGATATAATGTGCCAACTCCACAAAGAAAAGGATAATATTCCTTCAGACTGCAGTGCCTGTTTAAGCTCGGATATGGACTGTGGAACATAATTTAATGTTAAAAAAAATCATTTGTGGATATATTATTGATTATTTATGATTTAGCTAGTGTTTAATTAATTTTAATAATCATTAGTAAATCATCTTTTTCTATCAAATATAATCAAATTTATAAATCACTTAGAATAATGACTTAATGATATTTTATCAAATTAGAGATTTATTGATCATTATCCTGATATTTTTCACCAATAGATTGTACTCGTATTAGAACAGTTTTTCTTGGATTAACCCTAATAATCCCCTAATAATTCTATTAAAAAGATTTTATAAAACATTAGATAACTTAAAATGAATATTCTTATAATAAATAAACCAGTTAAATTAATAAAGGTATTTATATGTGCGCTATAGCAGGTATTTATGGTGAAAATGCCCCAGAAAATCTACGTAAAATGCTTATATCTCTGAAGCATAGAGGTCCGGATAGTTCAGGGATCTGGATAGATGAAAATTTAATTAAAGGAGATATCTGTAATTTTAATTTCCCGCGGAGTTGTGAAGGAAAGTCCCGGGGTATGGGTCATAATTTACTTTCTATAGTCGGTGGCCAGGGTTCTCAACCCATTATGAATCAGAACATGGTTCTGGTTTGCAATGGCGAGATTTACAACTACCAGGAAATAAAAAATAAGATAGGTGCTCCTTTTAAGACCGATTCTGATTGTGAAGTTATCATTGGTCTGTTAAATTATTTCTATAAGGATGATTTTCTCAATGCTCTCCAGAAAACTATTAAATGTTTGGATGGTGATTATGCCTTTACACTATGGAATGGCCAGGAAATGGTACTGGCCCGGGACCCAGTGGGGGTAAAACCCCTTTACTATGGTGAAATACCAGGAGAAATAAATGCTTTTGCATCAGAAAGAAAAGCCCTATGGGATCTGGGAATTAGAGAGGTTCATGCCTTACCTGCGGGACATATATTGTATAAAGATAAACTCATCAAGATAGACGGCCCTTTTAAAAATGAAGTTAGAAAGCATACTATTAATGCGGATAATATAAAGCCAGATATTTCTTTTAAAGAGGATTTAGCAATTGTTCTTAAAAATGCAGTGGAAAAAAGAATAAGGGGCTTGGAAAAAGTCGCTTTAATATTTTCAGGAGGGGTGGACAGTACTCTTTTGGCCAGTATCCTTAAGGACATTTCACAGAATGATCATCCCCTGCAAATTACTCTTTATACGGTGGGTACCGAGAATTCTCCGGATATTGAGTTTGCCATTAAAGCTGCCGAGTGCCTGGATTTAGATCTCAGGACATTAATTGTTGATGAAAATGTGATCCGCAATAATTTAGAACCAGTCATCCGGGCCATTGAAGAATTCAATATCATGAAAATAGGGGTGGGAATGCCTACTTATCTGGCGGCGCAAATGGTTCATGAAGATGGCATACGGGTTGCATTATCGGGACAGGGTGCCGATGAATTATTTGGCGGTTATCATCGTTATCTGAAGTCCTATAAAGAAAAAGAAGGAATCCAAAAAGTTTTAAAAGAAGACATAGAGAATATCTACCATGTGAACCTGCAAAGAGACGATGCGGTGACCATGGCCCATGGTGTGGAGCTGAGGGTTCCCTTTCTGGATAAAGAGGTCATTGACGTGGCATTTAATATACCTGTAAAATATAAAATAGAAAGTGCAGATGATCCCCTCAGAAAACATATACTCCGTGATGTGGCACTGGATTTAGGAGTGCCCGAATTCATTGCCCAGCGCCCTAAAAAGGCAGCCCAGTATGGATCCGGCATTCATAAAATTCTAATGAAGAAAGTGCTTAAAGAATTTGATGATGAAGCCTTCATGAAAGACCTGCGTGGATTCTAATAATTAATATTATAAAGCATAACAGTAGAATTATAATTATAAAAATTCTAATTATAAATTATTCATTTCATAAGTTTGCATTGTCCTGGTTTAAGTAGGGAATTAGGATTAGTATTATAAAGTATAAAATAAGAATTATGTATGGAGGGATAAAGTGAAAATAGAAAAAGAAGCAGAAAAAATTCTAGAAGAATTTTCCCGTACTCTGGAAAGCATCCCTGAATTGGAAGAAACTCATTATATTGTAGATAATCTAAACCGTACTCGCTTAGACAAATCTGAAGCTAAAGATCCTTTAAAACTTCTACGGAATGCTCATACTGATGAAAATGGTAATATACTGGTAGAAAAAAGTAAATGGGTTAAATAATCGCATCTAATTTGAATATTTAAATAAGGACATTGATGGGATTATACTTACATCATATTCATTATATCTGATAATCTGTTTTGCAGGTCAAGCTTATCATCTATTCCAATTAAGAAAAATATTGCCTTGTATTTCATATAATGAGTTATATGGAACTCTATAGGGCTATATGGAACATATGCAATTATAGAGATATAAAGATTTATTAACACTTACAAAATATTATAATCATATTTAAGAGGGAAATCATGCGTACGAATCTGGTACTTGAATTATTAGATGTTCCAGGACAACTGGTGGGAGTTTTAGAACCTATTGGTGGTTTAGGAGCCAACATTGTTACGGTTATACATCAAAGAGATGTTAAAACTGAGCGAGGCACGGTACCGGTTCAAATAACACTGGAGGGTGATGAGGAAAACCTGGACCTTGTTTTAAAAGAATTAGAACGTCTGGGTATCAGTGTCATTGAAATTGACGGAGTGCTTCGTAAAGAAAAAATAACCACAATTCTCATTGGTAATATTGTGGATCGGGATGTAAAGGATACCATGGATCAAATTAATCAGTTGCAAGGGGTTCGAGTGGCTGATTTGGATCTTAAGATGGCGGAAGAACCGCTAGAATCATCTGCCAAGATTATTGTGGAAGCAGATTATGGTAAAAGGGATGAAGTAATGGATAAGATCCATAAAATAGCTGAAAATAAGGATTTCTTAGTGATTAGCGAGGTATAATCGTTATTTCATTATATATAATCGTTATCATTACAAATTATACATAATCATGAATACCACAATTTCAATCACTAAAAATTACTTAAATTAATTCTTTACCACATAATTTAAATTTAGACTTGTAAATTGCAAAATAAGTTAATATCATGATTTCTCTGGGAAATCCACAAGTGAAATAATTCTTTTATTTAGGGAGGAATAGGATGAAAATTTGTTTAATGGGCTTTGGTGCCGTGGGACAGGGAGTTGCCCGAGTTATCTCCTTAAAAAATGATCATTTAAATGATAAATATGGTTTGGATGTAAAAATAGTTGCCGTAACCGATACCTCTGGTGCAGCCATTGCTGAGGAAGGATTGGATCCTGATTTGCTATTAGAAATCAAATCAAAAACAGGAAAGGTCTGCGATTATCCTGAAAAGGGGATCTCTGATTTAGATGCTTTATCTGTTTTAGATCAGGTGGAATACGATTGCCTGGTGGAAGTAACTCCCACCAATATTCAGGACGGTGAACCTGCCAAGACCCTAATGATCAAGGCCATGGCTGACAAGAAGGATGTGGTAACCTCCAATAAGGGTCCTCTGGCATTATCTTTCAGTGACTTAATCAAAAATGCACAGGAAAATGATGTGCAGTTTAAATTTGAGGCCTCAGTAGGTGGAGCCATGCCCATTATCAACTTTGCCCAGCAAACACTCCCGGGCTGTGATATTGAGTCCATTTTTGGTATTCTAAATGGTACCACTAATTTTATTCTGTCTCGTATGACCAGGGAGGGTTCTTCCTATGAAAACACACTGCAAGAAGCCCAGCAGATGGGTATTGCAGAAACGGATCCTACTCAGGATGTGGAAGGTATAGATGCTGCTTGTAAAACAGTTATACTAGCTAATTCTATTTTAGGAATGGATGTCACTCTTAAAGACGTTGAATTAGATGGCATATCACGTATCACTTCTGAATCCATTGCACTGGCAAAAAAAGAGGGTTTTTTAATAAAATTAATAGCAGAAGTCTCCTCCCATACCTTAAAAGTTTCACCGCGACTGGTCCGGGAAGGATCCCCCTATTCTGTGGAAGGAACTCTGAATATGGCCACCTTAAAAACAGATCTGGCTGATGAAGTTACTGTGGTGGGTCGGGGTGCCGGTTCCATTGAAACGGCGGCTGCTATTTTAAGTGATCTGGTAAATATCTGGAAATCTAAATAATTACTCTGATATTATCCTTTGATATCAATTTACCGGATTATTAAACTGATTCACATAGATTCACATATTTTTATTTACTATTTTAATTATTATCTGATATTAAAGATTTATGGAATATTAATGGAAGATTTATCATGAAATACGTGGTTTTGATTGGAGATGGGATGGCAGATTATCCCCTGGAAGAATTGAACAATAAAACTCCGTTACAGGTAGCAGAAAAACCTAACATGGATGAAGTAGCCCATAAAGGAGTTAATGGAATGTTACAGACTGTTCCTCAGGGAATGGAACCGGGTTCTGATGTGGCGAACCTAGCTATCATGGGCTATGATCCAGCACAGTACTACACCGGGCGCGGACCACTGGAAGCCGCCAGTATGGGTGTGGATTTAAGTGAAAATGATGTGGCTTTTCGTTGCAATTTTATCACAGAAAAAGAGGGTATTTTAGATGATTTTAATGCAGGGCATATTACCAGTACTGAGGCATCTCAGCTTATCCATGCACTAAACCACAGCTTTGGGGATATAGGTACCTTTCATGCAGGAATAAGCTACCGACACCTTTTCTTATATAAACACCCCCAATCCTCCCATCTTAAAACAACCCCTCCCCATGATATTGTGGGTGAAAAGATTGAAGATTACTTGATTTCATCTGAAAGTGATGGTCATGCTTCTATTTTGAATAAACTCATGCAAGATTCTCAGAATATTCTTTTAGAACAGGAAGTCAATAAAAATAGGTTGGCTGAAGGAAAAAAACCGGCCAATATGATTTGGCTATGGGGTCAGGGTCCTAAACCTCAGATGGAAACCTTCCAGGAGAAATATGGTCTCAATGGTGCTACCATTACTGGTGTAGATCTTATTAAAGGCATAGGTGTCTATCTGGGACTAAATAACATCAGTGTGCCTGGAGCCACTGGATACTTTGACACTGATTATAAGGCCAAAGGTAAATATGCTATAGATGCCCTCCCTGATCATGATGTTGTATTCGTGCATGTAGAGGCCCCAGATGAAGCAGGTCACGCAGGGGATATTTCTGAAAAAATTAAGGGTATTGAGGAAATTGATTCCAAGATATTGGGGCCTATCCTTGATTGCCTCCCTGACTATAATGATTTCATGCTTACTTTACTGCCGGATCATGCCACCCCTATCTCGGTAAAGACCCATACCATGGATCCGGTACCTTATGCCGTCTATGGGCCTGGTGTGAAGGCAGATGCCGTGGAAAAATACGATGAAGATTCGGCTGAAAAGGGAAGTTTAGGTCTGAGCAAGGCCCATGACCTTATTAATAAATTGTTAAGTGGTTTTTAAAAGTATTATTCTAGAAAATTCTTAATAATAATGAAAAAATATATTTAATCTAAGGTTCTAAATTAATGAGTTGATAATTAAGGGTGTCACTCTAATTAGTAGGATATGAAAAAATCAAACACTATTAGAATATAAATCTAATCATTATCTAAATAATTATGATGATTTAATTATAATGATTAAATTCTTAAATAATTTCTAAGGATTAAACTGAAATCATTATTTAATTTGACTCCATTTATCTTCTCAATTTAATTTTATACACTGTTGAAATAATTAAATTTTATTAACAATAATCATATAATGGTATTATAAGGAGTTGGTTTGTCTGGCTAAATATATTGTTGTAACTGGTGGGGTAGTAAGTTCTATAGGTAAAGGGATAACTGCAGCGTCCATTGGGCGAATTTTAAGATCTTATGGTCTGGAATTAACTGCAATAAAAATTGATCCTTATCTAAACTGGGATTCCGGTACATTGAATCCTTATCAACACGGAGAAGTTTTTGTAACCCAGGATGGTATGGAAACCGACCTGGATTTAGGTCACTATGAACGATTCTTAGATGTTAATCTTTCTGGTGAAGGAAACATAACCACAGGAAAGGTCTATCAATCCGTAATCTCTAAAGAAAGAGAAGGATCTTACCTGGGATCATGTGTACAGATAATCCCTCACATTACCGATGAAATTAAGCAGATGGTACGGAAAATCGCCCGAGAAAGTCAGGCCGACGTGGTGCTGGTGGAAGTAGGTGGAACTGTAGGGGACATTGAGGGACAGCCATTTTTAGAGGCCCTTAGACAGTTAAGAAATGAAGAAGGACATGACAATGTTATGTTTGTCCATGTAACTTATGTTCCTTATTTAAGGGCTGCTGGTGAATTTAAGACCAAGCCTACCCAGCACAGTACTAAAGAGCTACGGGGTACCGGTATCAATCCTGATATGATTATTTGTCGTTCAGAATTGCCCATAGATTATGCCCTTAAAAAGAAAATTGCCCATTTTTGTGATGTTGAACAAAATGCTGTAATAAACTGTCCTGATGTTTCTTCTATTTATGAGGTTCCCCTGGTTATGGACCGGGAAAACGTAGGTAAATATGTTATTAACCGTATAAAATTGGATGTAGCTGAAGACAGCCATGACCTTACTGAGTGGAGAAAGATTGTAAAATCTCTCAAAAAAGAAGATCCTGTACTCAAAGTGGGTATTGTAGGAAAATACGTGGAACTGGAAGATTCTTATATGAGTATTCGGGAGTCCCTGCGCCATGCCGCGGCTCATGTAGGGGCCAAAGTAAAGATTGAATGGATTAGTGCCGAAGATTCCCTAAACACCCAACAGTTAGATGAACTGGATTCTATCCTTATTCCCGGAGGCTTTGGAGAAAGAGGCATATCCGGTAAACTCGACGCGGTGCGGTATTCCATTGAGAATAATGTGCCTGTTTTTGGGATCTGTTTGGGGATGCAGTGTATGGTCATAGAATTTGCCAGAATGCACGGTTTTGAGGGAGCTAATAGTACAGAATTTGATCAGGATTCTTCTAACCCGGTAATTGACATGATGGAAGAACAGAAGAAAATCAAGCACATGGGTGGTACCATGCGGTTGGGTGCTTATGATTGTAAACTAAAATCAGGTACCTTAGCCCACCAGGCCTATCAGGAAGAATTGGTCCAGGAACGACACCGACACCGGTTTGAATTAAACAATGAATTCCGTTCACAGCTGGAAGATAAAGGACTTATCATTTCAGGTACATCTCCTGATGATTTTCTGGTGGAAATTGTAGAATTAGATGATCATCCCTGGTTTTTAGGTTGTCAATTCCATCCAGAATTTAAATCAAGACCTAATCGGGCCCATCCTATATTTGTATCATTTATGCAGGCCACCATGGATAACAAAGATAAATAAGATGAATAATGTCCTTTTTAAGGGGACTTTTATCCAGTCAGGGGATTATTTTTCAGGGCAATATAGATAATTCATCTTCTCTTTGATTATTTTCATCTTGATTTTTTAATTATATTTTAATTCTATTTTTTAATTATTTTAAAAAACTTTAAAACTTAAATATCTGTTTTCAAATAAAGTTATTGAAGTGATTAATGGAGTTAATAATCTTATAATTGGTTACTATCAATAATCCATGATCTGATTTATAATTATTAAAAAAATCAATTAAAAAAAATTTATACGTGATATTCATGATGAGTTATATACCCTTAGCATGTGTTATTATTGCTATTTGTGCATGTCTATATGCTTCTTACAGTGATATAAAACGGGGAATAATCCCTAATAAGCTCACTTTTCCATTAATTGGGGTGGGAATTGTATTAAATGGAATTTACTTTTGGTGGTTAGGGGATCTGGTCTATCTGGTCAGTGCTATTATAGTAACCGCCATCATATTTGCTTTAGGTTACGCCTTTTGGAAACTAGGTGCCTGGGCAGGGGGAGATGTAAAACTTTTCACTGCATTGGCGGCGCTACTTCCTTTTTCCATAACCCTACTTAGCTATAATATTGGGGGTCAGACCCTACCCTATTTTGCTAATTATCCATTTGCTTTTACCATAATAATCAACAGTATTCTGGCTACTCTTCCTTTTTTAATTATCTATTTGTTCTACATAGTATTAAAGGAAAAAAGACACTTACTATCTGAATTAGGTGAACCTGTCAAAGAATATAAGAAAAACATGGTTCTGGCCCTGGTGGTCAGTTCTGCAGTTACTATCACTATATTTTTAACCCAGTATCCCCCATTTCAATTGGTTATCGTGGCATTTATCAGTATGTATTTGCTTTCCATGGTGATTTCCAAACTTCCCAATCGTATTAAAGCAGTTCTGGTTTCGGTGGTCACGGTTTATGCCATGTATACCAATTTCCCGGTGTCTGTTTCAGGCATAGTAATCATATTTATTTCCATTACCATTATCGGGATAATAAGGAAATTTTTGACTACCATTAATCGGGAAGC
>DATN01000001.1:64751-120515 GCA_002504725.1 Methanobacteriaceae archaeon UBA587 | reverse complement strand
AAACAGAAAACATTGCAAAAAAAATTGAAATGTGACATCCTGAGTATCCATGACATTATCCATAGTGCAGATAATAATTAAGGGAAACGTATCATATATATTTTTTGAATTTTCGGTTCATGATCTAACATGTTAATCACACTGGGAAATTAATATCATTAAAAGAATTTAAAAAATTCATGAAATTAAAAATAAGAGAACTTTAGGAAAATAAATTAGGCCAATAAAAATCCTTTAAAAAAAAATTGTTTTGGTGAAAGTAAGAAGTTTCCTGAAAATGTCAAGGAATATTATATTATTATGGATAACTTGTCTGAATAGGTTATTTACATATAATAACCTAAAAATAATTCCCAGCATTAAATAGGAAATTAATAATACGTCTAAAAGCAATTTTATAGTTTATAAAATAAATAAAAATCAAATAAAGCTTTAAAAAATTAATGATATGAACATAGTATAATTCCCAGCTTTACTACCCTATTTAAAACTTTCGATTGCAGTTAAATAACAAAATATTTTTATACTGCAAATAAATTTTAAAAAGGTGATATATTATGAAGTTTGGTATCGAATTTGTTCCAAATGAGCCAATAGAAAAAATTGTAAAGCTTGTAAAGCTGGCCGAAGACGTAGGATTTGAATACGCCTGGATTACAGACCACTACAACAACAAAAATGTATACGAAACCTTAGCATTAATTGCTGCAGGAACCGAGACCATTAAAATGGGTCCTGGTGTAACCAACCCCTATGTGAGAAGCCCTGCTATAACTGCTTCCGCAATTACCACCCTGGACGAACTCTCCAACGGACGAGCTACTCTAGGTATTGGTCCTGGTGACAAAGCTACCTTCGACGCTCTCGGAATCGAATGGACTAAACCAGTTAGTACCATCAAAAACGCTATCGGAATGATGGAAACTTTAATGGCTGGTGGAAAAACTGACAGTGGTGCAAACTTAATGGGTACCAAAGCTGTCCAAGAAAAAATCCCAATCTACATGGGTGCACAAGGTCCAATGATGCTCAAAACCGCAGGAGGATTCTCCGACGGTGCATTAATTAACGCATCAAACCCAAAAGACTTCGAAGCTGCTGTGCCTCTAATTAAAGAAGGAGCAGAAGCAGAAGGTAAATCCATATCTGACGTTGACGTTGCAGCATACACTTGCTGTTCCATAGACGACGACGCTGGCAAAGCTTTAGGCGCTGCTAAAATCGTTGTTGCATTCATCGCCGCTGGATCCCCACCACCAGTATTCGAAAGACACGGACTAGCTCCTGACACTGGTGCTAAATTCGGTGAATTCTTAGGTAAAGGTGACTTCGGTGGAGCTATTGGAGCTGTTACCGACGAACTCATGGACGCATTCTCTGTTGTAGGAACCCCTGCTGACTTCGTACCAAAAATCGAAGCTCTAGGAGAAATGGGCGTAACCCAATACGTTGCCGGTTCCCCAATTGGTCCTGACAAAGAAAAATCCATCAAATTACTGGGAGAAGTTATTGCTAGTTTCTAAGCAAATAATTTCTTTTTTTTCTTTTATTTTAACTGATTTTAACTTATTAACTGAAATAACTGTTTTTTATTGATAATATTAATAATTAAAAAAGAATAATTGAACAATTATTTTTAAGATAATTAATTCTAATTAATAACGAATAAATTAATTAGATAATCGTATTTTTGATACGGTGCTCTTTACAAAGCTCTTTCACTCTCACCGCCAGATCATGCTGATACCGGTGCGGGGGATATGAAGAGTTCCCAAATAGTTTTTCTGTTTTGGTTAAAACATCAGGATAATGTTCTCTTAAGGCATTATAGTAACGGGTCCGGCAATCTGATGGTTTATCACCAAATAATGTAAGACCACCCACCAGTACAAAACTGCCACCGTGTTCTTTCACCGACTGTATCATGTAACTCAGCTGTTCAGGAGTATCGGATAAAAATGGTAAAACAGGCATCAAACAGGCCCCCACCTTAAAGCCCTCATCTGCCAGTTTTTTCATGGTTTGCAATCGTTCTTTAGGGGTAGGTGCTGCCGGTTCAAATATTCTTGCCAGTTTATGGTTCATGGTGGAAAAGGAAAATGAAATAATCAGCCCTCGACCTAATTTTCGCTGAAGGTCATCTGGAAGCCGTGCATTTTTATCTATTTTTTTCAGAATATCCATGTCCCGCAGAATAAGACGGGATTTGGTCATGATATTTAATGGAAAATGGAAACGGTGGATTATGCGCAGAAGTTCCTGTGTGAGTTTCAGTTCCTCTTCCAGGTAGAGATAAGGATCTGTGGCCGACCCCAGGGCAATAATTCCATATTCCCTATTTTTAGCCCGATTTTTAAGTTGTCGATACAGTACTTCCAGTGCATTGGCCTTGACCTTTAAATGATTGGTTACATGCTCCCCATACTTACTGCCATGAACATAACAGTAGATACAGTCAAATGAACAGCCCAGATAGGGGTTCAAAGTATAATTCTCTAGAAACCAGGTATCCCTGAGTTTATGCCTATTTAAAATAGATTTTACCTGGATTTTCTCCACCATTTTGATCCCCCTCAACAGCATATAATATCTTATTATTACCCGGAAATATTACCTATGAACTATTTATGAAAGATTAGATCAATCATTAAGTGACTGATGTCAAATTGTTAAGGTGAATCTTAAATTACCAGAACAATTAATATATTTAATATATTTGATAGTGCAATAATTATAAATTCATTGTTAATTCACTGTTGATTAAAGCAGGTTTATTGAATAATTTATAAGAGATTCGAATACTTTTTCTCTTAATTCGCCTCAGATAGGTTGAAATATGAAAATACAAGAAATAACACAAGAAATTAGAGCAAAGGCTTTAAAAAGAGCTAAAAAAAGATCACCCCGTGAACTTTCCACCAGCTGGACTCAAGAGGACTTATTATACTCCGGAACCGGCAAAACCATATTTATGATATTACCCACTCCGGGATGCTCCTGGGCACTTTCTGAAAGTGGAGGATGCAGTATGTGCAGTTACATTGCTGAATCTACCCTGGAACCTATTTCCGCCCAGACAATTATTGATATTTTCCACGAGTTATTGGAAAAGTACCAGATTGAAGAAAAAACTGCATTTAAGATATTCACATCAGGTAGTTTCCTTAATCCAGGGGAATTACCTCCAGAAGCTCGAAACGAGATCTTAAAGACATTAAATAATCTGGAAAATGTCACCGAAATTGTGGTGGAATCCCGACCCGAATATGTTACCCCTGAAATCATGAGGGAATGCTGTTCTTTAATACCCGACAAATTATTTGAGGTCAGTATGGGATTGGAGACTTCAGACGATTACACTCGGGAATTTAAGATTAACAAGGGTTTTTCCCAGGCCGATTTTGAAAAAGCAGTTAATGTTATTGGAGATCTTAAAAAAGAGTATGATGTCAAATCAAAGGCATATATTCTGGTAAAACCTATTTTAACCTCAGAAAAAGAAGCTATTGATCAAGCCATTGCCACCGCCATCTATGCTGAGAAGGTGGGTGTGGACCGGGTTTCATTCTGTCCATCCACCATCCACAAAGGAACGGTTATGGAATACCTGTGGCGGAGTGGTTCCTATCAGCCCCCTCAAATCTGGAGTGCCATTGAGATTATAAATAAAGTGCGTCAGTCAGTTAAAATACCTGCCGTTATGGATACTTCTGGTTTTGGAAGCAGGAGAGGCCCTTATAATTGTAAAAAATGTAATTCTAAGCTTAAAGATATGATTATAAAATCAAATCTGGACCAGAGTCTTATTGAAGACATTGAATGTGGATGTAAGGGTGAATGGCTGGCTGAAACCAAGTTTTCAGACCTTAACCGATCCACCACCAGGATACAGTACATTAAAAAATGAATATTAATGATCAAGATCATTAAAGGTTCATTAAACCATTTCTTTTTATTTCATCATTTTTCAAATTTAATCATCCTCCATTTTTTATCAAAATATTTAAATCAAATAACCACCTATCTTTTTTTGGTTATGAAAATAAGCAACACTAGGAAAAATAGAAAATAGATTAGAAAAAATTTCTAATTTGAATAACTTTTTTTTAAGAATTGAATAATTGAAGTAGAAAACTGAGTCCCCAAATCAGTCAACGTAAGATACCGGAGATAGTTCAATGGACAATAATTCTAAAACTTCTAAAAATGATTTAAAAGGCAAATTTGCCACCTGTTTAAACTGTATAGACGGGCGAGTACAGTTACCCGTTGTAAAGTGGATTATGGAAAATTATAAAATCGATTTTGTGGATATGATCACCGAACCCGGCATGGATGGTTTTCTAAGCCACCCCCTGTCCCATTTGGATGACATATTCCGAAAAATCCAGATTACCATGGATGTGCATGATTCCCAGGACATTTTTATTGTGGCTCATGATGATTGTGCAGGTAATCCTGTGGATAAGGAAACTCACCAAAAACAGGTTACTGTATCCGTTAATTTGATAAAAGAACATTTCCCCTCATGCAAGGTAATTGGCATCTGGGTGGATCTTGATGCGAATATAGAAAAAATAATTGAAAGATAAACTCAAAATAAAGCATGGATAAAAAATATATGAGTTATAGAAAATATTTGAAAAAATATTAAAGAAAATAAAAAATATTGAAAAAATAAGTTTTTTTAATTGTTTTTTAATTTGAATTCCTTTTAATCCCCAATTCGGAATATATTAACTAAGTTCTCTTTTTTGTTCCAGAATAAGATTATCAAGAGCAGCACAGACCATAAAGTTACAGAAGTAACGTCTATCAGAAGGTTGGGAGTGGGCGTGTAGGACAATATAGAAGGTAGGCCTCCAAATATGCTGCTGGGATCATTAATTATCACTGTTACAAAAATATTATTAGCAATATGGACTCCCATAGCAGTTTCCAATCGATTTTCTCCCAGAACAATTATACCCAGGGTTATTCCCAGGACAAAAGTCTGCAACAACAAATCAATACCCTCCAGAGGAGTACTCCCATTCCAGTAATGACCTACAGAAAAGAATATAGAAGTGAGTATAAGCGGAATTACAGGTATTTTACCAATAGGTGGAATAGGGATTACTTTAAGAAAGCGGGTTTTTTTGGTTAAAGAACCAAAACCCTGCATTAAATATCCTCTGAAAAACAGTTCTTCAGTTGAAGCCTGGATAGGGAATATGATTAAACTGAGAATTACCAGTACCAGAAATCCCAGGGGATTAAAAGAAAATTTAACACCCGTCGGATCCATAATAAAAGTTACCAGCAGAGAAACAAGTAGTATACTGGACCATATCCCGGCACCCTTTAAAACGCGTCTGAAATCAAATTTAGAATCGGTATTTACTAAAGTAATAAATTTACGGTTATGAATAAAACGTACGCCTATAAATAACATTAGTAAAGCGAAGATATAACTGATACCCCCAGCAATCAGTAAGAAGAATGGTTCTGAATTTAAGGAATATATGGCTGCCATCAATTGGCTGGGATCAGTTAATCCCGTAATTGATAAATAGGCAATATAAACTATTCCCATCACAGCGCCTACCGCAATGGAACCCCCTATGATTCCTATAGCAATTAAACTTATGGTCAGTATATATCTCCACCAGTTATTCTTACCCGGCTTAGCATTATCTAAAAAAGTTATTCGGGACATTTATGGGACTCCTGATATTCATGGCTATTTCAATGAACGTATATTAATGCAAATATTACTTAAATAACTAATCATACTAGAGCTAATCAATACTAAATTATTTAATGTGAATGGCAGTTTATTTCATTTTTTTTATTGATTAACTGAATTAATCTAATTAAAATTGACAAAACTAACATATAAAATTAATTATTGTTATTAAAAAATATGATGAACTAATACTAAATCAATAAAAGATCAGTTCCTTAAAAATGTTTATCATAAGGGAAAATAATCTTAAATTTCGTCCCAACGCTTTTTTCCAGTTCTATTTCACCATCTATCTGATTAATAAGACTATTAACCAGTTGCAGACCTAAAGTATCTGGATCATAGAAATTCACAGATTCGGGAATGCCCATTCCATCATCCGACAGTTCCAGGACAAAATTATCCTCGTTTTTCTGCATGCGAATATTTATTTCTCCAGAGAGATCATCAGGAAACGCATGTTTGAGGGAATTGGTTATCAGTTCATTAATCAAAAGCCCTAAGGGAATGGCTACATTTA
Organism: Methanobacteriaceae archaeon UBA587; assembly: GCA_002504725.1. Lineage (GTDB taxonomy): Archaea > Methanobacteriota > Methanobacteria > Methanobacteriales > Methanobacteriaceae > UBA587. The sequence continues at coordinate 114,267 of DATN01000001.1, read as the reverse complement.
TATCCAGTTTAAGTTTTGTTAGCCACTCTATTTTTATGGCTACCCTGTGGGGATCAGTATTATATGTTGAAAATAAGTCTTGGGAAAGCTTTAAAACGTAATCCTCCAGATCCACACATACAAAGTCATCTGACTGATATAATCTATCATGAATCATAGCCATGGATTTAACCCGGTTTTTACTATCTAAAAATAAATCAGCATCTTTTTTATTTTCAATATACTCTGCCTGTAAATCCAGCAGGCTGGATATGATCTGCATATTATTTTTGACACGGTGGTGGATCTCCCTTAAAAGGATGGTCTTTTCATTTAGAGCCGATTCAACTTTCTTTTCAGCCATTTTTCGATCGGTTATATCCGTCACGATATGTATAAATTGTTTAGAGCCATTAACCTGAGACTCTTTCTCATTAGGGATGATGGGAGCACATGAAACCAATCCATAACCATGAGATAACTCAATCTCCATCTCAACTGTTTCATTGCGACCTTCCTGTAGTAAGGTTACCATGGGACAGCCTGCAGGAGGTTCGTTCATGTCTGCACCATGAATAAGATTAAAACAATAGGAACCAATTATGTCTTCCTCTTCCAATCCAATTAAATCCTTAGAAAGTGAATTAGCTGCAATAATGTGGTGCGAATCGTCTATAATAAACGTAGGATGTGTGATTGCATTAAAAATATCTAACCAGTCAATGTCCACACCACGGTTATCCCGCAGTAGATCATCATGAATTTTAAAGCCCCCTAACTGCAAATAATTTAATGACATGCTGCCCAATAGGCAAATAATGCCATATTTAATAAATCTACCAAGCATATATTATAATTGATAATATAACTAATTTTATATAAATCGCGAAAATAAAAAGACTATATAATTAACAATACTCACTTTTTCATTTAAAACTAGTAAATTAAAATGAATAATTAGGATTATTAAAAGAAATAAAAGTATTAGAAAATGAATAATTAGGATTAGTAAATAGAAATAGGCGTATTTACAGCCTATTTTGCAGATATAAAGTATTTAACAGGTTTGTAATCATGATAGGAATAAGTGCTGATTTTGACCCGGTGCATAAGGGACATGTGAAACTCATTCAAAAAGGCAGAGAAATCGCAGATGAAACTGGTGATGAGGTAGTAATCTATCTCAATAAAGGCTACAGTGCTAATCATGCTCCATTTTTTGTTAATTATGAAGCCCGGGCAGAAATGGCCCTTAAAGCAGGGGCGGATCGTGTGGTACCCATAGAAGGTCTTCATCATCGACTTACCCTGGCTTATTCTGTTCCTATCCGAATTGCCATGATGATTGAAGATAATGCCGTGGACTATGTGGACGCCGCCGGGGTCAATGTTTCTATCCCCCTCATTACCAGTCAGGCCAAAAAATTTGCTAAAAAAGGAATATTCAGTGGAATTCCCCGCAGTTTGCCCAATCGAAATGTAATACGCTGGTTTGCGGTGAATGAATTTTTATACCAGAAATATCAAAGAAAGATGAAGTTCCATATCATCTCCGAGCTATCCCTAGGTGGAAAAATATCTGGACGGGAAATTAGAAGGACCATAATAGAAAACGACATGAAGATCCCCCAAGAGCTAAATGAAGTGCTTCCTAAAAGCACCATTAAGATTTTAAAAAGAGAAATAAAAAAAGGGACCATACCCGGTCGGCGTGATATAGAAACCATCACCAAACGCATGAATACCTATTCTCGGGCCAAGTTAATGGAAATTGCCCACCTCAATGCTGATGCCATTAACGAAATCATTAAAGGAAGGGTTTACCGGGATGAAGATCAGATATGGGCCGTTTTCCGTAGGGCCGGTTACGGCCCAGTCCTTACCAGATTAGCCATAAGCGCCTTAGAGCAAGAAGTGACCCGATCGGAGGTTTTAAATCTAATCCAGAAATACGAAGCACAGGGAATTATTCCCCCGGACCAGACCATAAAACAGGTTATTCAGCGGGCATGGTTCGTGGCCAGCAAGGCAGATCAGGGCATTAAATCTGCTGATGCTCATGAAATGTTCCGGAAAGGTCAAAAACAACTCAGTTCCTCCGCACCTAAATATGTGGATGCGGGAGTGAGTATTCGCAGTTTTGAAGTGGATCACCTCAAAAAAGCCCAGAAAACATCCATATATGTGGATCAGAATGGTTTCCTGGCCTGTGAAATACGGGCACCGGGTAAAAAGATAAAGAGTCCTCTAAAACTCCCTGGAAAAATGGCAACTTATCTGCGGCTTTTAGTGGATTCTCATTTCATCCCACTACAATCTAAAGTTGTTGAAACAGAGCGAGGGCTCCGAATCCGGGTTTTTATAGGGGATTAATTCAAATTTATTTAAACACACTTAGAAACTAAACTAGACTAAATAAGAATAATATACTCATTAAACGGATATTAATGATAATTAAGAAAATAAAGCTGATTCATTAAAATCTGGTCAAAAATAAGGGAAAAGATTTGAGAAATGCTTAAGAATTGCCCAATGTGTTAATAATGAAAAAATTGTAAGGAATATTATGATAAAACCATTAAATTTGATTAATCCTCAAAGTTTTCCTTAACATAATCCCTGTCTTCCACCACAGGACAACTCCAATCCTTACAGAAGGTCATTACCACCTGCCCCTTGTCGGTGGTGATGTAGATACGCCAGCATTCATTTTCATAGGTTTTGAATTCCATATCCACTACTTTTTTCCCAATTAATTTCCGCAGGACTTCCTGGCATTCACGACCATGTTCTTCCGGCATCATATGAGACATTTAAATCATTTCTTCCCTTTTTTAGATTAAAATCATCGGATTAATCATTTAAATATTAATCATTGTTAAATGATTAAACCAATAATGTATTTTTCACATTATAATAATATATTTTCATGTAATTTAATTAATAATTAACTAATTTTTTGGGAGAAATACTAAGATGACTTTGCCATAAATCTTTAGTAGATTATCTCTAGTAAATCCATTCCCTCAGAAGATTTGGCTATCGAAAATCTAAAAAATAAATTAATCTAATAAATACCCTTTCTGGAATTCACTATTTTTTAAACGTTTTAAATACATCCCTATAATTTTCAGGACGTTTATCCAGTTTTCCTATCTGTTCATAGATTAATTGAAATGCTCTCTCGGTGCACCGAGCCATTATAGGATCATCAATTCCAGCTAAAAAATCCCGGACCTCTTTCATCTCTTCAAATCTCCTCTTAGAGTGAAATGCGCTGCTAAGTAGACGAGAATTAGCGGATTCTTTAAAATTATCCCCTTCTGTTTGGGCAATAATATCCATAACTTCTTCATCTACTCCTAACTCATAAGCTGCGTGAATTGTCTCCCAGAGAATTGCCGAAACACCCTTGGTATATGAACTGCGCAACATTTTTATTCCCGATGCTTGACCAATCTCCGGACCTATGACTCTGATATTCAATCCAAATTCATTTAAATGAGCAAAATCTGCCCCATATTTCCCCGAAGCAATAATCTGAACTTGAGATCCTTTTCTCGCAACACTCCCCATAATGGAGGCATCCACTGTCTGCTGATTTTCCACCTGGGCCAGAGCCTCCTTAACTGTTTGGGGTGAAATATTATTTATATCCACATAAATACCTTTAGAATGTTTACCCAGCTCCCGGGCCACGTTTACAGCCATGGAAGGCACAACTGATGATATTAAAATATCTGACTCCTCTGCAACATCGATATTTCTTAAACATAATCTAACACCAGATTTTTGGGCCATGTCTTTGCTGCGGGGACTTCTACCCTCAACACAGGTTAAAACATCTGCCCCGTTCTCCATAAGTTTCTGGGATAAAATAGAAGCCACTTCTCCAAATCCAATAAAACCCACCTTCATTAAATCAGCCTCATATCTCCTTTCATTTTATAATAATTATAATAATATTAGTAGTATAATATTTAGTCTCAGGAATCTCACTCAAAGTGATTGAATAAAACACCACCATTCCAAGTATAACTAATTTTATGTTTTAATTTATCTTTTAAAGTGGATTTAAATTATTATCCACAACATATAACACCCGGCTAAAATGATTAAAACTCCTGAGAGAATTCGTATATGATTGGAATATTTTACCCACCTTTCCAGGTTAATACGAGATATTAATAGAGCCACTGCAAATATGGTGGCTGAAAATCCAGCAGTATAAGCTATGAGATTTACTGCACTGTATAATGGATCTCCTGAAGAGACACTGTAAGCTATCAGGGCCAGCAGATAGGAACCATAACATGGTGCCCAGGCCAGGGAAGTAAGAAAACCCCACAAAAAAGAGCCACTCATACCTTTTCTATCTAAGTTTTTAGTCGTATCTTGATTATTCGCAGAAGTAGAATTAATATTATCAGAAGTAGTAGCAGTGCTTTGAGTAGAAAATGAGAAATTGAATACTCCTTTATTTAATAAAAGCAGAATACCCAGAATTATCAACAAAAATGAAGCAAAAATACGGAAATATAGCAAATAAAAATTTATGGCCGCTGTAAACATTATAGTCAGACCTATGATCAGAGTAAATAAGGAGAATAAGCCAAGAATAAAGGCAAAAATTTCTGATAGTTCCCTCTGCATTAAAGAATAACCAATAACCAAAGGAATAATGGGTAGAACGCAAGGAGACATTACAGAAGCCATACCTGCCAGAAAAGATATGAAGGGCACTATATCCATTAAACCACCTAAATTGAACTGAGAAGTTGATCCGGAGATTGGTAACCAATTAATTTCTTAATTTCAGCCCCCTCAGAATCCATGATAATAATAGTAGGTAATCCATATACTTCGTATTGGGAAGAAAGCTCGGGGTTACTGTCCGAGTCAATTTTCACCGCCACATACCCCTGGGCCAATTTTTGCTGCACCTGGGGGTTACTGAGAGTATCCGACTCCAGTTGCTGGCAAGCCGGGCACCAGCTGGCTGAAAAAACAGCGAAAATGGGTTTATTAGTCTTCTGTGCCTCGGAAATTGCTGAATTTAAATCAGTATACCATTTCACATCCCCCTCAGAATCCGCTGAAAAATCCGCTGAAGAATCAGTATCATTAAATGAGGTAAATAGGATTACCCCACCCAATAAGAATACAACTATCAATGCCACCAATATGATCAAATTTCTCGAATTTAGCATGATTATCCCTAAATCTGATTAATTACTCATTATACACACTAATTTAATTGATTACTAATAATTACTGATTTAATAATTTTAAAAAATTTATGATACCTTTGGTATATTATATTTGATTATTATTTTATTTGTAGCTAATTAAAATGAAAAAAAGTTAAATTTACTTATTATTTTTAATTTTGAATTATCCAGGGATAATTCTTAATAATTAATTGAATTAGTAACATTAATTAGTATTTCTGATTATAAAGATTCTGGATTAGAAATATTAGAGAATTTTTTGGATTAAGATCATTAATTCAATTTTAACAAAATATTAGCTCTTTCTTTAACCCCAATATCCCGGGCAATGGGACTGCATTTTGAATTCAATAAACAATAAACCGGTTTATCACCCAGATCTATTTCAGTAAGACCTTCATAATTTCCTAAACCCTTGGAAATAATTAATTCCGCATCATCCAGCAATTCTTTAAATTCGGGAGATAATTGAGAATATACTACTCCCACTGAATCGGTACCCGTGGTGACCAGCTCAGCAACCTCATCCAAACCCGCACTCAAGGCATCTTCCTCACAAGCATCATTTAAGATGGGTTTTTCCTTTAAGGCAAGAGTTATCTGCACATCATATTCCCGAAGTTTTTTAATGAGCAGTTTATCAAATACTATTTCTCCGGTATTGTCTGCCAGATAAAGAACCGTTTTAACATTCATTAAATCATTTTCCAACTCACTTAAGTGATTAATTTCAAGGGGAGAATCCATAGTATCCATTATAACCTTGGAGGGATCAAAATCCACCCCCAGAGCAGCAAAATCGATCAGATTCCCTACAATAGCAGCTTTAACATGGTTTTCCAGCGAATTATCTTTTTCCAGTAACCCGGTAATCTGAGGTAAAAATTTCTGGGCAATCTCATTGCTCCTCACTTTTTCCACATGATAAGGGTCATCATTTCCAGTTATTTTTTTAATGATGCGGTGTATGGCAGTCCCTATATCATTAGAAGAAGCTCCCTTTTTGAATTTCTGATTCATAAGTTTTATTATTTCTTCCATGGCTTCCATTTTTTTCTGTTCATCATCAGTAGCCAGATCCAGGGCTTCACGGGCCTGTCTCATAAAACACGGCGCACACTCGTAATACACTTTCATTAGAACACCATTTAACCAATTAAGCAATTAGAAGTATTTAAATAATTTAAATTATTGCTAATTTTAGTAGGATTATAAATAAAGGACATTCTTACTTATCCTATGATCATTATAAGACTTGACTGAATTATCCCCCGTAAATAACTTTTATTATCTCCACTACCTCTCCTTCATTAATTATTTCTTCTTCAATTACAATTTTACCTTCTTTTTTAACAACTACTGTTTCTACAGGAATATCCATTTCCAGAAGGACGTCTTTGATGGTTAAACCTTCTTTCAAGTTTTTGGATTCGGTTTCTTCCCCGATTATTAGTGTGAATTCCATTTAATCTCCTCTTAATAACTAAACTGATTATTCAAATATTGATTCATTGATGATATCATTTATTCCCATTACAATTCTTTCAATTCTTTACAAAAAACACAGGCCCTGCACAGATCATGGGCCGCTGGTTCGCCACATTTAGTACATTCCCCCAGGGAAGCCTCCCTGGAAAAATTCTTGGAAAACTCCTTTTTAAGGGCCGGTTTCATTTTGTCAAAGCCTCGCAGGGTAGAATACATGATGGTGGGATGATCTTTAGAAAGGTGTTTGATAAATTCCCCAATCTCCGAGCGGAAGGAATCATGGGAATAAGGGCAACCAGCAAAGTGTACTTCCAGGTCCCGGGCCACCACATACAGTGCCACTTCTCTTTCAGGTATTTCCCGCAGGGGTTTGATTTTAACTGTGAATTTATCACTGTGTGGATGTGATTTAGCACCAATACGGGTTAAGTTCTCAATATTCCCCTCTAAATAGTTCATTAGAATAGCCTGGGTTTCATCATCCAGATTGTGTCCAGTGGCAATCTTGCTGGCACCCATGTCACGGGCGGCTCGATTCAGAATCCACCTCCTGAAAACCCCACAGTAAGTACAGGCACCTCTTTGAGAGGGTAATGCCATTATATCATCCAGGGTTGTGTCAAAATGCTCTTCAAAGGTGACTACCCTATGTTCTATGCCTAATCTATTGGCATGATCTGCTGCAATTCTAACTCCGTCATGACGGTATCCTTTTATTCCTTCATCAATGGTGACTGCAGCCAGATCAATGATATTTCGTTCATAAAGTGAATTGAGAATATCCAGAACCATTACACTGTCCTTACCACCGGATAAAGCCACCAACACCTTATCTCCTTTATCCACAAGCTTATATTTACGTATATCCTTTAAAACCTTCTCTTGAGTGCCTTGAATAAAGCATTCGTGACATAGGCGCTGTCCAGAGTGTTTTTTTTCAATGATGATTTCTAGGGCCCCGCACTTAGTACATGTCTTCATAATATGCTCCTACAAATAAGTTAAACTAAATTTAAACTAATTATTTTTAAGTTGAATAAAATATTGAATAAAATTTTACATGTAATCCCATGGAATAAGTAAATTGAAATTATAATTAATTAGAATTATGAGCTTAAAATATGTTTAATTATTTCAATTAAAATATTAAATAATAATTTTCGAATAAATAATATTTTCAATCTAATATTATAGTATTGATATTATTTTGATTATTTAAAAGATATAATTTAAAATTTTAAAATAAAGGAATAAATCTGATAATCATTGGATAAAAAATAATTATCGGAACTTTTTTATTATCAGAATGGTTTTTCAAACAATGCAAAGTCCTGGGTATAACTCTTAGCCGTGATTAAAGCTATTTCTGCTTTTTGAAGCTCGGCACCCAGGTAAGCCGCGTGCTCTAACCGGGTTACCAGACCAAGTTTTAATAATTCTTCATAAATTTTTCGGGCACTGGTTCCTGTAATGGCCAGAGTAGGTTCCATTTTTTTATAGTGTACCACTTTTATTTGATTATCTTCCACCATGATTTTAAAACTGCCTGCTTTATCCTGTACAAATTTATCTACTCCCTGCGCTTGAATAACGTCCACATCAACTTCTTCTTTAATTTTTTCCCTGCGGCGCTTGTCTTTGAATACCAGCAAGTTTATACCCAAATCTTTAGGAATAGAACCCCGGTTTTTGGCCAAAAACATCATCTTCGACGACACTGCCAGCTCGTAAACGCTTCTAATAGTTTTTCCACTCTCTTCTGGAGTGAATAGTACACTGGCCCCCAATTCCATTGCAATACCAGATAAAAGTGAGTTTACACCCACTGAATCTGTATCTATAAGTTCTGTGACATTTCCTACGCCAAAAAACATGGGATCTGGATTATTTTTGTGATATTCCCGACATGCTACAATGGAATCAACTATACTGCTGCTATTTACCGGATCCAGGATTAAATCGGCAATGACCTGGATTCCCCGGCATTTCTGCCTTAAATCTTCCAATGAAGAAACCCTTTCTTCTACAGTTTCAGGTACCCATCCCCGCTGATAATCTGTGGGCAATATTACCGCAGGAATTCCTTTTTCTTCCAGCAAAGGCAGTACCTCCTGGTAATTTCCATGGTCCAAACTTAATACCATGTCCACCCCGGATTCCACCGCAACCTTAATCTCTGCTGGGTTCAAGGTGTCTATGCTCACCGGAATATCTCCCAGCCTATTCTTAAGTACACGGACCATCTGCGGAATTTTAGAGGATAGATCCTCTCCAGCCACCATCCCAATGTCCACCATATCCGCACCACTCTTAACAAAATATTCTGCCCGTTTTAGTAGTTCTTCCGTACTCATTAAGGGAGCATTGGCAATTTCAGCCAGTACCCTCATAGGAAAGTCTTCACCTACCGGCAATTTTCCCACCAGAATATTTTCCGGTTTTTCCAGGAGTTTTTCTCTGATTTCTTCATCTTTTTCAAAGTTATTAATGAATTCCAGAGCTTTTTTCCGTTGTTCTTCTTCTATGAGTTTATCGGCTGACGTTTTCGGAGATAAATCCAGCTCATCCAGCAAATTCAGTACAATTGATAAATCTGCAGCATCAGTAGAACCCTTGAAAGCAGGAACTCCTGTCGCCTCAGTAATGTAGGTGGCATCCTTGCGGATGAGACCCGGGATGATTATCATGTCCAGTTCATCCAGATCTATCATGTTTTGTGAGTGAAGATTTTTTATTTCTTGAGAAATTTTTTTAGGGGTTAAAAAAGCGGCTATTGGAGTATCAACCACATGTACTTGTACTTCTTGATTAGAAGTAAGCGATACTTTCTTTACCAGCCCACTGGCCAGTTTTCCGGTGACTATGAGAACCTTCATAATAATCTCTCCATATAAATTCATGTGACCAACATGTATATATATTAAAAATTTATAATGATTAACTATGAGGAATGGAGGTAAAAAATGATCGAAATTCGATTTCACGGACGCGGCGGACAGGGCGCTGTTACAGCAGCAGAAATCTTAGCGAAGGCTGCTTTCGAAGATGGTAAATATGTGCAAGCATTTCCATTTTTTGGCGTTGAACGAAGAGGTGCCCCCGTCATGGCATTTACCCGAATAGACGATAAACCAATCAGACGACGATATCAAGTTTATAACCCCGACTATGTGGTAGTATTAGATGATGGGCTTTTAGAAGTAGTAGATGTGTTTTCTGGGCTAAAAGATGATGGAATGGTGATTTTAAACACCGCTAAAGAAGCTCCCTCACACAAAGGATCAGAAACTCATGTGATAGATGCTACCAGCATTGCACTGGAAAAATTAGGATTACCTATCGTGAATACCGTTATGTTAGGTGCTTTTGCAGGATCAACAGGCCAGGTGACCCTCGATTCCATTATAAAGATTATTAAAGAAACTTTCCCGGGTAAAATTGGGGAAAAAAATGCTGATGCTGCTCAAGCAGCATTTGAGCATATCAAATAAATCCAATTAATGATTTAAATACTCGAATTAGGAATTGAATCAAGATATTAATCTTATTCAATTTTTTAAAATTAATTTAATCAAATAAAAAAATACATAAAATCTAAATTTTGCAGGTGATTACATGGAAATTGGAGGAACTGTCAAAGAACCGGGAAGCACCCGGAAAAATAAGACAGGAAGTTGGAGAACCTTCAAGCCCATTTTAGACAAGGACAAATGTATTGACTGTGATAACTGTATACTATTCTGTCCAGAGGGCTGTATTAATAAAGAACACGATATTGATTACGATTATTGTAAAGGGTGCGGCATATGCGCCGAAGAATGCCCTGTAAAAGCCATAAATATGGAGAGGGAATAAATGGTTCTTAAAGTTATGACAGCTAATAGAGCTGTAGCCGAAGCAGCAAAACTTGCCCGACCTAAAGTAATTCCTGTTTATCCAATTACGCCTCAGACAAGCATATCTGAGTATCTGGCACAATTCGTTGCTGATGGAGATATTGATGCCGAATATATAATGGTAGAATCTGAACACAGTGCTATAAGTGCAGCAGTAGGTGCTTCTGCAACCGGAGTACGTACCTTTACCGCCACTTCTTCGCAGGGTTTGGCTTTAATGCACGAAATTCTGTTTATAGCAGCAGGTCTAAGACTCCCTATTGTAATGGCTAATGCTAACCGGGCTCTATCAGCCCCCTTAAGTATCTGGAATGACCATCAAGATTCCATCTCTCAAAGAGATGCAGGATGGATACAAATTTACGTGGAAAACGGTCAAGAGGCTTTAGATTCAATAATCAGATCCTATAAAATTTCAGAACATACCGACGTATTGTTACCAAGTATGGTCTGTTTAGATGGATTTATATTAACTCACACAGTAGATCCAGTAGATATACCCTCTTCAGAAGATGTACAAAACTTCTTGCCAGATTATGAACCAAAACACGCGGTTTTAGATCCAGAGATACCCATGTCTATTGGTACCCTAACCGATCCCGATTATTACATGGAAGCCCGGTACCAAATGGAATTGGCCATGGAAAAATCAGGAAAGGTTATTGACAAAATAAATAAAGAATTTGAAGAAATATTCGGCCGAGAATACCAATCCGCCAACGAATATCGCTGTGAAGACGCTGAAATCATCCTGGTTGCTATGGGATCCATATGTAGTACTATTAGAGATGTGGTGGATGATTTAAGAAGCCGGGGCGAAAAAGTAGGTCTCTTAAAGATTAGAACATACCGTCCATTCCCTAAAAAGTTAATTTATGAAGCCGTTAAAAACGCCGACAAAGTAGCAGTTCTAGATAAAAACATAAGCTTTGGAATAGGCGGGGCATTATACACTGATATTAAAGCAAACATTGACGTAGAAACTTATGGATTCATTGTGGGACTGGGAGGAAGAGATATTACTCCAGACCATATCGAGGACATTGTTAAAAAGACCAAAAACCCTACCCAGGATATTACCTGGATCGGATTAAAGGAGGAGGAGGTCTAAATGAAAATACCTGAAGAAGAACTTCTGGCCCCTGGTCACCGAGGATGCGCCGGATGTGGTGCCACCATTGCTGTGAGATTAGCCCTTAAAGTACTGGGAAAAAACACCATTGCAGTTTCTGCAACCGGTTGTTTGGATGTTATAACCAGCCCTTATCCTGAAACTTCCTGGGAGATACCATGGATACACGTAGCATTTGAGAATGCTGCTGCTGTTGCTTCGGGAGTAGAGAGAGCTCTTAAGACTCAGGGAAAAGAGGATGTTAATGTAGTTGCCTTTGGTGGAGACGGAGGTACAGCAGACATAGGTATGCAAGCATTATCCGGAGCTATGGAACGAGGACATAATCTTATCTACATTTGTTATGATAACGAAGCTTACATGAACACTGGAATTCAAAGAAGTGGTGCCACCCCTTATGGTGCTTCTACCACCACATCACCTCATGGTAAGGAGAGTTTTGGAGAAAACAAACCCAAGAAAAATGTTCCAATGATTATGGCAGCTCATGGAGTGCCTTACGTAGCTACGGCATCCATTGCTTATCCTGAAGATTTCATGGCCAAAGTTAAAAAAGCTGCTGAAATAGACGGGCCAGCTTACATCCATGTCAACCAACCATGTACCACCGGTTGGGGTTTTGATCCTTCAAAAACCATTGATCTAGGTCGTTTAGCTGTGGAAACCGGTTCATGGATTCTTTATGAAATTGTGGACGGTGAATTCAGAGTCACCTACCGACCCATGCAGCGAAAACCAGTTGAAAAATACTTAAATGCACAGAAAAGATTTAAACACCTGGCTGACGAAGAAAAAGCCAAAATCCAGGAATATGTGGATAAAGTGTGTACTGAACTCAAGATATAGGGGGTTGGAGCTTGGATAAAATAATGATTCAGCCCGATCTTTGTGACGGCTGTTTGGACTGTGAAGAAGCCTGTGAAAAACTTCACGGCGCATCAAGGATAATGATTCGAGAAATCGAGGGATCTTATTATCCTATAATTTGCCAGCAATGCGAAGACGCTCCCTGTAAAACTATCTGTCCCACTGAAGCCATTGAAGATAAGGAAGTTCAGTCTGAAAAATGTATTGGCTGTGGCTTATGCATGTTGATTTGTCCCTTTGGGGCCGTTGTAATGGAAGATCGCAAAGCTCAAAAATGCCACCAGTGCCCAGATCTTGATACACCAGCCTGTATTAAGGCCTGTTCCAAAAGGGCCATCAATATCATAGATACTGAAAAGCTCAAATTGGAAAAACAAGCCAAACACATTGCCAAACTTTCTGGTGTTGGTAAAAAATCTAAACAGGGCTCAGATATCATTAATGTGTTGACCGCAAAAACCAGAGCCAAGGGTGCTTTTAAATAGGAGGCATTTCATGAAAGAATTAGTTTCAAAGCCAGAACTCTGTAACGAGTGCATGAAATGTGAAAGAGAATGCCCACAAAACGCCATACGAGTTATAAGTGGTGTTCCCGTATTCTGTATGCACTGTACTCCTGATAGGGCCCCATGCCTCAATATCTGTCCAGAAGACGCTATAGAAGAAATTGATGGAGCCATTGTAATCCATAAAGAGGACTGTATCGGATGTGGACTATGTAGAGATGCTTGTCCCATTGGAGCCATTACCATGGATGAAAAAGGCATTGCTACCAAGTGTAATCTCTGTATTGACTTGGAAACACCATTATGCGTTTTAACCTGCCCTACCCAGGCATTGAAGGACAGTTCTGATGATCTTGTGGCAGACAAACGAGAAAAGATTGCCCGGGAACTGGAACGAGTGAAAAATATTATGAAATATTAGGATCTGAACTATCAGATCCTTCTCTACTTATTTTTTTATTGTATTTGATTAGTTACCTGCTAAAATATTACAATCAGCTCTGCGCATTATACTTGTTGTGCCTTAATTCTTATTTAATATCAACCCTGCTCTTTATTAAATGAAGAGGTTGTGGTGAAAATATTCTAAAAAAATATTTTTAATGCAGATTAGAAAATAATCTTTAAATTTTCAATCAGATTTAATAAAAATAATTTAATTTATTAAAAATAATTAATTGAATATAGTAAAAAGAAAAAATACTAATAATGTATTTGATTTTAAGAATGAACTTTATGATTAATTTAGATCAAGTAATATCCATAATTTAGAGGTTTTTTCATGATTAGCCAAAAAATGGTAGAAAACACCATATACCAACTTTTCAAGGAAGCAGTTATAAATTTACCCGAAGATGTCAAATCCGCCCTTAAAAAAGCTTATGAACAAGAAGACAATGAAATAGGTCTTCTTAACCTTAAAGCTATTTTAGATAATATTGACACCGCAGAAGAAATGGATGTTCCCCTATGCCAGGACACCGGTCTGCCTATTATCTTCGTGAAAATGGGTCCTGTGGCCGTAGAAAATCTGCAGCAGGGCATTATTAATGGTGTGGAGAAAGCTACCCGGGAAATTCCCCTGAGACCCAATGTAGTTCACCCTCTTACCAGAAAAAACACGGGAAATAATATTGGAAAGGGAATACCCCAAGTGGATATCCAACTAATCCAAGAAGAACAGCTAGAATTCACCGTTTTCCCCAAAGGTTTTGGTTCCGAGAACAACAATGCATTGAAAATGGCCCTTCCGGGTGATGGTATTGATGGAGTCAAGAAATTCGTGGCTGAAACAGTGATTACTGCCCGGGGAAAACCATGCCCTCCCGTTATTGTAGGGGTAGGTATTGGCGGATCCTCTGATTTAGCCATGAAAAATGCAAAAAAGGCTTTGTTAGGTAAAGTAGGAGAACGAAATCCTGACAAAGTGTTGGCTCAAATGGAAGAAGAAATACTGGAAGAAATCAACAAGTCCGGAATTGGGCCAATGGGCTTAGGCGGTAGAACCACCGCACTGGATGTTAAAATAAAGTTAGCCGACACCCATACTGCAGGACTTCCTATAGGAGTATGTATTCAGTGCTGGGCCGGTAGACATGCTACAGCTATTCTAAAACCTTAATTTGCAAAAAAATAACATACAACGAATTATTATTCCTTAAATAACATTATTTTTTATATTATTTAAATTTCTTATTTTAAATTTCCTTTTTTAAAATTCTTAGAGATTCTTAGATCATTCCCATGTATTTAATATCTAAATAGTTAATCTCAATAGATGGAATTAGACTTCAAAATATCTTCTTCTTAAATAAATTTTTAAAAAAATAAAAATAATTAAATAAAAATAAAAAATTAAGGTTTTTCACAGGTAATCATGAAGATAGTTCTATCAGCAATACTCACCGCACGATCCCCTACTCTTTCCAGGAACCGGGCCACAAAGAGTAGATTGATTAGATAGTAAATGGATTCCTTATCATCAAACATACTACCGGTGATGTGTTCTAAGGCCTGATCAAAGAGATCATCCACCTTATCATCATCATGCCGCAGTTCTTTGGCCATGTCCATATTCTGGTCTAAAAAGGCATATATCCCCTTACTGAGCATCATCTGAACAAAATCGGCCATATGGGAGAGGTCGTCTTTAGGTTTTTTTGGAATGTCTTCATCCTTTAGATTACGGGAAGCTTCCACAATATTAGCTGCTAAATAAGCTATCCGTTTTAGATGACTTCCCACTTTAATACATGCTTCAATAAACCTTAAATCCCGAGCTACTGGTTGTTCAGCAGCAATTATGCTTATACATTTCCTTTCTAAGTGGAAGACCAGTTCATCGATTTCTTTACTGGCCGTGACTACTTCCTGGGCAGTGGATTCATCAAATTCGACAAATACTTTTACGGCATTTTTATGGGCCTGAATCGTCTTTTGACCAACATCTTCCACTTCTTTTCTCAAGTCTTTGAGTCTTTTACGGAATAATATCCGCGGGTATCTTTTTTCCATTTATAATCCTCCTCGGATTTCCCTCTAAACTTTTGATTTATAATCATTTAATAGTCCTTCTAAATCCTGATCAGATGGCTCTTTTATTCTATATTTAGCTAAAATATCTTCTCTTGATTTAATATCAAATAAAGCTATTTCATTCAATAGCAAATCAATTTCTATAGGTAAAGAAAGTTTACATTCTTCATTTAATTCCATTAGAGTGTTAAACATTTTACTAGTCATATCATAGAGTTCTAAATTAGAGTCTGAAGATATTTTAATCATTTTCATGGCTTTATTTTCATAGAATTCCTCTAAAGAAAGGACATCCATACACCAGGAACCCACAATCATCCCTTCAGTAATAAATAAGATTGCCTCATTATCCTTATTTAAAATCCTTAAATAACCAAATTCAGGCAAATGAGACCTCTTTAAATTATTATAGGTTATGTTTACCGGATGATCAGTTGGAAGCCACATTAAATCACCAAATTATCACATCTATCCCTTGCATCTATCCATTTATTGCATTAAAACATTGTAAAACACTTTATGGTGCATTACTCTTTTACCAATAATCATGTAAGCGATTCGGTCAGCCATTCCCATGATATGGTGTCCCATACTCAGTAAGTTACGGCCTACCAGAATATTATAGGTCTGAGCACTTCCCAGAGTATCCTCATTTTGCTTGGAAAACATCTGGTTATAAAAATCCTGGATATTTACATAGTTTTTGGTGGATCTCTTTAGTAACTGAATATCCTGGGCAACCAAAGCCCCCATACCATCTTTTAGCATGCTCTGAACCGTCTGAGACATAAAAGATAGATGAGCCGGTTTATAACTATGGGACATGTTTTTATGGGCGTCAATAGCATACCGAGCAATATACGCTGCCAGAATATTTATCCTCTCTAATTCTATAGAAGTTCTTAGGATAGCCGCCCCCATCCGGAGATCACGGGCAACAGGTTGATGCAGACCCAGGATCTTCAGACAGTCATGTTCTAGGGCATGGCTTTTTTCATTAATTAAAGAGGTGGATTCTATGATTTTTCTGGCCTCAGAGATATCACTTTCAACAAAGCTATCAACTGCATCATTTATTCTATCACCAGTCTGGTTACTGTATTCCAGAACTTCATTAGTTAATTCTGATAACTTATTTTCCAAAATCACCCCAATCATATCCTCACCCGAATCTGCCAGTGATATAATCTTCTGTTCGTTTATCTTCTGGTTCTAAAAATAATCTTTCGGTGAGATTACTTTCCACAATTTCTCCATGCAAGAAGAATGAGGTGTATTTAGAAACCCGGGTAGCTTGTTGCATATTGTGGGTAACGATGATAATAGTAAAATCATCCTTTAGTTTGTGGATTAAATCTTCGATTTTGGTGGTGGAAATAGGATCCAATGCAGAACAAGGCTCATCCATTAATATAACTTCTGGTTCTATGGCAATGGTACGTGCAATGCATAACCTCTGCTGCTGACCTCCAGACAAACCCATGGCTGACTTATCCAGCTTATCCTTTACCTCATCCCATAATGCAGCTGATTTTAAGCTTTCTTCTACCCTTTCCTGGATTACATCTTTGTCGGATATTCCATGGACCTTCATTCCATAAGCTACATTATCAAAAATTGATTTTGGGAAAGGGTTAGGCTTTTGAAAAACCATTCCTACCTTTTTTCGTAAGTCCACCACATCTATCTTAGGATCATAGATGTCTTCCCCATCCAAATAGATCATTCCCGTGTGCTTAAATCCAGATATTACGTCATTCATACGGTTTAATGTTCTTATAAATGTGGATTTACCACATCCAGATGGTCCAATCAGTGCGGTGACCGTGTTTTTTGGAATTTTAATATTAATATCCTTGAGGATGTGTGCATCGTCAAAGCAGACATTTAAATCTTCAACTTCGATTCTATTCATATTCTATCGCCCCATCATCTTTTTCTGGTATCTCTCCACCAGAGTATTGGTTACAACAGTGATTATCAGTATTAGAATTACCATTACAGCTGCGGTTCCAAAGGCATTTTCCATGGAAATACCCTCGGTTGCTAAAACATAAAGGTGCAGTGGTAAAGGCCTTCCGGGATCAAATATGGAAATAGGCATGGAAAGTGCAGATCCCACCACAAACATAATGGCGGCTGCTTCTGATATCGCCCGGGCCAGCCCTAATATGACACCAGTAGTTATTCCAGGTATGGCTGCCGGTAAAACTACCCGATAAATAGTTTCCCATTTAGTGGCCCCTAAGGCCAGGCTTCCTTCCCGGTAAGATCGTGGTACGGCTTCAATGGATACTTCTGCCACTTGAAATATGGTGGGGAGGGCCATTAAAGCCAGCACCAGGCCCCCGGCAAATAAGGACCAGCCCATTCCTAAAAATATCACAAAGAATGACAGTCCAAACAATCCGAATACAATGGAGGGAATGGAAGCCAGGGTTTCGGCACCAAATCTGATTAATTTCACGACTTTATTTTCACCAGCATATTCTGCCAGATAAACCGCCGCCCCTACACCTAAGGGTGCCGCCACAATACCTGCCACCAGAGTTACATAAATACTGGAAACAATCATAGGAGCTATTCCTCCAGATTCTCCAGAATCGATGGGTTCAGCCAGTAAAAATTCCAGATTTATGGCAGGAAGTCCTTTAATTAAAATGTATCCAATTATTACCAGTAAAATGATAACCGTAATAATTCCTGATGCCCAGAAAACAGTTTGCATTATTCTTTGAGCATTTTTTGGAGATATAATTCTAAATGGAATGGATATTACCCCCAAATATTAATTTTATCATGTTTAATGATTCAAGATTTGGTTTAAAGGAGAATTTCATAAATAACCTCCCCCAATAACCACCTTTTTCTTGTAGTGGAAGTAGTTGGCAATGACCAATAACACCATAATCATGATGAATAGAACTATGGCAGTTCCAAATAACGCATTATAGTGCACTCCAGTTGCATAACCCATTTCCAGGGCAATGTTAGACGTTAATGCCCGGACAGGATCCAGTATGGAGTTGGGGATTTGAGTTACATTACCGGCCACCATAATTACTGCTAAGGTTTCTCCTACGGCTCTCCCCATCCCCAATATAATAGCAGTTATAACTCCGGGAATTGCTGCCGGGAATATAACATTCTTTATGGTCTGCCATTGGGTAGCCCCTAAGGCCAGTGATGCTTCTTTATATTCGTGAGGTACAGATCTTAAAGCATCTTCAGACACGCTGATAATGGTGGGTAAGATCATTATGGTCAGGATAATGGATGCGGTGAGCATACTGAATCCAGTTCCACCAAATTGAACCCTGACTAAGGGCACCAGTACAATCAAACCAAAAAAACCATATACCACAGAAGGTATCCCTGCTAGAGTTTCAATGGTTGGTTTTAATATCTTCCTGAAGGTTTTAGGAGCTATCTCCGCCATGAAAATAGCACATAATATAGATAAAGGCACCGCCATTAATAGAGATAAGCCGGTGATGCATAATGAACCCACTATCATGGTGAATACACCATATTGCTCATCAGAGGGCGCCCAGTTCATACCAAATATGAAATTCAATACTCCGTATTCCTGGAATATGGGGAATCCTTCTCTAAAGATAAATGCTATTATAATTAAAATTATTATAATAGAAAAAATAGCTGTGAGAAAAAGCCCTTTTTCTACAAGATATTCTTCAAGTTTATTACTACTCATAAGGCACCTCAATTAGTCTATATTAAACTTATCTCGTGATTTATAATCTTAAATTTGGTTTTAAAATGATTTTAAGTATCATCAGATACATTAGCAATGGCCGGCACTATTTTCTCTTCCCGAATTATTGCCTGACCTTCTGCACTGAAAACCCAATCAATGAAATCCTTGGTGATTCCCTTAGGATCTCCTTTAGTCAGGAATAAAAATGGTACCTGTAAGGGGTATGAACCATCAGCTATGGTGGTCTCCGAAGGAGTGATACCATCTACCTCAATGGCCTTCACATCAGAACTCATGTGGGATAACGAAACAAAGCCTATGGCATAGGGGTCTTGTTTAATTGCCTGTTTAACTGCCTCGGTAGATCCCTGTACAATTGCATCAGAGGTAATGTTGGTTTTCTTCATTACCAGTGATTTAAATGAGCTCAAAGTTCCTGATCCAGACTCCCTTACAATAACATGGATGGTTGCATCTGGTCCGCCCACTTCTTTCCAGTTGGTGATTTTACCACTGAAAATATCTCTCAATTGCTCTGTACTCAGATCAGTGACATTATTTTCAGTATTAAGTGCAATAACTATCCCATCAGTCCCGATTACAAAATCCTGCAGACCATCTTTTTCATTGTCTTTAAGTTTTTTTGAGCTGGTACCAATATCCACTATTCCCTGCTGGGCAGTTCTGATGCCCATACCGGAACCTCCACCCTGAACATTAATTTTAACATTAGGATGTTTTTCCATGTACTTCTCAGCCAGTTTTTCAGCTACCGGTTGTACTGATGTTGAACCAGCAATCTCTATCCTATCATACTGAACTCCTGGTTTGAATAGGAAATAAGCACCAATGATGATTAATATAATAATTATTCCTAACTTGACTTTCGAGTCCATCCCATCACCTTTTTAGAATAATTCTATACTCACATATTTAAATAATGTGCAGAAAAGTGATATTTCCCGGGATGAAAAATTGCTTAGAAGATTTATAAATTTGAATAAGAGTTAATTCAATCAGTTTGAAATATTTTAATGGTTTTAATAATGTTTTATTAAGTTTAAATCAAGTAAACCCTATTTAAAAACCAGTTCATCCTATTAATATACAAATAATATGGGAAAAATGTGGATCAAACCACAGGTTTTCCCACATTTATTTTGTATCTATTTTACTGGTACTACTCCTTCAGACTTCACAATTTCTTGTCCTTCGGCACTGAGTACCCAGTCAATGAATTCTTTTACAGCACCAGAAGCATTTCCTTTTACCAAGAAAATGAATGGTCTTTGAATCTTATAAGACCCATCAGCTACAGTAGCCTCGGAAGGTGCAACTCCATCAACTTTCAGAGCTTTTACCGTGTTATCCAGGTTAGCTAATGATATGTATCCAATAGCATTTTCATCTCCAGCCACAGTAGTTTTTACAGCTTCGGTGGAACTCTGCACAACGGCATCGCTTTTAATCTTAGTCTCTTTACCCATTACTACTTCTTCAAATGCTTTTCTGGTTCCAGATCCATCTTCTCGAGTAACCACGTTGATTTCAGCATCTGCACCACCTACTTCTTTCCAGTTGGTGATTTTACCACTGAAAATATCTTTTATCTGATCGGTGGTTAAGTCATTTACCTTATTTTTAGAGTTTACGGCTATGACAATACCATCATTACCAATTATATATTGGGTTAATCCGGTAGATTCATTATCCTTTAACTCTTTGGAACTGGTACCAATATCAGCAGTACCCTGTTGAGCACTGGTTATACCTACACTGGAACCTCCACCCTGAACATTAATCTTTACATTGGGGTGAGTTTTCGTATATTCTTCCGCTAATTTTTCAGCCACAGGTTGAACAGAAGTGGATCCCACAATTTCAATAGTGGATTTTTGGCTTCCGCTACCTCCCAGTACCATTACAGCACCGGCTATCACAATTACAGCAACTATTATTCCTATGATTATTTTGGTGTCCATTTTATCACCTCATCCTTAACCTTAGCAGCAACACATATAAAGGTTACTATTTTGTGTACATAAGTGCACTTTTAGTGAATTATTTGTGCAGAGGTGCTATTTTTCCTGATAAATAGTTCATTAAAGGTGAACATCAATTCACTAAATGGATAAGTTTAAATAAGGGTCATGGAAAATAGGAATTTATCATGATAACCGAGGAAGTACTAAAGGATATATTCAAACCCAACAATCTCAAGTGGAGGACCGCTATAACCAAGGTAGAGCCCAACCGGCTTTTAACCAGAGGTCACCTGCAAGAAGATCTCATTGGGAATATATCGTTTGGTGAAATGGTTTATTTGCTGGTAAAGGGAAATTTACCATCAAAAAAAGAAGCAAAAATGCTGGAAGCAGTTCTGGTTTCATTCTGTGACCATGGAGTTACTCCACCCAGTACCCAGTCCACTCGACTGATGGCCTCGGCAGGATCACCCATGCACGCCTGTATGGCTGGTGGATTATTAGCCTTTGGCAAAAATCATGCAGGGGCCATTGAAGAATCCATGCGTTTCTTACAGGAAGGAATTCAAAGGACCATTTCGGACATGGACATCAATGGTGTAGCCCAAAACATGGTGGATGAGTTCCTGAAAAAAGGACAGAAAATTCCTGGTTTTGGGCACCGCTACCACGACGAAGACCCCCGGGCTCCGCGTCTTTTGGAAGTGGCTCAGGAAAATGATTGTTTGGGAAGACACTGCGAATTAGCCCATGCTATAGAAGACCTCCTTTATGAAAATAAAGGGATCCGCATGAATATTGATGGAGCTAATGCAGGAATACTGTCTGATCTGGGCTTTGACTGGAGATTAGGAAGCGGAATGTTCATGATTGGACGTTTACCTGGACTTATGGCCCACGCCCACGAAGAAATAAGTCGAGAAACACCTTTCCGAAAGATTTTCCAGGCCGAAGAGATTTATTATGATGGAAAAGAAGGGGAACTATAGCTCCTAGCATTCTATTTTATTTTATTTTTTTGAATTATTTCGTTTTGTCTTTTAATTTAGTTTTATTTTAATTTATTTA
The DNA here is from genome assembly GCA_002504725.1 of Methanobacteriaceae archaeon UBA587. GTDB lineage: Archaea > Methanobacteriota > Methanobacteria > Methanobacteriales > Methanobacteriaceae > UBA587. Next base: position 91,862 of record DATN01000001.1, on the reverse strand, counting down.
ATCTAATTTTCATTCATTTCATTTTCATTTCACATTTTTTATTTGAGAAAGTCTAATTTTAATCATAAACTTAATTTAAGGGATATTTATCAGTATATGATTCTTAAGAATGAAAAAATTTACATATCCTTTAGAACAAACTTATTAAATAGTCTATTTTGTAAAATACCATAAAAACCAGTAATGAGAAAATAGTTTTGGAATAGGGGGCAGATTTCCATGGATGAAGGATATGAAAGGGCAAAAAAACGAGTAAAAGATCTTAAAGCTTTTTATAACCACCTTTTTGCATTTATAATGGTTAATCTGACATTATTCATAATAAATGTCGTTTCCACTCCAGGTGCCTGGTGGTTTTACTGGGTCACTATATTCTGGGGTATAGGGCTGCTGTGGCATGGAGCAGGAGTTATATCTGAGAGACGCTTCATGGGTAAAGAGTGGGAAGAAAAAAAGATTAAGGAATATATGGAAAAAGGAAAAAAGAATGATTAAATTTAAATTCCCCATTAATACCATTTTTTCAATTTCAATCAATAACAACCATATCATTAATTATTCAAAATTACCCGCATATGGTTGATTTTGTTTTCTGAACCTTTCGGGAGTGGTGGTTCGGGGAATGTTACGGTAGAATTCACCTGCGGTGTCCACAATCTCTATGGATATATCACCTATTCTTTCAAATGCTTTTACTACCCGGGAAAGGGAGATATAATATGTGGAACGATCCTTATCTTCAAAGGGCGTTTCCGCCATTTGCGTAGCAATACAATTCAATGCTTTTTTCTGAATTTGATGCATCTTTTCCTCATAGTCCATGATCTCGTGTTTAAGCTCCAATTTTTCATTGATAAATGCATCCATGGACCAGCTGATCATTTTGCGGGCAGTTTCATACATGTCCTTTAAATATTTCATCATCTCCATGTCCACTTCATAGGACTCCTGAATGGTGAAATTGGCAATGATACCTGAATGATCACCCATACGCTCCAAATCATAGGCAATTTCACTAAACAAGGTGGTTTTACCAAACTCAGAATATGGATTTAAGGCTATGGTGGTATCCACTGAAGATCTTACTTTTTCCAGCATATTATTGGTAACATAGTCCATTTTAAGGGCTTCATTAGCAGTATCCTTATTATTATTAGTAAATGCTTCAAAAGAAGTCTCTAATTGTCTGCACACATGCTCAGCCATGTTTTTCAACATATCTTTTACCAGAAAACTTCCAGCAGATTCCCGGGAAGTTTTTTCCTCATCAAACATCTCCGAGAATTCCTCGAACTTTTTTAAGTCAAGTATATACGCCCTTCTAACCACTCCTTCCTTTACCATGGGCTGCAAGAGTTTTGTTACATACCTCCTAGTAATACCCAACTTTTCCGCGATTTCATCCTGAGTTGAAGGATTTTCGTAGAGTATAATATCCAGAATGGACTTTAAAGTGGCATTTTTATTTTTTTTATTCATTATATCCCTTATATAAACTTAATTATCGATATTTTCTTCTTTATCGCTTTTGTTTTCCTTGTCAATGTTATCTTCTTTTTTATCATCCTTTTCATGGAGTATGGTTATAGATTCTCGGGCAATGGAAAATATTACATATACTAGGCCAATAATTACCATTATAGAAATGAAAGAATCAAACTGGTTAAAAAAGCCTGAATAAACAGTTACCAGAGGAGAATTGGCGTCCACAAATCCTCTTAACAAAACAACTACTCCTAAAGCAGACACTATATAACCATAAATCCTTTTAATGTTTTCTGGCTGTAAAATAGGGTATATTCCCATTAAAAGCAATCCAAAGCCAATGGATCTGAATAAATTCCAACCAGTAGCTCCTTCCAAATAATAGAATATTTGCTCGGATTTCCAGTATAACGGAACCAGAAGATAGATTATCTCTATGGCGAGAATTAGAACCAGCGGCAATACATAGACTATTCGAGCTTCGATTTTTTGAGTCTGCACTTTTCCTAAAGGTTCTCTGAAGAAATGAGACATTAGTTGGTATAACATGGAACCAAGCACTGCTCCAATAATAGTTCCACCAATACCCAGTTTGGACGTGGTATAGGCCACTATTCCCGATATTATTCCGGCCATCATTATATCTAATGCTTTTGACATTTTTTATCACACATCTAATTCAAAATCATGAATTTTTACATTTTTTAGAATTTGGATAAGATTTACTGTATTTAATGTAAATCTGCTAATATCATAAAGTAATTTTAAAATTTATCTATATTTTTAGTTATATCATCTCATACCCCATATATATTCTTACATGAGGTATTAATTTTCTCTATTAGAGAACAAATTTAAGGTTACTATTTTCCCACTATAAAAAACTTATTGTATGAACCCTGAAAATTTATAACAACCCCCTAACATAATCCAGATAGTAATAATTATAATAAATATAATAATAAATATTTCCAGTAAAAATAAAAAGAGAATAGGGTTTCAGATTCAAGGAACCATATGTTTATAAGAACAGATTATATACTCCTCTTCTTCTAACTTAACCGAATAATGAGCCATAGGTCGGTTATCCCCAGTTAGAGTGTTTATCAGGTTAACCTGTATATCATCATCCCGGATAATGATCTCATTGTGGGAAGAGAATGTATTTCCCCGTAATTTACGGGTGGTGGCGGTACCAGAATTTAAGGTGACCATTTTTTCAATCATCCATGCATTAGGTACATGTTTATGTCCATTAAGCACAAAATCAACGCCACATTCCACAAAAGTTCTCATCAGGTCCCCTGAATCCAGTAATATATTTCTTTCCCTGCCGGTTTGAGGGATAGGGAGAAGGTGGTGGTGAAAAGTCACGATCTTACAGACATCATTAGGGATCTTTTCCAGTTCCGTCCTTAACCAGTCCAGTTGATCCATACCAATTTGCCCATCATTTATATCTGGTTCAGCAGAATCCAGACCCAGAACAGCAAAACCGCCAGCTTTATCCAGGTGAACGAATTTACGGTGCCCAATTAAATTCTCAAAATGGATCAATCCCACATTTCGGGCATCGTGGTTACCTGGGATTGTATAAGTATTGGTTATGGTCCTTAGTTGTTCCACGAATTCTGCTGCATCTTCGTACTCATGCAGGTACCCCTCTGTGGTCAAATCTCCCGCTACAATAATTAAATCGGGGTTTTCTTCCTCTAGCTGGGCCATTAAATTATTTTTTAATTCATGAGAGAATGTTTTTTCTCCAAAATGAATATCAGATATCTGAGCTATTTTTTTCTCCATTACATCACCATTAAATAATAATATTTGATTATCACGATTACTGTTAATTTAATGATTGATTATTTATCATTTATTATTTTAATCCATCTAAAATTAATAGAACTAATAATTAATAATAAAAGTGATAATGACTACATAAATAAATTTAAGAAATTATAAAATGAATTAGGATAAAAATTACACAAATAAAATCATTAAAATTAAAATCGAAGCCTTAGGGGGGATTCGAACCCCCGACCTATACCTTACCAAGGTATCGCTCTACCGGCTGAGCCACTAAGGCGGGTTATTGAATATTTATTTTATGCTCCATGAAATTTTATGTATTTTTCATGGATTTATACATGACCATTTATATATTTTACTATTAGGAATCATAATCCTCGCTCTTTTTTGTAGCAGAAAATGATTATTATCCCATAAGTAACGAATTAAAGTTATAATAGTGCAGGGGAAGGGATTCGAACCCTCGAAGGCCTACGCCAGAGGATCTTAAGTCCTCCCCCTTTGGCCGCTCGGGCACCCCTGCATACATCGAACTTAGTCTGATATCCTATATTAAGTTAACGGTTTTCATCCTGCCATTGCTAGAAAACATGTTAAAAAATCAGGATAAAATATTAAAAGGAAAGGTAATGGTAGATACTTTTTTAATTTCTCCAAATGCTTGAAAATGAATAATGAATCATCTAGGAGGATAAAAGAAGTTTTCAAGGCCCCCGTAACCAATCTGGAACATAATCTTTGTATCAATAATTTTATATTCATAAAGAGTATTAATTACACTTGATTATCAATTATATCCTTCAAAATAAATGCTCAGCTATGTGGGGCAGATTATATTACAATACTCTAATCAGGTGGTTTATTGAAATATAAATCAGAATTATGTGGTTATTGTGGGGCTTGTGTTAGTGTATGTCCTGTGAACATTTTAGAATTAAATGATTGGAGACTAGAAATCCAGCCTTTATGTGAAAACTGCGGAAGATGCATAATTGTTTGTCCGGTGGGTGCCCTCGAGGAGGCAGATCATGAAATATGATGTCATAGTTGTGGGGGGCCGTGTTTCCGGATCAGTTTCTTCATTATTTGCATCAAAAAATGATGTGGATGTATTGATGGTGGAAAAACAGCAGGAAATAGGGGTTCCTGTGCAATGCGCTGGAGGCGTGAGCGATTCATTTTTTAAAACCATGGACCTTAAACCTCTCCAAGAATATTACAGCAGAATTGAAGGGGCCACTTTACATGCACCGGATGGGGGCCAGGTATCCACCCGCAATAAAATATCACACGGTTATATCCTGGAGAGAAAACTATTTGACAAAAACCTGGCCATCCAATCAGCCGAAGCCGGGACAGATATTATGTTAAAAACCCCGGTTAAAGATTTAATCATGGAAAATGGTCAGGTTAAGGGGGTGGTGGTCCGACACCAGGGTAAACTAATGGAAATATCAGCAGATGTGGTTATTGCCGCAGATGGTGTGGAATCACAGGTGGCCAAGATGGCGGGACTAAACACCCATTTCGAACCATATGATCTGTGTTCCTGTGCCCAGTACGAGATGGTGGGTCTGGATATTGATCCAGCCATGATAGAATTTTACTTTGGACAAAAAATAGCACCAGGAGGATATGTTTGGGTGTTTCCCAAGGGAAATACGCGGGCCAATGTGGGAATCGGTATCAGAAATATTCCTAATGGAAGCAATAAAAATAATGGAAATACACAGAATACTGGAAATAATGGAAATAACGGTTATGATAAATCTAAAAATGCCCATCATTATCTGCAGAAATTTATTTCTAAATTAGGAGGTACCCCGGTGGAATTTAATGTGGGTGCAGTTCCGGTATCCGGTCCAGTCGAAAAGACTTATACAGACGGACTTTTGGTGGTGGGTGATGCTGCCGGACAGGTCGATCCACTAACCGGAGGGGGAATACACGTCTCCGCATCCTGTGCCAAGATTGCCGGAACCATAGCTGCCGAAGCTGTGAAAAAAGAAGATTCATCGGCCAAATTCTTGAAAAAATACGAAGATATCTGGAATAAAAAGAAAAAAATTGGCCATAACTTGAAGAGATCCCTTAAATACCGTAGAATGTTTGATAAACTGGATGATCAGGAGATAAGCGACTTAATCAAAGTGGTGCAGGGTCAGGAATTAGAATCAGTCTCCAAATTGACCCTATTAAAAATGACCAAGGAGTACCCCCAGCTTTTTAAGTTGCTGAGGAATATTCTTTAATCATATCCCTTATTTTTTTTAATTAGTAAATCCCTCATCCTAAACTAATCCCATTTCCTAAATTCCCTGAAGTAATCCGGAAACTTCATCCTTATTTTTCTGGGCTTCCAACGAATCGGGATCAAATTCCAATGCCTTATTGAAACTCTCCAGAGCTTTTGAATACTGTTGAAGGTTTTTATGGGCTAAACCTTTAGATAACCATATTTTAGCAATCTCCTTGGGAACCGGAATCATTTTCATCGGTTTTAAGCCCATAAATATCCATCTTTCTTTATCATAATTATTTTTTAAATATTTTTCAAAATATTTCAACGATTCATTATAAAATCCTTTCACATAAAGAATTTGAGCTTTATTGGAAATCGCAACCATGTCTTTAGAGTTTTTTGAAAGAATTTTTTGATTGACTTCCTCCGCTTCTTCAATTTGATTAAGATTTATAAGACAATCTACCTTTAAATTTAGAAAATTCCTATCTTTAGGATTTTTTTCGATGAATGAGTTGCATATTTCCAGAGCATCATGATAATTACCTAACATTTTAAGGGACCCTGCTTTACTTGATAACGCCCAATAATTATTAGAATCAATTTCAAGTATTCTATTTGAATAATCCAGAACTTCTTGAAAGTTATTTTCCCTAAGAGATTTCATTAATTTTTTAAGTAGGCCTTGCTTTTTATTAGATATTATCTGTTTTTCCCAAACAGTAACTATCAAAATTGCAAATATTAAACCTAATGAAATTAGAGATAAATAAAGAATAAAATAGACTAAATCATAACGTGGGTATAAAATAAAACTTAAAATTGATCCTGAAACCAACAGAATAATTATTGAACCAAAATATAACTTTTTATTCAAATTTAAGTGGAAGAATATGGCTGCTATAAGAGCTTCTAAAAGAATTATCCCTATCCCTAATCCAGATGACATATTTAATATAGCAAATGAAATCGAAGAAACCGCCGCCGAAATAGCTAAACCCAAAAACAATAGAATATATACTAAACTATTTTTTAAATTCATAGTCAACACTCATTCCTTTTTTTATAAAACTGTTTTTAAATATATTAAATGAAAATAATAATGGATTAATTACCTAAAATCCCATGTAATCCAATAAACAATTAAATAAATTTTATAAAATAATAAGTTTTCTAATTTATTTTAATATAATAATACAAAACAAAAACAGGGATGTCGCATTAAGAAGCGTAAAAAGAGAGATGCAAATTTTAATATATAAATACAAAACAAAAACTGAGCACTCAAACAATTTCTCAATACTAATTATTAAATAGTTTATAAGCAGAAATTAATTAAAAAAAGACAAGAAAAAATATTCTACTATTTTCTCAAATTTAACTATTTAATGGAACATTCTCCAGATAATCAAAAAGAACATTATTATAAATGGTGAATTCATGAATAAAGGATCCAATTTCTACCAAAAGCTCTCCAAAAGACTCAATCTAATTTATTTATCCCTGATTTTAATTGGTGCCTTCCTGGTAAGACTTATACCCAGCAGGAACCTGTCATTTGCAGGTAATGATGCACACCTGCACCATGATATCGTGTTAAGGCTTTCAGAGCAAGGTTTAGGCATTATACCTACCAATCTCTCCTCATTGATGGGTCTGGAGTCCTATGCCTACCCCCCATTATACCACATAATTGGGACCCTGCTTTACAATACCTTCCACACGAACCTGGTATTCTTTATTCTACCACCTATCCTGGGAGTAGCGGCTACTATTGTATTTTACAAAATGGCCCAGGAACTCTTTGAAAATAAGCAAACCGTGCTTTTGGCCACTCTCCTATTCGCATTTGTACCCTCATTTGTTACCCGGACCGCAGTATTCATCCCAGAATCATTGGGAATTTTTTTATTTGTCAGCGTACTTTATTTCATTGTAAAATATGTTAAATCGATTCCCGGCTGGGAAAATATCGATAATTTTGCTTTAAAAGGATTTTTAAATATTTTTAAGGGAAATTACAAATATCTAATTGTGGCAGCCCTCTTGTGGCTCACCTACCTGTTTACCCATAGGGGATGGGTTTTCTTAGCCATGACCGTTTTAATATTGCTCCTTACCTTGATGATACCTTCCTTTAAGAAGAAACCCGTCACCATAGCCCTCCCCCTGATATTAGCCATTTTAGTGTTTGTGTTTGTGGATGTTTCCTCCATTTTTGAACGTTTGCAGGAAATTCCAGTGAGTGTACTGGGATTCCCTAAATGGGTGGGACTTCTACAGATTGTATTGGGAATATATGGAGCCATAATCTTCATAAAATCAAAAAATCCCCTCTACAAATTCCTGTCTATCTGGGCCATACTATTCTTGGTGGTGGGCAGTTATTCCTTCCGATTCAGAGATCCCTACGCAGCCATACCCCTGGCAATAATGGCCGGATACGTGTTTTCAGAAATATTACTGCCTAAACTCAAGGATGCCAGCATTATAAAGAATTTCCATCTAGCTGGAAGAAACCTTAGCCGGCCCCTGCACTTAATGGTGATCTTCATCCTGGTAATGACCCCGGTGGCCCAGGGAGCATTTATAGCATATTCCAATGTTGTACAGCCCTCCCCAGAGCAAATGGAAACTTTCCAGTGGATTAGCGAAAACACCCCCTCCGATGCCATATTTTTATCTATGAAAGATGAAGCATACCTACTCATAGGCAATACCCACCGTAAAGATATATTATTATGGAAAACTGTTTACCAGGGATTTTTAGGTGAAGCTCCATCTTTGACCGAGACTTTGCGGGCCCAGAATGATGTGGGACTTATGTTTGCTTCTGCTCAGGAAAAAGAGGTCTATTATTTACTGGATAAATACAATGTGAGCTACATTTACATAACTAGGAATATGTACACCACCGACGCCACCCAGTTCGGTTTAATTAATTTCATGCCCTTTGATACTCACTTCAAGACATCATATGTGACTGGTGAAGATTCGGTGTATCAATATATATCTAATCCAACTTTACTGCCCCCTAATAATACTATATTCCTCAGTGAAGACAGCGAAACCGCTAAAACCGTTAATTTCATAGAAAAATTCTGGAATGGTTATGCCTACTCAGACTATGGTGGCATTTATTATCCTGACCCGAAACTTGATATGGAGTTTGGTGGCAGTTATAAGGGCAGTTATGATCTCAATTCCCAGATAGCCACATTATACAATGAATTATACCAAGAAAGTGGTAATTCTGAGTTAAATGATCGTTCCGATTACCTGATTAACTGGTTATATTATAAACAGATGTCTGATGGATCATTCCCTTCACAAAGCCCTCCTGCTGAATATACATTGGGAACCATGCAAGTAGTGTATCCCATACTCAATTCCAGTATTTCTAATGCAAATAAAACCTTGATAGTGGATAATGGGCTCGAATTTGTGAATAATCAGGTGGGAACAGATAGTATAAATATTTCCAATATGGAAGGTCCAGGCAGAAGCATTTTGGGCAGAGATTACATCACCCTGAAGACGGATGCCCAGGTTAGTGGCATGTATCCGGAAAATAAAGAGGATATCATTTATAGTGTAATAAATGAACAGGGCAGTGATGGATCATGGACTTCCTATTCTTATCAGAACATTGAAATATTAAAGGGTCTGGCCCTCTATTACCAGTCAACCAAGGATGAAAAAGTACTTAATTCACTTAAAAAAGGAACTCAATGGTTGGAAAAACAGCAGAATACAGATGGTACCTTTAAGGACGATGGTGATCCTAAAGATTACGGACTAAATCATTATGCAGATGCTTTCTTTGTCTATGCCATGGCGGGAGATAATCAATCCGCCCAGATTACCCTCAACTATATTGAATCAAGTAATATCAATGCGGATATTAATCCCCTGAAATCTTACCTCACCTTGATATCAGACTTGAGTCGAATTTATGGAATAGACCGGGCCATGCAAATTTCTAATAAACTTCTGTAAATTTTTTAGATGTGGACCTCTACATTATTAGTAGATTAGAGAAAGGAGTTTAAAGGAGAATATATATAATAAAATAAGTGAAATAAAAAGCTGTATTATCTGGGGGGATAGAATGGCTTTAGATGAATATCGGCCAGATATAGATGAATTAAAAGCTAATAAAGATGTTGAAGGATTGATTGAAGCATTAGAACATGAAGACATCATCATAGTTAAAGAAGCAGCTCGGGCTCTAAAATATGTAGGGGATGAAAGAGCAGTTGATGCTTTAATCCAATCACTCCAATTTCCTGATGATAAATCTAATTTTACCATAGCTATGTCAATTCGGACATTTTCTGCGGAAGCTCTTGGAATAATCGGTGATGAAAGAGCAGTCATACCATTAATAGAAGCTTTAGCTGATGAAACAAGTGATGTTCGAGCTAAAGCAGCGGAAGCACTGGGCAGACTAGGAGATAATGCTGCGGAAGAACCATTAATTCTAATTTTAGATAATGATAATAATTCAGAAGTTCGTAAACTGGCAGCATGTGCTCTGGGAGAAGTAGGTGGGGAAGATTCTGTGGAACCCCTGATAAATGCTTTAGATGATAAGGAGTGGCCCGTTAGGAAGAATGCTGTGAAATCTTTAGGTAAAATAGGTGATAAAAGAGCACTTAAACCTCTCTTAAAGGCTTTAGAAGATGAAGATACTGATGTGAAAAGGCAAGCCATCCATGCCCTGGAAAAGATGAAAAAAGAAGCTTATAAGCCCCTTCTAAAAATGTTCTATGATGTTAACTGGCAGAATAGATCTATTGCAGCTGAAGCACTGGGAAGACTGGGAGATAGGCGTGCAGTGGAACCCCTTTCTAAAGCATTAAGCAATAGTAGAGTCCGTGACGAGAACCGTTATGTGCGGGGAAAAGCCGCCGAGGCACTGGGAAGACTGGGTGATAAGAAAGCTATCCCCTATCTGGAAAAAGCACTTAATGAAAAATACATATTTGTGAGAAAAAGGGCTCAGGAAGCTCTGGATCTTATTGAATTATCCCACGACCTGGAACATTACGATAATGACTACTTTGAATTTGACTACCCTCTCTCCTGGGATTTAGAGGAGATATACGAGGGAGAAAAATTAATAATTGGATATTCACCAGAAAATGCCATTAAATTATCCTTTAATCTGAAGCAAAATGCCGATGGAATCTCTGCCGGCGATTTTGCCGCAATTATCATGGAAGTCTTTGAGGAACGTAACGCTATAAAAACCACCAAAAAAGAAATAATTGTAGATGGAACCACCGGATACCAATTATCCAGTGATAGTTTTGTATCTGCTGTGCCTAAAAGAACCATGGTCGTAACATTTAAGCGTCACAATGATTTATTCTACTTCTGGTTTTCAGGAAAACCAACAGACATGGGAAACTATGCCAAATACATGGAGATTATGATCAATAGCTTCCACTTGAAATGAGATGGAAAACTCCAGTTGAATTATTTGATAATATCAGTAAAAGATAAAAATCGAATACTCCAATCCACTTTTTATTATTTTTATGATTATTAAAATATTATTTTTATTAAATTGGATTATTTAAAAAATTATTTTAAATATTGTAAGAATTTAATTTTCTAAAAAAATAAGAAATAATTAAATAAATTAAAAAAGATTAGAAATGGTTAAATTTTATTTTTATAGGCCCTCATGGCTTCATCCAGAACGTCAGTGAAATCAACATCACTCTTAAGATCCTCTAAATCCTCGATGGAAAATATCTTAAGCACATTGTCCTTACAAGCATCCACACACGCAGGAATCAAACAATCAGAGTCCATACATAGCGTACATTTTTGAACTGCCTTTTTCTCATCATCAATGACCAGAATACCAATAGGACAGGCAATCATGCACAGTCTACATAGAATACAGGATTCTTCGTTTACTATAAGAGACCCATTTTCTTCCGTTATGGCTCCAGTAGGACATATACGTGCACATGGTGCCTTATCTGGATGGCACTGCAAACAGAAAATAGGGACAGTGGAACTTTTTTTAGCCCGGGCGACCCCATGCTCTTTTTTACAGGCATTGATACAGTCATTACACTCACTGCATCTTTCTGGGTCAATTACCATTAAAGTCTTCATTAAATCACCTTAATTCATTAAATTGAAAATACCAGCATATCCTAAAAAAAGGATATGATAGATTTATGGAAGTTATTCCATTTTTGTCAGATAATCTGGCACCGCTGAAGAGTCCCGTGGTCCCACAGCAACTTCCCATCCAGTATCATCCTCAATTTCCCCACTGACAGATGCACCGAGTCCTGGAATGATTAGTTTCCTGGTTTTTACCTTATCTTCAATACCCGTATCCTTAATAAGATCGGCCACTGCCTTTCCATTAAACTGGCCACCGGCTACAGATACATCCACTGCTCTTCCTTCCGTTTCCAGCACCAGCACATAGCAGTTAGCTTTTCCTGATTTTAAATCCCCTTCCACGGTGTAGTAGGTCAGAGAGAAGTTAGTGGTTAATAAAACTGGAGAGTTTTCATCCACTTCCCCGAACTCATAAAGACCCGGATCCACCGCCTGTGGTTTACGAGGATCAGTGTAGAGGCCTTGTCTTAGGGTTAAAACAGGTATTAACTCCCAAATTTCACTTCCATTTAGAATAATCATGTCCGCATATTTGTTCATTAAGGTAGCGGCAATGGTTGCTTCTTTTATACCCTTGGTCACATCATCTTCATCACTATTTAATCTTAATAGTGCTGGGATTCCTAAAATTGGGAATCGGAAGTCATCGTCTCTTTCTTCCACTGCTAAACGTCTGATCATGACGAAGTTATCTAAGGTATCACCAATACCCTCACCAGTAAATGTACCTGGATCCAGAACTATATCTTTTAGTCCTTTGGCCCGTAGGGTATGGGAAAGCTGTTTCATCTTTTCCAGATCTCCTGGAACAAAGAGAGTCAGGGGACATTCATATTGCAGGGCCAGTTCAGCCATTTCTTCGATGTTATTTTCAGTAGCCCCATAGATGAGAGGGTTTTGATCCCCTACAATCTCCAGGGCACTTTTCATGGCTGCCGGGTCAAAGGAACATAATACTAAAGGATACTTAGCATCTTTTACTTTTTCCGCGGCTGCTGCGAACTTAGCAGCATCGCCTGATTTATTCCGTACGGCAATTGCATCCAGGGTCAATATTTCTCCGGTACGTTCAAATTCAGCGTTTTCAATAGTCTTTACCCTTTCCTCGAATTCATTATCTGGGAGATCATCACTTACATCAATGACCACCGCAGTAGGGTTGTAATAACTTAATTCATAACGGTAGAGTACTTCATCTCCACCGATGGTAACCGTCTTATCACCTTTACCAATTATCACTTCACGAACCGCTGGTGCCAGTAGATCTTCCAGGGTATCGAATTCATCGGGAGTCAGTTGGGTACATAACTCTAAATCCATCTCTTTTTCTGATAATTTAGTGGCAAAAGCCATACAAGATGCTTCTCCGCACTTGGCGCAGTTAGTCTTGGGCAGTAATCTGTAAATATCCATTGCAGAAACACTCACTCTAAAACCTCCTTATATTTTGAGCTTTTAGCCCTCCAATTGAGTAATCCAGTTGTCAATTTCCGGGAGAGGTGTGGTCATGTAATCGTTGACAAAGGTTTCACCAATTTCCCTTAATAGTTTAACAGAAGTAGGGTGGAGCATCATGAAAATATCCACACCATTGAGCATCATGGTTAAACCGGTGAATATTTCCCAGATTGGTCCCCGGTAATCGGTAGGTCCCCATTCGTCCTTTTTCATCCAGGCTTCTCTGGAACCCCAAGCATTGGTGGTACCGGAAGACATAGGCATCTGAAGGTCCGTATCCCCTTTTAAGGCAGCTAATCGAGTTCTGGTCATGATATCCACCGAAAACTCGATACCGTAACCTAGAGCACAGGTAGTGGGATCCATGACAATATCCGTCTGGGTCAGTCCCTCTTTCATGAGGTACCGGTTAAGGGTTTTTTGCATGTTAACATCAATAATGGACCAGGACAAAACAGCGTGGTCATAATCCATGGCAGCTTTAGCTACTTTCCGATAATCCAGATCAAGGTTTGCTGATGCTAAAAGGCATCTTTCTCCTTCTGCAGCTTCTGCTGCAGCTTCTAATACCAGGGGATCTTTAACAGGGTCTCCTGATGCACCAATTACCAGAGGTACGTCCACTGCTTGTAAGACTTCTTCAACAGCCTGGGCACCTTCCCGTGGTGATTTATCCATTACCTTAGGGCCGGTTCCAATAAGGTGCATGGTTACCATGTTGGCCCCATATTCTTTTACGGCCTTTTTAGCCCATTCCCCTGGGCTTTCCATCACATCTTCAAAGTGTTCCCGGATAGGTCGGGGTAACCCGGGCATGGGGATATCAAACACATCAAAAGTAACTACAGGAGGGTTAGGCTGTGCTTCTTCGAACCGGTAGAGTGCTTGTTGCCCGCCCAGATATACTGGCTTTCGGGTTCCTTTACCCAGTTGCACCTCGGCCACCTGTCCCGGGTAGTCCTGTATAGGTACCTTAAATTCCTCCATCACTAAAGCTTCTTGGGAGATAGCTTTTCGTGTTTCCACTGATTTTTGAACGGCTTGTTGAATGGCCGGCATTAAGTAAAGTTCCAGCTCATCAAAATCCATCCTGAATTCGTTTATTTCTATAGATTTTGTATTTTCAAGTAGCTTAAGAAGCTGCGTCATTTTATCCATAAACCCACACCTCTTTTGATTTTTAGTACTTTTTGTCCGTATAAACTCGTATTAAACTTATTTTTTGTTAAAAATTTTTTAATTCAATTCTTCAAATATTTTTCAAGAGATTTATACAAATTAATCAGTTTATTGATTTTGAATGAAACTATGAATTTAAAATTTTATCAACAATTTCACTAACTGTTTTAACTGGATAAGAATCATCAGGAAGTTCTATTAAGGGTTTACCTTCCATATCGTACTCTGAAATCAGAGCATCCTCATAGATTAATCCCACCAGATCAATACCGATTTCGGCAACTTTATTTCTTAGTTCTTCCTCGTCTTCTTTCTTCACACGATTTAAAACTAAATAAAGTTTTTTAAAGTTGATTTCCAGCTCTTTTGCCAGTTCTCCTATTCTTTGTGCGGTCAGTATGCCCCTGTGAGAAGGATCAGTGACCACCAGCATGATATCTACATTCTGGGTGGTTCTACGACTTAAGTGTTCCAGGCCCGCTTCGGTATCGATTACTATGGCATCATAATTGGAGGAAAGTGTTTCAATGATTTTTCGAAGCATGTTATTAACTGCACAGTAACAGCCACTGCCTTCCGGCCTTCCCATGACCAACAGATCGAATCCGGGAGTTTCAATTACGGATTCCATTATTTTATAGTCCAGTATATCCCATTTATTGGCACCCGCAGGGATGTTCCCAGCAGCGGTGTCCTTTTTAAGTTCTTCTCTAACATCACCCACTGTTTTTTCCACAGGAACTCCCAGTGCTTCCGGTAGATTAGAATCGGGATCGGCATCAATGGCCAGAATGTCTTTACCTGTTTGGGCTAATAGTTTAACCAGAGTGGATGAAACCATGGTTTTACCGGTTCCACCTTTGCCACTTACTGCGATTATCACGGCATCAACACCATTAATGAATTTATTGACCAAATTTTATTGATTGAATTTAAATTTATAAATAAAAGGGGAAAATAGGTCTAAGACTCATTTTCTACTCATTTCTTTAAATTTCATTTTCTTTTAATTATTACCTTCTCAGCATAGACCTTAGCGTTTTTGAAGATAATTTTAACTCCACCACCTGCAGGAACAGTGAGTTCTGGAGCAGTGACTACTGGTACGAATTGGCCTTCTCCAAAATCAGATTCTTCCATTTCCACTTCTTCTTCCTCAGCAGCTTCTTCTGGTTCTTCCTCGGCTGAAGCAGAAATCCTTTC
Organism: Methanobacteriaceae archaeon UBA587; assembly: GCA_002504725.1. Lineage (GTDB taxonomy): Archaea > Methanobacteriota > Methanobacteria > Methanobacteriales > Methanobacteriaceae > UBA587. Next base: position 76,330 of record DATN01000001.1, on the reverse strand, counting down.
TAATACAGGGTGTTCGTGTTCACGGATGAATTTTCGTATTTCCTTAATACTGTTGGCGTCTTCTTCTGTGGGTATTTTGTCCCGTAGTTCTTCTGGTATGAATTCCAATACAGAGTCTTTGATTTCTTTAGGCATCCATATCACACGGCCATAGCCGCCATCCGCCTGTAAAAATTTAGGTGACCTCATGTATTCTAAACTCATTCCAGTAAATCCTTCCACCTGTTTTCCACCAGAGCACTGCCCGGCCATGGCAGAGAAAGGTATACCTAATGGAGTTTCCCCTCGGAAATCACGGTTAACCAGACCAATACCATCTAATTCTGGAATGTAAAAGGCAACTGCTTCAAAACAACCACAAGATGTGTGAGGATATCCAAATGCACTGTGCACATACACCCTATCGACGGTACCCTGTGATTTTTCAGCTATTGCTGCGTTTACATTGGCATATTCGCCTTTATCAGCATCAATAACTTCTCCCTTTTCAATCTCAAATATAGGGCCTTCCGGATCCATTTTATATGCGGCACGGCAGTCAAACCAGTTTATAGCACCGCAAAGAGCAGTTCGATCCGGGGTGACTACACACATGTGGGTGGGAGCAAAGGACTGGCACATTAAACAACCATAGAACACATCCACATCTTCATCAGATAGTTCTCTGGCTCTTTCATCCCGGTGCGTGTATTGTTCACGGGCCAGATCCAGGAATTGTTCTACTTCTTCTTTTTGAGTCAAAATGGTAACAGAAATAGATTCTATAATTGGAAATTCTTCTTTGAATAATACCGAGAGTGCTTTAGCCAGATGTTCCAGTTTGAAACCAGCCTCCAGAGCTTCGGTACTTACCCGACACCAGATCTGGTCTCTCTGGTTCAGGTGCATGAATCCTTTAACATAGTTACACAACTCGTGTAATCTTCGTTCGATAACACCTTCCAGTTCTGTTTCTAGTTTTTCTCCCTGGATTTCAATCTTTATTCCAAAAGGATAGATTTCTCCCTTGGTCATTTCACTTAGTTCTGGTCCAACAACCGTTACCTTACCATCTTCCACATTTTCGGCTACTTGAACCAGTTCTGCTCCGATGGACTTGGGACCGGCCAGTTCTACGAACATGTTGGCTGCTCTTATCCTTTCCCCTTCATACATAGGGCTTACGTCAACAGGTATATCTTCAAACATTGAATTCCTCCATGAAAAGTACGTCTAAAGCTATTTCCATTATTTATTCTATTGTGAATCTTTTCTTATAAATCAAGATTAATTTTAATAAATAATTAGGGATTAATAATTAAGTAAATTTAAATTGAATTTAAATGTGAATTACTAGTCCCTTTTTTGTTTTAAATTGATATGTATTGATTAATCAGTTTTCATTTTCTCCAAATACTTTAACCATTCCTCATCTTTCATATTAGGGAAAGATGCATCGGCATTAGAATGGAAAAATTTGCATATGGTGAGTGTTTTCAGGTGTGGAGCAAAGTGCTTAAGAGTGGATAATCCCTGGGAGGCAATATAATAGATGCATCCAATAAACATCACCAGATCATGCTGCCCTTCTCCTTTTACTCCTTTCCATTCGGGGTCTTTAAGTAAATTAACAATTTCTACTATACCATTTTGCTTACTGTCCAAACCAGCATCTTTAAAAATTTTATAAGCATCACCAGTAGTTACAACTGGTAAATCCCAATGTTCCGCGATTTCTTTGGTTAAGGTTAAGATAGGTTCTTCCTTAGCTAAAGGACCAACCACAAAGAGTGGTCTTTTTGCTTTTTTAAGCATCATTTTGGCGGTTTCTGGAGTGACCAGCAGGGCCTGCTTGGGACCGGCGATCACCGTTGGTTGCCAGGGAATTACTCTCTCATTCATTAAATCACCTAAATCAATTCCAATTATATCCAATCCATTTAATTCATGAAATAAGAATTTTTTATGGTTTTATGATCATTTACCTTGAATTTCTGCTTTAGAATCGTCCGGAAAATCCCGAATGGATGGTTCCTGAGGAAGTGCTCTTGGTTCCCATCCTTTCTCTTCTAAAATAGATTTTATATCTTTTTTATAGGTAATTGGTATGTCTTTTTCCACTCTGATGAACTTGTAAACATCTTCAGGAATGGTTCCAAAGTATTTTCGGTGCAGATCAATGTAATGGGTTAGTTTAAGCTGTCTGCCCTTGGAAGTATCGTTGGGCCTGATACACAACTTAGCAATGGCCACAGTAGCTTCTTCACGATTTTCTGCCGCATATAACAGATGTTCTGGAGCAGGCTCACCAGAAACCACATCACCAGACCTAATATCATTTAATTGCCATTTTTCTTCCTTGTCGGTTCTTCCCAAGTATAATCTGCGGTACTTGGTTCCATGTGGTCCTAATACCACAGGAATACCCCACCGATTTATACCTGTAGCAATGGCTGCTGCTTTCTGGGAGTATGCTCCCCAGGCCACTCCACAGGCCCCTACCCGGTTAAGGATATAATCCGCAATTTCTTCGAAGTTTCCTTCCAGAGGTTTTTTGGCGAAAATATTGGCAATTTTAATACATGCACCAGGAATATGAGCATTAGAAACACAAGACCCTACATTAACCAGACCTTTGGCATCGAAATCACCACTAAATCTTTCGTAGAGTGTTTTACCCTCTTCATCCCGGTATTCTCCTATGGTCATGGCACCACAACCACTGGTTACCACAATGTAATTCCGTTCCAGGAATTCTTCGGCCATCTTGGCAACGTCCTCTGCACCTTCTGGATAGTTGGTACATCCTACAAAGGCCACCACACCCGGAAGATCCCCTAAAACAATAGGAGCTCCTACTCGACGGATTTCCACATCTTGTATAGGTCCTCTTCCAGCCCGGATATTGAACTTCTGTTCTTTAAGTTTATTTTCTCCGATTTTGGCCATTATGGACATGATTGGGATTTCACGTTCACATTCTTGTTCACACCTACCACAAGTGTAGCAGATGTCGTTATCATATAATTCTTCCATTTTAGTGAAGTCTCCCTCACCGGCAGCCACCACTGCTTCCATCATAGGTATACCATTGGGACAGACCCTGGTACACCAGCCACATTCCGTGCATTCGTGGGCTACTTTCTGAATTTCATCCATGTCAGGCAATAATTTCAGCATGTCCCTATCAGCAGCTATCTGCATAGCTACCTTGGTGGCCACTTCACCTACTTTATCTGGATCAAGGATGAGTGCACCCTCAATCTGGTTATTGATTAGTTGTGATACGATTTTGTCAGATTCCTCATCAGTCATATCTGTTAAGCCCAGACACATCTTATCTGTGGTAGCAATAACCTTGGCCTGATTTTTCTTGGCTTCTTCAAGGACATCCGTCCGGATACACTGTTCATCAACCACAATAACATCAGCCACACCACTTCGTATGAATTTAAGTTGTTTGGATATGGGCCCTACAACTTTTGCGTGCTGGTTGTAACGAGTTATATCAATAGCTGCACAACAGATACCACATACTTCCACATCGTCTTCTATACCTTGGTCTTCCACATAATCAATTACACCGGCCCCTGATGCAACATTATGCCCTATACAGAGAACCACTGGCTTATCTCGATCAATGGTCCCAATACCCAGTTCCACCAGCGGTGCGTCAGCATCTCCCTTAGGCATGTTAAGAGCCACTATCTGAGCTATATCCCCTATTTCTTTACCGAGGTTATCCATTAAACCAGCATGTAAAGCTTTTGATTCGAAATCTAGGTTGCTTCCTTCTTGTCCAGTGTGACAGGAAGATAAAAGGTGTAAATTCTGCTCTTCCATGTAATCCATGGCTTCTCGCAGGTCACCTAATGTCTTAGGAATTATACCCACCACAGTTCGGATAATGGGTGCTTCTATATCTACATTATTTCCCATATCAATTGGGAAATCTTCCCCTTTCTTTTCAATTAAATATTCCAATAAGTGTCTGGCGTGGGCTGAGTGAGCTGCTGCCCCAATACAACAAGCCAATAATACCATACGTGCCTGTTGAGCTTCTATGTTAATCCCACACGCTCCTTTTTTACCTTCAGTTAAATCACATTTACCATAGGTACATAAACAGCACATATCACAGAATGGAGCGTAAAATGGCTCGTATCTGTCTATTAATTTCATATCCCAGGATCGGAGGTCAGTGACATTAGGTTTGGGTGTAGGACCCATTTTCACGTCTTCTTCTCCTCCCTTTGCCTCATCATGAGCAATCTCACCAATGGAGATCTTAATATCCTTGGACTTCCAAAAATCGTCTTTAAAGTCTTTAGGTTTAGTTGATTTAGGTGCCACATTTATCACCAATTTTTAATCCTAATTTTATTCACCATTAATTATTAATGATTTATAATGATATTTTTGAATTACTGCATCAAGGCATATAAAGTTTTTGTATTAAATATTGTATAAAAGTAATATAATTCGTAATAATATATTTTTGAAAATTTTAATTTTAAGATGCCCTTCTAAACTAATTATTTATATAATATTACTATCCTACCCATAGTATTTATTATAATAATTGAATAATGGAGGGATTTTCATGTTAATCTCAGATAGTCTTATTCCTTTAAGCCAATGTTTAGTTTATATGGTCATAATATCAATTGTTCTGATTTCAGTTAGTGTATGGGCTCTTATAAAAATTAAAGGGCTGGAAAAAGAAAAACTCAGCGGTAAAAAGATTGTCATGAATAGCGTATTATTTTTTGTAATGATGTTTTTCTGTTTTTTAATCCAGGCATTCCAAATTCCAGTACCTTATGGTACCAGTGTTGGTTTAATTGGCGCCGCCCTGGTTACCATAATATTTAGAAGCCCCTGGGCAGCACTCTTAGTAATGACTCCTGTGGTACTGGTGCAGAGCGTATTTGGATATGGGGGTATCACCACCATTGGAGCCAATCTTTTTACTATGGGAATAATTGGAGGAATAAGTGGTTATTACACTTATGTATTGGTGAGAAAAATCAGTCCAGAGCACCAGAACTTGCTGACTATTATTGGGGGATTTTTAGCAGGGTTTGTTTCATTAATTATGATAGGAATAAGCACCACTCTGGAACTGGTCATTGCCGGTACATTTCCCCTAGTGGAAAGTATGAAATTTATTTTTATTTATTCTATGGTTGCCGGCCTTGCAGAAGGTTTAATGACAGCATTGGCATGTGTGGGAATTGTAATTTATAAAATTAAGATCCATAAACAAAAACCAACCACTGCACAATCTAATCCCCCATAAATTACTTTTTTCATACAGAGTTTATAAGTAAAATTTTTTTAGTAATACTTTTGTAATAATTTACCTTAATTAAATAGCTGAAAAGTAATACTAACTATAACCTTTATAAGATATAAATTCAGAACTCGAATATAGTGATAAAGGGTTAATCACATGTTTCTCGAGTATTAATCATTTATAAAGGAATCTAAGATTAGTAATACTGGAAAAACATATATACTGACTCTTTTATAATATGAAGGAGGTTAAAAATGCATATTGGTGACGGGCTTTTGTCCTGGACATGGCCCATATATTATATTATAACTATAATTGCGTTGTATTTTGCTCTAAAATGGGCAAGAGAAAATCTTGATGAAAAACATATCCCACTTTTAGCAGTTATGGCAGCAGGAATTTTTGCCATACAAGCCATGAATATTCCTATCCCCTGGGGTACCAGCGGGCACATGATGGGAGCGGCATTAGTAGCTATCGTATTTGGTAGTCCCTGGGCTGCAGTAATAGTTTTATCCATGGTGCTATTAGTACAATCATTCTTCGGAGACGGAGGAATTACTGCATTAGGTGCCAATATTTTCAATATGGGAATAATAGCAGGATTTACTGGTTATGGTCTGTTTGAAGCACTAAAAAAACCAATTGGCAGATTCCCAGCTATATTTGTAGCAGCATGGGCATCCATCTTCGTAGCTGCTCTTGCTGTAGCAATTGAATTAGCCATTGCTGGAACTTTCCCACTGGATTTAGGATTGTTCTACATGGGACTCTATCATGCAGTTATTGGTTTAGCCGAAGGTGCAATTACCGTGGTAGCAATTCTAGCTATACAAAATGTAAGACCCGACCTATTACCTTGGGGTAAAGGAGGTAGCTAAATGAGTCCTAAAGATAAAAAGTTTTTAATGGGTGGAATATTAGTAGCTGTGATAATAGCATTTCTAGCACCATTTTTAGCTTCAACAAACCCCGATGGTTTGGATAGTACCATAGAAAAATTAATACCCGGCCACGAAGCGGAACCTGTTTATGAATCACCAATGCCAGATTACACCGTACCTGCTTTAGGTGAAGATTCACCATGGGGCGGAGTAATTGCCATAGTAGGTGGGACTATAATTATAGCCCTATTGGCTCTAGGACTGGGCATGGTAATTAAAAAGGATGAACCAGAAAATAATCAATTAAATAAAGATGAATAATTCATCTTTATTCTATTTTTTAATTCATCCATGATTTAATGGAAGTAGGAATCAATATGGGAATAATGGAATCCATTAAAATAGCTGAACAGGAAACCACTAAAGAAAGTTTCCTCCATTCCTTAGATGGTAGGATCAAATTAATTTCACTAATTTTAATCATCATCTATGCGGTTTACACCACAGATATCTTAATATTGGTTATAGCAGAACTATATTTGCTGGCGCTTATTTTTATTTCAAATATTTCCTTTAGCTTTGCTCTAAAAAGAATATTGTTGCTTTTACCATTTGGAGGATTTATTGCGATTTTTCAGCCGTTTATACGGCCCGGAGATGTAATATACGTTTTCCCCATTTTAGGATTAGATATTACCTATCAGGGCCTGATGTTTGGAATACTATTAATGTCCCGTTTGGTGGTTTCCTTAACAGCAATAGTTCTTTTATCTTCAGTCACCAGTCTAACCGACATAATCGGATCCATGCGAAAATTAGGCATGCCCCGTGAATTTGCCATGATGCTAAGTCTTATGATACGTTACCTTTTCATGTTCTATGATGAACTAGAAAAGATAAGGAATGCCCAGAAAAGTAGAAACTTCGACATATGGAATAAAAAAACAGCATACCAATGGAGATTAAAACAAATAGCTTATACCATTGCTATGATGTTCCTGCGTTCCTATGAAAGAGGAGAAACCATCTATTACAGCATGTTAAGTAGAGGATACTCGGATCATTCCAATATATATAATCAGAACCAGAAGTTAAGATCAGGAGACTTCATTTTTATTGGATTTACCATATCATTTATACTTACTCTTGAATTAATAAGTTATACTCCACTTATTTAATTTTTGATGTTTTAAAATCAAATTTAATTAAATTAATAATGAAAATAGGCATTATTTTTATATTATACCATTGTATTTTTGTTAAAATTAAAAATTGAATAGTATTATTTATTGATTATTAAATAAAATGATTTAAAAAATTAGAGTTTAGGCTCCAACCTTTTTATCATGAAAGCCATGAATCCCACAATCATAGGGAACAAGAATAGATACATGGCTAAAAGAGCTATAGGTGGCAGTACTGCACCCATAACCGTGGAAGCTGCTATGAGCATGATCATGAATATAACGGGACCTAAAATAGCCACAAACATGTAGATCATGGTAAATGAATTTAATTTCTGGGAATAATCCTTGAGTTTCATCCGCAGTTCATAGGCGATATCCTCAGCAATAACATTCAGGGTTTTTGAAAGGTCTCCCCCACTGGTGAGGGTCCTGGTTATCTGATATACTGCTCTTTTTAATCCATCAGACTGGATACGCTCACTCATATCAATTAAAGCATTTTCTGTAGTTTCACCGTATTTAATCTCTTCCAGGGTCCGGGCGAACTCTTCCGAAAGAGTACCGTAACCAGACATGGCCACTGATCGCATACTGTCATGAAGACCCAGGCCTGCCTTGAGTTCGGTTGCCATCTGCCGTAGGGCATAGGGAAGTTCACGGGAAGCTTCCGCTGAACGGCTTCCTTTTTGCAAGTTTGGTAAGAAAATGAGTACAATGGACATGAATAATATGACCAGCATTAAGGCCAAACCTATTTCGATTCCAAAACCCAAAACCACAATTATACCCATGACTATTAAACCAGACGTCAGGCCCAAACCTATGATAAGTTTAGGGTCCAAACCCTCTTTTTCTTCCTCTTTTAATAGTTCTTCAAGAGAAGCCCTTTGAAAGGTTTCTTTTTTAATCTTCTCTTCTTTAGTTTTCTTTGGAGTTTTTTCAGAATCTATAAGTCCTTTAAAAACCTCTATCTCCTCCTCACTCATCTTCATACGCTTAATTATTTTAGAAGATGATTCTTTAGGACGGAATAATTTAGAAGGAGTTTTTTTATCCCCTAATAAACTGCTGGTAGATTCTTTTTTACTGGTGGATTCTGCATGGAATACTTCCTCTTTTTTAGCAGGTCTGATCCCGGTCTTTCTTATATCGCTGAATTTGGTTACTGGAGCCTGGACACCTTCTCCCACTTTTTTACTGGAGTTCAGTGTAAACCCACCAACCTTATCAAAAAAATCTTTAACACCCATTATTTATCTCCTTATAAATGCAACTCATTGAATCAATGCCATTTGCCTGCATAATAATCTCAAAATAATTACTGGTTATTATTAATAATAATTATAAAACTCGCTCTAGAACTTCATCAGAGTCTCGATAGTAATCATTAACGTACTCTGCTACCTCATCGATGGATCTTATGTTCTTATCAGCCATGTATTCCAATACCAGCCTTCTTTTTTCAATTTCTTCTTCGATTTCAGTTATGCTGATGGCCCTAAGATCAGCCAGCGCCCTTAAGGTTTGGCTGGCTATACCCACATATTCTACTTTATCTGAAACATTGTTCCATTCAAATATCCGGTTTAGTTGTACATTTCCTTCTTCCATACCTACAACTTCAGCCACTTCAGTTATACGACGTATAGATCCTCCCTCCGGCCTATACATCCTGTTTTGCATAATTATGAAATCCAGAGCCGGAATCATGATATTAGGTACATCCATAGGAGGGTTTACCAGACGAGTGATGGTTTCACGGGCCGTGTTGGAGTGAAGTGTACCAAATCCAGAGTGCCCGGTGTTGAGGGCTGTGAAGAGAGTTATGGCTTCTTTACCCCTTACTTCCCCTACAATAACCCGGTCAGGTCTTTGACGTAAGGAGTTCTTAACCAGAGTATCCATATCCAGTTCACCCTTACCTTCAATATTTGGTGGTCGGGTTTCCATTCTTAAAACGTGAGTGTGAGGTAATTGCAATTCCAGAGTATCTTCAATGGTGATTATCCTCTCCCGAGGAGGTACAAATGAAGTAACCGTGTTTAAAGTGGTGGTTTTACCAGAACCAGTACCCCCCGCAATAATAGCATTACATGGTTTAACTCCCAGCCCATCTACACAGACCCACATAAAAGCGGCCAGGTGGGAGGACATGGTTTTAAAGTTAATTAAATCAATTACCGTTAGAGGATCTTTTCGGAATTTTCGTATAGTTAGGGTAGATCCATCCGCTGAAACAGGAGGGATGGTGGCATTTACCCTAGAACCATCTGCCAGCCTGGCATCAAGAATCGGAGTTTGCTGGTCTATTCTACGGTTTACCTGTCGGGCAATAACATCAATAAGAGCCTTAACATCAGAATCCTCTTCAAAAACCACGTTACTGACCATCATGCCTATTTTTCGGTGGTAAACAAAAACAGGTCTTTTTATACCAATGACCATTATCTCTTCCAGGTCATCATCCTTAATCATGGGGTCCAGTTCACCATACCCCAACATTTCTTGTGAAATCTGAGAGGCGAGTTTATCTATATTCCTCACGCCTTTCATACGTAAAAATTCTTTTACTTCTTTAATGAAACTTCCTTCATCAATTTTAAATTCATCGCCCTGGGAAACAGCTACTTCCACTAACTTTTCCCTGATCTCATTTAGCAACTGCCTTTCGGTATCTGAAAACTTAGGAACACTAACATTATACTTGGGAATAAGATCTTCTTCTAATATCTCTGCTTCCTCAAGAGTGGCCCTCTTCTTGAAACTTCTCTGAGGTTTAGAAGGTTTTTCCATGATTTTATCCAGACTAAATGTCTCTTCTTCCTCTTCAGGAGCAAAAACTTCTTTATCTTCCTCTTCTGGAATGAAAAAATCTTCTTCTTGACTTACTGGAGATTCTTCCAGTGAAAAATCTTCTTCGTCCCCAGCAGTTTCATCAGTGCCGAACTCACCAAGTAGTTCCTTCAGTATATCTTTTCGTTTCTGTTTCATAGACCTCAAGTATTTAATATGATTCAACCAATATTTAAGCATATGGAATTAGAATGCAAGTGCGGAAGCACCTGCATAAGGACTGCCGAGGAAATTCTGTCTAAAGCCAAAGAAAGTTACAATCCCTGTGAACAGTGCCCCAACATTAATTTAAACAAATTCAAACCATTGAACCAGCAACTGAACTTGAAAAACGTTGATCAGGATTTTGGAAGATGTGCATGCGGTAAAAGACACCTAGATCTTACCATGGCCCACATCTTGAAGATCATGATTGAAGAAAACCAGAAAAAAGAAATTTCAACCCTTAGAGATGCCTGTGTACCCTTAATAAACCCTGCTTATCCCCTCCAAGCTATTCCTTATTTAGGAGAGAAATCCCTAATAGTGCTTTCCCCCAAAATGAATAAAAAATGTGCCCAGAGGATCTTAGACGAAGTCATGGAAGTTAAATGTGTTCTGCAAGGTGAAGCCAAGAATACTGTGGGAATAAAAGATTCCCATTTCGATCCACACACCTATAAACGATTAGCTGGATGCGACATGCGTTGTGATATATTTACTACTCCTTTAGGACCATTATGCCTCTATAAAGACCAGGGCGAAATTCATATTGAGTTTCCCCGCCCCCAATCCCCTAAAATAAATGCTCTTTCTATATTTTTAAATAAACATTTCCCAGATAAGGAACCAAAACCTTCCAAAAATAATTATAAAAACCCTACTTTTTGCACACCGGAAAGTTCATCTTATTCTGCCGTAAATAGAGATTTAAATTCCTCATTTACCGTTTTAGATGCTACTTGTGGTCCAGGCACCCTGGGAATTTATTGCCTTATGTGGGGGGCGAGTAGGGTGGTATTTAATGACCTGTGGAAACCAGCCACCAATATGGCCACCCTTAACTTAGAAGTAAATGGTTTTGAAGTGGATTTCTTTGATGAAACCCTGGAAAAATGTATGGTGGCCAGTGGGGATAAATTTGAGGTGTATAATTTAGATATTCGGAATCTGGGTAATGTTCTGGATGAGAAATTTGACCTCTGTATTGTGGATCCCTTCCCGGGAGTGGATTCCCAGGATTTTATCCGTGCTGCTGAAAAGCTGGCTAAACAAGTGTTGGTAATTGAATAAAAATTAATTTTCCTATTTAATTTCTTTTTCTCTTATTTTTCTATTTAAAAAAAGGATTTCCGATTTGCCTGGGACTTTATAGCATTATTATTATTATTATTATTA
>DATN01000001.1:44636-64608 GCA_002504725.1 Methanobacteriaceae archaeon UBA587 | reverse complement strand
TATTATTATTATTATTATTATAGTATTTCCGTTTAATTGAAGTAAAAATCGAATAAAGCCTACAACTTTATGGAATAATATTTTCCAATTGATTAAGAAAAAAATACAAGAAATTTGGCAGCTATTTAAGCCATATTAAAATAAATAACAGTGGCCGGTACAATTAAAACCCCCATTAGGTGAGATTTACTGATACCTAAATAGTGGGGAAGCAGTCCCAGAGCAGTGGCGGTGACATAAACCAGTACAATGAATGGGAGCGAAGCATGTTCTATCACAGAAAATACCATCAGTAGAATAGATATAAATATTATAACCACCATGGAAATTTTATTATGATCCATACTCTGTATAGAATCAATTAGATAATCTCCCAACTTTAAACAGAGCACTAAAGCTACCGAAACCGCGGTTAAAGAAGAGAATATGAAAAATAATAGATGATTAAAATTAAAATCCTGAATTAACTGAGACACATAAACCGCGATGCCACTGCGGGGATTTCCAATGAGATATATTGCTATTAAAGAAAATAGAGTATCCGCCGTATTCACACCACTAATGGCAGTTAAGAAGCTTTCTGTATTTTCTTCTCCACCACCACTCATCTCCTGAGCAAGTATACTGCCCTGGGCCGGGCCAAATCCCGGTAAAAATCCCAGGATAGTGCCAGCAAATCCCCCAGCCAGCACCCCCCGAAATAGTCCCCCACCCACCTGCAAATTAGGAAATTTAATCTGGTGGGGTAAAAATGGAGTTTCACTTAAACTGAAAATAAGAGTACTGACACCAAATAAACCTGTAAACAGGCACATCAAGGATAGGTTGGCTGAAAGGGGAGTTCCTAACATTATCCAGCCCATAAAACCTGACAAGAGAAAAATGGTGGTTGACCAGAATATGGCAGTGGCGTCCCTGCTGAGTCTTATGATCATGAAGATCGATACTAAAACCAGCAAAATCCAGATATAGGGTTTTATAAAAAGATAAATAGGTGGTAAAAACATTATAAATAAGGGCAGTGCCACTATAGTCACCAGTATAGCCCCAAAGCCTCCTAGAGCTACCAATCTAATTGCTTCACGCCCCCTCCCCTCCAGGATCATCTTATGTCCCGGTAAAATAGACAGTACCGTCCCTTCATCAGGTACCCCCAGCAGCATGGAAGGTATGAATTCTAAAAGAGCGTGGGTTATGGCCATGGAGATTAAAAATACGCATAGAAATACCGGGGAAAATGAACTTAAAAGAAAAGCAGAAGATGCGAAAACAACTGCTCCTGCAGTATTCACATGAATACCCGGAATTATGCCAGTTATCGCACCAAAAAAAATTCCTATAAAGCAAGCCAGGATGAGATCAAAAATCTTATCACCCTTTAATTAATCTTAAAATTAAATAATTTATTAAATATTTAATTAATGAGTTTAAAGAGCTTACATTAATCTTCTAACATCAGTTACTTCTACATTACTGACGTCATTAATTTTAGCAAAGTTGGCTTCGGCTGCTTCAGTACCGCCTTCTCCATCGTCCACAATGACCATGACATTAAGGGCCACTAAACCAAAGGCAATAGGTTCTTCTTCGATTTTGTGTAATTCAGTTCCTTCAGGTATGGCAGCTTCAACATCCTTTTTAATTTGTTCCAGATCCACATCAGGGCTTTCTGGCATTAATTTTATTGTAGCAACTACTTCTCCCATAATTTTACCTCCAATCAATTTATGAATTAGTTATTTTATTAGTTGAATATCTTAGTTATTCACATTTTCTGCTGATTCAAGATATAATCAGACCATTTAGTCAAATTACTCCAATTCAACCATTATTATCTGATTTTGTATTCAAATAATAATCATAATACTATTGATAATATTAGTATTACAAATAATATTATATAAAGATAATGGTATGACAAAATCAATTACCAACAAATATTAAAAGATGTGAAATTGCAATTTAAAAACTTAAAAATCCATTAAATTCTGTTTATGAACTTAAGGACCTTTAAATCCACATTTGCATGTGTACAAGTGACCGAAAGTTCGGCATTTCTGGCAGCGGTAGATAATTTCTTCGCATTCAGGACACTCAAACTTAACATAGGTCTCTACCAGAGGTATTTCTTGTTTGCAAGATGTGCACTCTATTTTTTCCATATTTAATCACCTTTAACAAGCGTATATCGTATATTATCAACGTCAGCTTTGCCCCTAATTATAGATAGGGCTCTCTCTGGGTATTTTCCATTTACTACAAAACAATTAGACCCGAATTGGAGTAAAAGCTCACCCATAGCGGCATCAATTGATGTTTCACCAAAAGATAGTAGTTTTTTAGCACTTATTTCATTAATAAGTTTAGCATCTTTGATAGATGGTTCTCGGGTATATATACCATCTACATTGGTGACTATTAAATGTTTTGCATGTATCAACTGTGAGATATAAAAAGATAGTGAATCCGAGGTCACCCTCCAGGAATGTTCCAATGGATCCAGGTAATGCAGGAGTCGTGAAGGTAAAAGTACTGGAATTTTTCCTTTATCTAAAGTTTTTTCTGCTTTGCCCAAGCTGTAAACTGCCTCTGCGAAGCCCAATTTATCAGCCAGAAGCCTACCAGTGATATCCATGCAGAGAATGGCCGTTTCATGAGATGCATCATCAGAAAAATGGATTTCATTATCATATTTCCGGATCTGATTGGCGAATTTTCCTCCACCGCAGACCACCAACACTCTTTCACCCTGCAGGGCTTTCATGAGTTGTGTGGCATGATGAGGGAAAAGACTACCACCTATTTTTACTACCCACTCCATAAAAAACCTCAGATAGTTATAATTAAATTAATTTGCAAATTTTATTTTATTATTCTACTATTATCCTACTATTAGATTGAATACTATAATTATATTAGAATTTTGATAAACCAAATATTTAACAAATTCTGAAAAACATATCAGCAACTCCCCCACAATCCATCAAGAAAGCTGCAATATTTCATGAAGATAAGGCGCCAACTTACAGTATTTTTAAAGGACCTATTTAAGTAACTTGAGGTCCTGAGTAATCTTGTCTATTTTTTCCTCATCATCTGGACCAATGCCCAGACAAGTTACGGTAGAACTGGGAATCTCCGTATGACCCGCATCACGCACCAGGTAATGGGCCAGGTCTGCCGCTTTGACCAGTTCAAATACTTCAAATAACTCCTCCAGACTGGATACCTTGACCACGACTTTCTTCTCGCCTTCCTGTTCCCATTTTCTTAATTTACTTTGATCTGATTTTTTATATGCTCCAAGAGACCCGTGACAAGCCTGGGCCGCGATTTTGCCCCGGCTCATCTTGAGATCACTTCTCATTACTATGACTTGTTTCATCTTTACACCTTTGGAAAATTCAGCTTTTCCTATCTCACTGTTAGGTACTTATACCATATTAATTTATCATGTACTTGGCCCCGAGGTGCACTGGCAGGAGTACAGATACTGGCCATAAGTCTCCACCACAACCAAATGATCACCATGCCACCCCCCACTGAGAGTGAACTAATGGCCCCACGATAGTGATATGGGTCACAAAGATACCTATAAAAACGATATATTTAAATAGTATGGAGTATCACATTAAATTGAGGTGATATTATGGCTGAATTACCTATAGCACCAGTGGGAAGAATCATAAAAAACGCAGGTGCACCAAGAATAAGTGATGATGCAAGAGAAGCTTTAGCAAAAGCTTTAGAAGAAATGGGCGAAGAACTAGCTTTAGAAGCAGTTAAACTGGCAAAACACGCTGGTAGAAAAACTGTTAAAGCATCCGATATCGAATTAGCTGTCAAAAAAGTGTAAGCTAATTCATTCCATTTCTTTTTTAAATTAACCGGCTATTTTTCATTTTTATATTAAATAAATTCTTAATTATCCTTATTACTTTACTATTTCTGGCTTATTTTCCCGGGTAAAACTCAACTATTTAACCATCTATTTATCCATAATAAAACAAAATAAGTTAAAAGAGGTTTAATTTTTAAGATATTATTTTAAGAATATTGGTGAAAATATTAAAATCTATAAAATTGTTGAGGAACTGATGATAAAAATCGAGGCCATTCATTGACATTATCTTAGACTATAATCTTCGCGAACATCCTCATATTCTAAAAGCCAATAAATCCTTATTAAAATAACCTCTAATAAATCCTAATTAAATTATAAATCATTTTTTGGTTTAAATTAACAATAATCATTTAAAATATTTATTTAATCTGAATAATCAGTTTTATCGGTGATAACATGACCAGAATTGCTATATTAGATCATGACCGCTGTCAGCCTAAGAAATGTAATTACACCTGTATTGAGTACTGTCCCGGGGTGCGTATGGAAGAGGACACCATTGTAATTGATGAACGAACTAAAAAACCGCTTATATCAGAAGAACTATGCTCTGGTTGTGGTATCTGCACTAAGAGGTGCCCTTTTAATGCGGTGAATATCATCAATCTCCCGGAAGCCCTGGAAGAACCTATCCACCGTTACGGCCAGAACATGTTTGAACTCTTTGGCCTGCCCAATATCAGTGAAGGCTCGGTGGTGGGTATGCTGGGACCCAATGGTATTGGGAAATCCACCATTATCCGAATCCTATCCGGAGAATTACAGGCCAATTTAGGCAGATATGATGAAAAAGTATCCTGGGATGAAATAATCAACTACTTTAAGGGCTCTCAGTTGCAGGGTTACTTTAAAAAATTGTCCAGCGGAGATTTAAAGGTAGTACACAAACCCCAGATGGTGGACATGCTCCCTAAGTATGTTAAAGGGGAAGTGCAGAATCTACTGAACCAGGTGGATGAACGGGGACAGTTAGATGCCGTAATGGATACATTGGATATTAAACCCATCTTAAACAGGGAAATCTCCAAATTAAGTGGGGGAGAACTGCAGAGAGTGGCCATAGCCGCCGCGGTTCTGAAAGATGCTGATTTCTATTACTTCGACGAACCCACCTCCTGGCTGGATGTCCGCCAGCGACTGAATGCAGTGAAGGTCATCCGGGACCTGGCTGATGAAGGCAAATCTGTCATGGTAATTGAACACGATTTAGCCGCCCTTGATGCCATATCTGACTATGTCCATGTTTTGTTTGGTAAAGCCGGAGCTTATGGTGTGGTATCCCAGATGAGAGGGGTGCGGGTGGGTATCAATGCCTACATCAATGGTTTCCTGCGGGAAGAGAATGTGAGGTTTAGGAAGCAGCCTATTGTATTTGAAGTGAGGCCACCTACCCCAGAAGGAGAAGGAGAGGTTTTAGCCGATTATTCTGCCCTTAAAAAATCATATAAAGGATTTAAGCTGGACACCGAAGAGGGTGAGGTTTATTACAATGAGATAGTTACTGCCTTTGGACCCAATGGTATTGGTAAGACCACCTTTGCCAAGATGCTGGCGGATGTGGTAAAGCCCGATGAAGGGAAGATTAAGAAAAAGGTGAGTATCGCCTATAAACCCCAGTATATAGAATCTGATTTTGAGGGAACCGTGCAGGATTTCTTATACACCCACGCCCCTACCTATGGATCAAATATTTTTAAAACGGAAATTATGCGTCCTTTCTCCATTGAAGAGATTATTGACAAGAATGTGAAGGATTTAAGTGGAGGGGAAATGCAGAGGCTGGCGGTGGCCACCACCCTTTCTCAGCAGGCGGACGTTTATTTATTTGACGAGCCCACCGCATTTTTAGATGTGGAACAACGTTTGGTGGCTTCCCGGGCCATCCGGAAAATAATTGAAAACAGACACGCCGCCGGAATCATCATCGACCACGATATCGTGTTCATAGACTATGTATCTGACCGGGCCATGGTATTCCATGGTCAGCCCGGGGTGGAGGGACATGCCACCAGTCCCACCGAGCTGCGTACTTCCATGAACCGTTTCCTGTCTGATGTGGGCATAACCTTCCGTAGGGATAAAGAAACCAAACGCCCCCGGGTTAACAAGTACGACAGTTTCCTTGACCGCAAACAAAAAGAGATGGGTGAATATTACTACTTAAAAGAAGAATAAAGGGATATGAAACGTAAATAAAGAATACGTATATATGCCCAATTTATTTTTTTAAAATAAATATGTTTATTATTCTCTTAAATTTATTTTAGCTGCTTAATTTATTAAATAGAATTTTTAATTTTGTTAATTATGAAAAAATAATATAAAAAGATTCAAAAGTTATTTGAATTAATTATATGAATTGAATATTAAATATTTTAAGTTAAAAAATAAAAATGATGCTTTAAAAAATCAGAGGGGTTTTAAAGCATCTACGGCCTCTAAGAATTTTTCTGCGAATATTTTGACCTGGTATTCCGGAATAGAGAAACTCACACGGATGTAATTGTCACCGAAGAGTTTACTGGTATAAGAACCCTGTCTAACAAATACTTTCCTTTCCAGGAGATAATCTGTGAGTGCTACCGGATCTATACCCGTCCCCGAAATATCAATGGCCATCATATTACCATCGGAAGGATACACTGGTAAAAAGGCACCTTCCACCTGGTCCACCACATCCTTGATAATCTTCTGGTTAGCCCGGGTTTGATTTTTTATATAATCAATCCATTCATTTTTAGAGCGCAGTGCAGCAATGGCCCCGGCCTGGGCAAGTACATTGGTACCCAGATCATTTATTAGAATACTTCTTAAAGAGTTAATTACATCAGGAGCACCAATCATAGCCCCGATACGTAGGCCTGCCATACCAAATATCTTGGAGAAACTGTAAATAGTAATGGTATGGTCCGGAGCATACTTAGCTGCTAAATGATGCTCTCTGGCAAAGTCACGGTACGTGATATCATGCAATAGATAGATATCATTTTCCAGAGCTATATCAGCAAATTCCTTTATTTCTTTTTCAGTATAACAGGAACCCAGAGGATTTAGGGGGTCTATGAGGGAGACCAGTTTGGTATTCTCATCCATATTCTCCCGAACTAACTGGGGGGTTAACTTATAACCGCATTCTTCATTGTAAATAGGTACAGACTTTACCTGATCACTGAAACGGCTGGCAAAGTTGTCGATGATGAGGTAGCCGGGATCACAGGTTATAGCATTGTTCTCTGGTTCCAGAATATCATTCATACACAGGTAAAGGGATTCGGTTCCTCCAGCGGTGATTAATATATCGTACTCCTCACTTAAGCCCAGGTCTTTTAATACCAGGCTTTTAAGCTCCGGAAACCCTTCTGGTGGTGGGTATTTACAGTATTCTCTACTATTTACACAATCTACCATGGCATCCATGATTTCAGTATCCTGGTGAAGGTGATTGGTATTTTGACCCATCCAAATCATTTCTTTATCCCTAAAAACGTAATCAAAGAACTCATTTGCTGTTTTAAAGCCTTTAGGCGGTATCTTTGCAGGCTTTGCATATTTTTTAGGAGAAATCATGTTTATCACGTCATTATAGTAATATATCAAGTATATCTTTAAATCCATCCTACAATATCTTATGGACTTGGCCCAGAATAGTTTTAATTGGCCTCAAGCTCCAGTAGATGTATTCTAACCTTATATCTCACAAGTAATCCGTTTTAGATGCCAGTACACGAGTATAGATTATAACTGTTGAGATATGACTATACTTACATTATTTTTATGAACTTAAATTTAATTTATGAATTTTATTTTTACAGAAAGCAGTTTCAAACTTTCCCAATATAAAATTTATTAATGATATTTGACGGCCTCATTAATAAAATTAAGGTATTTAATTTAATAAATTTATAAATAGATTTAATTAAAAGATAAAAAAAGACAGTTTTTTATTATCTAAATTTTTTATTATTATAGATCATTATAGAGAATTATTATTATTATTATTATTAGAGAATAGTATCCCTGAATTTTTAAGAACACCACACAAAGATTATTGTCAATACATTCTAGGATATGCTTTTTTAGGAAGTTATTTACTTAACTTCTTAGACCAGTTTCCACAATCCGGAAACGGGTTTTTATTCCTTCCACCTTGCTCTTATGTCGTTTCAGAGTGGCGCATCGTTCTCCTATGATGTCCCCTTTCTCCAGTTCCACAATGATCTTGCTCCAGTACTTCAGGATACTTCCCCCTACCGGTGCCACCACACCCGAGCCATCGTCATCAAAAACAGAATATATCTGATTGGTCACCACCACCGCCAGGTTGTATTTACGGGCAAAGCGAGAAAGTAGTGCCATTTGTTTACCCAGATCCCGGTTAATTTTAGAGGAATCCCCATCCTTCAGCCGGTACATGGCCACCGCAGAATCCAGGATTACCAGGTCAAATTCAGACCCCTGGGTTTTTAATAGAGATTCTATCTTTCTTAAAGTTTCATCCTGTTCCTGAAAAGAGGTGGGCTCAAAAATTATAATATTGGGGGCTACTTTATCAAAATCATGCCCTGCAATCTGCTTAACTCTTTCAATAGAAATACCCCCCTCAGTATCCACAAATACAACTTTTCCCCCGTTCTTAGCACTTTCTACTGCTAATTTAAGGGATATGTTGGTCTTTCCAGAACCTGGCGGACCGTAAAATTGAGTGAGATTGCCTTTCTCCACCCCACCACCCAGTATATTATCTATAGAACATCCTGTGGGGATTTTAGATGTTTCTTTGAAGTTGGCTAATGCTTTCATGTTTCCTCAAATAACTCAAATTAGTTTTATATTATTTTTAATTAGGTTGATCAATGTATTTTAAATAATTGAATTATTTAAATAATTCCTACCTTTAGTAATATTTTATAGCATATAAATTATTACATAATTCTGGTTTTTTCCAGACGCCAAAAGAGTATGGTTAAATGAATTCTATCTTCCCTGCCCCCTTTCTCAGGATTGCAGGAGGTTTGGATGTGAAATCAATAACTGTGGAAGGTTTACTCTTCTTACAGTTTCCAGCATTCAGTACTAGATCCACCTTCTCCCCCAATTGATCTATAATTTCCGAGATGGAGCTTAATGTTTCCATTCCTGAAAGGTTGGCGCTGCTGGTGGTGATAGGAAATTCACTGCTTAATTGGGCACACCATGGATTATCGGGGATACGGATGCCTATTTTTTCAGTACCCGCAGTTAGTATAGGTGAGATACATTCTTTTTTAGTTAATATAATGGTGAATGGGCCGGGAAGTAGTTGGGAAACCTTATCCTTAACCGCACTATCAACCACCGCCACCTTATCCAGCCACCCCAGATCCGAAATACATATGGATATTGGTTTGTTAGTGGGTCTTTTTTTGAGGTTATAAATACGTTTAAGTGCATTAGTATCATTTATATTCACTGCCAAGCCATAAACCGTGTCAGTGGGGTATAAAACTATTCCCCCATTTTTTAATACATGTAATGCCTCAGCAATTACTTCATTATCGGGTTTTTGTGCATTAATATCAATAATTTTCATAATTCTTATACAAAATATATATTACTTAGATTTATAAATTAGCTCTATGCTTAATCGATTTAGGCCAGTCATAAAAGATATTGTGGAACCACTGGCAAAAAGAATTAAAATTAATCCTAACTATTTAACCATTCTAGGACTCCTTATTGCTTTTCTGTCGGCTTATATGTTTGCCACCGGAAGTTTACTGTGGGGAGGTGCATTAATACTATTAAGTGGATTGTTAGATATCATAGATGGAGCAGTAGCCCGTAGTAATTCCTCCACCACTCCTTTTGGAGGGTTTTTAGATTCTACCAGTGACCGGTTCGCCGATGCCCTGATATTAATCGGGATTATTTATGGAGGATTCGTCAACTGGATTTTTGGAATATTGGCCCTGCATGCTTCCCTAACCGTAAGTTATGTGCGGGCTCGGGCCGAAGTAGAGGGAATTCCATGTGGAGTAGGAATTGCCGAGCGTGCGGAAAGGCTGGTTATCCTGGTAGCCGGAGCATTTTTAGGCTTATTGTTTAATCCCCAGATTATGAGCCTGGCTGTGATATTAATCATAATATTAGGTTATTTCACCGTCCTGCAAAGAGTTTACCATACCTGGAAATCAATGCAAGCCGAAAAAAATTAATTTTATTCCAATTGAATCTTTTTAATTCTATTTTTTATTATTTGAGAACCCGGATGGATTAAATAAATGCAAAAGTACAATTAATATTAAAAAATAAAATAGGCAGGGAGATAGTGTGGAAATCCAAGAAAGAATCAAAAAAGACCTGGAAATTCTGGCAAAAAATTTAAAAGAAATTGAGTCCATAAAATTTAATGAAAAAGAAGAAGAAGTTGTGGAACGCGCCAAGAACTATCGAGACGATACCCAATACTATCTGGAAACGAAAGATTACACCACATCATTTGGTTGTATAACCTATGCCCATGGATTAATTGACTCTTTAAGACTGATCCATGAACTCATATAACTCAACAATTGAAAATTGTAAACCCGTGATCATTTAAAGTTATTTTTTAATATATCCTGTTCCATTTCCCTTCAGAAGTCGGCATAGAATTCTAAAAAGTGGATAAAATGAAAAGAATATTTGGAAGAGAAAGTAAGGTGGAAAAATACTCTAAAGAACACGTGGAACTGGTTTATGAGTGTTTTCAGAACCTGGAACAACTGATGATTAATTTTTATAAAGGAGATTCCCATCAAATCAACCATTTTACCAAACGAATAGGTATTCTAGAACATGAAGCCGATAAGATTCGTAGGAAAATGGAAATTGAATTCTATGAAGGCGCTTTTCTCCCATTTGATAGAGAAGACCGTATAATGCTGGCAGAAGTAGTGGACAGTGTGGCCGACGGAATAGAATCTGCCGCATTTCAGATTTGTCTGAGCAAAGTAGAATTTCCCCTGGAATTTCAGGAGGATTTTGAAAAATTAATGGCCTTGCAGAGCGAGACTATTTTAACCCTTAGAGATTGTATTGACTTATTAGAAGAGGATCTGGGAAAGGCCATATCTAAAGCCCATGAAATTGAGGATTTGGAAGACCAGGCCGACATAATAGAGCGGGGTATAATTGAAAAGCTTTACGAATATTATCGTACCGATAAGATAGGTATACTTAAGCTGTTGGAGCTTAAAGATACCGTGCGAAAGTTGGCCAATATTTCTGACCGTGCTGAGGACGCATCAGACCGGGCTTTGATTATTGCAGCCAAACGGAGAGGTTAATTGGTCCATGAATAAATTGAAAAATGGGGCAAAGGATCTCAGATATTTATTAGATCGAGGTTACCGTAAAAAGTTGGCCCTGGATTTTGTAGCCAATCATTATTTATTGGATCAGAAGGAAAGGAATTATTTATCCCGCTATGTTTTTTCTAAAAAGTTATCACGGCAACGTCAAGAGAAGCTTAACTCTCTACCCGCCGTATCCGGGAATACTATTTTTATTGATGGTTACAACGTGCTAATTACAGTGGAAAATATTTTTAATAACCCTGAGAGCTTAATGATATCCCAGGACGGTATTTTGAGGGATTCCTCGGCGGTTTTTGGTAAATATAAGTTGAAAGATGAAACCATCTATTCACTGAACATTATTTTAGAGACCCTGAAGACCCATAAACCCTCCTTTGTAAAATTTTATTTTGATAAACAGGTTAGTTTCAGTGGTGAACTGGTCAAGATGGTTAATAATTTTTTGAATAGTCTGGATATTCCCGGAAACGCAGTTTTATCTGAAAATGTGGATTATGAACTGGTGCAGGAGTGGGAAGAAAAAGGAGGAGTGGTGGCTACCAGTGACGGGGCGGTGATTGATAAGGTGGATTCTGCCATTGATATTCCCATGTTTATTTTGAAAAAAGAGGCCTATGAATAAAATTCAGTGCATTAAATCTCTATTTAAGACAGGATTAATAAAAATAAGATAATCTAAAACCATGCTGATCATATAAACCGGATTATAATTTTAAAATTTAAAAATAGATAATTTAAAGCCGTCCAGACCATACTATAAAAATTCTATTAAAAAAAGATAAAAAGCCATTAGATAATCAGAAAAAATTCTATTAAAAAAAGACAAATAAAGCCATTAAGAGTATATTATAAAAATTCTATTCTAAAATTAAAAAAAAGTAAAATAAAAAGGATATTTAGAGTAATTCGTCCATATCCTCTAATCTGTCTTTTAATTTTTCCATTACACCAGGCAGGGAAGTGTATTCCATTTCATCTGCTGGTAACCTGTGTGGTTCGAAAGGACCGTGTCTTCTCATGTAGTCAGCGATTTCAGCTGCTTGTTTTCGGGCAGGGTCGTATGCCGGGTCATCGAACATGTCAGCAGGGCCCACCAGTTTACAGTCAGCAATCTGGAATCCCAGAGCCATTACACGTGGTGGTCCGTCAAATCGTACCGGGTAAGCGTTTTTCTGTCCAACCGGCATTAATGGTCCGTTGTGGGAACCTCTCATCCATCCACCCACGAGGTGTGGGAAGGCAAATGGTTCAACAATTTCTCCAGCTGCTGGGAATCCGGATTGGGATCTTACAATAGCTACCGGGTCGTCTTTACCGACGTATTCACCAGCCATTAAGTTTAATCTTTCGGTACTGACGGCAGCGGCGATTTCGTTGTCATCGATTCTTCTGATTCTCTTGATTACATAGCGGCTGATGGTACCAATCAATGCTAATAAGTCGTACATTTCAGCAGGACATTTCAGGGTTACTTTTTTGTGTTCCATTACATCGAATACTTCGAATTCAAACCCGTTGTGCAGTGATGGGTCGATTACTAAACCAGCCGTGTTAAAGGGGTCTGCGAACATTCTAAATAAAGGCAGGTTAAATGCTCCAGGTTCGGTTTTGTCCATACAGAAGACAACCACCGGGTCACTGGGTCTTTCTTTGAATTCCATTTCGGCGCATCCAGGACCCATTCCTTTAATGTTTCCAGAGAAGGTGTCCACCAGTAAGTCCTGACCGGCACCATAGAGTTTCAGTTCTTTAGCAACAGCGGTTGCTTCCATGAATGCGTTAAATGCCAGTTCGTGGATTTCTTCGCTTTCTTCACCCTGACGGTGAGTCATAATAAGCTCGGTATCGTCACCACAGTTGGTGACATAAAAGTCTTCTAAGAGGGATTCTTCCTTAGCTTTTCCCAAGATTTCTTCACATTTTTTTAGTAAGGCCTGGTGAGCCAAACCGTGCCCTGCGACACTTCCAACATCTGCTTTAATTACACTAATAGTTGTTTTCATGTAAAAACACCTCCAAAATCATAGAATTTTTCAAAAACATTTTTAAAAAATTCTTTTATAAAATTCAAAAATATGGGGTTTGATGAGCTAATTAATCATTTGATATAATTAAGCTGAAAATAGTTATAACCTCATATATATTGTATTTATCTTTATTTTATGTATATTTAAATATTTTTTATATTTCAATAATGATATGAACAATTTGTGAAATCTAACTACACCAAGAATATAATCTGAAGTAATTGAGGACATATAAATTAAATATTTTTTAATGATTTCAGAACCTTTTTCAATTCTTCATCCATATCCACAGCATTCTGGGCATCTATCACGCGTTCCACATCGGCCTTGGTTTCCGGGTAACGGGGAACTGCACCACAGCCACCATCAGGAATGATGGATAGCTCATAGGTACCTATTTCCTTGGCCATGTTTTCAATCTCCACCTTGTCCATACCAATGAGGGGACTCAGGATAGGCATGACCACTGACTGGCGGGTGGCCAGTAAATTGGGTAAAGTCTGGGAAGCGACTTGACCCATACTGCTGCCGTCAACAATGGCCAGAGCACCTTCCTGCTGGGCAATCAACTCGGCAGTACGGTACATACCGGTCTTGCAGAGTATGCAGGTCAATTTTTCCGGGGCCTTTTCCTGGCAGGTTTCCAGGTACTCTCCATACTTGACCACTTTCAGTTCCAGTTTAACCCCTGAAGAATACTCTCGTAACTTATTGGCAATTTTCTGGACTTTTTCTATGGCTTCCGGCTGGGTGAATGGTTCGTTATCAAAGTGTACCGCGATAATCTTGCAGCCACGCTTCATCATCAAGTAGGCCGCCACTGGAGAGTCGATTCCTCCAGATAATAATGTAACAAGTTTTCCCTGGGTTCCCACCGGCAGACCCCCCGGTCCCTGGATTTTTTCGTGGAAGATAAAGGTGTCATCGTCCCTTACCTCAATGAATATCTCCACATCAGGGTTGGTGAGATCCACCGGGCAGCCTATCTTATTATAGACCACCGAACCGGCAAATGCCCCCAGTTCCTGGCTGGTGAAGTCGTGTTTTCCTACCCGGCGGGCTCTTATGGCAAAGGAAGTTTCCTTGGATATTAATCCCTGGGCTTCCATCTTGTCCACGTAGGATTCCAGGGTGCTGGCTATCTGGTCCATGACGGTTACCGTGCACACGGCAGGACTGAAGGACACGATACCGAATATCTTAGGGAGCCACTGCATGGCTTCTTCATAGTCCTGGGGTTCAATGAAAACTCTTCCCTGAGTGACATCTATGTCGCAGGCAAAGGCAGCCTTGATATTGGCCACCAGTTTCTTTTCAAACCTTCTGCGGACACGAGGACTTTTAATTCCCAGTTCTCCGTATCTAACAATTATTAAATCGTAATCAAACATTAGTTAACTCCTGAATGATAATCATATTCCTATAATATTCATAAATATTTTTATACTGCTTTATCCCATTCCATGCAATATTTTTGAATATTCCTCTAATTAATCATTATCACGACAATTATATATGGAAAAATCCCCTTTTTTGATTCTGTTGGTTAGTTCTGCGGTTATTTCACGGGCTCGCTTTAGGTCTGATTGTCGACAAGCTATAGGCACCTCAAATTCACCTTTTTCTACCTGAAGATTTACATAACCTGTTTTCATTTCAAATACACCGTGGGGGCAGGAGTAGGCGCACATTCCACACCCAAAACACTTCCGGGTGTTCAACTGGTGGGTGAAGGCCAGGGTAGGACAGCGCTCTCTGACCAGACAGGTGGCACAGTCCATACAGTTATCAGGATAATATTCAGGCCGTTCATCGGCACCATTCCACACCTCACCATAATCTGTGGTTCCCAGGGGCAAGTGTCGTCCTTTTATGTCGGCCACCGGCAGGGGTATATCCGCATTCTTTATGAAGGTGGTTTCTAAGACTTCCTGACTGGTGATGGGTATGGCCAGGGCCACCGAGTCAAATATCTCTGGTCCAGCTGCTGTACGGAATCCTCCCAAGTAGTGGGGATTCATGGTGTGCATGTCTGCTGTTAACATTAAATTTGGTTTTTCTGGTGAACTTCGGGTTCCAGTATCCATTACAAATCCTTCTGCACCATTTAAAAGAACGTGGGTACCCATACAGATGGTTTTCATGTGGGGATCGTTTTGTAAGGGGTTCAGTTCTCCGCATCCTGAGAAGGACAGTCCCTTGAAGGGGCCTTCCATGTCAATGGCATGGAATATAGATGATACTGGTTCTGAGTGAGGGTTTACAAAGGCCGTGTAGTTTCTAAAGGCCATGCGGGTACCAATCATCTTGGCAGTGCCCATTTCCTCCAGAGTGGTGGTGGATTTGATTATCTCGCCGTGGATGGATTCCACCTCGATTTCGATCTCTTTACCGGCCACCATATCCTCAAAGAGGAATCCTCCCCCATAGTCCGGGTCCTGACGGCTGTGGGCCGTTCCATAGATCATGAGATCCACTGATCCCAGCCATTCATTGGGGCAGGGTCCAGGGAATCCTGGGACGCCGTTTAAGTAGATTTTTTTGGCTTTCTTGAATGAGCCGGGTTCTCCGGCTGTTAAGTGTAATAGGGCGGCGGTTCCTGACATGATACCGCAGGTTCCGGTGGTGACCACATCCACATCCTCTACCATGGGTGTTTCGTCGTCTGCCACCATACGGGTGACTTCTTCGGCAGTTAAGACCGTGGCCTGGCCATCCATGATTTTCTGATTAATTTCTTCAATAGTACGCTTCAAAATAAACCCTCGTCATGAGTAATGATTATGATTATTCATATTTCTCTGGCCTTTTAAATAAACCTTTACCAGTCCGTCATTTATTAGGGGGAATGAGAAAAAAATCTGATAAAATATTTAAAAAATAAAAAATTAGATATTCTTATATTAGATTTAAAGATATTAACGAACTTGGTTTTTGAAAATATTAAATCAATATCCAGAAACAAAATCGTCAAAAAAATCAATCCAAAACTAAAAAAATAAGATTCTTTTTTAGCATCGGCATAAAAGAAAAGCCCAAACACTACTCAAAGTCCCATCCATACCCCTACCCATACGATGATCCATCTCACCAGTATACGAAAAATACCTGAAAAAAATTTTAATCCCCTGAAGACAATAAAATATTCTCTTTAGCCTTTTTAGCATCCCCCTAATCAGGATCTAACTCTAAAACCATACCAAAACAACTTAACGCCCCATCAAACTTTTCCAATCTCATAAGAACCTTACCTTTATTAAACCAAGCAAGTTTATAATTTTCATCCTGTGCCAAAACTTTATCATAACACACCAAAGCTTCATCAAAGCAACCTAATCTAAAAACAAGATTTCCTTTATTAAACCAAGCTGCAAAGTAAGTCGGATATAAGTCTAAAGCTTTATCATAACAGATTAAGGCCTCATCAAAACGTTCTATATTAGTTAAAGCTTTACCTTTATTGAACCAGTAACTAGCATCATTAGGATCCAGTTCTAACGCTTTATCAAAACATTCCAAATTCATCAAAACGTTCTAACTTAAAAAGAGTGAGGGCTTTACCATTCCAACTATAAGAATCTTAAGAATCTATCTGTAATGCATTCTCAAAACAGTCTAAAGACTCATCAAAAATTTCTAAATCATCTAGAATGTTTCCCTTATTAGTCCAAGCAAGCAAAAATTCAGGATCTAACTCCAAAGCATTATCATAACACACCAAAGCTTCATCAAACAATCCTAATTTCAAAAACTGTACCCTTGAAAACCCAAACTTTAGCTTGACTAGAACCTATCTCCAATACACGATCACAGCATTCCAAAGCTTCAGTGAATCTTTCCTGATTAAATAAGTTATATGCTTTCTTAAACAAAGATTCCTTTTTAAATCGATCAACTAAACCCATAAAATCACCTAAGACAATAAAATTTCTTCCTTAAACTTTTTTAAAACAAAACACCGGTTACTCCGATTAATTTTTTGTCGGAACATTCTGAATTTGATTCTGAAGAACTTTTTTTGGCTCTTTAGCAGGTTCAAAATCAGGATCCAACTCTAAGGCTTTATCAAAGCATTCCAGAGCTTCATCATACTTTTTAGTTTGTGCAAGAACCAATCCTTTATAGAACCACCCATTAACATTTTGAGAATTTAATTCTAAAGATTTATCAAAGCATTCCAGAGCTTCATCATACTTTTTAGTTTGTGCGAAAATCAAGCCTTTACTGTACCACGCATTAAAATATTTGAGATTTAAACTTAAAACTTTATCATAACAGTTTAAAGCTTCTTCATATTTCCTTAGATCATGGAAAATTTTACCTTTACTTTGCCATACGTCTAAATATTCAGGATCTATTTTTAAAGCTTCATCAAAACATTCCAATGCTTTGTCAAATTTTTTTAACCCCGCTAAAGCAAGACCTTTGTTATTCCATAAACGAGCATCCTTTGCATCGATTTCTAAACCTTTCTCATAAATTTCCAGAGCTTTTTCGAATTCACCTTCATCCAAATATTTGTTACCATCCAAGATGCTAGCTTCTTTATTCAAACGATTTTTAATTTTGCTAAATAAAACCATGTTAAATCACCATATACTCCCCAGTGATTATTCTTTAGATAAAATCTCTTCTTTAGCCTTCTTAGCATCCGCATAATCTGGATCAAGTTCTAAAACTTTATCATAGCAGCATAATGCATCTTGAATCTTGCCAAGTTTCTCCAGACTGAAACCCTTACCATACCACCCCTCGACACAATTTGGATTAATTTCTATAGCTTTTTCAAAAGACTCTAACGCTTTTTGATACATTTTAAGGTCGTTGAGTACATATCCCCTATTATACCATGCACCAAAATGATTAAAATCCATTTCCAAAACACTTTCATAAGATTCCAAAGCTTCCCGATACTTACCCATATTTGCCAAAACATGCCCCATATTATACCATGATTCAAGAGAATTATTATTTGCCTTTAAAACATTTTTAAAACATTTTAAAGATACTTCATATTGTTCTAAACATAATAAAGCAAATCCTTTATAAAAATAAGCATCAATATTCTTGGAATCTAATTCTAGAACCTTATCAAAACAAATTATGGCTTCTTGATATCTACCCAGACTTCCAAGAGCATTTCCCTTATTTAACCAGATAGCATCGATGTTAGGGTCAAGTTCTAAAATTCTATCATAACATCCTATTTCCTCAATTGGCATCTCAAGAACTTTATAAACAATGCTTTTTCCCAGCCACGCATCAAAATATTGTGGATCTACTTCCAAAGCTTTATCATAAGATTCCAAAGCGGCAGGATATCTTCCAAGCTTTGATAACATGTGACCCTTACTAAACCATGCTTCAACATTTTCAGGGGCTAATTCTAAAACCCCATTATAACAAGTTAATGCTTCCTGATATTTACCAAGTTCTTCTAAAATAACTGCCTTACGACACATTACCTTGATATTCTTATTATCTAATTCTAAAAGATTATCATAACATTTTAATGCTTCCGGATATTTTTTCAATAGAATTAATACATGAGCTTTATTATATAACGTATTTGTAGGTTTCATATCTATTTCAGAATCTTTTGAAAATGTATGGTTTTTAACACCTCTAAAAAAAAGTTCAAGGGCATTATCATAGGATTCTAGGGCCTCAGAATATCTTTCAAATTTTACAAGGACATTTCCCCGATTATTCCATGCACCTATATTATTTATATCTATTTTTAAAGCATTATCATAATCTGCTAAAGCAGCTTCATATTCCCCTAATTTTTCTGAAATCACGCCATTATTATTCCAAACATCAGCATTATTTGGATCTAATTTTAAAGACATAGCATTAGCTTTTAAAGCCTCAGAATATTTTTTTAGTTTGATTAAAACCATCACCTTTCCATACCATGCAATACTATCATGCGGATCTATTTTTAGAATGGCATTATAACATTTTAGAGCTTCAAGATATCGATCATGATTAAATAGACTATTGGCCTTTTTAATAAGCGATTTTTTCTTAGATTTCTTAAATATACCTATTTTAGCACCTCCTCAAACAATATAATGTTAATATATTTGTCGATATGATATCATATTAGCAATGAATAGCTTAATACTTCCCCAAAAGAATGAATCACAACACTAAGGAAAAGCTATCTTAAGAAAACAAGCAACATAAAGCTGTAAAAGAGATATAGATATGTCCGCAGATGCACCTCCCAAATCTCCAACGCTAAGCTTATCTAATGCCCTAACAAATCCTTCACCAGCCTTTCTTGAAAGAGTGTTTATAACTATACCTGCCTCATCATATTTATCATCACCCTCCATGTCCCCTATATTTGCTACTAATGTTACCATCTCCTGTAGTTCCTCTGCATTCAACATCGTTTGAATACTGCCCCTTTTAAAGTAGTTCTGCAGTTCATCCGCACTCGTTGGATCAATACCCTTTTCATTAAAATAGCGGGGCCAATAGGAAGGAGTATACTTATTTAAATCAAATATTTGTGTTTGATCATCATAATAAATCATGTTTATAATACTAAAAACTGGACAAACCGTCCCCAGTATCTCCCTGCACCTCTCCGGCGGCAACCAACCCTGATCCACACAATAATCAAATATAGCACAAGCTACAAATACCCCACTCAAAGCCACCGCAACAGGAGGAACCGCCTCTACAGTAAC
>DATN01000001.1:42769-44340 GCA_002504725.1 Methanobacteriaceae archaeon UBA587 | reverse complement strand
CACCAAGATAAGATCATCCTTATTCTTAATCTTCAATACCAGATAACCATTACTCATAAACATCTCAGGAGTTTCACCATTCAAAAAACGCTCACCAATACCTATAGTCACCGAACCCACACTATCCGGACTACCCACCATATTCTCAATCGGAGAAAAAGACAAAGAACAAGCATAACGAAAAGCCCAAACACTACCCCGAGCCCATCCCTACAATGATCCATCTCATAAATAAACGAAACAAACCATCCAGATTATTTAATCACATGAAGACAATGAAATTTCTTCCTTAAGCTTTTAAATAATTAAAAAAATCCCATGATTCATGGAATTCTATAAGAAGATTTAATAAGATTTTTATATTGTTTAGCAGGTTCAAAATCAGGATCAGCTTCCAGAGATTTATCAAAACATTCCAAAGCCGCAACAAATTTTCTATTTTTTGCAAAAATTAATCCTTTACTGTACCATGCCTGAACATTTTGTGGATCCATCTTTAAAACCTTATCAAAACACTTTAAAGATTCATCAATTTCATTAATTAATCCCAAAGCCACACCTTTATCCTTCCATACATCAACATATTCAGGATCTAATCCTAAAGCTTCATCAAAACATTTAAGGGCTTCCTGATATTTTTTACTTTTTGTAAAAACCAGCCCTTTATTATACCATACATCAACATATTCAGGATCTAATCCTAAAGCTTCATCAAAAGATTCCAATGCTTTTTCAAATTTTTTTAACCCCAGCAAAGCAAGACCTTTGTTATTCCATAAACGAGCATCATTTGCATCGATTTCTAAACCTTTCTCATAAATTTCCAGAGCTTTTTCAAATTCACCTTCATCTAAATATTTGTTACCATCCAGGATACTAGCTTCTTTATTTAAACTATTTTTAATTTTGCTAAATAAAACCATTATTACATCCCCATATACTCTATCTAAAATCATGAAAAATTGTTTAATTCTTTAAAATTCACTTTCTACTCCTCAACCAGAATCTCTATGTGTCGAATTTTCGTAATCCTTATATCTTTGATAAGATTCCTCAATAAGATCATAACCAATTCCTCTAGTTAAAACAGATAATAAAAAAACACCCACAGTAGTACCAACAGCACCCGTGGCAATTGCTACTGGATCTCCAGCTTGAATTCCTTCAACCATTTTTATAGATTGATCCTTTATAAAACGAGCAGTATTTAAAAACACATTTGCCCACTCTGTTGAATTTCCACTGGAACCACCACCTATAATATTTTCAAGTGCTTGTGGTATCCAAAAATCATATAATGTTGTCTGGCTATCATCAAGTTCATCATCTTCATCCATCGTTAACAGATATTCTGAGCTTAGTAATGCTTCTTCTAATATATCCGTTACTGGTGTTTTTTCATCATAATAAATCATATTTATGATACTAAAAACTGGACAAACCATCCCCAGTATCTCCCGACACCTCTCCGGCGGCAACCAACCCTGCTCCACACAATAATCAAACACACCACAAGCTACAAACACCCCCGCCAAAGCCACCGCAACCGGAGGAACCGCCTCTACAGTAAC
>DATN01000001.1:0-42506 GCA_002504725.1 Methanobacteriaceae archaeon UBA587 | reverse complement strand
CACCAAGATAAGATCATCCTTATCCCTGATCTTCAACACCCAATAACCCTTACTCACAAAAATCTCCGGAACATCACCATCCAAAAAACGCTCACCAATACCCATAGTCACCGAACCCACACTATCCGGACTACCCACCATATTCTCAATAGGAGAAAAAGACAAAGAACAAGCATAACGAAAAGCCCAAACATTACTAACGGTTCCAGTAACATCCATGCCCATACGATGATCCATCTCACCAGTAATATAAGACGAAGCAGCATCATCCAGACAAGAAACAACCACCGGCGTGGTACGACACCATGTCACATTAAACTGTTCCGCCGCCTGATCAGCCACCATATCATGACACTTAATCACCAACAAAGAAGTCAAAAAAGTACCATAAGCCGCCTTCATAGCACCTGGAGCAAACAAAGACTTCTTACTCAACCAGTACTGAACCACACTATCAGTAACTTCAGTGGTGGCAATGGCAAAGCTCCTCACACCCTCATAACCCACATCATACATCGTCCCATTAGCATCAGCACTGTAACCATCAAAGTATACCATAGGACTTACCCGGAAGATAGGGTTACCCGGACAATTCAAACTCAACGTTTCATTATTATCGGGATCCACAAAACTTATTGTTTTTACAGCATCACCCGGATAAAACATCTGCACACCCACCAGATCCACAAAGTAACGGCGATTATTTTTAATAAAGTTAATCTCATTATCCGTGAAATTATTCTGGTCCTGAACTACAAACAAAATAAAATCCTCTAACTGACTAAGTGTAAGATTTTCAAGATGATTAGCCGTGATGATAGGCTGCAAATATTGATTCGGCACAAAGCTAGTGGATTCCACCGGATTTAAGAACAAATAATTAATATACCTGATCTGTTCAAAGACGTTCTGGGAATATGAATTATGATATGCAAGGTAAGCCTCATTAACCACATTCTTACTGGCCACCACATTCCCATTCACAATCAGGTCAATTTCCCCATGAAACAAACCCGTTTCCTTCCAGAGAACACTAACCCACGCAGTAGACTCATTTAAAGGAATCTCATAAGTAAAATCAACACTTTGATTGGTCGATAAATCCCTGGCCGTGCCACCCACACTAATAACTGCATTAGCTACATTATCCACCCAAGTGTAGGAGAATTCATCATCAAATAGCGCCAAAACACCAGTAACTGATTGTATGAGAGGGTTCAGCACCAGAGTAGATGAAGCCTTACCCTTTCGCGTGGATTGCGAATTAGATATACTGCCATACTGGGCTATGAAAAACACCTCTAAATCATCAGGGACATGACCCTGAGAAGAAGTATCAGCACCATCACTATTACTAGTCAAATCAGCAGTTATGGTCGACTCATATACCCTGCCATTTGAAACCTTGTAAGAAGTTGGAGTAACCGTAAGCACCAGATATGGACTATAATCCACCATACCATTACTATCCCAAATATCACAAGAAGCAGGTGGATTGAGTGAATTAATATAACTCACATTATTAGAACCCCACCAATTATTTGTAGCATTTATAAGAACCGGAAATCCAGAATAAACATATAACCCATATCCATTACCAGTTATGCTATTGAAATGAATATCTGCCCCGGAATAACCCACAGATATTCCGCAAAATATATTATCCGATATTAAGTTTTGATATATGGTGTTTGAAGATGAATAATCATCGATAAATATCCCATTATAATTACTGGTGATACTGTTACCAGAAATAATTGTAGAAGAAGGAGTTATATAATATTCTGGAATATTGTTAATTATAATTTCTTCTTCAGATAATTCTTCATAGTTTGAATGGGCAATTATCCTTATCCCATTACAACTATTATTATAAACCCTATTTTCAGAGATTTTATTTCCATTAGAGTATTTTGAAAGATGTATCCCATTGGAGTTTCCAGTTATATTATTTTCTGAAATTAAATTTTCTGGAGAATTGTATAAGAAAATACCATATGAATTATTAGATATGTTATTATCAATTAATTTGCAGTTCCCTGCATATTCCATATAGATACCACAATCACCTGTGGATCCCCTAATATTAAAACCCCTAATTAAACTACCAGTTCCTCCTGAAAAAATACTTATAACAGAATTTGATGGATTTTCGGATTGAATGGTTGTGCCGTTAGCCAAAGAAATTAAAGCAATTTTTTTATTAACCACTATATTTTCAGTGTAAGTACCAGCCGCAACTTCAATAACATGCCCATCCAATGTCAAAGAATCATCAATAGCATCTTGAATCCTTGAATAACCTTTACCAGTATTCAGATTACCAATTGGGGCGAAAATATAATGCTCCGTTATGATATCACCATGATTGCCTAAATTATCCATTGCCATAAATTTAAGCGTGGTCGTATTAGCAATATCCAATGGTTCCACGTAAATCGCACTTGTAATAGTCGGATCCAAGCCATTTAAAGTATAATAAACCCGGGGATCAGTATCAAGATTATCACTCACGGTCAAATTAACAAGCTGGGAAGAGTTATATAAGCCCGTGGTTAAGTTAGCCCAAACCACGGGTGCACTGGTATCAATAAAGTAAGAAACATTCTGAACCAAACCACAGTTACCCTCAGAATCCATACCATAATACAATAAATCCCATCTACCCGAATATAAAGCCAATGTAACATTATTGGTCTGATTATACCAATTCGTACCATTATTCAGACTATAAAACACCAAGGGACTATACTCAAAATCATCAACCACTTTTAAAGTCACATTCTGATAATCAGTATAATTACCCCCAGCCAGACTACAAGTCACACTTGGTGGGGCGGTAGAGCCAATCATATAATTTACAGACTGAATAACCGCCGTATTGCCCGCCATATCACGCGCATATAATTGCAAACGAGTAACACCCATGTTAAGGTCAAATATAATGGTCTTGGTCTGGTTTAACCAACTAACACCATCATCCAACGTATAATAAATCACCGGATTAGAATCCAGATTATCACTAGCAGACAAATTCACAGTTACCGTCCCATTATACACCCCGCCACTGGGACTAACCGTAACTGTGGGAGCAGTAGTATCAATATAATAAGTAACCACTTGTGTAGCACCCACATTACCACTGGCATCCCCTGCATAATACCTCAAATCAGTTCTACCTTGATTCAAACTCAAAGAAACCGTTTTAATCTGGCTAATCCAAGCCCCATTATTTATACTATAATAAACCCAGGGATTAGCATCTACGTTATCACTGGCCGTTAAAGTCACATTTCTAGAACTATTATAAGTACCACCTGCCAGATTATTGGAAACTGTGGGCGGAGTGACATCCACAACTATACCATGTGAAGAAACACCAGAAACATGTGAAAACGATATGGAACTGGGCAACTGGTTATTCAACCGATAATAATTCATTATCTTAGAATACATGTAAACCAGGGTTTCATAACGAATGTTACCCAGCGCACTCTCTGCATAATTAGGTGCTCGGCCATTGGAAGTATAAAACGACTTAATATTATTGGCCACCGTAAGGTACTGTGATTTAGTCAATGTACCTGAGGCAGTACCCGAAGGACCTGGAGCAGTACCTCTGCCATTCACAGTCACTGAAGTTTGGACACCCGAATTAACATTCACCACAGCTTTACAGAGTACTTCCAAAAAAGCCTCATCAGACACAGTCTTATTTGAAACCTTCACATAATATGGAATATCACCCACACTCTCGGTGAAACTTTGCGCAGCATAAGAACTATTCTCCACCTCCTCCAAAGTCAAAGAACTATTCGAAGCCGCAGAAACACCACCCATCATCAAAAAAAAAGACAATAATAACAAAACTAAAAAAACAGACCGTTTAATCATAACACCCTAACCCCCATACAACATCCAAATCATACACAACCTTTTCCTTATATAAAAAACTCCCATCTAAATAAAAGCCCATCTACCCATATTATAAACAAGAACCCATTACAGACACATATCAACCATTAAAAACATTTTATAACACCATAATCCCTAAAAAAGCAATATTTCAATGTCATATCCCAGTTAAAATAACTAGATTATCTATAGAAAATATTACTTTAATAATATTACATTAGAAGAACTTATTACAAAGTAATATTTAATACTTTCTAAAACTAAAATAATAATACTTATTTATTGAATATTGTAGTAAAAGTAATACTGAAAGATAAGAATAATATATTCTAAAAAAAATCAAATTTAAAAAAATAAATAAAAATAGAATATAAAAAGAAATTATAAACTATTTTTAAGGTTTTCCAGTGCTGCATCCAGAGCTTCAGCCATCTTATCCATGTTTGGTCCGGCACCCTGGGCCAGGTTTGGTCGGCCTCCTCCTCCACCACCCAATATGGCGGCAGACTGCTTGATAATCTCATTTATTTTAACACCGGCAGCCAGGGCCTCTTTAGATGAAGATCCCACGATTTTTCCTTCCAGGTTACCCAGGAGCACTATGTCGAATTCCCCGTCATCGTCGGTTAAATCCAGGGCCATCTTCTGCATCTCGCCCATGTCGGCCTCAATGAGGTCCTTGAGGACCTTCAAATCACCAATGGTTTCGGATTTACCGGCCAGTCCCTCTACTTTTAGGGCAGCCATCTGGTCCTTGAGCCGGCTGATCTCATTTTTAAAGGCCTTCCATTCGGTGAAGAACCGTTCACATGTTTTAGGGAGTTGGTCGGCATTTACTTTGAATATGGCGGCGCTCTCCCGCAGGTAGGCGTCGTTGATCTGCATGGATTCCACAGCAGCTTCCCCGGCAGAGAAGTCCACCCTTTCCACACCGTCCTGAACCCGTTCGGTTTTGTTGATCTTGATAAGACCAATATTTCCGGTCTTGGTCACGTGGGTACCGGCACAGGCCTGCACATCCACCTCAGGGATTTCAATAACCCGGATGGAAGAACCTGGCACCACTCCACCCTGGTAGAGGATGAAACCATACTTCTTCTCGGCCTCAGTCCGGTTCATCCAGTTAATATTCAACTGAACGTCCTGCATGACGTACTGGTTGGCTAGGGTCTCGATCTGGTTAATCTCCTCCAGGCCGATACGTTTATAATGAGCTAAATCAATTCTTGATCTTTTCACACCCTTCTGGGCACCGGCCTGCCAGATGTGGTCCCCCAGGATCTTCCGGGCGGCGGCCACAATAAGGTGAGTGGCGGTGTGGTTCCGGGCCAGGGCTATACGCCTGTTCCAATCAATCTTACCAGATATTTCCTGTCCCACTGTGAATTTGGAGATTTCTTCTTCATCAATTCTGTGCAATACCACGTTGTCCACTTTATCAGCGTGTTTTACCCTAACATCATGACCATCCACAGTTAAGAAACCGACATCAGATGGTTGGCCTCCCCCTTCCGGGTAGAAAACTGTCTGGTCCAGTATAACATTGTTTTCATGAAATCCCAGTACTTTAGCCTTAAATTCTACAGCTTCCGGATCATCATAGAACATTAACTCGGTTTTATGATAATCCAGTTCCAGGGGCACTATCTCTTCCACTTCTTCTTCCTCGTGTTCATTGGCCACCAGAGTGTAGAAGTTGTCGGGCACATTCACCGGGAAGTCCATGTCCTCAGATATTTCTTTTATGGTTTCGGGTGGTATTCCCTGGGAGTCGTATAATTTAATCAGCATGTCCAGAGGCATCTCATCCTTATTCTCTTTCTTGAGATGTTTGATGCTCTTTTTGACCATGTTTCTTCCTTTAGAAACTGTCTTGGCATACCTCTTCTCTTCCAGGTTGATGATATTCATGATGTGTTCCTGGTGTTTACGGATTTCCGGGTAGTGGGATGCCAGGAAGTCGGCCTGGATGTCCATCACATCAGAGAGTGATTCTTTCATCTGCAGGTCCTTCATGAACCGGATACTCCTCCTGAGAACCAGACGGGCCAAGTATCCCTCTTTTACATTGGAGGGGATTACCCCGTCGGCCAGCATAAAGGCCAGACACCTGGTGTGGTCAGCAATAACATAGAGGGCCTCCATGGGCTCGGCGGATTTCTCCAGAGACTCCACTGAAATGCCCAGACGGTCCGCCACCTGTTTTCGCAGGCTGCGCAGATCGG
This sequence comes from Methanobacteriaceae archaeon UBA587, assembly GCA_002504725.1. GTDB lineage: Archaea > Methanobacteriota > Methanobacteria > Methanobacteriales > Methanobacteriaceae > UBA587. The sequence goes on along the minus strand of DATN01000001.1, from coordinate 36,366 downwards.
CAAAGGTCTCAATATCCATCATACCGGCGACCTTAGCATTCTCCGCCAGGATCTCCTCGTCCACGTCAATTCCCGTGATATCCTTCAATTGACCAATCACCGGGCCAAAGGATGCGTCGTAGGCAGTAGGGGTTCCCTGGGATATCCAGGCGAACCTTTCCAGACCATAACCCGTATCCACAATGGTTAATGGTATTTTTTCCTTTTGTCCACCTGGAAGAATCCGGTATTGGATGAAAACCAGGGTGGCCAGTTCCACTCCCCGTACACATATCTCGTAGCAGGGCCCGGCATTTCCGCCGCCCTGCCACCAGGACTCGATATAGGTGATCTCTCCCGGATCAATACCTATGCTCTTAATAAAGTCGTGACAGTATTTTACGGTCTCGTCTTCCCAGTAAACCTGATTATCAGGTGTGTTGAAGGCGTGGTGCCCTCCCATGGTAAAGCAGGTCATGTGCCTTCCGGTTCTACCCACGTTATCCACGTCGTTGAGGCGGATGGATGGTTGGGCCACTACCAGGGGGTTAGCTGGTGGTTCCACCATTCCTGATGATACCCAGGGCTGGAAGTTGTAGATGGATGCCCCTACCAGGAACACGTCATCCCGCCAGCGTTTGGCCAGTACCGGGTAACGGTCAATGGGGGTGTGCCCATTGTCCTTGAAAAAATCAGTGAATGTTTTCTGAATCTTATAAAGGTCATACTTCTTCTTGGTGGCAGGGTTGCCAATGAACTCGTATTTGTCGCAGGGAGCATCCCCACAGGTGTTTCGGTCGGTCAAAGACCAGAATTCATTTCCACAGGCCACACATTTGCTTTTTTTGTATCCAAGTTCTTCAAGCTGGTGAGACATAGTAATCAGTCGTAAAATTTGTTAATTTCAAAAATATTCAATTTAAATAGCAATATCTAATTCTATTTGATTAAAAAGCTTTTTTTTAAAATATTTTATTATACTTTAGATTTATATTTCGATTTAAAAAACTTTTTTATAAATATTCTAATTCTAATTGGATTATAAAATATTTAAAACTAATTTTAAAAATAAGGATTCTAATTCTAAGGGGAATATAAATATTTTAAGTAATTTTTAAAAATGTCTAAAAAACAGCTATTTAAGAAAATAATGACTACAAAACAAAAATATTACAATTAATTAAAATTTGAATAGCACTAAAATTGTCAAATTCTAAAAATAAAAATAAAATGGGTTTAAAAACCCATATCTCCCAGGGGAGATTTATAAAATAACAGAAATTAATTCTGGTTTTTTTATTAAAAAAGTTGAAAAAGTAAAAAAGTTAAAGAAGCTTATCCGAAGAGTGCACCGAGACCAGCTGCGGCTTCTTCTTCTTGTTCTTCTTCTTCCTCTTCTTCTTCCTCTTCTTCAGCAGCTGCTTCAGCTACAGGTGCGGCTGCGGCAGGTGCTGCGGCAGCTACAGCGGTTTTCTCCATAGCTTCTTCAATGTCCACATCTTCTAATGCGGCGATTAAAGCTTTGATTCGAGCATCGTCTGCTTCTGCTCCGGCTGCTTCTAATACCTTTTTAACATTTCCTTCGTTAATTTCTTCACCAGTGGTGTGCAATAACATTGCTGCGTATATGTATTCCATATGATCACCTCAAATTTATCAAATTCAAATTTATTTGTTTTAAACAAATTTTGTTAAACCAATAAAATGGTAATATTAAGGACTTATCCAAACAGGGCACCTAACCCTGCTGCTGCATCCTCTTCTTGTTCTTCTTCCTCTTCTTCCTCTTCAGGCTCGTCATCCTTCTTATCTTCAGTGACTACTACTGCCTGGGCGGCGCTAGCGGCCAGTTTTGCCAGGAGTTCTTCGTCTACGGCGGAAGCGTCTTTTTCAGAAAGTTCGGTAGCTAAACCGAGCATTTCCAGGTACGCTTTGGCCAGTAGCATGTCAGTAGTCTTGGATGTGAGCACTGCTGCGTTGAAGGCCAAGTTCAGTGACTTGGTTGCTGCGTTCTGGATGATAGCAGGCATAGACTCTTTAGTGTAAATAACCGCGTTAACAGACAGGTTAAATGCTCTTCTATAAGCGTTTTGAATGTCTGATAGGGTTTTCTCATCATCAATAGTGAGAAGATCAGCAGTATATACGGTTTCATTTTCGTATGCTGCCCTAAGGTCTATTCCAACTTCCATGGGCATAATGTCCAGTCTGGTCAGGATACCGGCAACTTTAGCTGAGACTTCTTCGCCAGCTTTAACTACCACCTGATCCTTTTGTACAACGATTTTGCCCTTGTCAATCTTGGCAGGGATGCCTATCTGCTGTAATTCACCTAGAATAGGTCCTGGTGGAAAACCAGTGTCTCCCTTAGGCACTACAATATCTTCAGTAGGAACACTGCCTGCTTTAGCAGGGGCAGCGGTTTTACTACTTTCTAAGATTTTGAATAGCTTGAAAGGGTTCATATCAGTGAATATGAGTGCAGGTTGACCATCCATGTGTTCTGATAGGGTGACAATGTTGTCTTTATCAGAGTTGGAATCGTCTAATGCCAGGTTGATTAGATTTTTCTTGGACATTCGAATGGTGGCCTTGTCCCGCAGGGACTGCCTCATCTTCTGCAACTGACGGGCAGGAATATCTGATAAATTGGCGACACCCACCACTTCGTAGCTGCTAATCAGTTCTTTGAGGTCATTTACCTCTTCCTTTTTCCATTCAGCCACGTGAGCCATCTAAATCACCCTCACTACTGGACCCATGGTTGTTTTCAAATACATGGATTTTATTTGGTTTCTTCCTTTCTCTAAATTGCGGTCCAAAATGCCGAGAACAGCCTCGATGTTTTCTGCAATCAACTCTTCATCCATATCCTGAGTACCTACCAGGGTCTGAATGACCGGTTGGTCCTTGATACGGACTTTAACCGTGCTTCGTAGTCTTTCCAGAATAGGTTCTGGTTTGGCTGATGCTGGTACTGGTTTAGGCATCTTTTTCCGTGGCCCTAAAACAGGACCCAGGAACCTACCTACCAGAGGCATCATATCTGCCTGAGCTACAAAGAAGTTGTGTCGATTAGCGAGTTTTTTGGCTTCTTTCCGGTCTTTACCCAGATCTTCTAATCCAGTTTTGTTGATTACAAGATCGGCACCGGCTTTTTCAGCCTGAACAGCCAATTCACCATCAGCGATAACGGCAATCTTAATGTCCTTACCGCGTCCATTGGGTAGAGCAACTTCTTCGTCGAATCGGTTTTCCGGTTTGTTGACGTCTAAATCCTTGATACTAATAATAATATCAATGGATTGTGTGAAGTTTCTCGGCTTGGTCTCTTCTTTAGCCTTCTTCACCGCTTCCAATATCTCTTGTTTCATATAAATCCTCCATGAACTTTCATAAAAAAGTCCACCATTATGGGATAAATTTGGATTTAGGTGACCAATTAATCAATCAAATAAATCAATCACAATGATTTAATCCAATATGATCAATGGTAATTAATCACTTAAATATTTTTTATGAATTTAATTTTGTAAAATATAATTGGCAGAATTATATTGAGATATACTGCAATTATAATAATTTAGAACAGTTTACGAATTTTATGCTTAACTGTTTAAGCAGTTAAGACATCATCGTAAACGCCTTCGTCGACCTCTTTTTGTACTTCCCTAGGATCTTTACCTTCTACTGTTAATCCCATACTCACGCAAGTACCCATTACTTCTTTGGCAGCGTGTTTGTAGTCATTGGATAACAGGGCGTCGAACTTCATCCGGGCGATCTTCAAAGCCTGTTCTACAGATAAGTCAGCTACTTTATCCATTCCAGGGTCCTGGGAGCCTTTTTCTATTTTCAGCTCGTCCATAATCAGGGCCGTGGTAGGAGGAGTACCTATCTCAATTTCAAATTCTTTAGTGGAACTGTCCACAATGATCTTTACAGGTACTTTCATTCCTGCAAAATCACCGGTTTTAGCATTTATCTGCTCCACTACTTGCATCATATTAATTCCTAGCGGACCAATCGCAGGACCCAGAGGTGGGCCTGGAGTGGCTTTTCCGCCTTCTATAAGAATCTCAACGGTATCTTTAGCCATTAGTCAGCCTCCTTTTGTATTATTCTAATTTGATCAGCTTTAACGGTTACCGGGATCGGTACAGCAGCTTCAATGAGCTCAAGAACCACTTCTTCCCGGGATTCGTCAATACGAACCACTTTTGCCTTTTCTCCCTTGAAAGGTCCAGATACCAGTTCCACAATACTTCCCTTCTGTATAGAAGCGATGATTGGTTCTGGTTTTAAGAATCTTTTTACCTCTTCAAAGGTTATTGCATTCTTACCTTCGACAATACCCCGCAGGTGGGGAACCTTAAAGGCAGGATTTTGCATGTCTATTTTAGATGAAGACTCCACTAAAACATAACCTTTCAGGGATTCAGGTACTAAAACAGCGTTAACTTCAATACCACTATCTTTTACCTTTCTAGCTAGCATTCTAGCCACGTTTTTCTCTTGACCAACCGAGGTCTTGAGAGCATATATGGAGTTTATACTATCTTCCATTAACACACAACCTTATATAAATAATTCCATAGCATTAGCTTATCACAGGATTAGAACCTATCAGTAATATAAAATCATTTATAAATAATAGTTATTTTCTATCCTTAAGACTATTCTACGAAATATCAACACATATCACTAATAATATACTATTCCCATTCCTGCAGATCTAGTTGAATCATCTAAAACGGAAGTCATCTAATATTATTAAATGAAATTGATTTAGTTAAATAATTCTATAAATTAATATATTTTTCAAATCTTAACTAATTAATTGAATCACTTATTAATAAATTTGATATATTTTATTTTTTCTCTTGTATGAATTATAATTAACCACCCAAATAACCTAATAATTGAGCAACCATACTAATTATAAAACCTATTACACCTATAACTATTATTCCAAGACCAGTTATCTTGGCCACATTTTGATACTCTAACCTATCTGGTTTTTTTGAAATATGCAATACTCTATTGCATTGCTTTAGAAAATTGAGCGTAGATTCCTTGTAACTCATGAAAATCCCTACTTTAATAATATCTAAAAATAGGAGTAAAATAATTTAATTTTACAGATGGTATAGTTGTTATCTTCAAGGATTTATAAACCTTTCCTTTGAAGAATATTTTTGAGAAAGATAATTCTAGGAGGGGGGGTAGTAAATCTAACCAAATTATTGTTTATCACATACCACTTAAAATATGTGATTAGAAACTATACCATCCCCATAATATAAAATAATTATTCTTCATTTACTGGTGCAAGTTCGATTATAATAATGGAATAAATATAACTTCAATCTTCTTGCTCTGGAATACTATTCAACTCCATTGCTTAAATTTTGCTTAAATTTAGAGCATTAAAGCTATAGATCCCTTAATTCCAATAAACTGAAATTGGATCTGCTAAGGATTTCATAGAGAGAGGTGGTTTAAAATACACCATCTATGAATTCTTCTAAAGCAGTTTCATTAATAGTTTCTTTTTCTCTTTCTCTTTCTTCTACGTATTCCCGCTCCATATGGGTTCCGAAGATATGAGGAGATCTTACCCCAGCCACCACAATGGTGGTGCGGATAACATTTTGTAGTTCTTCCTCAATCTGGGCTCCCCAGATTATGTTAGCATCAGGGTCTAACTCGTCGGCCACAATCTGCACGATTTTCTCGGCTTCTTGCAGGGTCAAATCAGAGCTTCCTGAGATATTTATCAATGCACCTTTAGCATTGGAAATATCCAGATCTAATAGTGGACTGTTTAATGCTTCGTGTACGGACTCTAAAGCCCGGTCACCAGACTCGGATTCACCCATACCAATCATGGCCATGCCAGAGCCTTTCATGATACTGCGAATATCGGCAAAGTCTAAGCTTACCAGACCCGGTTTGGTAATCAGTTCAGTGATTCCTTTTACGGCTCGTCCTAGAAGCTCATCAGCCACCATGAATGCTTTGTTCAGTGGTAAGTTAGGTGCAACTTCTAATAACTTATCATTAGGAATTACAATAACTGTATCTGCAGCATTCTGGAGTTTTTCCAGTCCTTTTTCTGCGTTCTCTCTTCTTCTTAAACCTTCGGCACTGAATGGCATGGAAGCCACAGCAATGGTTAAAGCACCGGCTTTTTTGGCCAGTTTAGAGATTACGGGTGCTGAACCAGTACCGGTCCCTCCACCTAATCCACAGGTTACAAAGACCATGTCTGATCCATCTAATTCGTCCCTTATTTCGTCCTCACTTTCCTCGGCACACTCTTCTCCCACATCAGGTACGCCTCCAGCTCCTAATCCACCGCATGACTTCTTACCAATAAGAAGCTTCCGGTGGGATTCACTGTAGAACAAATCCTGAGCATCAGTGTTCACAGCGAGCGTTTCCGCCCCTTCAACACCTATCTCAGTGAGTCGCGATATGGTGTTGTTACCGGCGCCTCCAGTTCCAACTACATATATCTTGGCTCGACTCTGTTCGATGATACTTCTGAGGTCTTCGTCTACTTGGGTGTCCTTCTGTGTAGGACGTTGCTTATCTATTCTCTTTTCAGATTCCTTTATGGCATCGTTTATGAATTTCACTTACTACCCCCACATCAATCTATGGAATGTGTTATGGTAATAACTTATATTTAAAAGCAACGGTGATTTGACAACAAATTCGGGTCAAAGATAACATTTTTGACCCGTGGGGTTGTATTCAATTGATGGTTGTCACAGCCAGATTATAGAAAATTAATGGGGTTCAGTTGAACCATAAATGAACAAATAAAAAAGTTGAAGTGTTAAGGTCGAGGCATGGCAACTATTTCATGTATCCTCAAATCGAAGACACTGTTCATATGTGCCGGGGTAAGAACCACTGCTGTATCTGCTCCCAGGGCAGTTCCACCTATAGCAATAACCTCTTCACCGGTTGGTATTAACCCCGCGTCAGCAGCCATGATGCTGATCTCCACACAGACCTTAACTCCCTGTGAGATCATCCTTAAAGTCTCAGCCATGACTTCCACTGGTGTGACCCCGCCAAACTTATTGGAGATTCCCCGGCCCACACCACTGAGGGCATGGGAACTGGTATATACCGGGATGCATAATTTGGTGAGTTCTTCCTGCTTTTGGGGATCCAATTCCAGTTTTCCTTTTTCACGAAAACCCGCATGGTGGGTTACACTAACCAGATTCACATCTTTGATCTGTTCTGCCACTTTAAGAGTGGTTTCACCGGAAACCGAAGCCACCACGATATTTTTAATTCCTAATTCTCCTGCCCGTTCTTTAGCCAGCTCAATTAATTTATCGGTATTCTGTTTACCCGGATTTTCAAAGTAGTATATTTTCTTCTCCATGAAATCACCTCAAATAACATTAAATATATTTTAACTACTTAATTTCTTTAATTAATCTTTAATGATGTGATGAATACTAATTTTTTCATTCATTAAATATTCTATTAATAAATATTAAATTTTAATTTATTTATTAAAACCGTTTTAAAAAAGGTTAGTTTCCATTAAACATCCGGTTAAGTACCTTATTTAAGACTATTGGATAATAATTAATAATATTAGAAGGATAAATAACTAAGATAAAATAAAATATAAAATATATTATTAAATGAAAAATTATTAACTAAAAATTTTTAATTAAATGTGATTTTTCAATTTATAAAAAAGCCCATATTAACTATTGATTAAAATTAAGTATCAAAAGGTGATAAAATGAAGGCCTTCCAATTTATCGCACCAGAAAGGCTTCAGAAACCCCGTTCAATTGGACTTACCATGATGTTGGATAAGGGAATGGGAATTAAAATGGCAGAAGACCTCATGGAGATTTCTGGTGAATATGTTGATTTTTTAAAGTTTGGATGGGGAACCATTGCCCTGCACCAGAGAGATCTGATTAAATCTAAAATCGAGATGTACCAATCTTATGAAGTGGAACCCTACCCTGGAGGAACTCTATTTGAACTGGCTTACTTCCAGCAAAAGGTCCCAGAATTCTTTGAAGAAGCTGAAAATATAGGTTTCACCACGGTGGAAATATCTGACGGCTCCACCGATATGTCTGTTACAGAAAAATTAAAATTCATATCCCAGGCACGGGATAAAGGTTTCAGGGTGATTTCTGAAGTTGGTAAAAAGGACCCTGCAGAAGACCTGAAATTAACTCCAGAAAAAAGGGTGGAACTAATCAAGCAGGAAATCGACGCAGGGGCAGATTATGTGCTAATTGAAGCCAGGGAAAGCGGTAAGAATATTGGCATGTTCGATGAGAAAGGAAATGTAAAACAGGACGAAGTGGATTTCCTATTAAATAACACCCCCTCCCCAAAACTAATCTGGGAAGCTCCTCAAAAAAACCAACAGGTTTATTTCATCCTTAAAATGGGCGCCAACGTCAATCTGGGCAATATTCCTCCAGAAGAAGTCACCGCACTGGAAAGCATGCGCCAGGGGCTGCGAGGAGATACCCTAGGAAAGGTGAAGTTTTAATGATAGAAAAAATTACCATCCAGGGAGGTTATGATAAATTTGGTAACGAAGAACCAGTTAAAGAAGTAGTTATCAAAAAAGGTGAGATATTTGGGGTGGTAGGTCCCACTGGAAGTGGAAAAAGCTCTTTAATTGGAGATATAGAGCAATTAGCTCAGGAAGATACCTTTTCTAAAAGGAAAATACTGGTTAATAATGAAAAACCCACTTATGACGACCGTACCAATCCCCGCAAAAAGATGGTGGCACAGCTATCCCAAAACATGAATTTTCTGGCAGATATGGGTGTAGGAGAATTTTTAAACCTCCATGCCAAGTGCAGGGGCGCCAGCAATACCTGTGTGGATAAGGTCATCCAACTGGCCAACACCCTCACTGGAGAGCCCATAAAAAAGGAACACGAACTGACTATTTTAAGTGGTGGTCAGTCCAGAGCACTTATGGTGGCAGATGTGGCGGTGATCAGTAACTCTCCTATTGTACTCATAGATGAAATTGAGAATGCCGGTATAAGGAAGCATGACGCCCTGGAAATGCTGGCAGGCCATGGCAAAATCGTGATGGTGGTTACCCACGATCCTGTGCTGGCCCTCATGACTGATAAGAGGATAGTAATGAAAAACGGTGGTATGCAGAAGATAGTCAGTACCACTCCCCAGGAGAAAGCCATCTCCCAAAAACTTAACAAAATTGACGAGTTAATGCTGGGTCTGCGGGAAAAGGTGAGAATGGGTGAACTGGTGGAAGATGTTAAGCTGGAGAAACTGGATTTATAAATCTAACAGAGCATATCTTGCCTTTTATTCATTTAATCATTTGCTATCCAAAAAAATAATGATTTTAAAAAAAATAAAAATAATAAAGAGAGATTCAATATCCGTATTAAAAAACTTTTATAGTGTATGATTCCGCAAAGAAGTGAGAATATGCGAATGATAATTGTTGCCGGAACCCCTGGTTCTGGGAAAACCGCAGTGCTGATACATGCTCTGAAGAGTCTGAAAGAATGGGATCTGAAATCAGCGGTGGTGAAAATCGACTGTTTATATACCGATGACCAACAAAAATTTGAGAAAATAGGGATCCCTACCAAAGTGGGGCTGGCCATGGACATGTGCCCGGACCACTATGCCATATATAATATAGAAGACATGATTAGCTGGGCTGAGGAAAATGATTCCCAGTTCCTGGTGGTGGAAACGGCAGGACTATGTCACCGCTGCGCCCCTTACACCATGAACTGTCTGGGAGTGTGCGTGATAGATGCCACCAGCGGCCCCAACACCCCATTAAAGGTGGGCCCATTCCTTTCCACTGCAGATGTGGCGGTGGTCACCAAGGGAGATATGATATCCCAGGCCGAAAGAGAGATATTCCGGGAAAGAATACTGGAAGTAAATCCAAATGCCAAGATAATTGAAGCCAATGGTCTGAGTGGGCAGGGATGTATGGAACTGGCAGAAGAAATGATTCATAGCCAAGAAGTGTCATTAGAAAACGAAAAACTGCGCCACTCTGCCCCACTGGCAGTGTGTACCCTGTGCGTAGGGGAAACCAAGGTAAACAAAAAACATCACCGGGGAATTTTACGACGTATCGACGGTTTCCAGACCTATGAAGGTGAATAAATAATAATTATTATATGAGGTCATGATTAATGACAAATAAATCTAAATCTACCCATTCCAGACGAGATGTGGAGAAATTACTTCCGGGATACAACTGTGGCATATGTGGCTATGCTCGATGTGATGAATTTGCCGGCGCCCTCCTTAAAAAACATGCTACTTTAGAAAAATGCCGTTTCATGTTCCAGGAGCTTTTTGCCGATAATCTACAAGACATGGAAGTACTTCTAAAAGAAGAACAGATCATCCCTGAAGATGAAACAATCATCGGGTTGCTGGATGGCTACGAAGCGGATTTTGTACTAAAACCCCTGCCCCAGGAAAAATCCTGCCGGGAAGTTCTATTCCCCTTTAGCCGGGCCGAACTAAAAGAAGGAGATATCATCCGTTACCGCCCTTTAGGATGCCCCATTACCCATTTTGCTGAGATATTAGAGGAAAGCCACGGTTTAATCACCGTGCATTTGGTGGGACCCTGCCACCGTCTGGACCAGGCATTCGACTATCAGGACATAGGAGTATGTATGGTGGGTGGATTTGAGGGTATGATTGATGGTAAGCTCCCTGCAGTGGGAGATACCATTCGTTTCCTGCCTCACCACTGCATGATGCAGAAGGTGCACTCGGGAGTGGTGGTGCAGCTGGAAGGAAAGAGGGTTATAATAGAAGGAATCGACCTGAAAGTGTGGGCTCCCCCAATAAAAGGGGAAAGATAAATCTAAATTTGTTCTTCATTCTCTTTATTTTATACAGTAAAAGCCAGCCTGCATGTATGAATACCAGAACATTTCAACAACACTAAATCCTGATTTTCTAAGTAAAGAAAGATGTTCTTCAATATTTATTGGGAAATATTCCACATTGAAACGTTTTAAATGGTTTTCCACTTCTTCTTCGCTTTTTCCCTTTGAAACTTGGAAGTTTTTCCAGTATTATTTTTATTTTTTTAGATAATGTTTGTCTTTTTTTGGTTTTTAATTTAATAGTAATTTATTAAAGATACAGTTTTAACTCGTACAATAGTTAATATTAATTAATGAATAATCCCTGTTTTTGACATTGTTTAAATAAGCTGTATTATTGCTTTTTTTCATATTATTTGGATTTATTACCTTTTATTTTTATATTAAATAATATATATATATATTATATTTTTAATATTTTTTATATTCAGTATTTTGTAATTTTAATGGTTAATAGATGTTTTTATAGTAAAGTATATATAATACTTTATTAAAAGTACCATTTGTTTTTAATAATTTAATAGGAGGTTCAATAACATGAAAAAATTAGTGGCAATTTTGCTGGTAGCTTTAATGATTGGAATCACGCCAGCATTTGCAGCAGAAGTTTCTGTAACGAGCCAAACAGTTGATCCCATGAATGTTAAAGGGAAAGGAATCGATACTGAAGCTGCATCTCAAATAACAGAACAAATTGAAAGCGGAAAAACCGTTGAAACGAATAATGAAACGTCTAATATTACAATGGATACATCAAGCACATCTACAGAACAGAATACTACAACAAACGATGATCAGGTTACAGAAAGTGTAGATACACCAACCCAGGATTTAAATACCAATCCTGATAATGATTCAACAGTAACAGACAATGAAACAAATACAGCACCAGAATTAAACACCACTTCAGGGCCAGAACAATTGTTATCAGTTACACTTGATTTTAATATTACAGAAAATGAAACAAATTCCACACCAGAATTAAACACTACTGGAATTGTAATGCAGACAACAAATTATACATGCGGGCCTGCAGCACTGGCAACAGTCTTAAATAACATGGGAATTAATGTAACTGAACAGGAATTAGCAACATTAGCTGGCACTGATGAGAATGGAACAACAATGTATGGATTGGTTCAGGCAGCTAAAGCGAAAGGTTTAAATGCGGTTGGTATGAAATTATCAGTAAATGAGCTTAAAAAGAATAATATAGTCTTTTTAACTATTGATGGAACTACTCACTACAGCGTAGTAAGGGAAGTAACAAATGAAAGCGTTTACCTTGCTGATCCAAGTCTTGGAAACATAGAAATGACCAGAGAAAAGTTCTCTGAAGCTTACAGTGGGAATGCATTGGTTATAAGTGATCCTAACGCAATGGCACAGGAAGTAAGTAATTCCACACAAGCTACAGGAACTTCAGAGCAATTAAATAACGAAACAAACCAAACAAGTGGAAATACAATATCATCAGAACTTGTAAATAACACAACAAATGTAAATTCTACCAATGGGCAGTCAGAGAACAATAAAACTTTGACTAATGAAGAGATGCAGAGTGTTAAAGGAAAAAACTGGAAGTATAGGCTAAATAAAAGGTTAAAGAGAGAAGGAAGATGGAACAGAAATGCATGGTACAACAGAGGCCTTAACTGGTGGCGAATATATTATTATGGGGCTCATGGATCTCAAATAGTTGCTGTATTAGCTCCAAGTCCTGGAACAGCTATTTTTGGTGCTTTAGGATATGCATATACAAATACTGTAGGAAATGCCCATGTTGATGAGGGATGGTGGATATATGGTAGTTAATCTTTTACCAACCCTCTATTTATTTTTAAAATTAGTTATATTGAATAGTGAAAATGATATTTAAAAAATAAAGGTGAATTCATGTTTGTAATTAGTGAAAAACAAGAAAAAAGAGTAATGTTAACATTATCAGCATTATTTTTTGTTCTGTTCTTATATGCTTTATCTACTCCTCAAAAAATAGAATTTAAGGTTTTTATTACTCTGTTGCTAGTGTTAACAATCTATGCATACGCTAGACTTCAGAAAATGTATGAAACTCCTAAAAAAAGATTAATTCTATTTATTTATACGATAATTTGGGGTTTATTCATTTATATTGTTGTATTAACCCAACAACCAGTATTACTAAGAAATATTATGACTGTAGTGGCTATAGTGGCTTTAATTTTTCTTGTATTTGATCAAAAACAAAGAAAAAAGAAATAGACTTTAAAATACGCAAACTCAAGATTTAAATGATAAATTAGAGAATGATATTACCGATGTTACAATTCCACAATTAAACACAACCGAAATCGTAATGCAAACCACAACTTATAATTGTGGTCCTGCAACACTGGCAACAGTCTTAAACAACCTTGGAATTAATGTAACAGAACAGGAATTAGCAACATTAGCTGGCACTGATGAGAATGGAACAACAATGTACGGATTGGTTCAGGCAGCTAAAGCGAAAGGTTTAAATGCGGTTGGTATGAAAATATCAGTAAATGAGCTTAAAAAGAATAATATAGTTTTCATAACAGTCAATGGCGGGCCTCACTACAGTGTAGTAAGAGAAGTAACAGCAGACAAAGTTCTACTCGCTGATCCATCCCTTGGAAACATTGAGATGACTAAAGAGAAGTTTGCTGAGGTTTACAGTGGAAATGCTTTGGTTGTAAGCGATCCAAACGCGCCATCACAGGACGTAAGTAATTCCACACAAACAACAGGAACTGCAGAACAAACAAGTAATGTAACAGATACTAACTCAACTAATATACAACCAGAAAACAAGAATTTAACCAAAGAAGAAATGCAGAAAATCCAGGGTAAAGGTTTGCGCTGGTCTTATCGTTGGTGTGGTTGGTATCCTGTGCGTGTCCGTGCCTATTATGGATTCAATATGGCGCGTTGTCTTTGGGGCTGGGATGTTGATGGCTTTAAGAATTATGGTGATCGCTATATGAATTGGTATCGGTGCGTGGGATATAGGTATGCAGCATGAAGAAATTAAGTGTGAGGAATATGGTGAGGAATATGAATATCATTCGAAGGTATGTGAAAATGCAACGGGCATATGTCTTGTTAATTGGTTTGTCAGTGCTTCTCATCTCCTTGATATTGGAGATAGTGGCATTCCCTCTAGCATTGTCCTTTGTTATCCTGGGAGGGTTCTTTATTGCACATTTCAGTAAGAGGGAAGAAGAAGCAGTTAACATGATTATAACAGCCACAGTATTTTTACTCATAGGATTATTACTGAAATCGATGATTCACAATATTTCATTAAGCGCTTGGACACTACTATTTGCAGTAGGATCCTTTTTCATCACCATCATACTTATGACCATAGGAGCCATGATAAACAAGATCATATCCGCCAGAACCAAACCAAAAGAAGCATAAAAGAATTCCAAGAAATCTACAGCAGCTACGCCCTCATAATCAACAATAAGACAACCATAGATACAGAGAATCAAACCATTGACTCAGTGCCAACCAATGAGGAAATTACAGAAAACACAGCAATAAACTCCAGTAATATTTTAACCACTGAAGAAATGCAGAGTGTTAGGGGAAAGGCAATACATGTGGCTATCTTTGCAATGTGGGCAATAGGCAACATGGTAGTTTCAATTAGAAACAAATACTTGCCAAGTAAATATTGGAAATACGTAGCTTACCACCCCCCCCACTAAAAGAGTTAAAGCCTACATAGGGAAAGACCACTGTATTCATTATGTGGAATATTAGAGGAATTTTATCCTCTTATTTTTCTAACGTGATAATTGGAGGTCTCAAAATGAAAAATAAGCTTGTTGTAATTAGTTTATTGGCAGCACTTTTAATGACTGCAGTTATATCCCTTACAGGATATCTGAAAGATATAACACTGGTTCCATTTCTTTACGCTGTCCGTGAAGGCATAATAAGCCCAATAATCTATTTAATAGTGTTGGACATAGTTAGCGTGGTTGGGATATTAAGTTCTATGGAAGCCATTGCAGGTTGGATGAAAAGAGAGGGAACCTATGCTCACCTTAGTATAAGAAAATCGCCGAAAAATCTTTTAATTGGCATAGTTGTCACGTTAGGATTCAATCTCCTGGGAGTAGCACATTCTATAATCTTTAAAGCACCCTTAGATGAAAGCATGTTTATGAGCACAATCCTGGGCCTTACGATAGTTGCTTTAATAATCCTATTATTCACCATCATGATAGTGGGGCAGCGTCCAGCTGAAGCATGAGAAATTTAATCCAGTGAACATGAAACTATGCCTGAATGATCTTAAACCCAACAACATAGTGATCATAACAGTGGATGGTGGACCACACTACAGTGTCGTAAAAGAAATAACAAACGAGAGCATTAAACTCGCAGATCCATCCCTAGGGAACATTGAAATGAGCAAAGAGAAGTTCTCTGAAGTTTACAGTGAGAATGCACTGGTTATAACTGATCCTAACGCGGCAGCGCTAGACGTAAGTAGTTCAATACAAGTTAATGGAACTGTAGAACAAACAAGCAATGAAACAGATGCAAATTCAACCAGTGTGCAAGCAGATAACAATAAAACTTTGACTGACGAAGAGATGCAAGGTATTAAAGGTAAAGGTGGTTGGATATATGTATGGGTATGGGGACGGCACTATGTGTATTGGCGATATGTTGTAGATCGGCATTGGGCTTATTATGGATATGGTAAATATGGATATACATTTGCATATATCTACGGGCCTCGTTGGATTTGGGATCCTCACTGGGAGTATGGATGGTACAAAAAGCGAGTTTATTGTATTGGAACATTGCCTTATAATTATGCAGGTCTTGCATAATAAAGGAGTTAACCCAAAAGCAGAAATATAGGTGATACAATGGAGAAGAAAACGAAAATTCTAGTTGCACTGCTAATTATTGCGGCGGTAGCTTCTATAAGTTATATTCAAATTTTTGGAATATCCTTTGAAGGCAAGGAAAGCGATTTTTACGTACCTACTGTTACAGGAGACAATATTTCAGTATATAAAAATTCCTGCACCGAAATTAACCTATCGCAAGTATCAAAAAATCCTGGATCTCTAATTGGACAAAAAGTCAAAGTGAAAGGCCAAATACTAAAAAAGGAAGAATATGCACAATTTGGCAAAACAAGAACACACATAGTACTTAAAGTCCCAAAACTCTCACCCGACCCTTACATTCTTGTCAGTTACTCAACAACCATACCATTCAAACAAGGCGACATGATAACAATCTATGGAGAATATATTTATCCCACAAAAGATGAAACATCGCCAGAACTAGCAAACAAATTTCTACCCAGTATTAAAGCAGCATACATAGAAAAAGCGTGAAAATAAACCATTTTCATCATTTTTTTATTTTTTTATCATAACATCCTGCACTTAAAAATCAGGTGATAATAATTCATCTCCTTGCCACTAATTTTTAATTCAGTTAAAATTTAATTATAGTTAACTTCAATAACTATTCTAAATATTAAATATTGCAGAGTAACTTATAAAAATCATTAAAATTATTGTATTTCAATAATATCATATGTGAGGGTCTAAAATTCCAAAATACAAAGTTATACCAGTAAAAACAGGTTACATAAAGCCAAATGAACCTTATGACATTATAATTGACAATGCTAAGGATTTATTGGAAGATGGTGACTTTCTTGTTATCTCAGAAACACCCATAGCCATATCGCAAGGTCGGCTTGTGGATGAGTCTGAATTTACACCATCGCTTCTTGCAATTTTTCTTGCTGATATCTGGTCTAAATACATCTGGGGTTATGTTTTAGGGCCTATTTTGGGTATTAAAAAGAGAACTATTAACAATTTAAGAAATTTACCTCCTGAAGCCAGAGCACATAAAGAAGTTGTTTTGAAATATTATGGGCTAAAACATGCCTTAAAACCTGCTTCTGAAGCCGGAATTGACTTAAGTAACGCTCCCGGAAGTTATGTTTCTCTTTTACCTGAAAATCCAGCCGAAGTAGTGGAGGATATAGCTAAGAAAATATCTAAAAACTTTGGAAAAGAAGTTGTAGTAAGTATAATTGATACAGACGCAACATATGAAATTTCAGGAAAATTGTTTACATCACTCCCCATTGCTATAAACGAAATTAAATCTAATTTTGGATTCTTTGGATATGTTCTAGGAAGGTTTGGTAAAATTAAAGGACCAACAACCCTTGCAATTTCTAAGATGCATGATTTAGAAGAGATTACAGAAATTGCTAAAGTTGCTGATGATTATCAAAATCAGAACATATATAGCATGGAAACTGTTTATGATATGGGCAAAAGCTTTGATTTAGAGATTGATGGTGTAACAGTTGAAATGTTAAGTTCAATTGAACATATACCTGCAGTTATAGTAAGAAAGAACTAATGATTATTATTTGATTATCAATAATCCTATAAATCAAGATTATATCAAAATAATTAAATAGTAGGAAAACAATAATACATAGTAAGATCAAGATGTGTCATTTAATCGTGTCTTGGAAATAAATTTGGAATTCAAGTTTTTATCGGTGTTTTTCATAATAAATGAAACATGGTGCTATTTAACTATTAAACTCTTTAAATATTGTTAATAACGTTTGTACCGATCCAAACCGGTTGCTTTAGAATATCCAATTTCAAAAGGAGGAAAAAAATGCCTAATGACCCTTTAAGTTACGAATCGATAAAGTCTTCCATCTCAGAAGGGGCTGAAATGCTCAATGAACCTCTTGTTCAAGAGTTAATCCAGGAAATCACTGCAGACAATGAAAACAGTATTTCCATTATAAAGTGCCTTTTGGAAGGTAAGATCACTGATGAAGAAATATCAGAAGAAATTGAACTTAGATTAAATATTGTGCGCAGAATCCTGTACAAATTATATGATGCAGGGCTTGCAAGCTACAAACGAAGTAAAGACCCTGAAACTCAATGGTACACCTACAGCTGGAAGTTCGAAGCAGAACGTGTAATTGAAATGATTAACAACCGGCACAGCGAAATAGTAACTAACCTAAAAGAAATTTTAGAATACAAAGAAAACAACATATTTTTCGCCTGTAAAAATAATGACTGCCGTTGCAGTTTCGATGAAGCTTCTGAAAATGGATTTATATGCCCTAAATGTGATGGGGAAATGGAATACATGGATAATGGCCCTATCATAGATCAAATCAAAGAAGAAATTGATCTCTATGAAAATAACGGCTCTGATGCCGGAATTGCCGCCGAGAAAAATTCCTGATTCTATTAAACTATTAATTAGATGTTATTTTAATAATATTCCTTCTATATAAATTCTAAAACTATTTTAAATCTAAAACCTATTTTTATAACATGTTCAATCCAGATGAAGACTTGAATATTGAACTTTTAAAACAAGTTGGTTGCCCCTCATGGGTAATTAAACACTCACAAGCCGTGAAACAGAAAGCTCTCCAGATTGCAGAGAACTTTAAGGTTGATTTGGAGCTGGTTGAAACGGGTGCTCTTTTACATGACATTGGGCGCTGCAAGACCAATGGCGTGGAACATGGCATTGTAGGGGCACAAATGCTCTCGGAAATGGGATTTCCAGACAGTGTAGTTAAAATTGTGGAACGGCATATTGGAGCAGGCATCCCTCTGCAAGAAGCTGTAGAAATGAATCTCCCCCCTAAAGATTATCTTCCCTTAACCCTGGAAGAAAAAATTGTGGCCCATGCCGATAATCTACTGGATGGATCCCAAGAAGTGGAACTTGATTTTGTAATTAAAAAGTGGAAAGCCCGTATGGGACATGACCATCCAGCCATAGATAGATTAATTGTTCTCCATCAGGAATTAATGCTTTAATTTTCTAAAATAATTTTATCTGCCCCTTTTATCGCAACCATTCTAACTGCTTATTGTGATTTTATTCCATTATCATATTATTTTTATATTTTATCTGATTTTTAGCGATATTTGATTTTTCCAGTTTTGTTTCTCCATCAGATTTCAGTAGTGTTACTATAAATTCTAAAAAACATATAATGACTATTAATAAAAAAGGGGATTTTATGGTTAAATATCGCTGCACAGTATGCAACTATGTTTATGATGAAGAAAAGGAAGAGATTAAATTTTCAGATCTATCGGCTGATTGGAGATGTCCCGTTTGTAATGCTCCAAAAAGCGCTTTTGTTGATTTAAAAGAATCCGAATCAGTTAAAAGTCTGGAAAAAACTGATTCCACCGTATCCCATGTGATGGTAAATCAAATGGGCCAATGGGGCATTAAATATGTCTTTGGAATACCTGGAACCTCTTCTCTGGGTGTTACAGAAGCTATTCGTAATCAAGATACTATACAATATTTTCAGGTTCGTCATGAACAGACCGCAGCATTCATGGCCTCTGCCTATGGAAAATTAACAGGAAATGTGGCCGCCTGTTTAACCGTGGCCGGACCTGGAGCCACCAACCTTGCTACTGGACTATACGATGCTAAAATGGATAATTCTCCTGTTCTGGCTTTAACCGGCCAGGTGCCACGGGTACTCATCGGACCAGGCTCCTTTCAAGAAATTGATCAGCACTCCTTTTTTGAGCCGATTTCTGTTTTTAACAAACCCATAATGTATAAAGAGCAGACCACCACACTGGTTACGCTAGCCATTAAACACGCGCTTCTGAAAAAAGGAGTTTCACATTTATCCATCCCCAATGATGTTCAAAAACAAAACTATGCTTCCAAACTCATACCATTTACCGGTAAAGTAGCCAGCACATCGGTTTCACCATCCCCCCATCTGATTAAAGAAGCCGCGGAAATTATAAATTCTTCCCATCGCCCAGTTATATTAGCTGGTTTTGGAGCTGTAGAACAAGGCAAAAAACTTTTAAAAATGGCCAGAAAGATTGATTCTCCCATAGTGACCACCTTCCGGGGAAAAGGAATAGTTGATGCTGATGAAGAACTTTATGTGGGGAGTCATGGGGGTATCGGATCAACTGCAGCCGCACAACTGGTGCAAAAATCAGACATTTTAATTATTATTGGCTCTTCTTATTCAGATATGACCCAGATACCTGAAAAAAGAACTATTCAGATAGATATTGATCCTTTAATGCTTGGAAAGAGTTATCCCGTGGAAGTTAGCCTTCTAGGAGATTCATCCCAAATTATACCCCAACTTGATGAACTTCTTGATCCTCAAGAAAGAATTGAATACAGGGGAGAAATTAGAAAATTAAAACAAAAATGGTACCAACAACTGGAAATGGAAGCGGATTCCTCAAAAAAACCATTAAGAGCACCATATATAATTAAAGTATTAAATGAAAAGATCAAAAAAGACGCCATAATCACCCTGGACGTGGGAGAACATACCTGGTGGTTCGGACGCAATTTTCATATGAAATCTTCCCAAAAACTGTTAATGTCATGTTCTCTGGCCAGCATGGGCTTTGGATTACCTGCCGCTATGGCGGCCCAGATAACTTACCCGGAAAAGCAAGTGGTCTGTATCACTGGAGATGGCGGATTTTCCATGATAATGGCGGATTTTTTAACGGCAGTTAAATACGATTTACCAGTGAAAATATTTTTGTTCAATAACCAACAATTAGGCATGATAAAACAAGAACAGTTGGTGGAAAACTATCCCAATTATCAGACCGAACTATTAAACTGTGATTTCGCAGCTTTTGCCCAGAACTGTGGGGGCACAGGAATAAAAGTTTCCCAACCAGAGCAATTGGAAGAATCTATAGAAAAAGCCATTTCCACAGTCGGTCCGGTGATTGTAGATATTGATACTGATCCTGTGCGGTTCATTTAATGAATTTAAGGATGATTCAGTAAATAATAACATTTTAATTCTATTTATGAATCTATTTATTCCAAGCAAGTTCTAAGGAAATTCAATGAAATCTAATGAAAATTTAACTTAAATAAAAATCAAAGATAATATAATTAAAGATTGAAAAAATAAGCATCTAAAACATCAAAGATAGATATAAAAGAGGATAAAAATGAGAGTTCTATGTTCTAGTGAAGAATCACTTTACCGCCCGGAAGCAGTCCGTTGGCGTAACAGAATGGGTTTATTGAAACCCCTGGGTGATGCCGTGGTGGTACTCCCCTGCAGTATGCGAAAACCATATTCCAATTCTAAATCTCATCAAACATTCATGAAGGTTAGCCGTAGAATTCAGGAAGTCATTTTAACTTCCCCTTTTGCCATATGCCCCCGTGAAATGGAGAAAACTTACCCTATCCAATCCTATGACGTGGCTACCACCGGAGACTGGTCTCATGAAGAAATAAAAGTTGTGGGAGAAGTTTTAAGAGACTATGTGGATGGGAAAGAAGTTCTGGCCCACGTAGCCGGAGGATATCGGCAAGTATGTGAGGAATATTTAGAGGACTGTGTCTTCACCTGTGAAGATGGCCGCCCTACTTCACCGGATTCCATGAATAATCTCAAAACAGAGATCAGAAAATATTATCGGTTACCCCGACGTCAAAAAACATTACATGGTCTTAGATCATTGGCCATTTATCAATTCGGGCCGGGCGGAGATGTGTTGATCCCAGACGATGTCCATGTGAAAGGACGTTTCCATAAGAGATTATTCCATAAAGATGAGCAGATTGCCACATTACTCATGGATACTGGCCTTTTTTCCTTGAATTTGGCAGGTGGACGTCTTCTTGCGGAAAGTGGGAATAAATGGATTAATATTGATTTTGAATTAAAAACCAATACCTTGTTTGCTCCTGGAGTAACTGATGCTGATCCCAACATTGTTCCCCGGGATGAAGTGGTGATAATAAATCAGGGACAAGTAGTGGGCGTAGGAAAAGCCATTTTAAGTGGGGACGAAATGGTAAAAGCAGCTAAAGGTGTTGCCGTCCGGGTACGTCACCGGTTGAAATAAATTTCCACGGAGTATCCGCCACCACTAGGCCTATTTTTTTTGCAGATTTTTTTGCAAATATTTAAATAGGCCCTTACAGACAAATAAAAAATCACTTTACAGTGACTTTACTATAGTGATATGGTATCAAAAAATTTTGTAAAAAACCATTAATTGTATTAGCAAATAACAATAATTACTAAAACAATTTTTTAAAATGGTTAATTATAATGTAGATTTTAAGAATCTACCTAATCTCATATTTTGAGGTATAATAATGTCAGAAGAACTAGTTGAAAAAGTAAAAGAAGCTTTGAAACAGGTCGCTGATCCCCACATGGGCATCAGTATCGTGGAAATGGGACTTGTAGAAAGCATTGAAATTGAAGAAAAAGATCAAACTATAGCCAAAATTACCATCCGCCCTACCAACCCCGGATGTATGAGTGCAGCCCGTATGGCCATGGATGCTCGAGTATCCGCTGAAAAAGTGGATGGAATCGACAAAGCAGAAGTTGCTGTTGCTGGTCACATGATGGCCGACGCCATTACTGAAATGGTAAACAAATAAATCATTTAATTTTTAATTTAAATGACTTAATTTTTATTTTAAGTGATTTAATGAGATCCTGGGACATTGCCGCAATGGTAGGTGTTCCCGGGGTAGGGAAGACCTCACTCTGCCGCCAGGTAGCTGAAGAGATTGGTTGTAACTACCTGAATTACGGCGATTTAATGCTACAGATTGCCGGTGATCAGAACCTGGCCCATAGTGATCAGGAAATGTTTGCCCTGGATATGGAACTACAGTACCATATCTGGAAAGAAGCCGCCCTTAAAATAAGTCAGTGCCACAATACTCTGGTAGATCTGCATGGTCTGGATCAATCTCCCCAAGGTTATCTAATATCATTACCTTTAGAGATAATCTCCCCTACACTCATCATAATTTTAGAGTCTTCTTTGGAGAATATATTCCAGAGAAGGGAAAAAGACTTTTCCAAAGAACGGATAAAAGACGACTTTAGAAGTTTAGAAAAACACATGCAGATGCTACGGACTTGTATGGCTGTATGTTCAGTTATGTTAGGAAGTACCGTTTATATCCTCCAAAACCATGATTTTGATAAATCTAAAAAAGAATTAATTGATTTATTAAGTATATGATACAGCATAATGCCCATATCTGTACATTTTAATAACTTGTGGAAGTTCATTAATAGTAAAGGATATATAGGATGAACACTAAAAGTTGGAATCACCCCTCTTTCTCCGTACATAATTTGGTTAAATCCAAATAATAATGCAAAAACCAAATATTACGACTCTTATAGGGGGCCCGTGGCTCAGGTGGTAGAGCGCACGGCTGATAACCGTGAGGTCCTGGGTTCGAATCCCAGCGGGCCCATTTTTATTAAAAATACTTTTTTTAATGTTTTAAAATTTATTTAAAAGGAATATACTCTTAATTTTATTCTCAGATATTATTCTCCCCTATATTCCTGAAAATTTCCAGAAATTAACGAATTTCTAAACCATTTTTAGGTTAAAATAAAAATAAGTAAAAAATAAAAATCGTGTATCCTTTTTAATTGTAGAACTTTACCCTTGCTAATCCAACCAAGATTTTTAATTTTTATACCATTATAATTAATATTTAATTAAAACACTGCCTATTAACACTGTTTAATTAGAATAGAATAATTAATAGGTAAAAAGTAGTTAAAAAAGCTCAAAAGTATTTAAAATTAGTTTAGTAAAATAGTTGTAAAAAATTGTATAAAAAAATGAGGTAATTAATAATATAAATTATTTATAATTACCTTGCTCCACTAACTGTTATGTTTATTCACCAATATAAAATTTATTTTAATAATAAAAAAGCGAATATTATATCAGAAATCTGCCGATTTTAAAGGGGTGAAATCCTTTAAAAATTATTCTTAAGCTTTAAAAAAATAAACAGAAAATAATAAATTCTTGCTCCTCCGCAACAAAAATAAATGCTATAAAAATGAATGCTATTATCTGAAAAAATATAATGTGGGTTTTTTCACAGCATCCCTATTATAGAATGTTGCTAGTTTGAACAAATTCCTCTAATTTTTGCCGGGCTTTTCCAGATTCCACAGCCGTGCGAGCCATTTGGGTTCCTTCTGCAAGGGTATCTGCTTTACCGGAAATGTATATGATTGCCCCGGCATTGGCCAGTGCTATATCCAGTCGGGCCTGATCCTGGGGAGAATCATTTTTCCCTTCAATAACTGATAAAAATATTTTCAGATTATCTTCCAGTTTCTGGGGGGCTTTTATAAGTTTACTATCACTTTTGGGAATGCCAAAATCTTCCGGATTCATTTTTTTAATGTCAATGCTTCCATCTTGCACCAGAGCCACCAGGGTAGATCCTACATTAGATATTTCGTCCATACCAGGATTACCTGATTCATCAAAACCATGCACCACCATGGCCCGGTTAATTCCCAGATTATTTAGAACATTAGCCAGAACTTCCACATAGTCCGGGTCAAAAACACCCAGCAGTTGAATATTGGCACGTGCTGGTGATGTTAATGGCCCTAATATGTTAAAAACTGTGCGGATACCTAATTTCTGCCGCACCGGCATGACATTTTTGGTGGCCGGATGGAAATTAGGGGCGAACATGAAGCCTATCCCGGATTCATCCAGACAGCGGGCCACATTCTCTGGAGAACAATCGATTTTAACACCAGTAGCCTCCAAAATATCGGCCCCTCCACAAGTACTGGTAACTGCCCGGTTCCCATGTTTAGCCACCGTCACCCCTGCAGCAGAAGCCATAATGGCAGCTGCCGTGCTGACATTAAATGTTTTTAATCTATCTCCACCTGTACCACAGGCATCTACTAAATCTCGATTTTCAGATGGGTTCACAGGAGTGGCAGCCTTACGCATGGCTTTAACAAACCCGGTTATTTCTTCAGCGGTTTCTCCTTTAGTGGCTAGAGCCGCTAAAAACGCCGCCATGTGAATCTCACTGGCTTGACCAGATATCATTTCTTCCATACAAGAACATGCCTCTTTTTCGGTAAGACCTCTACGTGAGACTACTTTTTGAATATATTCAATCAATATGATCACCTAGTAAACAAATGAATTGAGAAATATCATAAATTGCTCAAAACATGATAAAACAGATTACGTCCTAAATAAGCATATTTAAAAACTTATTAATCTTTTATCACATTTTTGTAGCTTCTTTGAGTTTTTGAGCGTTTTTAGATATTTCTACCATCATTTTTTCTTTATCTTGAAGATTTTCAGCAATTAGATCAATTATGGCACTTCCCACAATAGCCCCTTCAGCACCGGCCAGGATTACTTCCTGCACATGTTCCGGCTGGGAAATTCCAAAGCCCACCATGATAGGGAGTTCATTATGTTCCCTTATCCTCTTTATCAGATCAACTGTACTGGTTTTAACCTCTTTTCGGGCACCGGTAACCCCCATTACAGAAACCAGATAAGTGAATCCTGAGGAAAACTCAGAAATCTTTTTTAAACGTTGATTGGTGGTGGTCTGGGCCGCCAGGAATATTTGATCAACCCCATATTTTTTAGCAGCCTTCACGGCGTCTTCTGCTTCTTCAGGAGGTAGGTCTGCAGATAATATAGCATTTATCCCATTTTCATGAGCTTCCTGGTAGAAACGATCCACCCCTCGTTTATAGATGAGGTTATAATAAACCAGGAGCCCGATGGGTATACTGGTAAATTCCCGAATCCTCCGGATAAATTCAAATCCCCGGTCAGTGGTCATACCCTCATCCAGAGCCCTCACATCAGCGTCCTGTACAGTGGGACCATCAGCAATAGGATCTGAAAATGCGAATCCGATTTCCAAAGCATCAGCTCCACTATTTACCAGAGTCTGCACAATTTGCAGGGAAGTTCCAAAATCAGGGTCTCCAGCCACCACGAATGGTACAAATGCCCCTTCATTCTTTTTTTGAACTCTCTTAAACATTTCCTCATAACTTTCCACTTTATTCATACTTCCACCCCCAGGAGTTTGGCTGCTAAAAACATGTCCTTATCTCCTCTTCCTGAGAGATTTACCAGAATAGTTTTTCCCTTATTTTCAGGCTGTTTGGCGTATTTTTCCATGCATGCTATTGCATGGGCGCTTTCTAATGCCGGCATGATTCCCTCGTACTTGGATAACAACTGGAAAGCACGCAATGCTTCATCATCAGTTATAGCCTCGTACCGAGCACGGCCAATGGTTTTTAGGTAAGAATGTTCAGGCCCCACCCCAGGATAATCCAGGCCCGCTGAAACCGAGTGTGCCTCAGTTATCTGACCATCATTGTCCTGCAATACATAGGACAGTGACCCATGCAGGACTCCCTCGGTTCCAGCACATAGGGTGGCACCGTGGTTTCCGCTTTCAATACCATGACCTCCCCCTTCTGCCCCAATCAATTCCACTTCTTTATCATCTAAAAATTCTGAAAATATGCCTATGGAGTTACTTCCTCCACCTACACAGGCAATTACTGCATCAGGAAGAGAACCCTCCTTTTCCATTATCTGCTGCCGGGCTTCCTTACCAATTACTGTCTGGAAATGCTTGACCATGGCCGGATAAGGGTGCGGCCCCATGGTAGAACCAATCAGATAATGAGTATTATCCACATTGGTAATCCAATCCCGCATTGCCTGGTTTATGGCATCTTTCAAGGTACGGGAGCCTGATTCCACCGGGATAACCTGGGCTCCGGAAACTTCCATACGGAATACATTTAATTTCTGGCGTTCCACGTCTTCACTACCCATGTAAACGTCAACTGGCATCTCCAGCATAGCCCCCACAGCTGCAGTGGCTATACCATGCTGACCTGCTCCGGTTTCAGCTATGAGCCTCTCTTTGCCCATGTACTGGGCCAGTAATCCCTGTCCCAAGGTGTTATTTATCTTATGTGCCCCCGTATGGAGCATGTCCTCTCTTTTGAGGTATATTTTACATCCTAATTTCTCAGATAAGTTCTTTGCATAATACATTCCCGTGGGACGACCTGCAAATTCACTTAGATAGAAATCAAGATCAGCATTGAATTTTTTATGGTCCTTATATTTCAAGAAAGCACTTTCTAATTCTTCCAGTGCCGGTATGAGTAATTCTGGGACAAATATTCCCCCATATTTTCCAAATTTCCCATCCATTATCATTTTATCACCAAAAACATGTTTAATATTATTTAATCTTTAAAATTTACTAAAACGTTTTATTTACATTTTAATAGGTTTTATACCTTTAATTGAGATTTAATTATTTAATTGAGGTTTAATTAGGTTTTATTTTATTTTTCATCCTATTTTTTAATAAAATCATTTTATCAATAATATTTTCAATTTATTAAAATTTTAAAAGTTCAATTATTATCAGATGACTTAATTATTTAATTAATTGAAGCCTCCCGGAAAATGGCCTATACATAAAATAACCTAGTCCCTGTTCAATTTTTTTATTTGATCCAGTACATCCTTTATCCGGGTTTTATTTTTCTTACCGGGTTCATCTTCTAGAGTGGAGTTGAAGTCCGCCATATCAAATACATTTTTAATCATCTTTCCCTGAGTTTTTATGCGCTCTAAATCCATTCCACCAGCCAGATATACTTCAATATTTTCATTGGCCCCCTGTGCAATTTTTGCCCCTTCCACAGCCAAGTCCAGAGGGATTTGTTTACCGGTACCGCCGCTTTTTCCTTTAATCTGATAATCCAGTAAAATACCATCACACTCCACAGAAAATTCCTGAATTTCCTTAATTTTATCATCAGAAATGTTTTCAGTGAGTCCTACCGCGCGTATAACCTTTAAATCAGATTTTTCCTTGAAATTTCTTTCTGGTTTTGATTTTTTGGTATGGGGTCCTTCGAAGTGTTCTTCGAGTTCAGAACCAATTAGGGATGAGTTTTCATGTATATCTTGTTTCAATTCTCTAATTTCTAAAGGAGTAAGGGAATGGAGTTGCACAGTTCTTATTCCTGATTCGGTGATTTTTTGTTTGGTTTCCTGTACACTAGATGGTTCTAATACTAGAACCGCCCGATTCTTGTCATTTAAGGTGGATTGAAGAGTCCTTATCTCATCCATTTCTATGAAACGAGGCGAGCGTTTTACATGAATAAATCCTATAAAATCCGCCCCATTTTCTTCTGCGATTTTAAGATCCTGTACCCGAGTTATACCACATATTTTGACCTTTAAATTAGAATTATCCTTATTCAAGACTTTCACGCCCTAATATGGGAATTCTGGAACGGTTTACGGCTCTGATTCGGGGGTTTTCTCCAGCAGGGATATTATTTAATGCTTTCTCAGCAGCAGCAAGCATCTTTTTGATGTTGCCCACCACATCAGTAGACTCCATGACGCTGGTGCCCACCAGCAGGGCATCCACACCAAATCCACATAATAATTCCACGTCTTCCGGAGTTTTTACCCCACTTTCAGAAACCAGAATCTTATCTTTTCCTACCAGCGGTGCTAATCCCTGTGTTCTCTGCAAATCTATGCTAAAATCATCAAAACTCCGGTTGTTGATCCCTACAATTTCTGCACCGGCATCCAAAGCAGTATAGATTTGTATGGAATTTTTACATTCTACTAATGGTTCCATACCCAGGGAATGGCAGGTTTCAATACCTGTTTCCAAATCAGGATATACTTCACTCATTAAAAGCACCGAACTGGCACCATATGATCTAGCCTCAAAGATCTGATATTCTTCCATGAGAAAATCCTTCCGCATTACCGGAAGACTGGTAATTTCCAAAGCCTGACGAATATAATCCAGATGTCCCTTGAAAAATTTCTCCTCGGTAAGTATGGATACTGCACTGGCACCTCCCTTTTCAAAGGCATTTAAGGTTTCTTCAATGCCCCGGGATGATATATCACCCAAGGATGGAGAAGCCGGTTTGTATTCGCAGATTATAGGAAACCTGTCTTTTCTTTGAAGAGCTTTCTTGAAATCTTTTGGAGGTTCCACATCTTTTAATTCTTTTTTAATCTCAGAAAGAGATTTTTGAGCTTTAGATTTCTGTAGAGATTTTTTTCGTTCCTCTAGAATCTGTTCCATGGTAATCCTACTATTTAAGCCACCTTCTGGATTATTTTTTAGTATTTGGCTCATGATTCCATCTCCAGGAAATTTTTAATAATTTTTGATCCATGATCCGTGCCAATAGATTCCGGGTGAAACTGTAGGCCAAAAATAGGATATTTCTGATGTTTTAATGCCATTATAATACCATCACCAGTTTGGGCAGTTATTTCCAGGGACTCAGGAATTGTTTCCGGGTTGCATACTAAGGAATGGTAGCGTGCCACCAGCAAGGGGTGGTTGATTCCCTGGAAAATACCCTCACCACTATGATTCACGGCACTCTGTTTACCATGCACCGGTTCTTCATGTATTATCTCACCACCAAAGGTAGAGAATATGCCCTGATGCCCCAGACAAACACCTAAAATAGGAATTTTATCACCTAATTGTTCTATGACCTGGCGGCATACACCGAAATCTCTTTTATTGATGGGGTTTCCGGGTCCCGGAGAAATGATAATCTTTTGCGGTTTAAGAGCTCTTATCTGGGATAAGTCCATTTCATCATTACGGATGACCTTGATGGGAGATAATTTTTTCCCCTGTTTTTCATCCAGTGCCTTGTGTTTATCTGAAGCAAAGATCACTTCCCCTATCATTTGGTAGAGGTTGTAAGTAAATGAGTCATAGTTGTCGATTATCAGTATCATTGGGCATCACCCGATATAGTTAATGAACTGATTAATGCCTGGGCTTTGTTACGGCACTCCATGTACTCATTTTCCGGAATGGAATCATGAACTATTCCGGCACCAGACTGTATTTTAGCGTTTTTACCCTCACAAATCATTGAACGTATGGTGATGGCAAAATCAGCATTGCCATTTAAGGCAAAATAGCCCAGTGCTCCAGCATAGGCGTCCCGGGGGCGTCCTTCTAGTTCCTCTATTATTTCCATGGCCCTTATCTTGGGGGCCCCACTAACGGTTCCTGCCGGGAAAATAGCTGAAAATGCATCCACAGCAGTTTTTTTCTGGTTTAAGTTTCCAGTTACCCTGGATAGAATGTGCTGTACATGGGAGAACTTCTTAATGGTCATGTAATCATGCACCTTAACTGTGCCAAAATCACTGACTTTTCCCACATCATTTCGTGCCAGATCAACCAGCATCAGATGTTCAGCTCTTTCTTTCTCGTCGGCCAGTAACTCTTTGGCCAGTTTATCATCCTGGGCTGGCGTATTTCCCCTTGGTCGGGTTCCAGCTATAGGATATGTTTCTACACCCCTATTTTCTACCCTCACCAGCATTTCAGGGCTGGAACCAATTATTTCTCGCTCCCCCATCTTAAGATGATACATGTAGGGAGACGGATTTACTTTACGCAACTTATCATAAAAATTAAGTTTATTACCCTTTATTTTATATTCCTGAGCATTGGAAATGACCGTCTGGAATATTTCACCATCAATTATTCTCTCTTTAGCCTCTATGACCATTTTTTCATATTTATTCTGGGAAAAATAGCTTCCTTTATCACTAACTTCCATTTTTTCCAGATAATATTCTTCTTTAGCAATATCTTTAATTTGATCCAATCGGTTATCTCCCAAGGTGACGTACATACATTTGTTTGCCAAGCGGTCAAATATAATACCGTCTAAAAAAAGTCCAAACTCAAAATCAGGAAACGAACCTGTTTTAAGGTTTAAGGGTTCAAAATAGCGGGCTGCTTGATAGGACACATAACCCACCAGACCTCCGCAGAAACCTTTTCTACCATTCCCCTTGTTAGTTAAGCTTTTTATCTGTTGAAATGGATTAGGAGTATCTATCTCTTCAATAGAACCTTCCTTTTCGATTTTCAAAACATTATCCCTGGCCTGCAGGTTTAAGGTTGGTTCAAAACCCAGAACCGAATACCGGGCCAGTCCGCTGTCACTTTCCATTGATTCCAGTAGAAAGGCGCTGGGATAATTGAAGTATATATTTTTAAATAGCTCAAATGGAGCATCATAATCTAAAATAGTAGTTTCCAGTGGCTTTAACTTAATATCGCCAAAAACATTCACTCCTGCTCATTTTTACACCTTAAATATTATTATTTATTATTCTTTATTATTTAATTATTTAATTTTTTATTAAGCCAATTTAAGCTTTAATAATCCCCATTTCCATGATATGGATCTTAAAGGATATTTTTTTATTTATTATTATTTATTTTTCTCCTTCATTTCCATTTTTAAGGAAATTAAGAGAATTTACGGATAGCAGCCATATATCTGCTACCACTGCTAGTTACCATCTATTACTAACTGAGGACATGGAACATGTTGAAGTAGTATAGTCCACTGACTTTTCTATAACTAGAAAGTACTATTTAAAACTTTGTTGTACAAATATATACATTTATACGCAAGGTTATATATTAGTGTAACTAATAGATATGTGGAGATGCTATGTGGGAAAAAATTAGACACAAGTTTGAAAAATATCCCGCCCGTATGAATGTGGCTCGTAAAATAGTGCAATTAGGACTGCGAGTGGACAAAAAGGGAAGGATTTATTGTGATGACGTGGAAATTAGCGATGTGGCTCTTGCACGGTCTGTAAATGTAGATCGCAGAACCATAAAAGCCACCATAGAGGTAATCCTGGCCGATGAACAGTTGGCCGAAATATTTGAGAATATTTTACCTGCCGGAGCCCTGCTTAAAAAAGTGGCCAAGAGTTTGGAGTTTGGAATTGTGGAGATTGAAGCAGAAGCCGGAAATCCAGGCATTCTGGCCCAGGCCACCCAGTTAATATCTTCAGAAAACATAAGCATTCGCCAGGCCCATGCCAGCGACCCCCAGTTAGAGGAAATACCCCGGTTGACCATTATTACTGAAAAAACAATCCCCGGGACATTACTAAGCAAATTTTTGGAAATAAAAGGCGTGAAAAGAGTTTCCATATATTAAATATTAATATTAATATCCAGAGCATTCCCATAAATTATTTTTTTAATCCAATTTCAATATCTTAACCTGAAACATTATTTGGTTAAATAGCTTGAAATGTTCATTTTTTAAATAAAAGTGTATAGAAAACTTAAAAAAACAAAAAAAAGCCGGGCTTTTCCTAATAAAAATGAAAAAAATAGAAATAAAATGCATAGTGCATTTTAAGTATTAATTAATTAATTAATTATCTTAAAAATAAGACAGATATATGAGATATTTACTTTTTCCACAAATAGAATTTTATCATGGATTTAATTAGTTTTTTGATACTCATCTTCTTCATCTAAAACTTTTAAAAGCTCATCCCAAGCTTCTAAAGATTCTTTAGCTGCTTCATCACTCATTACTTCAATAGCGTATCCTGAGTGAACCAGAACATATCTTCCCTCTTCAACATCTTCTACTAAATCCAGTTTTACTTGCTGTCTGACTCCACCGAAGTCCACTACAGCCATTTGATCTTGGATCTCAATTACTTGAGCCGGCGCCGCTATGCACATGTAAATATCCTCTCCTATTTTAACAAATTTAAAAGCAGGCAAGATAATGCCTTAAATTTTTAATTCAACATATTAAATTAAATACATCAATGATTAATTCGACTAATCTCATCAATTATTAATCAAGATTATTCTATCAAGGGATATATAATTTTGATCAATAAGTTCAATTAAAATTTAAGATAGTATTAATTCATAATCTAATAAGGAATCTTATAAATCTTACATATAAAGATTTGTAGGAACAATTTCTAAAAACTGACACAGTCTAAAATAACAAAATTTGGTATTAACCATTTCTGAAAAAATGGGGCTGAAACGAATGCTAATCTGGGAATTATCCTTAAATTACCATTATCCTATTTAATGAAGATTAATAAAGATTAATGAAAATAAATTACAGAATTTAGGGGTTGAAAAATGAAATTAGTGATAATTGGAGGGGGCCCTGCAGGTAGAGCCGCCGCTATGGAATCAGCTGCACTGGAAGAAGAAGTTACTCTTATTGAAAAAGGTCCTGTGGGCGGAACTTGTCTAAATGAGGGATGTATGGTTATTTGCGGCTTGAATGATGTGGCGCGTTTTTTAAATGATGCACAGAACTTCCAAGAAATGGGTCTGGTGGATGTGAACTGCGATTTTTCCTATGAAAAGGTAGTTCATGGTGTAAAAGAAACCCTTAACAAAATCCGCCATGTAACCAAAAAAGAAACCCTGGAGGCAGGCATAGAATTGGTTTCTGCTGAAGCAAAACTGGAAGATGGTACTGTCTGGGCAGATGATGCTGAATATGAGTACGATAGGTTGATTATTGCCACCGGTGCCCGGCCATTTATTCCACCAGTAAATGGATCTGAACATGCCATCACCTACAAAGACATTTTAGACCTTAAAGAACTCCCGGAAAAACTCAATATCATTGGTAGTGGCGTGATTGCTACTGAATTTGCCCATATATTTTCAGCTATGGGCTGTGAAGTACATATTCTATGTAGGAATGAATTTTTAAGACCATTAGAAGACGATGCCCGGAATTATGTGGAAGAAAAGCTTTTAAAAAAGGTAAAGATCCACAAAAAGATATCCGCACAGGAGATCAATTCCACAGGAGTGGAAACCAGCGCCGGGTTTTTTGAAGGAACAGTGCTTCTGGCTACCGGAACGGTCCCTAATTCAGAATTAGTGAGGGATTCTATGGAAAAAGGACGTGGTGGTGAAATTAGGGTTAATGCAAAAATGGAAACCAGTGCCCCCCATATATACGCTGCTGGAGACGTGGTGGGAGGGGTAGGAACCACACCAGTGGCCCGGATGGAAGGGACCATAGCTGCCCGTAATGCACTGGGCATAGCTACTCAGGCCGATTACTCTTTTCTGCCACAGGCCATTTCCTTAGATTATGACGTGGCATTTTTACAAAATGACTACTCCCAAAAACAATCATTGCAAACAGACACCAAAAAAGACCTTAAAATAGATTCAAGTAACCTCACAAAGGATCAGATTGCGGAGAATGTGGTTGATGGTAGAATACCGGGATCTGCTGGGCCAGGGTCATTTTGGCGCGTTCTATCCAGCGAAACTGGTTTTAGCAAGACCTCTGTTGATCTGGAATCAGGTTCTGTTAAAAAGATGGTATCTATTGCCCCCTCTGCCCGGAATAATATGTCCTATCTTTCCATGCTCCTGAGATTAGGATTGAAAACCTATGAATTCAACCATTTTGTAGAAACACATCCCTCCACAGATTCTGTTTATAAATTAATGCGCTTTTTTTCAAGATATTAAAAAAATATATGGCAATAAATTAGTTTAGAACATGAAGAATTTTGTAAAATAATGGTAATTACTGCTTAATAATTCAAATAATAACATAAATAGTCATAAAATAGGATAAAAATTTGATGAGATGATAATATGGACTGCGAAAATAAATCAGCGCAAATTAAAAGTTTTTCTGATGTAACTGAGTTCCATGGGCATGTTTGCCCCGGATCTGCCCTGGGATATAAGGCTGCTGAAATGGCCCTGCAGGAACTATCTGCCACAAAATCCTTTGATGAGGAATTGGTGTGCATAGTGGAAAACGATAGCTGTGCTGTGGATGCTATTCAGGTTCTCACCGGATGCACTTTTGGTAAAGGAAACCTTATATTTAATGATTATGGAAAACAAGCTTACACGTTTTTTAATAGAAACTCCAAAGAGGGCATTAGAATTTCACTTGGAAATTCCTTTGATATGGCAAATCTAGACCCGGAATTAGGACCATTGCGGACTAAAGTGGCCACTGGAACTGCTACCCCTGAAGAAAAACATCTTCTTCCCCAGAAAGTACAGGAGGTAGCCGAAAAAATACTGGCTATGGATGGAAAAGATATTTTTGAGTTGGAAAAAGTTAGCATAGAAGCTCCCCAAAAAGCTTCGCTTTATAAATCCGTGCCATGTGATAACTGTAAAGAAATGGTATCAGAACACCGCTTAAAAGATTATGATGATCTTAAAGTATGTATACCTTGCTTAATAAAAATAAAAGAAGAAAATAAAGAGTGAATGGGATTAAATCAGATAAAAAGAACTAAACCTATACGAACTAATAAAAGGTAATTGAAGTGATAGAATGAAATAATAGAATAAATAGGTAATTGTTTTTTATATTTTTTATATCGTATTTTATTACTATTGGATTCTATTTGTTCTAATTTCTTAGTTTTTTCTTCCTTTCTGTGCTTCAATGACTATTATATCCGCGATTTTATCGGCTGATCTTAATACATCATCCCCATATTTCTCAGCCTGAGACTTTAGATTATCGATATTTTCTAAAGCAGATTTTAAGGTTTCAGCCAGTTTTTCTCGTGGGCTTTCCAGTACCGCTCCAGGGAATACCGCAGCCATATTATGATAACGCCCATATTTAACCCCGGTTAAGGCTACAATAGGTACTTTGCAAGCAATGGCTTCGTGAATCATCACCCCATCATCTGAGAGTACTGTAACATCTGCAAGGTGGTACAAATCATGGATCCAGTCCACATAGCCCAGATTAATTATTTTTTCCCCCTCCAGATATTGCAGATATTCATCTTTTAGAGGATGGCCCACCACTACTATATTGGCGTCTATTCTGCTCTTCTCATAATCCGCAATATCCTGAACTGCTTGGGCAGTGATCTCAAATAGGGACGATCCTGATGAGAATAGAATGGTGGGTTTTTGGGGATCAAATGATTCTGGCATTTTTTCCAAAGCTTTTTCTCTGTTCCCACCTATAACCTCCGGGTTTATGGGAGAATAAGCCTTGTGAAGATTTTCATTGGTAAGTTCTTGTTGGAATAAGTTTGATTCAGGCAATACTACATTGGCATTGAGTTTACCGCAGACCTTGGCATCAGTAGGGGTGATAAGTATGCCCACCGCAGGTACCCTGGCCATCTTAGATGAAGCACAGGCAATTATGGCACCGCCACCAATTACCCCCACCACCACATCGGGCTTGGTTTTTCTTATTAATTTAACTGCTTCTAAAGCAGCTTTGGTGGTTTTTACCCCAGCCTTAGCCAGTTTGGTCTTGGTGGCCGCATGACCTCCTGCTTGAGGTATGCTGATTTTATGCCATTTAATATTTTCTTTTTGTAGTAAAAGTCCTGGAGCAGTATGATCCAGGGCAAATTCACATTCAAAACCTTTTTTTGATAGGGCACGGGCAATGTTAAGGGCGGTTACGGCGTCCCCTCCCATCCCCCTCCCAGTTACCATAAATAATGCTTTCACGAAATCACCAGTAATTACTTAAATTAATATTTTCATTAACCTGATTTGGAATTAATAAAATATGAAAATTATAAAAAATATGAAAGTATTGGATTATAATTCTCGGATATAATTAGGGATTATTTAATTAAAAACAATCTAT
>DATN01000012.1:146664-149763 GCA_002504725.1 Methanobacteriaceae archaeon UBA587 | reverse complement strand
ATTGATAATAGAATCTGTTTTATAGGTGAGCCAATAAAATATGAATAGGTGAGGGCATGACTAAAACTAAGAAAGAAAAGCTTGATGATGAATTAACCGGCCTTATGAAAGTAGGTCAGATTAAAGCATCAGGTATAGTTTCCAAGGAAGGTTTATTAATTAATTCAAGAACTCCGCCTGATGTTGATGCAAGAATATTTTCAGCGCTTTGTTCAACAATAATGGGAGCTGCTGAAGCCGCATCTGGGCAGATGAATACGGGATCAGTAAGTGAAATATCTGTTAAAACTGAAAAAGGAACAATAGTATTAATACCTGCAGGTGAGAAGGCTATTTTAACTGCTTTAACTGAACCCGATGCACAGTTAGGTTTAATATTATTTGAGATGGAATCTAGGGCTAATCAAGTAGACAATATTCTCAAGGAGATGTAATCCATGAAAAAAACTCATATCCCTAAATTAGATGATTTATTAGGAGGAGGAGTCCCTGCTGGATCATCTATGATGTTCTGTGCATATCCTGGAGTGGATTGTGAGGCTTTTGGTTACCAGATGTTAAATGGCCGAATCAAAGAAGGTGAAAATGGATTTATTTTTACTAATGTGGCAGAACCAGATAGTATAATCTATGAATTTGATTCTTATGGATGGGATATTGTTTCTGCTATTGATAATAAAAAGGTCTTCTTTGTGGATGGCAGTTCAAGTTTTATTGGTGCTCCTTCAAATGCAAAGTATTCATTTACTGATTATTCAGAAACTGAAGACGTGGTTTTGAAAGCTATTAATGATGTTAAGGATGGTATAGCTGTTATAAACAATTTATCCACCATAATTGATTATATGGGTGATGCTGAAACATTAGAAATTGTAAAAAATTGGAACAAAGCTGCTAAAGAAAATAATACAATTTTAATCTATATTTTCACTGAATGGGATTATGAAGAATCAATGGTTAAAAAATTAAAAAACTCTGTCGATTGTGTTGTGGAATTGAAAACAATAGAAGAAAGGGTTATTGTTGGACAGGGTTTTATGGTTGCTGGGGCTGCTTGGACCGAACCAGTGGATACCATGATCCTATTCTTTGTAATTCAACCCGGCGGAGTAAAGGTATATATACCTAAAATCTTAGTCACTGGGCCTTATAATGCCGGAAAATCTAGTTTTGTAAAGGCAATATCTACTAAATCTGTTTCAGTTGATAGGAAGGCAGTTGGTGCATTTCCAACAACCATTGCAATGGATATAGGTCACTTAGATTATAAGGGATTCTTTGCAGATATATTTGGTACACCGGGCCAGGAACGTTTTGACCTAATATTAGATGTTTTATCAAAAGAGGCAGTAGGGGCCTTTATTATTATAGATTCAACTGCTCCACAAACATTTGCCCGAGCCAAGGAAATGATTCGAAAAACCAGGGCAGAAGCTATTCCAAAAATTATTGTTGCAAATAAACAGGACCTAGAAGGTGCACTTTCACCTGATGAAATTAGGGAAAAAATGAAACTTAGTAAAGATATCCCTATTGTTCCTGCCGTAATAACTGAGGGAAAAGGCATTCAAGAATGTTTAGATGCTCTTTTAAAACTTTTATATGGTGATTAACTTGATCTTGAGGATACAATCTGGAATACCTGGTTTGGATGAGATCACAGCAGACTCAAAAACGGGTATGGGCGGGATACCTGAAAATACTGCTACTTTAGTGTATGGACCTCCTAAAGTGGGTAAATCTATTTTTTGTTATCAATTTATGCATAGTGGATTATCATTGGATGAACCATGTCTATATGTGTTAACTGATTATGGTATAAAACAATTACAACAAAATACATCAGATTTTGGTTGGGATTTGGATAATTATATTGATAAGGAGATGTTGTATATTGTGGATGCTATTTCCAGCATATCTGGCACGAAAATTATCAATACTGAAAACTTTTCATCATCTTCTGTACACAATCCCACCGATATTATGGTAAAACTGGGAGTGGGCACTCGTTACATTTCTCAGAGATCACCAAGATTCAGGTCAATATTAGATTCATTAACAACTCTTTTTGCTTTCAACCAGGAACTGTTAATTGTAAGGGTTCTAACTGCATATATAATGCGTATAAGGGAAGCTGGAGGCACCGCACTTATCACATACACAGAAGGATCAGCAGATATAAAAGTGGAAACAATGTTAAAAGCTGTGGTCGATAATGTAATTAAACTTGATGGGGAATATTTGACCATAGAAGCAATGGTGGGATGCGGACAAAACAAGGCCCCCTATAAAATAACCAACGAAGGAATAATCATTGATTAATTATTATTGGGACGTGATAATGTGATTCCCTTAATTGAAACTGGAATTCCCGGATTTGAGAATTTAATCAAAGATGAGGATACAGGCATAGGAGGAATTCCTGAAAATACAACCTCTCTCATATATGGACCTCCCAATGTTGGTAAATCTATTTTCTGTTATCAATTTATGTATAATGGTCTTTTAAAAAATGAGCCATGTCTCTATATAACTGCTGATTATGGGATGAAACAATTAGAACAAAGAACTATGGATTTTGACTGGTTTTTGCAGAACTATACCTCAAGTGAAATGTTATATGTTATTGATGCACTTACTAATTTTTCTGGTGCTAAAGTACAGGATACTAATACTTATAAATTAACTGCTGTTCATAACCCCACAGATTTAATGGTTAAAGTAGGTTTAGGTACTAGATTTGTGTTCCAAAAATCCCAAAAATTCAGATCAGTATTTGATTCACTTACCATTCCTTTCGCATTTAACCCGGATAAATTAGTATTAAGAGTTTTAAAGGCATATACAAAAAGGGTAAAAGAAGCTGGAGGCGCTGCAATTATAACTCACACTGAAGGTTCAGTTGATCAGAACATTGAAGATCTACTAAAAGATATTGTGGATAATGTATTTAGAATGGATGGAAATAAAATTTCAACTGAAAAAGTAGTGGATTATAAAAATCTTGAATCCAGTTATAAAATTACAGATAAAGGAATTTTAATTGGTATGGGCTGATAATATGAATAATAAAAGGATGAGTCTGGAAGAGTTATACTA
>DATN01000012.1:146047-146545 GCA_002504725.1 Methanobacteriaceae archaeon UBA587 | reverse complement strand
ATGAGTCTGGAAGAGTTATACTACCTTCTTATGAGCAGCTGGATTTATAGTATTGAAAAAACGAGAAGTGAACTATTAGGAGAGAACATTGCTTATACCAAAAGGATTGGATGGAATGCTACTGAATATATAATGGAACATCTAAAAACCAGATGTGATATGGATATGGGTGGTGAAAGTCCATTAGAAATAATGAAATCCATTGTAAACTGTTTAGAAGAAGTTGGATTTATAAAAAAAGGCACAGTTACTATTAATTCCGCCAATGATGATGTTAATATTAATATAAGTGGATGTGGTGCTGAAGCATGTAAGGAACTCTTAAAAAAAGGGATAATGCCAAATGTATGTTTAAGATCCATAATTTTAGATACCTTATTTGAAATGGTAACCCATGGAGGATACTCCTACAACCTTCATGCTGATCCAGAAAAACAGCCTTCTGGTGTCTGTGTAACCACATTGAAAAAGATTTAATTCTTTGTAACTATTGCTCAT
>DATN01000012.1:122464-145924 GCA_002504725.1 Methanobacteriaceae archaeon UBA587 | reverse complement strand
GAAAAAAATCATATTAATAGAGGATGTAAATGCTTAAAGCTATTTTGATAACTGGTCTATTCGATCTTCTCAAAAAAAAGGAGGAATCTGTGGATTATTATATTCAAAGACTACATGAACTTCGAGAAGAAGAAATAGAGACTTTAATTAACTTAGGCGCAATATATGCTGAAGAAGAAAAATATGAAGAAGGTTTAGAATATTTAGAACAAGCATTATCAATATATAAATCTATGGATGATGAAGAGGGACAAGCATACGTCTTAGACTCAATCGGTGATGTTTACCTCAATATGAGAAGGATAAATACTGCATTAGAATATTATAAAGAGGCTTTCAAATTTTATTCATCTGCACAATCTATTAATGCAAAAGAAGAAATGTTAGAAAAGATAAAAGAAGTGGAAAAAATAAGAGACGCGGTGAATATTGTAGATAAACATAAAAAAGAGGAAATACCTCCCAAATTTCCAGTGGAAGAGGAGTATATTGCCGATTTTCAAAAGATCAGTGAAAAATTAGAGGAACTGATAAGAATAATTGAAACTACACATATATATGACATGTATTTCAAAAAAAAGG
Source organism: Methanobacteriaceae archaeon UBA587 (assembly GCA_002504725.1). Lineage (GTDB taxonomy): Archaea > Methanobacteriota > Methanobacteria > Methanobacteriales > Methanobacteriaceae > UBA587. The sequence goes on along the minus strand of DATN01000012.1, from coordinate 145,342 downwards.
ATGCAATGGAACATCTTCAGGAAGCTTATAACATTTCAAAGGAAATAGGGGATGAAAAAGGGGAGGCAGCGCTTCTTTTAATGATGGGCAATATTTTACTTAGGGAAGAAAAAGTTAGAAATGCATTGAGAAATTTTAATGATGCATATGCTCTATATGAGAAAATGGGTGATGAAAAGGGTAAAGCCATTTCATTACTATTAATTGGAACAGTATATTTCATATTAGGTGATATGGGCAAGGTATCTGCCAGTTTTAGAAAATCTGTAGAAAAATTCCAGGAATTAGGAGATAAACATTCAGAATCACTGGCTATAGATTTACTAAACATGCTTTATAACGAATAAATTTTCAATATCTTTTTTTGAATCTTATCTTTTATAATATGCAGATCATTTTCATTTTTTAAACTTTTTTTGATTATCCTCTTATTTTAGAGGGTATTACATTATTTAAATTAATATATTCCTGGGGAGGATGTAAGCAAGTATTATCCCTATTGCCCCACAGATTATTCCAATTAACCATACAATCCTTACCACATTTTTCTCTTTCATCGGTTTTCTAAGAATAGATCTAATAAGTGAATTAAAACCGGTAGGCGGGGCAAACAGCTTCCCATCTTCTCCAATCTGAGTAGGACTGTGTTCCTGTCTCTCCATAACCCCAGCACTGTAAAATTTTAACAATCCATCAATAATATTGGGCAGTAAAACTATGAGGGCTATGATTCTGACCCTACCAATAAATGCCACTGAAGCAATGGTGGCCCCAATAATCAATGTTCCAACATCCCCTGGAAAAACACGGGAAGGATGTTTATTATAGATTAAAAATGCTATTAAAGCTCCTAACATGGACATGGTAATAATTGAAACATTATATTTACTCATTATTAAACAAGAAGCTGTTAGAGATATCATGGCAATTATTCCTAGGCCAGATTCAATCCCATTTAAACCAGCTAACATATTAGTAAGGTTTGATGCTATGGATACAGCTATAGGTATCATTATCAAGTATAAGATACCTACTTGCGGTGGAGCTACCCATATCAAGGGTAAACCAGCAAGAAATAGTAAAAACAACTTTTCTCTCGAGGAAAGTCTTACCAGATCATCAACCATTCCCACCATTCCCACCAGGAGAATAACCAGTAAAGTTACCATTAATTCATATTGTAATGGGGGATAGATCCAGATACCAATAAACATTCCAATGGTAAAACCAAAAAGAATCCCTATACCTCCCATTTCAGCTACAATGGGCTTGCTGGCTTTGTGGATATCTTTACCCACCACCTGCGCATCTTTAAGTTTACGAATTAAACGGGGCATAACCAGATAAGTGGTGGCAAATGATAAAACCCCGCAAATTATTGAGACAATTATTATAGTTAAGTATCCAAGTGAAAGATTAAATGCCATTTTATCACCTTAAGATTTACGTTTTAGTAGATAATATACTGATCTAAGAGGTATGTTCATTCTTTCAGAAATTTCTTTGGCTGAAACTCCATTTTTAATCATTTTATTAATTTGTAAACGTGTATTGGTATTATACTTAGATTTTGGTCCTCTTTTAAGTTTACAGTCTTTATTGAGATAATAGACGGTTTTAAGGGGTAGGTTGGTTTGACCGGAAATCTGTTTAGGGGTCTTCCCTTCTTTTAATAATTTTTTTACCAGGTAATAATCTTTTTCGGTATATTTACGAGATCGAACTCTTCTTTTAACAGCCTCAACTTCAATTCCCAGATTATCCAGAGCATCTAAATACTTGGGAGAAATTCTTTTGTATAAACTAGGAGGACAACTAATCTTTTTCAAATCTGGATTTTTATCCAGTATCTCCATTATTTTACGGGAAGTTAGTGGTTCATTCACGTAGATATTCTCAGATGACATGTAAACACTTTATAAAGTGGATAATATTAAGTGAATAATTTCTTAAATTATTAAATTCTTTATTCTTTATTCAATAAATATTATGGAATTAATAAGGACTTAAGTAACCCTAACCAGCAATTATAATAATAGAACTACTATTCTATTCACATTCTTAAATAAATATTTATTAAATTAAATTTCTTTAGATTTCTATTTGAGAATAATTTGGATTAAGGATTTATTATCAATATAATCCATTTTAGAGTATTTAATGGTGCTACTTTTTTATCATTTCCATGAATTGTTTGGCTTTAGTATTGGTGGGTTTTCCCATAGTTTCCATATTCTTTTTTTCTGATAGCACATCTTTCTTAGAAACTGAGAATAATGAAGAAGTTGTTTCAACAGGAATTTCTGATTCTAAAGAGATAACAGCAGCTCCAAATGCTGCAGGATTGGTTTTCATATGCATTCCTTTCATCTTCTGTTCCAATTCAAATTTTTTCAAAAGAACTTTTTGAATATGGGGAATGAATACCACTTTCTCTTTTTTATAATCCCTTAAGACATCCACCACATCCCGGTCAAAATCCTGAAAGACTTTCACTTGATTACGGTCTAAAGTAACTCTAAGATTAGGAAAAGGTCCAGAGTAACTATTTCTACGATCATAAGATGTAGAAAGATAATATTTGATTATATCCCACATAATTAAGGTTAAGGGTATGCCTTTGAATAGCTTTTTTTCAATTAAGGCTTTTCTTTTTAGATTCTGATCTAATTCCCGATCTAGATGGCCCCATTTATCCTTAAGATTATTTTCCAGTAGTAAACGGTTCAATTCTTCTTCACGAAGTTCTTCTAAATCTTCGAATTCTTCTAGCAGTGTGGGTTCAAATAATTTGGCCTGTTTAACCAGTTTTTCATAAAGTTTAACTTTTTTAAGGTTATTTAAACGTGATTGTAGAATTTCATTAAGTATATTTTGAATAAATTTCTCAGAAAAACGTACATAGGCCAGAGCTAAAGCATTACGTGTGTGCCGGTCATTGATTATGGTTGGTTTTACTCTATGAAACTGTAAAAATTCTATACGGACATTAGAACCGTATTTTTTCCTTAACTCTTTTTCATAGTTCTGACCATCAACCCCTTCCATACTCACTCGTTTTCTTATCCATCGACCCGACTCTAAAACCCGAATTACCAGGGAAACAGTTTTCACAACACCTTTTTTTTCCTGCTTCAAGACTTTAACTACTTTTTTAAATGATTCCCTTCCCCACGGAGATAATTCAGACATTAGGGCCATGTAATTACCAGAAAGCGGTAAATGGGGGATGATTTCTAAGCGGTGTACTCCTGATTCATTTATCTCCAGTTGGAAGTCTGATAAACCACAAGTACACGTTATATTGTCAAAATCACTTATTTCATTGGCCCGGTAACTCTTATGGCAGGAAGAGCATTTTAATGTAGCATACTCTTCTAAATTTCCTATGGCTATTTTATGGGACGAAATAGAAGACTTTACACGATCCAATATGTTCTTTTTGGCCGATGCTTTCATCCTAAAGTACTGTGAATGGCGATTAACTTCATGGAGTTCTTCTACCATTACTTCTCCTGGAGTAGTGGAACCGTATCTGGCCAGGGAACGGTAGGGAGCTTTATATCCCTTGGATTCCATGATCTCTTTCCGCTCCTGTAATTCTTCCAGGTTTTCCTTCAGGTATTGGTAAACCCTTAAGAACCCCTTAATTTGGGAGACCTCAGATAAATCCAAAGTCTCTCTTTTAATGCGGTCTAAAAATTTTTCAGAGCTACCAATAATGACCGATTCGTTCATTTTATATTTTCACCGATTTGGGCAGTTTCTGAGGTTAGTAAACTTAGAGAATCCGCAGTAGCCAGAATCATTCCTTCTGATTTAACTCCAAATAATTTAGCAGGTTCTAAATTGACCAGAACCACTACCTTTTTGTTTAATATCTCTTCAGAAGAATATTTTTTGGCCACACCGGCCACTACCTGTATTTCTTTTTCTTTTATATCTACTTTAAGCTTTAATAAATTATCAGAACCTTTCACAGATTCTGCATTTACTACTTCACCAATTCTAAAGTCCATTTTTGCGAAATCGTTAATATTGATTATATCTTTCATATCACTTTCCTCCAGCTCTGCTTCTGCATTTTCATCAGCAGTTTCTTCTAAACTTTGGTAGAGTTGTTCTTTTTGTTTTTCGATGATTTCATCATCAATTTTAGCAAATAGTGGTTTTGGTTTTTTAATAAGATGTCCCGATGGGATAAAAGTGCTGGCATCATCCCATACCATACTCAGATCATCTAAATTTAAAATTTCCAAAATTTTAAAAGATTTCTCGGGCATGTACGGTTTTAATAGAACTGCCAGAGTTTTGGTTAATTGGTTACATAGATAAAGACAATTGGCTGCTTTTTCAGGGTTTTCTTTAACGGCTTTCCAGGGTTCCTGGTCATTGAAGTATTTATTTCCTTTTTTAGCTAATTTTATAATTCTAACTAATGCTTCACGGAACTTATAATTTTCAATCAGGTCTCCTACTACTTTAGGGGCTGATACAATCTGGTTTTTAAATTCTTCATCCTCTGCACTGAATTTATAAGCTTCAGGAATCTTTCCCTGGAAGAATCTTTTGGTAAATGAGAATGTACGGTGCAGGAAGTTTCCTAATACATCTGCCAACTCATCATTTACTCTGCGCTGGAAATCATCCCATGAAAAATCGGTATCTCTATTTAAAGGAGCATTTATGGTTAAATAATATCTTAAAATGTCAGCATCAAACATTTCCAGGAAATCAGAGGTCCATATGACCCAGTTTTTACTGGTAGACATTTTACTACCTTCTAAAGATAGATATTCTCCGGCTATAATATTATTAGGTAATTCACATCCATAAGCCATGAGTAAAGCAGGCCAAAATATGGAGTGATGGTAAATTATGTCTTTACCAATGAAATGAAGTGCTTTCTCGTTCCAATAATCTTTCCAGTCCTTTCCACTCTTTTTAGACCACTGNNATTTTTCCTTTAGCATCATCCAGCGGAACGGGAATTCCCCAATCCATATCTCTGGTGAGTATCCAATCTTTAAGTCCTTCTTTTATCCATTGCAATGCATAATTTTTGACATTAGCTGGCATTTCGTCATTGGAAATAATCCAATTATACAAATCGTCCTGAAAATGACTTAATTTGAAAAAATAGTGTTTGGATTCCTTAATTTCAGGAGTGCTGTCACAGATTAAACAGTGTGGTTCTAAAAGTTGGGTGGGTTCCAAGTGCCTTCCACAGGCTTCACAGTGATCTCCCCGAGCCCCTTCACTTTCACACTGGGGACATATGCCTTCCACGTACCTGTCTGGTAAAAATCTGTCACAATCTGGACAATAAGGCTGTTTTATTTCTTTTTCATAAATAAAACCCTTTTCATATAATTTTAAAAAGAAATTCTGTCCAATTTCATAGTGCAGGGGTTCAGTGGTTCTGGAAAAATTGTCAAATGAAATATTACAATCATCTAAATCTGATTTTATCATTTCGTGATAACGGGTGGCAATTTCTAAAGGAGTTTTTCCTTCTTTTTCTGCCTTAACTGCTATAGGTGTCCCATGCTCATCGGTGGCACAAACAAAGAGCACTTCATTGCCTTTCATCCTATTATAACGGGCATAAATGTCTGCAGGTATATAGGTCGATCTTAAATGACCTAAATGAGTGGGGCCGTTAGCATAAGGCAGTGCACATGTCATAAAAATTTTAGTCAATATTATTCCTCCTTACACAAAAATAGACTATATAATAGTCTTTGATAAATAAATTCTAGTGATAATGAAGCTAATCCTTAATTAAACTAATTTTTAAAATCGATTAAAGATTGATTAGGAAAGCCAATTGGTAAAATATTAGAATCTATCCTATTTTAAGTATTTTTTATATATAAACATAATGCAGCTAATTATTTAAGTTAATGTATTTATTAATTCTTATTATTTTAGTGGCTAATTAAATGTCTATTAATTGATAAGTTGAATAACATTTAAATCGGGATAACTATGTAAAGTAATCTTTATTCTCATAAAATATAGTCAATTTTTTATTCTGGATTTAACTAAATAGATACATGGTTTCATTATCATTTTTAAATCCACTATCTACTGAGGGCGAAGAGATAGTACGTGAAAAAGGATCATTAGAAAGTTTATTTGATAAAAACACAGATCTTTTGAGGATTGTATCTAAAACTAATATTTCTAATGATGAATATACTCCAGATACTTTGGCTGATCTAGCAGTGAAGCGATTGGAGTGGTATCTACGGAAAAAAAATGATAAACAATTTGATCACAATGATTACGCTTTTCTTTTTGAGCCAGAAATTTTCCAGTTTGATGTCATTGCATTTTATATAGCTGCACAGGCCATAGGGGTAAAATTTAATCCTAATTCTAGGGAAAGCAGAGTATTTATTGAAGCACAGGGCAGATTAGTTGAAGAACGATTGGAAAAATTACCTCCATATGAACGAAAAGAGGCAGTAAGTAATTTGCTGAACCTGTTAATTGAACAGGATAATATAAAATGGACTTCTCTGAGTGAGCTTTTCGGATCCAAAAAAATCAATCTTTCAGAACTTATTCTGGATAATGGAGAAGTGGTATTGAATAAATCAGACTTTCTCTTGAAATTTGAAGATAAAATAGTTAACCGGCCTCCGGAAAAGATGTACGATCTTTTAATTGGACAACGCATAAAAGAACTTATTATAAATAGGATGATAATGCAGAATACAGAGAATTATATTAAACGGGTTCATGAAATGTCGGCTAATATAGAACCTCATCCTTCCTTAATTCAGATCGCCCAAATGATATCAGAAAAACTGGCGGAGAGGAGTACCTATTTCGCTGCATCTGGTGGTGCAGGAGAGATTAAGGCCACTGCACTGCAACATGAAGCATTCCCCCCTTGCATAGCAAAAACCATGGAAGGTGTAGGCTCTGGAAACCGTAATGATGCCATAGTGTTGCTCTTGACTTCCTTTTTATCCTATGCTAGATTATATCCAGCAATTTTTAGGAATGATGTTTCTGTAAAGGTTTCAGATATTGATTCTAATTTACAGATAGTTACCAATGAAATATTACCCTTAATCTATGAGGCTGCTGATAACTGTTCACCACCTCTTTTCGAAGACGACCCCCAGGAAAAGCTTAATGTAATTGCCAAGCTAGGATTTGGTGTTCATTCAGATCCTGATTTGAAACATGAGGGTGAAAGTAAATGGTACACTCCTATGAGCTGTGATAAGATAAAAATTCACTTATCTGCCTTATGTAAACCGGATGCTACCTGTAAGAAGATAGGAAATCCTTTGTCATATTATAATCGGAGGCGGTGGGAGCTTCGTAATTCGTCTCAAGAAGGGTCTTCAAAAGGTGAAGCAGAAAAAGGTACAGGGAAACCGTAGATATTTAACCATATATTAGTTCTTGTGCGGTTTCAAAAAAATGTTAAAAATAAAATTATTGGATATTCATCATTTAAAAATGAATTAAAAATTAACCAGGATTATATTAAGGTGATAACGATTTTTGAAGAGGCAACTTTAGAAGAAAGGCGAAGGTATTACCGTGAAGAATGGAATATCAAAGATTTACCTGAATTCATTAAAAAGGATTTAAATAAACGAGAATTTGGCTTTGATCATTTAGGTAAGGGCCCTAATGATAGGTATCGGATTTTCAGGGATGTGGATATGTTAAGAAAATTTTTAAGGTACCGTTCTCCTTTTGCGGCCTATTGTTCAGTTGCCTTTTACAACAAACCCCGAAAAAGAGGGGATTGGCTCAAATCAGAACTTATATTTGATGTAGATGCTAAAGATTTGCCGGTTAGATCCTGTAATTGTGAGGGTGTCTGTGAAACCTGTCTGGGAGAAGCTAAACAGATCGTAGCCATGATTTTAGATACACTTAATGGCGATCTGGGCTTAACAAATATCCATGTGATTTACTCTGGCCGGGGTTATCATGTCCGAGTACTGGATCCAGAAGTAATGCAATTTGATAGTGAGGTACGTTCTCAGGTTTTAAAATATGTCGCTGGTGCAGAAACCCCTAAAAGTGAGTATCATGACTTCGAACAACTGCATCAAAAACCATATCCTATTGAACATTTTTCTATTCCTATAGGATATCCTGCGGTCTTTACTAAAAGAGCAGAACATGCCATTTTGCATTTCACTGGAGAAGAAACTCTGGAGAATGTCAACAAGAAATTATTAAAGGATATTATAAAACACCGGGAACTAGTAAAAAATGGGGAATGGGGATTATTTAAGAAAAATATCGGTCCTAGACGATACAAAAACTTTGTAGAGGGATTATCTAAAATGAATATGGGATTGGTGGATGCTAAAGTAACTATAGATCTTAAAAGAATACTCCGACTCCCTTCGTCGCTTCATTCCAAGGTCAGCATGAGGTGTACCGAAGTGAATAATATAGAAACTTTTGATCCACTTAAAGAGGCAGTTCCTAAATTTGTAATGGAAAGAAAAGATTCTTAAACCTGATTTAAAAAATCAGATTAAGATTTTTCTATTGCAAGATAATTGTAATTTATTATTGCCATTATTGCCGAATCATTGCCTTTTTATCGCCGGAGATGTTTGCCGGGATTTAAATACTGATGAAAGAATTCTAAGATTTTTTGAGAATTATTTTCTGATAAAAAGTCATCTATGTCTTTCATCTCATATTGATTAAGTATTTCCTCTTTCAGGTGTTTACCTATTTTTAGGTGGTGGATATTTTCTTTTTTGAGTAAATAATTTATAAAATCCGGTACATTATTGTGTTTTCTTTCAATTTCCACTACCCACTGATTTCCATCTAACCAGGCACTGGCATATTTTTCTAAAAACTTCTTTTGATGGTTTGCATCCCATATGCGAGGCCCTAAATGTGTTTCGCAGTGGGGAAGATTCCATACATCGAACTCTATGATTATAAATGCTTTGGTATCTTCATTGGTCCAGTATCCACTTCTTAGTACTTTAAAACCATTTTGTTCCATTTTTGTTTTAAGTGAAGTCTCGGTTTTTTTGAGTTGGGGGTATATGGCATCTGCTGGAATGTCAGGGGCTTTAAATGAGATGATTATCGGCCTAGTTCCCCTTTCATGAAATCTTTTCAGAATGGTGTCCTTAGTGATAGTGCGAGGGATATTAAAAAAGTATTCCTTTTTTGGTTCCTGCAGGTAGTTTCGTGAGGCGGCCATAAACTCTGACATTTTCTGGATATTCAAAGCAGCAGCGACATTCCTATTCGGATCAACGGGGTCGATTACCACAAGTGGTTCTGAAAAGTTGTTCCCGGTGCCATGATTTTCCAGATCAATAACAAACCCTTTTTTCCATTGAGAAGAAGCAGCTTCTAAAACTGATTTAAAATCTCCATATTCTATTATTAATAATTCACATAGATATCCTGCAAATCCCCCAACCTTAAATTCTGATCCGTATGTTTCAACACCTTCCATGAATTTTTTAAGCAATAATACTTGGTTTATCTGCTCTGATCTTAAATTCGATTGGATATAGTGGGTGTGGAGAATGGTACGATCCACTGCGGATTTAAGTTCTTGGGAATTTTCAATAGAATAACATGGTACAAAATCAACGGAATATCCTTCAATATGGCCGGTTACATAGGGGTGTGATGCGTAGCGTTCCTCAGGAGTGCCTTTCATTTTCTTGATACATGCATATCCCAGTTTTAGTCCGTGTTTTTTTAAGTCTTCTATGGAGGTGTCCAGTGGAAAATGTAAAAAGATATCAATGTCAGCCCGCCCAGACAACCAGGTGTTTTTAGCCACGGAGCCCACTAGTAGGGCCTTTGTGGGGATATTTTCTTTTTCTGATGTATAATTGATAAAATCAATCATGGACTTGGCTAAAGATTCTACTTTTTCTTTTTCATTAGTATTTGGTTTGATTTCTTTTAAAATCATTTCATAATCCATGTTATTGCCTCAATAGACATTAAATATAAACAAAATGATATGGTAGGATTAATTTGAGTATCACTATTTTAGTGTAGGAAGTCCTAATTCTGAAAATATTATGAAGTAATCCTAAAAGTATTTAATGATATAATTAGTGTAATTTTTTATTTATTTTCTTATTTAATTAAACAATACGATTTATTAAATTTCCATAGTACTATTTAGATAGTATTCTAATAAAATAGTCTTAAAGTACTCTAAATTACCCTAATTAATTTATATTAAATAATTAGCACAAAAAACCAGTCATAGAGTTATAGGTGGAAAACTTTTAAATCAGTATAAATAGGTCCAAGAGGAGTCAGTTCACTTTTTTTAAGCACAATTTTATCTATTTTCATGGATCCGATTTCAATATCCTGTAACTCTTCTATTTTCTCTACCAGTTTTTCTTTGTTATGGGAACCTTTCAAACGGCCTATGGTGAGATGGGGGATGTAGCTTCTTTCTTTATCAAATCCCATTTTGATAAATTCTTCATCCAGTCTCTTTTGTAATTCAGAAAATGGTTCTATGTTACTTGCTCCAAGCCAAACTACTCTTATATATCTTAAACTTGGAAAAACGCCTATTTTTTCAATGTAAATTTCAAAAGAGTCTTGATCATAGACTATATTCTCCACAACGGATGATATATCCTTAACTTGGGTTTCATTAATATCTCCGAAAAATTTAAGGGTAAAATGCAGATTTTCTCCTTCAACAAACTTAACTGGAGCGTCGGCTTCTTTTAAGTTTTTTTGAACATCTAAAATCTTGTCCACCAAATTCTGGTCAACTTCAATTGCTAAAAAAGCCCGAATATCTGAAGAATCACTCATATACTCACCTTTTTCCTGAATTAAGGATTAATAATCCTATGAAGATATTATTATTGCAAATATATTCCCTTAATCTTATTTACATTTTGTTGAAAGATTTCAGAAATAAAAATGATTTATTATAATTATTCTAATTTATTTGAAAGTTGTCAGATATTTGTTATTTAAAATTTTTTAAAGATTCAATACTTTAAAAACGTTCCTTGTTGCTTTAATGAACTATACCTTATTTTTTTTGGATTACTTAATTATGAGATATCTAGGTAAAATTAAAAAAGGATAATTTATGTAGAAATTAAAAAAATAATGGCGAGAAATAATATAATCGTGATTATTTCTCTATTATGGTCTCTTCTATAGACATTCCAAAGTGTCGTGCACCTTCATCCAGGTAAAGCATGACTTTATCTCCTTCTTTAAGTTCAGAAACAGATATGGGTTCTCCCTTGTCATTTACCAGTCGGATGGTTTCAGCGTTTTGAAGCAAGGTTTTTACTTTTACCCCATTGCATTCTGCTTCCAATAACATTAATGGTCGTTTTTCTATTTTTACACGACCCACAATAGCTGTTTTAGTTTTTCCACCATCATCCACTACTAACACTTCATCCCCAGTTTCTAATTCTGAGAGATATTTGGTCTTGTTGCCTGGAGTCATTACATAGGCCTGCACAGGTCCAGCATTAACTCTAAATGGTCGGGAAGCTACATATTCGCTCTCTAATGATTCACTGTGAACCAGGAAGAGTCCAGTGGAGTAAGAACCAATAAGCATCCCTTCCCCTACATTCATCATGGAGCAAGTGTCTACACAAACCCTATCTCCAGATCCTACCGGTTCAATGCGGGTTATGGTGGCAGGTTTTAATTCGTATTTTTCAGACTCAATTTTTTCAATCAATTCGGCAATTTTCTTAATATCAGAATAATCTTCTGGTTGGATTAAAATACCATCAGTTCCATGTTCCAGAGTTTCTAAAGCCAACTTTGCTTCGTGGTAATCATCCACTGCAGCTATCAGCTTAACGTCTTCCTGCTGTAAATCGGCGATTATATTTTCCAGGGGAATGATTTTCCAGTCACTTCCCACTAAAATTAGGTAATCCACTACTCTACCTAAAATACGGGCCAGTTCTTCATGCTTTTTACTGGTTACTTCTACATAGGCCGCCACTATCCTGCCTTTTCTTTTAAAGCTATTAGCCACAGCTAGATCTTTAGAATCATCTAAATTCACAGGTAAATGGAGCGTACCATCTCCTTCTCCATTTTTCCCAACTAAAATGATATCAGCATCTTCTTGATCAGAGACTACTGAAATGTTCCCTAGTTTATGGATATTTTCTATATCAACTAAATCCAGAACATGATCAATTCCTGATTCTAATCCGGTGGTTATAAAACCTTTTTTTTCTTCCCATTCATTACCAGGGGCCATTATCCAAGCAAACTTCATAAATAATCCTTCCAAAATGGTATTTAAAATTTAATTCAAAATTTAATTATTATATGGGTGTTTTTCAAAGATTTTGAGTTTGTTAAATGATTAATAATATAAAATAAATTAAAGGAATTACTCTTTCAAGATTTTAAGAGCTTCTTCCACTTCTAATTTATTATGAACGATTTCAGAAATGGCTCGGGTAGTTTTTTGTGGTGATTTTGCCTGGAAAACATTTCTTCCAATGGCTACACCGGCTCCACCGACATCAACTGCATTTTTAACCATTTCCAGGAGTTCCTCTTCTGTTTCTACTTTAGGGCCTCCGGCAATCACTATTGGTACTGGACAACCATCCACTACTTCTTTGAAGGTATCTGGATCTCCGGTGTAGTTAGTTTTAATTATATCAGCACCTAATTCCGCGCCGGCTCGGGAAGCTATCTTCACTACTTCTGCGGCATGTTCATCGGTGATGTTTTTACCGCGGGGGTACATCATGGCGATTAGAGGTATGCCCCATTCGTCGCATATCTCTGCAGTGGTTCCTAATTGGACTAACATTTCAGGTTCCCTCTCGGATCCTACATTCACATGAACTGAAACCGCGTCTGCACCTAATTTTATGGCTTTCTCCACTGAGGTGACCAGAACTTTGTGGTTAGGGTCAGGACTTAAACCAGTACTGGCTGAAAGGTGGATTATCAGTCCAATGTCACTTCCGTAACCTCTATGACCGCAATCTACCATTCCTTTATGCATTAAGACAGCATTTGCGCCGCCACTTGCTACTTCATCGATAGTTTCTGTCATATCAATTATACCCGGCACAGGGCCCACAGAAACACCATGATCCATGGGAACTATTACACTTTTTCCGGTTTTTCGGTCAATGATCCTTTCTATCCTGATTTTTTTACCTATCATAAACACCCTCCTCATATATTTTGGTGAACAAAACTTATTAGTTTTTTTATAAGTATTACAATCAATTATTCAGATTTAATTAATTTAAGCGCATTTTCAATTTATTTTGTTAAAGCTTGTTTGACCAGAGTTTAAGCTCTTTTAAGCGGGGAGGAATTCCCGCATCATTACTGGATTCCAACCAACCTTCCTTAGACATTATATCTTCCTGGGTTTGTGATGAACGTACAAAGTCCAACAACCCCCTATTTCTTATAATGGTTGTTCTAGGCTTTAAAGTTGATGACCATATAAAGTAAACCTTGAATGTTGTGTCGGGATGATACCCTCCGCCTAGATCTACTGATAATACATCACACGTTTCAATTTTTTTATATACTTCTTCCAATGTTTCATGAAGTCGTACGTCAGCTTTAGTAAATTCTACTTGGGGATAATCATTCATAACAGACTCCATACTGGAAACTGCTTCAGGACTATTATCAATAGCGATCACACGACCATCAAAAGCATTCCTAGCTATAATCCTGGTGGAATTGCCTACATGACACCCCAATTCGACCACAACATCGTTTTTTTTTAATGATATTTTCTAGATTCTCCCTATATGTATGGATATTGTATACAATTTTTATCATAGAATCCACAAATCTGTTCATTGTCCATTTAAGACCAATTTAAGCTTTCAATATTGTATAATTGTATTAGATATAATGGATAATATATAATTTGTTAAAATCAATGGTATTTTTCAATTTCCATTATAATTCTATATAATAATTCAATAGATAATAGATAATTTAATTCCTGTAATTAATTCAACTAATGTTTTTTAATACTAAATTCTCTTAATAATTAATACTTTGTAAATAAATTATAAATTAATAATCTACAAATCTACAAATCTACTTCCTGAAAAATCAATTTTACTTATTAAGGCATCTTTTAAACTGGTATCTGGAGTTTTTGATAATGCAAAAGCTGTGTTTCCTAACATAGCCATGGAAGCACCTATAGTTTCTTCATTTAAAATGTTTACTAATTCTTTCACTTCTTTACTCATCAATGAAGTTTTTTGGGCAAACTGGTAAGATAATGACATGAACTTTTCAGGGGTGGGATTTTCCACTAATTGACTAAGCATACCGGCACCGGTCTGATTGATGGTCTTCTGGTGTTGGGGGTCCTGGATAATGGATGAAGTATCAATATCTCCTAATGACCTGGAGATAACATAAAGTGGTTCACTGACAACTTTATCTATCTTCCCAAATTCAGGAGATCCTTCTTTCAATCTTATAACAATCCCTCCTGCGGTTTCAGCAATTAGATCCCCTAAACCTGTGCCTAACTCCACTTCTGCCTGATGTGCCACCCCGGCGGCCTGGTTATAAGTTAAGGGTAAATTAAAAAGATAACATAATCCTAAAGCAGTCCCCAGTGCACAGGCTGCAGATGTTCCAAATCCGCATCCTATGGGTACCTGGATGTCATGTTCAATTTTAAAACCGTTTTGGATTCTTTTTTCATACCCATATTCTGAGACTATTTTTTCCTGCAATAAATCGATAGTTTTGCTTGTTATCGAATCATTAAAAGAGTCTGGTTCTCCGTTAATTTTAATATCTATTTTATGATCGTTTTTAGATATTTTAATTCGGGTTAGGACTCCTTTGTCCATTACAACCCCTGCTCCGCGGGAACCTTTTTTTAGAGGATTTTGGTGGTTTATAATCTGAAAAAACCCGGTAATATGGGACGGTGCAAATATTGAACAATCCATGGTATCACAATTATGAATATTTCGGTTTTAATTTAAATTCAAATTCAGTTATAGTTTATATGTATCTTATTATTAATACAATAACCTAATATGGGATGATATATTTTCTGTCATGGCTAAAAGAACTCTAAATCCAGTTTTATAATTACTGAGCAGTTTCTTGAAAACAAAACAATATTATTAGATTGTATTTTATTTTATACTATAATTTATCAATTAATTAACAAAATTAATATTAATAAAAATATATATTAAATCAAAGATATTAATCAAAATCTAATTAATTTTTAGAAAAACTATTGTTAAATATTATGCTCCTGAAAATAACTCAGAAAATAACGGGGGATTTAAAATCACACAAAGAATCGATTTACATATTCACAGTCTTTTTAGTGACGGAGAATTATTACCATCTGAAATTGCCAGAAGAGCTTGTGTACTTAATCACAAGGCCATTGCCATAACTGACCACGTGGATGCAACCAATATGGATTGTGTGGGTCGGATTATTGAAGCAGTGCAGGATATCTGTGATAACTGGGGAATTACGGTTATTCCCGGTGCAGAGATAACCCATGCTCCGGCAGAGATTATTGACAAACTGGCACACCAGGCAAGAAAATTAGGCGCGGAAATAATTGTGGTACATGGAGAAACTCTGGTAGAGCCGGTAATTGAAGGTACTAACTGGGCGGCTGTAAATTGTCCTGAAGTGGACATCCTGGCCCACCCAGGCCTTATAACTTATGAAGAAGCTGAAAGAGCTAAAGAAAATGATATTGCATTGGAAATAAGTTCCCGAAGAGGACATTCTTTGGGAAATGGTCACGTAGGTAAGGTTGCCCTGGATGTAGGGGCGAGTCTGGTTATAGATACCGACACCCATTCTCCCAGTGATTTAATATCTTATAAAACTGCGTATAGCTATGGTTTAGGTGCGGGGATCCCTGAAAAGGAAGTTGAAAAGGCTTTAAAAGATAACCCTGAGAGAATATTAAAGAAAAAAGGACTATTATAGGTTATTATGGGATATAATATCTGAGGTTATATATTAATAAAAAAATCTTAATTTTTTAAATAGAATTAGATATTTATCATAATAATAGTTTATTCTGGAAGCAGTTCTTTTTTCTACTTCCTTTTTTTAAATTTATTATTTTTGTGAGATTAATATTAATTAAACGTGTTTATAGGTAGTAGTACGCTCTACAGGAATACGTCCGATGGCTTCAACAACAGATATCATCTGATTTTTAGGTAAATGATCCCCATGTGATGCACCAGCAGCCAGGGATATCCTATCCTCCATCATGGTACCTCCTAAATCATTTGCTCCACAACAAAGGGCCATCTGGGCCATCCTGGTACCCATTTTTATCCATGCTGCCTGAATATTGGGGATATCTCTTCCTAATATCACCCTGGCCAGAGCATGTAACTGCAGATCTTCCATACCACTGGCACCCATAGTGTCTTGCCCTGCCTCATTATTCTCGCTTAAAAAGGTCATGGGAACAAACTCAGTAAATCCACCGGTTTCACGCTGTATATCCCGTAATATTAATAGATGTTCGATACGATCTTCCCAGGTTTCCACAGTACCATACATCATGGTGGAGGTTGAGGGGATACCTACTTCATGGGTTTCTTTTATAATGTCCACCCACTGTGAAGTGGTCACTTTGTTAGGACATATTTCAGCCCTTACAGAATCCACCAGGATTTCCGCAGAGGCACCAGTTAAAGTATCCAGTCCTGATTTTTTTAATTCTATTAAAACTTCTTTAGTGGTCATTTCGGATGCCTTTGCTGCATGATATATTTCCACTGGGGAAAGGGTATGAAGTTCGATATCATAATTAGTTTTAATAGCTCTGATAATGTCACAGTAATAATCTACGGTCATATAAGGCATTACGCCTCCAAATAAACATATTTCAGTAGCCCCTAATTCTTTTGCTTCACCCACGCTTTGTAATATTTCATCGATGCTCATTTCATACTTTGCTTTATTTTTAAAGGAACAGAAAGCGCAGTTAATTGTACAACGGTCGGTGATATGAATGTTTCTGTTGACTACAAAGGTTACTTCGTCCCCCACAATTTCAGCACGTAGTTTATTTGCAAGGTCAAATAAATGGAATGGATTTGAGTTCACTAACATTAAGGCATCTTCTTTATTGATTTCCCCGGCAAGTGAGCGTTGGTACATATTCTCCATGTCGGATTCTCCTGATTTTCTTGGTTAAATCTTTATAATCGTCACTATCTGAAAAGAAAATTTATTCAGATTAATCTTATTGGGAACTACCACAATTTAAGTTGTACTATTTGATTGTTTCTTTTCCCTGCAAAACAGAATATTCTAAAATATAATCTTTACCCAGGGGGTAACTTTTGTTTAACTTTAACTGGATGGCATCTTTCATAAAATCAATTCCCGATCCATCCACCAGTGTTTTGGCCTGGCTGCCCCCTACAATCATAGGTGCAATGCACACTCTTACCTCATCTACCAGTCCCTCTTTTAGCATGGAAAAATTAAGGGTGGATCCTCCTTCCAGCATCAGAGAGTTGATTCTTTTTTCCTTGAGATTTTTCATTAATTCTACCAGATCTACTCTCTCTTCACCACAAATGAGAACTTCTGCTTTTTCCCTAAATTTTTCTACTTTGCTTAGGGGTGCTTTTTTAGAAACAGCAATTATGGTAGGAGCATCATTATTTAAAATCCGGGCATCCAGGGGGGTTCGGCCCCGGCTATCCACCACGATCCGGGTAGGGTTATCAGAGGCCTTAGATGAGATTTTATGGACGGTGAGTCGGGGATCATCAGCTAAAAGAGTGTTAATGCCCACCATAATGCCATCCACATCTTTTCTGATATGATGGACTCTTTCCAAATCTTCTGGCCCTGATATTTCTGAACTTCCCTTTTTAGTGGCTATTTTACCATCTAAGGTCATGGCTGCATTTAAGATAATGTAGGGTCTCAAATAATCACCTATTAATTAATCCTAATTGTGAATACTCAATGATTCAAAATGGGAATAAACAATTTTCTTTAAAATTTTAAATTATAATAAATTTGATAATTATATCGATAGTTTATTATAATTTGATAAATGGACTTTTAGTATAATAAATCTCTGAATTAATATGATTGGGCTAGTATTTTTCTCCATTGCATCTTTCAATTGTTATTATTTTAGTTGATTGTCTACTGACCACCAGTGATATTACTTAAAGTCCAAAATATGTTCTGGATCTGCTGTATAATGGAGTAAATAGTGTCTAAAATACTTTGTATAGGACCTAATATTTTATCTATTTCGTTGGCAGTATCATTTGTTACTTGAGATGCATTATTAAGTGCGTCATTCACATCCGAAATGTCTGGTGTTGTAGCAGTTGATTGTGCATGGACAGTACTTAAAGAAACCACCATTATTAGCAGTGATAAAAATAAAACTTTGTTCTTCATTAAACCACCTCATTACCTTAAATCGCTAATGATAGTTATAATCCATTAATCTATAATATATTTACTTATTCCTACTTTATTAATTGGCCCCAAGCTTGCAGGTAGAATTAATTTTATATATTTATAGAGTTATTTTATAAATTAATTGAATAATTAATTAATAATATACTTGCATGCAATTACTAATTATAAATCAAATTAAAGATTAATAAAAAGAGGAGATATTATGTCTGATAGGTATGAAAAAGGCTTAGAAATGTTACAAAAAATGAATAAAGATTCATATAATTCTTTAAAAGAGAATTTAGAGGATATTGCTCCGGATCTGGCCCGTTTTGTTGCTGAATTTCCTTATGCTGATATATATACTCGTCAGGGTCTTGATTTGAAGTCTCGAGAAATTGCCACTGTGGCTGCTTTAACTGCCATGGGAACAGCCCCTTTACAATTAAAAAGTCATATTAACGGTGCTTTAAATGTAGGTTGCACTCAAGAAGAAATAATTGAAGTTATTATCCAAATGGCGGTTTATGCAGGATTCCCTGCAGCTATAAATGGCATAATGGCTGCTAAAGAAGTCTTTGAAAACCTGGAATAATTCCTGGAAATTTAAAAATAGATATGGAACTTTAAATTTGGAATAGGCTATTCTAGGGAAATTATTTTAGGGAAATAATAGTTTTTTTTATAAAATAAATGGTTTTTTTATTTTTGGGATTTAAATCCCAAAAACTTTTTTTGCATTTTTTTCCGTGATTTTATCTATTTGTGAAGGTTTTTTATCTTTTATTTGCGCAATTTTATTCACGGCTTCCTCAACAAATGAAGGCTCATTCTTCTTTCCTTTAAAAGGAGATAGATAAGGACTATCCGTTTCAGTTAATACATTTTTCAGAGGGATATCTGCTACCAGTTTCTGGTGGTGTTTGGAGAAACAAACCATGGTGGAGAATGATAGATAGTACTCTTCATCTAAAATTTTCTGGGCAGTTTCCATAGATCCACTATAACAGTGAAATATTACCTCGGGAATAGAATGGAATTTTTTTACTATTTCCAGAGCTTTTTCTTCTGCATCACGGGCGTGAATAATAAGGGGAAGTTCATATTCTACAGCCAGCACGGCAAACCTTTCAAATATTTTTTCCTGCCTTCTGCGGCTCTTAGAATCTTTCACATGGTGATAGTCCATACCTGCTTCACCTAAGGCAACAGCATATTCAATATTCTGGTCTATTTCTGTTATAACTTCCTCTAAAACCTTCAGTTCTGCTTTGTAAGAATTAACGGGATGAAATCCAAAGGTGGGATACACAAAACCCTTGTTTTCTTGTGAAAGTTTCAATGCTCTGCGGTTACCTTCTAAGGTGGCTCCGGAGTTAATAATGGCGCTTAAACTTTTTCTAGCCCGTTGTAAAACTTCTGCTCGGTTTTTATTGAAATCTTTAAAATCAATATGGCAGTGAATATCAATCATTTTATCGCCTGAAATAATTTATAAAATTAATAAAAAGTAATAGAAGTGAATGGATGGTTGAGGAATATTATTTAAATCCCGAACCTTCGTTCTCTCTGTTGATATGATCGTAAAGCCCTTAGGAAATCTACTTTCCTGAGTTGAGGCCATAGACTATCACAGAAATAGAGTTCTGAATAGGATGATTGCCAGAGTAGGAATCCGCTCAGCCTTTCTTCCCCACTGGTTCTGATTATCAGATTGGGGTCTGCTAAACCAGCAGTGTAAAGGTTTTTGTTAACTAGTTCTTCGTTTATATCATCTACTTCTAAATTCCCAGACTTCACTTCTTCTGAAATTTTCTTAATAGCATCAATGATTTCTAAACGGCCGTCATAACCAATTGCTATATTAACTAAACGTTTGTTATAGTTAGATGTGGACTCTTCAGCAACTTTAATAGCTTCACGAACGTTTTCAGGGAGTAATTCCAGTTTTCCCACGGCTTTAACCCTAACTTCATTAGTATGTATCTTTTTGTTGTTGGCTATGTCCTCAAAGTTCTCTTGAAATAGCCGCATTAACCCTTCCACTTCTGCAGGACTACGATTAAAATTTTCGGTTGAAAAAGCATATACTGTTACTATTTCAATACCCAGATCCACACACCAGTCCAGTACTCTTTCTAAGGTATTTACTCCCTTTTTATGTCCTTCAATAGGTTCTAAACCGCCTTGGATCTTGGAAAATCTACGGTTACCATCCATGATAATGGCCACGTGTTTGGGCATGTTTTCTGCTTTAAGATTGCGGGCAATATACCATTCGTAAAGCCGGTAAACCGGTTTTAATGAGGGTTTTAATAATGACATTTATTTCTCCTGTTTCTTTAATTTAGCTAGATGATAAGCAAATTTTAATGCTCTAATATAACCTTCCCTACTCTGTGATCGGGAAGTGTCTATAAATATGGGATCTATTCCTAAGGTTATGGCCCCATAGCTTTTACTGGAACCAACCAAAACAAGTGATCTAAATATTAAATTTCCAGAAATACCATCCGGTGCTAAAATTAGATTACATTTATCTTTAAAAGCTTCTTCTATTAATATGTAATAGTGCTTGGCATGGTATTTATTTTTTATGATGGTACTTACTTCTTCACCTTCATGGATGGATTGATCAATGTGGGGGCTTCTACCTATATCCTGGGATCTTCCTCCAGATAATATGGCGACTTGGGGAGTTTGACCCATTTTTATTAGAAATTCACAGCATTTATCAATAATATGGACTTTTTCGGTAACATCTCTACCTTCATCTATACCTACAGGGGCTAATAAGACTTTAAAACCTTCATTTTCGATAAGAGAAGCTCTTACTATCTGTGATCCATAATTTTTACGCAGATAGTTCATTATGGAAGATGCACTTAATGATCCCCGAATCACGGCATCTATCTCTGGATTTAAAAGCATTTTCAAAAGTTCTTCTTCTGATCCTACCAGCTTCACATTAAACTTAACGCTTTTAGCAGCTTCCACAATGTTTCTATTTTCACCAACACCTGCGGCAATAGTTAGCATAACATTTCCTCAATTAAAAATATTTATTTTTAAGTGTAATTATCATGAGTAAGATTTATATGTTTATGTGCCCATATGACTTATAATAATTCAGTCAATTATAATTCAGTCAATTGACCGAATATTAAATATTATTTAAGTAGAATTTATATAGGTAATAAAATATTATATTTAATAATACATTTATTCGAGAATATTCAATTAATTTTTTCATGATCTCATTGCAGTAATCATGCTAAATATAATCTGAATTTTACAAATATCTTATTTAAAAGCTTTAAAACACAAATCAAAATTTAAAAGGTAAAAATCATGGATAAAATGGATAAAAAGAATGTAATAATTATAATCCTGTTTATTGCTATAATGGGACTTTCTTATCTGTCTGTTCAGGCATATGTTAATAGTTCACAGAATGTAATGTCTGGAAAGCACAATATTCTCCTTTTGTGTGCAGATCCAAGTGAAAAACGACCAGGTATTGGTGCCGTGGACATGGCGTTTGTTATTTCTTTAAATGATGGGAATATTGCTAATGTAACTCGTATTTACCCTCATGCCATGGCCCACCCTACTGCCACTCCACCGGCTTCATTAAAGGCTCAAGGAGTAAGCCAATGGTTATTGCACGATTCATTATGGGAAAAAGATGTAAATAGTGGAGCAAAATTGGCTCAGGAGATTGTTGAATATAACACTGGTTTAAAAACTGATATGGTGGTTATAATGACTCCCGAAGCCGTAGATGCCATGATACAGTCTATTGGTCCTATATATATTGAAGGACAGGGGGAATTATCTGGTGATTCACTTCAATTTATACGTGACGAGTCAACTGCCGGAGTGGACCGGGGAGTAGCCATTGAAGCCATTATGAAGGCCATGAGTAATGCTACCCATGATAAATCCAAATATATGGCTATGATCCAGGCGGCAGCAACTCAATACAATCAGGGAAACATTATAGTGGTTCCAGAGGGAGCATTTACAAATTTCCTCATATCTGCTGGTATTAAAGGAGCAACTTAGACACACAATGGATTTTTTACTTCTTTAATCCTTTATTTTCTCTTTTCTTTTTTTTCAGTTACTCATTTCTTTAAAAATAATATTTCTGCCACTATTTTGTCTTCACGATAATTATAATAACTAGTACGAAAATATAGAAATCTACAATATAATATCAAATAGTATATTAATTATCAATCCAGAGACCTTTCTGGGGGGAATTTATATGGTCTCAAATGAAATCGAAGAAATTATAGGAACGCATTTACCGGGACAGTCATCCAATGGCTATCTGGTATGTGAGAACTGTAATGGTTATTACCAATTACAGGATGGAGAATCGCCAGCTGATTTTGATTTTTGTGA
>DATN01000012.1:77501-122196 GCA_002504725.1 Methanobacteriaceae archaeon UBA587 | reverse complement strand
GAACGAAGAAAAGAACTTTTTGAAGAACTTTCCAAAAAAGTTGAAGTCCAAGATGAGTTATTAAATGACATTAAAGAGGGTAACTGGTCTTTATGGGAAACTGTTGATCAAAAAGGCATGCATGCCAATGTAAAAGAACAAAAAAAACTAATTCATAATCTTTTAGATGAAGAAAATAATGATATATTAAATGAAAAAGAAATTATCGACACCGTAATGGCTGAAGAGACAAAATTTATCAATTATATCCATGATAAAAGGGCAAAACTCCGTAAAGATAAACATTGGAACGATACCAGTTCCAGGGGCTCTAATTTCGCACGAGAATGGGATAATGATTATGCTGGAGTAAAAATATCTTATGTCCGTGCCGTGGCTTTATTTATAATTTTATTAATCCTCATCGGATTTTTATACATGTTTTTGGTTTGGATTTTAAAATAAAGCACTTAACATTTTATGGATAGTGATACTACGCCCTTTCTCATACTTATTTATTCCATTTTTTAGTATAATTGATTCTTTGTAGTAATTTCCCATCTAAAGTGTTCTGTATATTTTTTTATCGAGTCTCCAAACAAAAATAAAAAAAGGTTTTTTTTATGATTTTGGATTTCCCACCCTAAAAAATCTTCATAAAACAATCTCAATCCAGGGCTACTTGCAGTGAAGATGCTATAGCTTCAATGGTTTTTTCCAGATCTTGCGTGCTGTGGGCTTGTGAAAGGAAACAACATTCAAACTGTGATGGTGGTATAAAAACTCCTTGTTGCAGTAATTCCCGGAAATAGGTCAGGAATTTATCAGCATCAGACTTTTTAGCATCAGCATAATTCTTTACAGGGTTCTTATTGAAATAAATCTGGAACATGGAACTCAGGCCCACTACATTTAGATCATAATCATTATCTTCAATGATGTCTGCTATGGCACTTCTTATTTTATGGCCCTTTTTATTCAAGGTACGGTAGAAACCACTGTTCAATTCATTTAAAGTTGCTAAACCTGCATTAACTGAAATTGGATTTCCATTGAATGTACCTGCTTGATATACACTGCCTGAAGGGGCTATCATTTCCATTATCTCTCTTTTACCAGCAAAAGCACCCATAGGGAAACCACCACCGATTATTTTACCCAGGGTAACCAGGTCAGGAGTAACTCCATAATATTCTTGAGCACCACCTTCTGCTACTCTAAAACCAGTAATAACTTCATCAAATATGAGCAAAATATCGTTTTCTGCTGTTATTTTTCTTAAAAATTCAAGATAACCTTTTTCTGGTTCTATACATCCAATATTCCCCATAACTGGTTCTAAAATTATAGCTGCGATATCATGTCCCTGAGATTCAATCAAATCCTTCAGAGCTTCGGGATCATTGAAAGGGGCTGAAAGGGTATTTTTGGTGGTATCTTCAGGGATTCCTAAAGAATCAGGTAGACAAGCAGCACCAGAACCTGATTTAACCAGAACATAGTCATGTGCACCGTGATAGGCACCCTCAAATTTAACAATTTTATTTTTTCCAGTAAATCCACGGGCTAATCTTATGGCACTCATGGTGGCTTCTGTTCCTGAGTTAACAAATCTCACCATGTCTGCGCAGGGGACCTTATTTATCACCACCTTAGCCAACTCGATTTCGTTCTGGGTAGGAGCACCATAGGTGGTGCCCTTTTTAATCTGCTCAGACACCCCTTTCATAATCTGGGAAGGAGCATGACCCATTATCAGGGGCCCGTAACCTAAACAGTAGTCAGTATACACATTTCCATCAACATCCCATAACTGGGAGCCCTCAGCTTTCTCAACAAAAAATGGATGTGGTTTAAATGCTCGCACAGGGGAGTCCACTCCCCCAGGTAAATAATTCTGGGATTCTTTGAATAGCTCTTCTGATTTCATTAAAAGGTCTCCTAATAACTTTATTCAACTATAATTCTAGGGGAGTAATATAGTAGGGTATTTCTATCATTACTCAAATTTTTTTAAACACAATATTTGTAAAAAAATACTCAAAACATATAATAATTATTAATAATCTAAATCATCCTTGCTGAGACGAATCAGGGAATTCACAGTGGCCACTGCAACTGGGGTGCCTCCCTTAGGGCCTTTTGTAATTAAGTGAGGAATATCTGTGGCTGAAAGGGCATCTTTAGAATCAGCAGCACCTACAAAGCCTACTGGAACTCCCACTACTGATTTAACATCCATTTCTCCCGTTTTTACCAGTTCCATTACTTTATATAATGCAGTTGGCGCATTACCAATGGCCACAATGCCCTTAAAACCATTTTCCGCAGCTAACTGCATGGCCGCGGCGGCGCGGGTTATTTCATTTTTTTTAGCAAGTTTGATAGTTTCAGGGTCGCTTATAAAACAGTTAACTTCTCCTTCATACTTATTTATTCCTGCCCGTACCATGTTGATGTCAGTTAAGATATCCTCCCCGTTTTTTAAGGATATTACGCTTTCTTGCACAAAATCCGTACTGATCCTGGTTATCTCAGCGTATTCAATGTCGGCTGTAGAGTGAACAATCCGTTCTACAATCGTTTTTTCTTCGGGAGATAAATGATGGATTTTGTCCCCAATAAGGGATCTTACAATCTCTCTGCTTTTAAGGGCAATATCATAACCCTGTTTAGTGGATGCACCCATGAACATAGATATCACTTTTTATTGGAATACTGATTTTATTATGATGTCCTTTTTATTCAAAATCTTGTTTTTAGTCAATTTTTAGTCAATTAAACTTATGAAATTTCAAAATATTCTATCAGACAATTAATTTCATTTATTTTTAATTATTATTTAATTAATTATTCCCCAGTAATTAATTATTCTTATAAATCACTACCAATCTGTGGTGTTAATATTTTAGCGCTTAACTATTTTCAAAAATTAATCTATCGCCTTGCATATTATTGAAATGAGGGACTATTGTAAATTATTATGATGATAAAGTGGATATCAACTAAGTAGTGTTTTAACTGCAGATGTACCTGCAGTATATCCTGTTGAAAACGCCATCTGGAGATTATAACCTCCGGTAGGCCCGCAGAACTCTATAATCTCACCTGCAAAATACATCCCCTGTACTATTTTAGATTCCATGGTTTTGGAATTTATTTCCTTAAATGAAATTCCTCCACAAGTTGTCATTCCTTTTTCAATGGGTAATGTTCCAGTAATGTGAATTTCCAGATTCTTTAAGTGGTTAATCAAGGAATTTCTCTCTTTTTTAGAAATATTGCTCAAATTTTTCTTTGGATCAATATTTAACTGCTTTAAAAAAGGAATAATCATATTATTTGGTAATAAAAGTTTCATATATGTCTTAATAAGGCGATTTCCATGTTTTTGGAAGTCTTTTAATACCTGCTGGTTCAATTCTTCTCTACTTGTTTCTGGAATCAAATCAAGGTATAAATTGATAATTTTATTGTTATTGCCAGTATCCAAATGCTCTGCTGATGCTTCTCCTGCCTCAAGCAGTTTATTAATCATCAAAGCAACTTCCTGACTCAAATCTAATATTCCGGGGCCAGATAGCCCAAAATGAGTAAATAGGACAGTTCCCGTATTTGATATATTCTTTTTAGGGGTTTTCTTTAAGCTTATGCGCACATCATCCAGTTTTATTCCAGATAAATCTTTAATCCAATGGTCTTGCACCCTTAAAGGTACTAAACTGGGAGTTAAAGGAGTAATTTTATGGCCATTTGCCTTAGCGATTTTCAAACCGGTTCCTGTAGAACCGGTGTGGGGATATGAAACCCCACCAGTGGCAATAATAATCTTTGATGCTCGAATAATGCCTCCTGAATTTATGGAAGGGTTTTTTTTAGTTTTAACCGAATTTTTTCCAGGATAACAATTTTGAGAATCGCTCAATACTATTTCAAATAATCCATCATTACGTATAACTTTTTTAACCGGGGATTTTAGTCTTAATTCCACATTCATTTCTTTTAAATAGCTTTTAAGAACTTTAAGTACTGAAGTGGCCTTATCATCTTCTGGAAATACTCTGCCTTTATCTTCAGTTTTAAATTCAATTCCCTTTTTTCGAAAGAAATCTAAAAGAGCTTTATTATCTAAATTGTAAAAAGATGGCTTTAAAAAAGAGCCTTTATTACCAAATAGTTTTACCATATCCTTCAGTGGTAAAATATTTGTAATATTACAGCGTCCCCCACCAGTCAATAATAGTTTTTTTCCTAACTGGTTATTTTTTTCAATTAGAATAACCTTTCTTTTACTGTTACCATTTCTTTTAACAGTATCTGACACTTTCCTGGAGGATGATAATAATTCTGATGCTTTAATTGCAGCCATAATCCCGGCAGGACCCCCTCCAATGACTGCGATCTGGTAGTTTTCCATTTTATTACCGTTATTTTACCTTTATTAATAAATTTAGTATTCATCTGAAGATTCTATAAAAATTAAAGAATAAAAATAGGAATAAATAATAATGCGATTTAATTAAAAAAATATAAATTGATTAAGGGGTGAGCCTTCGACGATCCCTTGGGAATAAAACCGTTTCCCGGATGTTATTTAGCCCGGTGAGCGTCATGTTGAATCGCTCTGCACCAAGACCCCAACCAGCGTGTGGTGGCATACCATATTCAAAGGCGGCCAGGTATCTCTCAAATGATTCTGGATTTAAACCTTTGCTGCTGATTTTTTCCACCAGAACATCGTGCTGGTGCACCCTCATGGCACCGGAAGAAATTTCCAGGTCTTTGTACATTAAATCAAAGGCGTGGCTTTTTTCAGGGGTTTCTTCATTGGCCATTACATAGAACGGCTTGATTTCAGTAGGCCATCCGGTAATGAAGTAGTAACCATCCATGGCTTCTCCCATGGCCTTTTCTGCTGCACGAGAAAGGTCTTCTCCGTGTTCCAATGCAACTCCCTTGGAATTGACCAGATCAATCACGTCATCGTAATCAATTCTCTCGAAAGGAGTTTCTGGGATTTGTAAATCTTTATCCAGTAATTTTAGTTCTTCTTCACAGTTTTCAGTTACATCGGTAATGGCCTGCACCACCAGTTTCTCCAGAACATCCATTACATCTTCGTCACTGTGGAAAGAAGCTTCCATATCAATGGAGATGACTTCATTTAAGTGTCTTAGAGTGTCATGTTCTTCTGCCCGGAAAATAGGTGCAATTTCATAAACCTTGTCAAAACCGGCAGACATCATGGTTTGTTTGTATAATTGTGGGCTCTGACCTAAGAAAGCTTCCCTTTCAAAGTAGGTTATAGGGAATAACTCAGTACCCCCTTCAGTGGCAGAAGCAACTAATTTAGGAGTGTTAACTTCCAGATATCCATTCTTTTCCAGGAAAACTCGCACAGAATGGAGCATAGTGCTTTTAATTTTGAAGATAGCACTCACAGATGGTTTTCGCAGGTCTAAAAATCGGGAATCCAGCCGGGTGTCTATTTCAGCCCTAACCTTTTCGGTAGGATCCAGTGGTAGGGGTTGTTGGGATTGATTTAAAAGTCTCAAATCGGTAGGTATTAATTCTACTCCGCCTGGAGCTTTAGGAGATTCCTGAACAGTTCCTTTCACTGCTATTACTGATTCTTTTTTAAGTTTCCTTAAATTTTCAAATAACCCAGGGTCTATTTTTTTGCTGGGAGCAGTTACCTGTACTAAACCGTCACGGTCTCTGAGTAAAACAAATATAATTCCTCCCAAATCCCTGATTTCGTGGGTCCATCCCATAACCAGGATTTCTTCACCATTCATATCAGGATTAACTTCTCTCGAGTAATGACTTCTTCTCCAATCTGCTAGTGATTCCATCAATGTTATTCACCTCTTAATTTTAATATAACAATTTAATCCAATTATTTTAAGCAATATTAAGCAATATTATTTATATATAATATTTATAATAATTCACTTCCAATTAATTTAATAATCTAATATTAATCTATTAAATATTCATTACTAACTAGTCTTAATCGCTATTTTTTGAAATTCTCCTTTTAAATGACTCAGAGTGAGCGTAAAGTCCTTCATATTCTGCTAAAGGTATGACCACGTCTTTTAAAGTTTCTAAACCTTCTGAATTTAGTTTCTGTACAGTAGGCTTCTTTAAAAAAGACTCTGTGGAAAGACCAGAATACATCTTGGCGCATCCTGCAGTAGGTAGCACGTGATTGGTACCGGAACCATAATCTCCAGCAGCTACAGGGGTTAATTTGCCTAAAAATATAGATCCTGCATTTTTAATTTGTTTTAAAACATTTTCTGGCTCAGCAGTCATAATAATTAGGTGTTCAGGAGCATATTCGTTACTGTAATAAATAGAATCATTCATAGAACTGGCTAAAACAATTTTTCCATATTTTTCCAGTGATTCTTCTATTATATTGCTCCTTTCCATGTATTTAATGTTTTGGAGGACCAGTTTTTGTACTTCCTGGGCCAGTTCAGATGATGTGGTGACCAGTACACAGGATGCATTAGGGTCATGTTCGGCTTGAGCCAACAAATCGAAAGCAATATACTCTGCGTCTGCTGTTTCATCGGCAATTATAAGTACTTCTGATGGCCCTGCTGGGAAATCAATATCTACATCACCATAAACTAGTTTTTTAGCAGCAGTAACAAAAACATTCCCGGGACCCACAATTTTTTGCACTTTTTTGATACTTTCAGTTCCATAGGCCAAAGCAGCAACTGCCTGGGCCCCCCCTACCTTGTAGATCTCATCAGCTCCAGCCATATCTGCTGCAACCAGAACCGCGTCTGCCACCTTCCCGTTATTCTGAGGTGGTGTACAACAAACTATCCTTTCTACTCCTGCTATTTTAGCTGGAATAACAGTCATCAGTATGGTTGAGGGGTACACAGCCCTTCCACCGGGGATGTAACACCCTACGCTCCCTATAGGTCTTATTATCTGTCCGGCTTCAATTCCTGGAGCCACAGTTTGAAACCATTCCTGGGGGAACTGTGCTTGATGGAAATTCTCGATATTTTGGGATGCTTTTTTTAGGGAATCAATGATAGTAGTATCTAAATTAGCATAAGCCTCTTTGATTTCTGAGGAAGATGCTCTAAAGTTTTCTACATTGATTCCATCAAACTTTTCAGTATAACTACGCAGCGCATTATCTCTGCTCTGTTTCACGTCGTTTATAATGGATTGAACTGTTGCAAGAACGTCATCAACGTCAATTTGCGAACGTTTAACCTGTTCTTCTACCATTTCATATTCAAAATCTATAATTTCCATCTTATCACAATTAGAATTAGTTAATTAAAATTATAAATAGGTAGTACAAAATATATCATGTTACCTGTGGATTTTGGAATAAATGTTAATCCATATATTTTATTAATAATATTTTTTATTGATAATATTATATTCCAAATATTTCATTATCCAGCTTTCCTATCTAATAATGTTAATATTTATTATTGTATTTTAACAGTTTAAATAAGAGTTAAATAGAATCTAATTTTTGTAGATTCTCATTAATAAAATGTGGCTTTTTTAGGTGGGAGTATTATCAATACTATTATATTTAGTAAGAGAAAACCTTATCCCAGTGTTTTACAATAGATAATAAGTGATCATAAATGGGCAAAATATACAAGAAAAACGCACCTAGTATACGCAATTTTTTTAATTTAAATATTACCAAATTAGATTTATATAGAAGGCAAATTGAATTTTAGTAGTACTTTAGAGGTTTGGTACCTATGTATAAGGATGAAATGATACAACTCCATCAGTTTTTGGTCTATGTTTTAAAATATTTGGAAAATGGTTACGAAATAAAAAGCGAGTGTGAAGATTATATTTCACTTAATATCAGCCCCCATCACATTCACCGAACTAAGGCTGAACATAAATATGCGATTTTTGTGCTTTCCAGCGCCATTTCCGAGATTATCGCTAAGGAGAACCAGGGTACTTTGCCGTCAAATGTGGTAAATGGCTTGTCTGAATTGGCCAAAAGATCCAAAAAAGAGTTAATAAAGGTTGATATAAAGGTAGAGGCCAAATAACTGTTAAATATTTGATTAAATAAAATTTTATAATTGTTTCATCCAAAAATACTGAAAATCTTTAATATTATTTAAATTATATGGAATTAAAACCGTTTTATTATTCACTTGTTATTAATTATCCTTTTTTTATTAAAGAGTAACATATTCTAAATTATTTTTTTATGGCATTGTTTTAAGTTTTCATGACCCCGCCTGATTTTTTCTATTAATTTTATCTATAACTGTTTTTTGAGATTTATTTTCTAATATTATCATTAATCTAATATTTTTTAAACTTAATTTTGTCACTTATTTTTTATTTTATTCTATTTTGAGATTGTCCCTACTTTTTACTCCTATACGGGATTAAAATGGATATTTTAGTAAAACCGTAAAATTTTAATAATTATTAAATCTAATTTATAACTGGTATATTTTGATTTATCTTATTTTCATTAAAGGTGGTTTCTATGAAGGGTATAAAAAGAATGTTATGTTTAGTTGATGGGGAACATTATTTGCCGGTGACAAAATCTGCTGTTGATACATTAGACAGTTTAGAACATCTAGAAGTTGTGGCATTAGTATTTATTGGGGGAACCGAAAAGCTGAGGGAGGCTTCGGAAGAATCCTTTGCCGAGAAAATGGGAAGACCTGTACATTTTGGCCCACACACTGACGAAATTCCTTATGATCTCATTACTGAAATGGTGGAAAAATATAATGCTGATGTGGTAATGGATCTTTCTGATGAACCGGTAGTGGACTATTCTAAGAGGTTCCAGATTGCTTCATTGGTTCTGGGACTGGGAGTACCTTATGAGGGTCCTGATTTCAAGTTCCAACCATTATCTGAATTTGACATCCTGAAAAAACCATCTCTTAAAATACTGGGTACTGGTAAACGCATAGGAAAAACAGCAGTTTCGGCTTACGCGGCTCGTTTAATTCATAAAAATGAATATAATCCTTGTGTGGTGGCTATGGGTCGTGGAGGCCCTGAAGAACCAGAAATCGTAAGGGGAGACCAGATTGAGATCACCCCGGAATATTTAATGGAACAGTCAGATAAGGGAATACATGCGGCATCCGACCATTGGGAAGACGCTCTAATGAGTCGAATCCTCACTATTGGTTGTCGAAGATGTGGTGGTGGTATGGTTGGTGATGTTTTCATTACCAACATGAAGAAAGGAGCTCATCTGGCCAATGAAGTGGATGCTGACTTTGTAATCATGGAAGGAAGTGGCGCAGCTATTCCTCCTGTGAAAACAGACAAGCACATTGTTTTAGTAGGTGTTAACCAGCCTTTGATTAATATCGAGAAGTTTTTCGGCCCATTCCGAATACGTTTAGCAGATCTGGTAATATTGACTATGTGTGAAGAACCCATGGCCAGTGCTGAGAAGGTTCAGCAGGTAGAAAATTTCATTAAGGAGATTAATCCCGAAGCCACGGTGATTCCTACGGTATTCCGTCCAAAACCCTTAGGGGACATCACGGGTAAAAATGTTTTATTTGCCACCACTGCTCCGGAATCCATTAAATCTGTTCTGGTGGAACATTTGGAAGATAAATATGATTGTAAAGTAGTAGGAACCACTCCTCATTTATCTAACCGCCCACTTCTCCAGAAAGACATTGAAAAATACATCGATGAAGCTGATGTGATGCTAACCGAACTTAAAGCTGCTGCAGTGGATGTGGCCACTAAAGATTCCCTGGAAGCAGGTCTGGAAGTGGTTTACTGTGACAATATCCCTCTGGTAATTGATGAAAAATATGGCAGCCTACCTGAAGCCATTATTGAAGTGGTGGATAAGTCCATTAAAGCTTTCAATTCAAAATAATTTAAATGGTCTTTGATTCACATATTTTTTATTTCATTTTTTTTATTTCATTTTGTAAATCAAAATAAACAATAAAGTTTCTGATAAGAGAATACTTAACAATAAAATGTGCTAATAAGATACTAAAATTAAGATTTAATCAGTCTTAAGATTTAATCAGGTGATGGTGATATTTTGGAATATTGCGAGCTGAAAAAACTTTTAAAGTTCTCTCTTAAAGAAAAAGAAATTATCAATCAGCTTGATATACCTGAAGATGCATTTTTACCATTAATTTTTTCAATACGTTTTGGTGGGGATTGGAGTGTCAGTAAAAACTCCCGCAAGACCATGGCCATCAAGGAAAAGGTCACACGATACGATGATGAAAAAAAATTAGGATATACTCTGGAAAAAGTCTATTTATTTTTAAATCCCCACATCCTGAAAGAAGACGGAACTGTTTATCGTCTGGAGAAATGCAGCACTAAAAACGAAAGAGAACTGGTAAAAAGACCTTATCGAGTTTTAGTGGGGGGAGATTATATATTGGAAGCCACCTTAGACCCTCTGGATTTCAAAATACGATTAAAGAAAATAGAAACTGCATTAGAATTCACCGGTTCCAGCGCTTATGGTGTTTCTCATGAAATGGAACATCTTGATCAGGGAAAAATCGAAGGAAAACCTTTCTGGGAATTTGAATATGAAATTGAGAAATAATTCATTTTTAAATAATTAAAATGATTATGTTAAGAATTTGGATTTAAAGGTTGAATTAATTAGTATAATTATAATTAGTATAATTAGATGTACTGCTTTTTTAAATCATCTAAAACTTTTTCACGTTTTCTTAAAGTAGTTTCAAATAAATCATGGAATAATAAGGGCAATTCTTTTTCCAATAAGATTATACCTTCTTCAGTGATCCCACCTTTAGTGGCTACTCGGGATATCACGTCTTCAAAACTCATTTCTTTTTCATTTAATAGTTTTGCAGTCCCATAAAGTGTTTTGATGACCATATCTTCTGTTTCGGCCTGAGTTAAGTTACTTTTCTGGGCCCCGGCATTAGCAAAGCACATCATCATATAAGCCATGAATGCTGGAGCGCAACTGGTTAGATCAGTACCTACTTCAAGGTCATTTTCAGAAATGACTTTTGTAGAACTGATATTTCCAAAAAGATCTTCCACAAACTCTTTTTCTGATTCGGTAACCTTTCTATTGTGACAAATCAGGGATACTCCTTCTCCTACTTCTGAGGTTAAACTGGGTATAACCCGACTAATTTTACCTGAAAATATGTTTTCCAGCAGTTCCATGTGTAAACCTGCAGAAATATGGATTATATGTGTATCGGGGGATAGTTGATCTTTAATTTCTTCTATAACATTTCTTACCTGGCCGGTGGTGACAAATAAGAATATTTTGTTTGATTTATTGGCTAAAGTAACATTATTTTCTGCAATTGTAATTTGAGGATAGTTTCTCTTTAATTCATCTAATTTATGTGGAGTACGGGTTGATATTATTATATCTCCCATTGAAACGGCTTTAGCACCTAATAATCCTTTAATAATCATGCTCCCCATGCTGCCGTAACCAATGAAACCTATTTTCAATTAAATTCCTCCTCCATAATCGCATTATTGTTTTTAATTATTTTAATTTTTATTATTATTATTTCCATTAGTTAATGAATTAAATGTGGCGATTTTTAAAAGTGGATTTAAAACTCTGAAAATTGATAAAAAGATAATTAAGGGAGATTTGAATTTTTAGGATTATTAAAAAATTAAATTATAAATTCCCATCAGAGCGCATGGTATCCAGACACCTTAAAACTGAATAGGCGGCTCTACTGACTCCTGCGCTTCTTTTTTCAGTATCAGTCCCCACACAATATAAATTCTTTATAGGTGTTTTGACATCACCAAAACCAGAATTTATACTCCATGCTGCCTTTTCCGGGATTAGTTCTTGATAATGAACCATATCAATGTAATTCTCGATTTCGGGGTGCATTTCCACAATGGTATTAAATGCCCTTTTTCTCATTTCATCCACATCGTACTCATCCGGTAAGGTAAATGCGAAGCTTACCAGCTGGTTTCCATTAGGGGCTAATGAAGGATCATAATTTGATGTGGGAACAACCCAGGCAAAGGGATTGGTATTTACCCACATTTCGGAGCCATGGTTTTCAAATATTTTCTTGGTCAAGCCCAACCAGATGGTCAGAGAATTAATCTTCTTAATAGAATTTAAGTGTTCAGTGTGTTCAAATGGTAAATCAACCATATTGGGTAAATCTGATGCAAATCCTGAATAAATAATGGTATCACATTCATAAATATTTTGTGAAGTAACCACATTTTCGATTTTATCGCTATGTTCTATCTTAACTACTTCTTCACCTGTTTTCAGTTTCACTTTGTCTTTTGGAAAAGAGGTTACAATGGCATTTATTATGGATTGTAATCCTCCTTTAGGATATCCCTGATCAGTAGCCCCTTCAGATATGAGCAAATCATAGAATTGCCCAATATAACTGAATGAATCTCTTTTATTGGTTTTATTATCTATAAACCGGGATATGGGTGTATTTTCAATGGAAGTACCTACTGTAAAGTAACAGAGCCAGTTAATAAAGTTTCGACTGGTTTCTGAGATATTTGAAGGGAGAATATCGGATATTGGCGTAGTAGCAGAGTCTTTACCCGTATTTAGGACATACAATGTGTTGAATAATGATTTCATTATTAACAGACGGTCTGTTTTGGGAATTAAACTGAACTTTAACCAGGCATTTATATTCCAGGGGAATGGTTTAATATCTTCCTGGATTCTAACATAGTACTTTCCAAAAGGAACAAACCGGGGAACCACATCAAAATATTCATCCATTAACTCTTTGAATGGTCCGTTTTCTAACCGGGTAATTGCGTGGGGTCCTGTATCCAGTCGGTAACCATCAATCTCATAGGAACGGCAGACTCCCCCAATATAATCTTCTTTTTCCAGTATCAATACTGATTTACCTTCTTTAGCAAGTGCTAATGCAGATAATAATCCACTTATGCCAGCACCTATAACTATAACATCATAATAATCCATAAAATCACCATATGCTACTAATTAGCCTTATAAAACTATAAATATCAAATATTCAAACACAATAATTATTACAAATACATATTATAAATACAATTAGTATTACTACATATCCAACAAAATGTTGGAGAAAGATTATTGGATTTAATATTAGAAATACTTATGCTATTGATCCATTTCTTTCAAAAGAAGTATCATAATTAAATTTTCACACAAATAAGAACAGATATAATAAAAAGATAAAAAATTTATAGTTTCAAAAGCCCATCAGGTAGTTTATCATCATTTATCCAGGCTCGAAGTACTTTATTAAAAAATTTCGGGGCTGCTAAGTTCCAGGTGTGAACCATATTAGATGCAACATATCCTTTAGAATTAGGAAAAGCATCAACCAAATCACGGGCAGATTCCTTCATTATTCCATATTCTTTTTCACCAGCAATGACTAAAATAGGGTTATTAACATTCTCAAGGCCCGATGGGATCTTAAAAAACATGTTCTCATGCAGTATCCGGTTCAGAGAATCCAGATGTAAAGACTGGGTTGCTTTTTTTAATTCCTCAAAATTATCCTTAGGGATACCATAGCTTCTTATATGGGCTTTAATTAAAAAATCATGGTCTTTAATGGGCATGTATGCTTTTAAAGTGTAATTCATTAAACTTAATATTAACTCGGTGGCGGGTATTTGTCTAACCAGAGCTCCACTTATCATGGCATGATCTATGAGCTCGGGAGATTTGCTGAGCATTTCCACGATTATCTGGGCACCTAAAGAGATCCCAACAACATGCGCCCTTTTGTCATGGGCTTTTTTGGTGATGATATCCAGAACATGCTGAGCAGCATCTTCTATGGTGAATGGTGTGATTTGCTGACTTTTTCCGTGCTCAGGCAGATCCGGAACAATACAGTGGTAATCATTAAATGATTTCATCTGTTCTTTCCACATCCAACCGCTTAAACCCCCTCCATGCAGGAATATTATGCTCTCCTCATTTTCCTGGCCTAATTCGTTATAGTATAAATCCATTTCTGCTCCCCAATTGATCTCAAAAGATTGGTATAATAATTTTTCACGCAATTAATTTAATTAATTTAGATATAAACCATTAAATAGGCTTTTTATTAATATAACTGCGCTGTAAATATAATTTATTCTAATGAGATAACCTTGTTTATTTAGTGATAATTGATTCAATCTTCTTTAAATTCTTTCAAATTCGTTAAAGATGATTTGTAACTAAGTGAAACAATAAGATTTATTTCATCATGGTTATTAACCCTTTGAAACAATCTTTTTTGAAAATATAACTTTTTAATAAAATATAATACTTTGAATTACCAAATAATATCTAGATAAATTATATTTGAGGAATAGATTATCCATTTATAAAATTTATTTATAAAGGTGTGAAAAATGAAGGCAGATGCAAAAAAGATTTCTGATGGTGTTTATTGGGTAGGTGTATTAGACTGGGACATTCGGAGTTACCATGGATACACTCTAACTGGAACTACATATAACTGTTATCTGGTTTTTGGCCAGGATAAAGTTGCTCTAATTGATAATGCTTACCCGGGAACTTTTTCTCAACTGTGGGGACGAATTAACGATGCCTTTGAGAAAGAAGGTCGTGATTTAAAGATTGACGTGATTATTCAAAACCACATAGAAAGAGATCATAGTGGTACTTTATTAGATATTCATAAAAGATTCCCGGATGCCCCTATATACTGTACCGACAAGGCAGCTGCCGGACTCAAAAATCACTATGCTGTCTTGAATGATGTGGAAATGGAAATTGTAAAAACGGGGGATTCTATTGATTTAGGTGGAAAACAAATGGCTTTCCTGGAAGCTCCTATGCTGCACTGGCCAGACAGTATGTTTACATTACTCCTGGAAGACGGAATACTCTTTTCCAATGATGCCTTTGGTCAACATCTCTGTTTAAGCGAACGTTTTGACCACGAAATCCCTGAGAATGTCATTATGGATGCTGCTCAGAAGTTTTTTGCCAACCTGGTAACACCTCTGTCTCCTTTAGTGCTCCGTAAATTTGCTGAAGTTAAAGAATTAGATTT
Source organism: Methanobacteriaceae archaeon UBA587 (assembly GCA_002504725.1). Lineage (GTDB taxonomy): Archaea > Methanobacteriota > Methanobacteria > Methanobacteriales > Methanobacteriaceae > UBA587. The sequence goes on along the minus strand of DATN01000012.1, from coordinate 107,125 downwards.
ACTGGACAAAATTAAGATGATTGCACCGTCCCATGGTCAAATCTGGACCGATCCCTTGAAGATTATCGGAGCTTACACCGACTGGGCCACCGGAAAATGCAAAGACAAGGTCACTATTATCTACGATACAATGCACTACTCTACCCAGAGGATGTCCCATGCCATGGCAGAGGGTGTAATGTCGGAGAATGTGGAAGTTTTCATGTACTTCTTGCACCAGGACGAAAGAAGTGAAATTGTAAAGGATATTTTAGATAGTAAAGCAGTGTTGTTTGGAAGTCCCACAATATTCAATGGCCCGTTCCCCAGCTTAGGGGATATTATGTATTATCTAAGTGGTTTAACATTTGATAGGACTGGATTTAAGAGATTGGCTGTTGCATTTGGTTCTAAAGGATGGGGTGGTGGCGCAACCCGTAAACTTTCAGAAGAATTAGGTAAATGTGGTTTCGAAGTAGTAGACACTTTTGATGCTACCTTTGTTCCTGAAGAAGCGGATCTGGATAAATGTTATGAAATGGGTAAAGAAATAGCGGTAAAGATTAAAGAAATCTAAATCTGAATATTTAAAATGTGTATTTGTAGAATCTAATACAATTCACAAGTTATAATGATTTCGAATATTGAGAAAATATTCACAAATCTAATTTTTTTCTTTTTTATTAAATTGGGGATAAAAGGAGGGGGTTTCTGTGAAATCAATGAAAATTGATAATGACTTAGAGACTAAGAAAAAATTGGTCTTGGGACTTTTTTGGCCAGTAAGAAAAACCATTAAAACGGAAGGTTGTGCTCCGGTTAAGATTAAGGAGATAACCACTGCTAACAATAATTACCATCCTGAAGGTCGGAAATTGCTGAAATTATCTGATGAGATATTTGATGACGTGGTAGATTCCATGCAGAATAACCAAGAGGTGGAATTCGAGATTTCTATGGGTAATGAACTAATTGAATTAAAGATTGGTGAAGATTCATTTTCTATATCCACCACTAAAACTCCGGAACTGGAGGGGGAGATTATAGAAAAATTAGAACTGGAGATGCAACGGGCGACCCCTGATTTCTGTCAAACTTTTATACCTAAAGTATTCCCCCAGGATAGCACTAAATCAAAAGATATTTTAAAATAGGTTTTTAATTGAATTATCTTCTGTTTTTTATTTTTTAATACTTTTTATACTTATTAAAAACTTCTTTATAAAATTAAAAGTAAATAATCGTCTTTTTTAATATTATGCGTGTACTCTACTTTTATAAAACATTTATAATTTCATGATTATGAAAAACTATTTATAGAACCTCTAACCCATCGATAAATTACTAGGAATAATATAATTATAATACAATAAGAGGTGATTATTGTGGCACAATTAGGCGGCCAAGGCCAACAGATATTAATATTACCAGAAGGAACAGACCGATTCATGGGCAGAGATGCTCAAAGATTAAACATATTAGCTGGAAAAATTTTAGCAGAGACCATCCGAACCACTTTAGGTCCTAAGGGAATGGACAAGATGTTAGTGGACTCTTTAGGGGACATCGTGGTAACCAACGACGGTGTAACTATCTTAAGAGAAATGGACATCGCCCACCCAGCTGCCAAAATGTTGGTAGAAGTAGCCAAAACCCAGGAAGATGAAGTGGGAGACGGAACTACTACTGCTGTTATTATTGCTGGTGAATTACTTAAAAAAGCTGAAGACTTATTGGAAATGGATATTCACCCTACCATCATTGCTATGGGATACCGAACTGCTGCTATGAAAGCCCAGGAATTATTGGAAGGCATTTCTCTAGAAGCCAGTGATAAAGACACTTTAATGAAAGTAGCCATGACTGCTATGACAGGTAAAGGTTCAGAAAAAGCCAAAGAATCTTTAGCCCAACTTGTTGTGGAAGCAGTAATGCAGGTAGAGGAAGACGGTGAAATCGACAAAGACAATATTAACATCCAGCGAATCCAGGGTGCTACCGCTGACGAATCCAAAATTGTAAATGGTATTGTGGTAGATAAGAGCCGGGCAGATAATGCCATGCCTAAAAAAATTGAAAACGCTAAAATTGCACTCTTAAAATACCCAATTGAAGTAAAAGATTTGGAAACCGATGCAAAAATTAAATTAACTGATCCTTCCCAGATGCAAGCCTTCCTGGATAACGAAGAACAAATGATTAAGGACATGGTCCAGAAGATTATCGACTCTGGTGCTAATGTGCTCTTCTGTCAGAAAGGAATCGATGATCTGGCCCTGCACCACCTATCCCGAGCAGGAATATTGGCTGTTAAACGAGCTAAAAAATCTGACATGACTCGCTTAGAAAAAGCCACTGGTGCACAACTGGTTACCAACATCGAAGATTTAACTGCTGAAGATTTAGGTGAAGCAGGTCAAGTATATGAGAAAAAAATATTTGACGATGTGTTAATCTTTGTGGAAGAATGTAAAGATCCTAAAGCTATTTCCATCATCCTGAGAGGAAGCACCCGACATGTGGCTGAAGAAATCGAAAGAGCTCTGGAAGACGCTATCGGCGTGGTAGCAGCCACATTAGAAGATAAAAAGGTGGTTATTGGTGGAGGAGCTCCTGAAATAGAATTGTCCAAGGGACTACGAAATTTCGCAGATTCCATTAGTGGAAGAGAACAATTAGCCGTAGCTGCGTTTGCAGAAGCTTTAGAAATTGTTCCTAAGACATTAGCTGAAAATGCTGGTCTGGACAGTATCGATGCTTTAGTAGATTTAAGATCTGCTCACGAAACGTCTGTTTACATGGGATTAGATGTCTTCCTGGGAGAAGTCACCGACATGAAAGAATCTGGTGTAGTGGAACCCCAAAGGGTTAAAAAACAAGCTATCCAGTCTGCTGCTGAAGCTGCTGAAATGATTCTCCGTATTGATGACATGATTGCAGCCAGTGGTGCTTTCGAAGGTGGAAGCGACGACATGGACATGGGCGGAATGGGTGGAATGCCTGGCGGCATGCCTCCAATGATGTAAATTTAGAACTTTATATTAAATTCTAAATTTCTTCTTTTATTTCCTTTTTTAATTTTAATATTACTAACTTCTTTTTTTTAAATAACTATTCTTAGTGTAATTTTTTTTATTGAAGAATTATTTTTAGATTTATTAAATTAAAATCATTGGATATGGGGCATTTTCATAAATAATATTTATCTCAAATAACTCCCCTTATAATTTATAATGATTAATCAATATTTATAATGATTAATAATAGTAAAATATATATAGCAACGAGAACTTAGTAACTATCACGGTAAAAACCAAATGGCGGTATAAAAAATGTTAAGAGATACCACCGTTCTCATGAATGAGCAACGGATTTTCAAGCCGAACTACCATGTGGTAGAAGAAGCGCATGTGAAAAATTGGGAAGCCGAATTAGAAAAAGGGAAAGACATTGAAAAATACTGGGCCGAGAAAGCAGAACAGTTTGAATGGTTCAAAGAATGGGATAAGGTTTTGGATGATTCAGATAAACCATTCTTCAAGTGGTTTGTAAATGGAAAGATTAACCTGGCTTACAACGCTGTAGACAGGTGGATATCCACTGAAAAAAGAAATCAAGTGGCTATTTTATACGTAAACGAAAGAGGGGAAGAAAAGAAAATCACCTACTACGAACTCTATCGTGAAGTAAACAAAATGGCCAATGCCCTGCGAAATTTAGGTATTAAAAAGGGCGAAACTGTCTCTATGTATTTACCCATGTGTCCCGAGCTTCTAATTTCCATGCTGGCCTGTAATAAAATTGGCGCGGTGCACAGCGTAGTTTATTCAGGACTATCTGTGGGGGCATTTGTGGAAAGGATGAATGACGCCGATGCCAAGGTACTCATTACTGCTGATGGGACTTACAGAAGAGGAAAAATCATTGACCTTAAAAAAATTGTGGATGAGGCCGTGCTACAATGCCCCACCATTGAAACCATAGTGGTGGTAAAACATACCGGATCACCAATCGAGATCTCTGATTTAAGTGGAAGAGAAATCTTATATGATCGGCTGGTGGAAGGAGAACCAGACACTTTTGCACCTGAAGAAATGGATTCCGAAGATCCGTTATTTATCCTTTATACCTCTGGAAGTACAGGAAAACCCAAAGGGGTTCTCCATTCCACTGCAGGATACATGGTGGGAGTGGCCACCACCCTAAAAAACGTGTTTGATATCCATGAAAACGATCTTTGGTGGTGTACCGGTGATATCGGGTGGATTACTGGACACAGCTATGTTATCTACGGTCCCTTACTGCTGGGATGCACCACACTGGTCTATGAAGGAGCACCTGATTTTCCAGATCCGGGAATCTGGTGGCGTATTGTGGAAAAGTATGGAGTCACTAAGTTCTATACCGCCCCAACAGCAATCAGACACCTGATGCGATTTGGAAATAAATATCCCAACCTATATAATTTATCTTCCCTGAAAATTCTGGGAAGTGTAGGAGAACCCATTAATCCCGAAGCATGGATATGGTTCTATGAAAACGTGGGAAAAGGAAAAACACCCATTATGGATACCTGGTGGCAGACTGAGACTGGAATGCATATGATATCACCCCTCCCAGTGGCCGGACTAAAACCGGGTTCTGCAACCAAACCTCTTCCCGGAATCCATGCTGAAGTGGTGGATGAACAGGGAGAACCGGTGCCTTTAGGAAAAGGGGGTTATCTGGTCATAAAGAAACCATGGCCCGCCATGTTCCGGACACTGTACCATGATGAAGAACGTTTCAAGGATGTTTACTGGAAAGAATTTCCGGGATGTGTCTATCGTGCCGGTGACATGGCCCGTATAGATGAAGATGGTTATATATGGATACAGGGACGATCTGATGACGTTCTTAAGATTGCAGGTCACAGGGTTGGAACTTCTGAGGTGGAATCTGCCTTTGTCAGTCACCCGGCAGTGGCTGAAGCAGCGGTCATTGGTAAATCAGATCCAATTAAAGGCCAGGTAATAAAGGCCTTTTTAATATTGAAGGAAGGTCACAACATTAATACAACAATAATTGAAGATCTGAAAAGACACGTTCGATATGAACTGGGTCCGGTGGCAGTGCTGGGTGAAATTGTTCAGGTGGATAAACTACCTAAAACACGTAGCGGAAAAATTATGCGCCGAATATTACGGGCCAAAGAAGAGGGTGAAGATTTAGGGGATACTTCCACTCTGGAAGAATAACCTAATTTCTTTATTCTTAATATTTTAATGAAATAATAATCTCAATTCAATTTCAATATCGGGGTTTTCCTGGATTTAAATAAAATATTAATAAGTTTAGGTGATATTGAGGGATAAAAATGAATGAAAATGAAAAAACCGTTGTTATCAGGGATATAACAGCTAATCCTGCCCCACTGGGGCTATTAGGATTTGGTCTTACTACGGTCCTTTTGAATATACATAATGCCGGTTTTTATGAATTAAATAGTATGATATTGGCTATGGGAATTGCTTATGGGGGAATTGCCCAAATTTTAGCATGTGTAATGGAATATAAAAAAGGCAACACCTTTGGAACGGTAGCATTTGGATCATATGGGCTCTTTTGGTGGAGCTTTGTTTTACTGGTGATTCTTCCTAAAATGAATCTGGCCACCGCGCCTGATGATCTTTCCAAGGCAGCTTATCTGTTCATGTGGGGATTATTCACCCTGGTAATGTTCATCGGAACCCTTAAACTCAGCCGAGGATTACAAGTAATCTTCTTGGCACTGGCTATCCTATTCTTCTTGCTGGCCTTAGGTGATGTTACGGGTAATACCACTATCACTCTAATCGCTGGATATGAAGGAATATTCACAGGATTTGCCGCTGTATATGTGGGACTGGCCCAGGTTTTAAATGAAACCTATGGCAAAGAAATGTTACCTACTTAATCTAATTTACCCAGTTTTTATTTACTGAAATTAACTTAATTTGACGCCTCCATGTCAAAATGGCCCATCACCTTTTGGTGGGCCTAATTCTTATTTTTTTCTAGTTTTCATTAATATTTTTTTAATATAATCACTATATGCTATTTAATTTGAAAAATAATTAAAAATAAAAGTTTTTGAGTTGTTTATAATATTTTTATCAAGATATTTTCTAAACATCAATTTTAAACCCTAAATCTACTTCACTAGCAGGCTTACCTCCCCTTACACCCCAATTTTCCAGGGGTGGTTCGTATAGTACTATGGTGACATCATTCCCATCAATACCTGGATTTTTAGCCAGTCTATCCACAATATTCTTGTAAAGAGCTTTTTTTGTATCTAAAGACCGACCAGGGAATATGGTCAGTTCTATTAGAACTGCTTGCTCTGATTTATTGGACGGAATTTCAAAATTATCTTTACCTAATTCATAAATCCTCTGAAAACGGTCGTAATCAGGTATTTTAAACGATTCTACTAAAGAATCGTGCACAGCATCCAGTATAGCTTTTTTATATTCTTTTGAATTTCCTTTTAGAATTTCTATTTTAACCAGGGGGCACATTTAGTAACCTCTCGTATTTATTACGTACATTATAATATATTTTCTCTTTTTACATTAGTTTAACTCTTTTTAACTAAAAATTAACTTTCCAGAAAAAAAGTAAATCAATTTTTTTCATGAGTTCTTTTAATTGTATTAAAAACTTTATTTTGAACCAAAATCTTTATATACTCTGCCTGACTACTGTTTATATAACTGACCAATTGGTCATATAAAAATTAATTAAGTCATTTGTATGGTCAAATGGTCATAAGTATATGGGTGAAATAATATGTCACTTGCAAAATGGAAGGAAAGAGAAAGAGAACAACGTCGAAATGATATCATCGACGCTGCCCGAAAATTATTGGCTGATCGCGACTTTAATGAAGTTTCAATGAATGAAATAGCCCGGGAAGTTGGCTTGGGCAAAGGTACACTATACCTTTATTTTAAAAACAAGGAATCATTGTACTTTGCCATAGTCTTGAGGGGTATTCGAATTTGGGTTGCCATGATTAAAGAAGAGGTTAAAAAAGGAAATAGTGGTTTTGAAAAGTTTGAATTATATATAAATGCGAATCGGGAGTTTTCTAATAAATATCCTGATTATTTCAGACTGTTATATTCTCCCACTGCAATTAAAAAACAATTTGATATGGACAAAATGACGGGTAGTGAAGAGTTCCAGGAGGTAAGGAAATCATTCAAAGAAATAATGTTCATTGGAATAGATTTGATACAAAAAGGCATAGATGACGGCGATATCCGGCCAGGTGTGGATCCTACTGAAGCGATCATACTCCTATCATTAATATACAATGGGAAGGCGAATATGGGGGACTGGGCTAAAGAGCTACTGGAAAGTAAGGGAATTGATGAACAGAGATTTAGCATGGATATGGGAGATTTATTTATTCACATGTTGCTGAAAGACTCAAAATAGGACTTATAATTAAATCGAGACTTTATATGGATTTAAAACTCGGTATTTAAGAATTAAAGATAGATTAGAAGATTAGAGGTGTTAAATATGGATTATAATGAATTAGGAAATAAATTAAATGAACTTTTAAAATTGGAAAACGAACCAGTGGCCATAAAATGGTCTGTAAAAGAGCCAGAAAACATTGAAAAAGAAGAAGGTAAATCAAGATTCTGTGCAAAGCTAAAAAAAGCCATGGAAGGTGAGATGTTCTACGCTACCCTGGAAGAGGAAGAATGTATGGGTGGTGCCAGATATTCTGGACTTAAAGATATGCGCGAATATCCTGCAAATGCACAAAGCGGTGCATTTATGATTCCAAGAGGACTATATAAGAACATTCCTGCCGTACAGCGGGCCCGGGAAAATGAAACATACATAAATCCTGGAATTTTCACGGCAGTGGTTTTCGCTCCATTAAATAAGGCTGCATTTGAAGCAGATGTGGTATTTATACTCTGCAAGGCTAAACAGGGAATGGAAATACTTCATGCCAATGCATATGATTCTGGAGAACATGGTCTAGGTGCAGATGCTGCTCCAATATGCAGTTCCATGGCAGCCACCCCTTATATGGCCGGGAAAATCACTTATGGATTTGGTGACGTTGCAGCAAGGCAGAGTATGGATATCAATCAAGAGGATATTATGGTCAGTATTCCTGGAAGCGAACTGTCCCGTATAGTTTCTAATTTAGAAGAAATGCGAACTAAAATATTATTCCAGGAAGAATAACCTTTTAAAATCCTAATTAATCTTTATCCTTTTTTTAGAAAATCATGTATTAAAAATTTAAAGGGGTCTAGTCATGATCGAAAACTTAAATATAAACAAAACTCATGGGAAGCGTTTACTTGAGGCTAAAATTGGTTTATGGTCAGCATTGGGTGTTACTATTGCATCAGGCATGTTTCTGATTGCACTGATAGTTACATTTGTAGTATTTCCTCTGAATTTTAACTGGCCGGGTATAGAAGTTTATGCTCAATCTTTTGCTCAGCATTACTGGCAAATACTGATTTTTGTGGTCCCATGTTTTTTTATTGCTCCATTATACCTTATTTTAACTGTAAGCATTCATAGGTTCACTCCTGAAGAAAAACAGATATTAAGTTTGCTGGGTATAGTCTTTGCAGTGGCATATTTAGCACAGATCACTGCTAACTACTATTTACAGATGAGTGCCCTACCTCAGAGTATTTCGGCGGGATTACTTGATGGAACTACTCTATTCGCATTTGGCAATTTGAATTCCATCTTCTGGTCCATGGAAATACTGGGATACACATGGCTAAGTTTATCCCTGATTTTTATGGGGCTTATATTCAGTGGCGGGAAAATGGAAGCTTTAATCAAATGGATATTTGTAGTGAATGGTGTACTGGGCGTCATAGCAACCATACAATCAGTCACACATCTAGATTTTGGATTCCCTTTTTCGCTGGTGTTTTTTGCATTTTCATTTCCAGTAGCCACTGCACTGATTGCATTTCTTTTTAAAAGGGCAAAAAGGAGGGCATATAATTCCCCTAATGAATTAGAGAATATTAAAAATAGACCATGAGTGATAGTAATGAATCATGAAAGCCATTATAACCTTGCTAAAAATAAAATTAACATGATCATGATGGGATTGATGATTGGTCTCCTTGTAGCAGCCTTTGATTATTCAATCATGGCCACAGCCATGCCTAAAGTCATTAACAGTTTGCAGGGGATGGAATACTATGTATGGCCATTCGCATCCTACATGTTGACTTCCACCATTTCCCTAATCCTCTTTGGTAAATTATCAGACATTTACGGCAGAAAATATGTTTTAATTTTAGGGATCATTACCTTTATTCTAACTTCAGTAATGTGTGGTTTGTCTACCAATATGTTTGAACTGATATTATTCAGAGGACTTCAGGGAATTGGGGGTGGAATTTTGCTATCCCTCCCATTTATCGTGGTTGGAGAAATCTTCAGTGCAAGGGAAAGGGCCAAATACATGGGAATACTTGGATCAGTGTTTGGGCTTGCCGACGTTTTGGGACCAATTCTGGGTGGTGTGATAACCGATACTTTCGGCTGGAGATGGGTGTTTTTTATAAATGTCCCCATTGGGATTGCTGCGGTAACCATAATCTTTTATTCTCTTCCCAACTTTAAACTGCCTGATGTAAAAAAAGTAATTGATTATTCCGGGATCATTACCTTTACTTTAGCTTTAAGTTCACTTTTCATGGCATTAACATTTCTAGGAGATCTAAATAAATACCATTTATCTGAAATTATTGCGCTTCTTATATTTTCAGTCATCATGTTTGTATTATTTGTCTGGGCTGAGAAAAAAGCAGTGGAGCCTATTTTGCCAATGCGATTATTCAAAAATTCAATATTCAGCGTATCTGCGGTAGAAAGTTTTTTAGCCGCTGCATTGATGTTTTGTGGGATAATTTATGTCCCATTATTTGCTCAAGGTGTTTTAGGTATGAATGCTACAAATTCGGGTTTATTAATGATTCCTATGCTTTTTAGCCTTACCATGGCATCTATAGTCACTGGACAAATCATATCCATGACCGGGAAATATAAAAAGCTGGTCATTGCTGAATTTATTATAACGGGAGTGGGAGTGGTTCTTCTTGCTACTATGAATGAGAATACGTCATATTATCTGTTGATAATATATTCAACTATTCTGGGTATTGGTTCGGGAATGGCATATAACATATTCAATGTGGCAGTGCAGAATGCCTTTACCCTGCGAGATATAGGTATTGTAACTGCATCTATGCGCTTTTTCAGAAATATAGGTACTATTGTATTTGTTCCCATATTTGGATATATAATGAATTTCACTCTGTTAAGTTCCACTGCCCTTACTGTAAGTTATACTCAAGCATTGGTACTTTCTATCCAGAATATTTTTCTGGCAGCCATAGTACTGGCATTGGCAGGTTTGATTATTGCTTTCTTCCTTAAAGAAATACCTTTAGGTGAAGATGAACCTAAAATTCACGAAGATTCTGCCGAGTGGATAGAGAAAGCAAAATAATTCTTTTTATTAATTTTTTTATTCATCTTTGAATTTTATAATTTGAATTGATTAACAGGAGATTGAGAATATGATTAAAATTGCTGTAACAGGAGCCGGAGGAAAAATAAGTGCTAAAATTATAAGATCTATACTAAAACAAGACGATATGAAATTAGTAGCTGCTATAGGGGCACCGAATACTCCACTTGAAGGAAAAGATGTGGGTGAAGTTGTAGGTGTTGAAACTATTGGTGTTCCCGTAATGGGTGCCCAAAAACTTGCTGATGTTTTAAAAGAAAAGAAACCTGATGTTCTCGTTGATTTCACCATAGCCGATGCTGCGGTGGGCACCATCAAAACTTCAGCAGAATGTGGAGTTAATGTTGTAGTTGGTACAACGGGATTTTCAGATGAGCAAATAGCTTTGATAAAAGAATCAATCGAAGTAAACAACATAAATGCAGTTATATCTCCTAACATGGCTGTAGGGGTCAATGTATTCTTTAAAATCATTGCTGAGATGGCGAAAATTCTAAATGATTTCGATATCGAGATAATAGAAGCACACCACAATCATAAAGTAGATTCACCATCGGGAACTGCTTTTAAAGCTTATGAAATAATAGCCGAGTCACTGGGAAGAAATAAAAACGAAACCGGTGTCTATGGTAGGCAGGGAATGGCAGGTCCTCGAACTAAAAAAGAAATAGGGATTCATGCAGTTCGTGGAGGAGATATTGCTGGAGATCACACTGTACTTTTTGCAGGGGAAGGGGAGCGAATAGAAATAATCCACAGGGTGCACAGCAGGCAGGTTTTCGTATCGGGGGTAATTAAAGCAGTGAGGTATGTTGCGGGAGTCCATGAGGGAAAAATCAGCGACATGGGGGATGTTCTGGGCATAAACATAGAATAACCGTTTTATTTTTATTTTAATTCTAAAATATTTATTTAATCTAAAAATCACTTATGGTCCTTATTTGGATGGGAGATGATAGAAAGATTTGTTTATTATTTATATAATAATGCTTCTTGACATATTTGCTAATTTATGTAAGTATCAAACCACCTCAATTGCATAATATTAACTCATTTTTAGAGTTCCTATAATAAAATGGCTGTTAAGGATTATAATTCACAGGGTTTTGTTTTAAGTTTCTTGAATATTTGAAGTAACTTTTGATTTAAATATCATGAAATTTTTTTTGTTATATTTTTTTCTTATAATATATTGAAATTCCCTATGAATATTTTTAGGCATGCCCAAACTTTATATATGTCTTACTCCAATCTATCATTAATAAAATTTAGGTGAACCTAAATGTCCGCTAAAGATGTATTAAGTGAAAGTATCGAGGAATACTTGGAAGTGCTTTATAAGCTTAGCAAAGAAGACCCTCTGGTAAAAACATCAAAGATATCAGAAAGTCTAAATATTGCACCAGGTAGCGTCACTCAGATGCTAAAAAAATTGGATTCCATGGGCTATGTGCATTATTCACCTTATAAAGGTGCGGTTCTCACCGAAAACGGTTTAATCAAGGCCCAAAAGGTTACCCGTAAACATAGGTTATTGGAAAGGTTTCTGTATGATGTTCTTAAAATAAAAAAGGACAAAGTACATGCTCAGGCATGTGAAATGGAACATGTTCTATCAGATGATGCTGAAAGAGCACTATGTCATCTATTAGAACAACCTGATGAATGTCCTGATGATTTAGAACCGATACCTGCATGTAATTTCAAGTTTACTACTTGTGAAGAATGTAAAGAACGTAGTAATGAGGAAATTGATGAAGTAGGAGATCGAAATGAGAAGTTGGTTTCCATAGCTGATCTTAATGAACATGAAATGGGAAAAGTTTCCTTCATTAGGGGAGATTACAAAGTAATTCGGAGATTGATGGATATGGGAATAACCATCGGAGCGAATATCAGTGTTCTGAAAATAGCCCCATTTAAAGGCCCGGTGGAAGTATCCGTAAGGGGATCTACACTTGCTTTAGGGAGAGACATTGCTAATAACGTATTTGTAGAACAAACAGTTTAAGAAGGCTAATAGAATGCTAATCTTAGAATACTAAATCTTAAGAAGACTAAAAATTTATAGGGGCCACTCATTCATGGATAATCAGAAAACATATTATTTTCATGACCCGGAAAGTTCTAGAAAATCAAGGTCTAATGATCTAAAAAAAGAACATCAGAAAGAAGCAGAATTTACTGTTGCTCTGGCAGGAAATGCCAATGTTGGAAAAAGCGTTATATTTAATCAACTCACCGGTTCTGAACAGATTGTAGGTAATTGGCCTGGTAAAACCGTGGAAATGGCAGAGGGCAAACTTAATTTTCAGGGCCATGATATGCATATTATTGATTTACCTGGAATATACTCATTTTCAACATTTTCCATGGAAGAAATTGTTTCACGGGAATACATAGCCTATGAAAAACCTGATGTGGTTATTAATGTTTTAGATGCTTCTGTTCTTGAAAGAAACCTATTTTTTACCTTACAATTAATGGAAATGGAAGTTCCTTTAGTCCTATGTGTCAATCAGATGGATATTGCCAAACAAAAGGGCATAATTATCGATACTAAAAAGTTGGAAAAAGCTTTGGGAGTTCCAGTTGTCCCTACCGTGGCGGTACGTGGTGAAGGGCTTCAAGAATTAGTAAAAACCGCCTTAAAAGTAGCCGAGCATAAGAAAGACTGTAAAAAAGCAGTTAAATATGATGCTATTGAATATGGTGGAGAATTAGAAAATAGAATCCGTGATCTGGCTGAGATGATTGATTCTGAAAAATTGGATCTGGATTATGCTAACTGGTGGATGGCCATAAAAATATTAGAAAATGATCCCGAAATTAAAAAGCTGGTGGCTTCTAAATCGCATAAAATTATTCAATATGCGGATCAGTTAGCCTATGAGATAGAAAAGATACACCACGAACCCACCTTTGCGGTTATGGCATCTGAAAGATATGCTCTGGCTAATAAGATAGCTGCTGGTGCGCAGATTCAAACTGAAATTAAAATATCTTTTTCTGAACGATTAGATAAAGTTTTAACTCACCCCTTTTTTGGTTATATAACTTCAGCCATGGTTATCGGGGGATTACTTTTATGGACCTTTGTTATAGGGGGTTATATTTCTGATCAGATGACCAGTTTCTTTAATTTTTTCCAGCCAGTACCCACATCTGAGACAGATCCATTATATGCCATTTTATGGAATGGTGCTTTTGGGGGTCTAGTGGCGGGTTTAACTCTCATAGTGCCATTTGTAGTCCCATTTTATATTTTATTGTCTTATATTGAGAATTCTGGGCTTTTAACCAGGGTGGCCTTTATGATGGATACTTTTATGCACAAAATAGGGCTGCATGGAAAAGCACTCATTCCCCTAATATTAGGGTATGGCTGTAGTGTACCTGCTATTGATAGTACCCGAATTTTGGAGACCCGGCGAGAAAGGCTTTTAGCAGCTTTTGCCATAACATTTGCCCCTTGTGCTGCCCGAACCATAATTATACTTAGTTTAGTGGCCATATTTGTCAGTATTTGGTGGGCTCTAGCACTCTATGCTCTGGATATACTGATAATATTTATCATGGGTAAACTGGCCCTTAAAGCCATGCCAGGTGAATCAACTAGCCTTATTATGGAGATGCATTCGTTAAGAGTTCCTTCTTTCTCGGTAATTCTAAAACAAACCTGGAATAGAACTAAATCTCTTATTTATCTGGTATTTCCACTGTTTATTGTGGGAAGTGCTATTATTCAGCTATTTTATGTATTGGGTGTTCTTAACATAATCAGCGACTTTTTAACACCTCTTACCGTATCCTGGTTAGGATTACCTGCTTTTGCCGGAGTTCTTCTACTTTTGGGTATTGTAAGAAAAGAGTTTATTCTTCTGACTCTGGTTTCTTTTGTAGGGACTGATCTCGCACTGGCTTTAAATTCCACCCAATTCATAGTTTTAGCCATTGTGGGAATGTTGTACATACCATGTCTATCCACAATTGGTATTTTAATAAGGGAGTTTGGTTGGAAGGCTGCGGGAACCATAACCGCTGCTAATTTAATCACGGCATTCATTGTGGGAGGACTGTTTGCCCATATTTTACCTTACATATTATAATGCAGGGTTCCTTCAATTTTCTTTAATTCAAGCTGTGGGGTAATATAATAATTCATATGGTCATTCCCTTTTCTTTTTCTTTTCTTTAATCCCCATTCCCCATTTTTTTGATCCCTAATTATTTAGTTCTTTAATTCCCTAATTCCAATTCTTAATTCGATAATAAATTTAGAAATTTTAAATATCATGCCATAAAAATTATTAATTAAGTTTAATTATTGAAAAGTAGCTTCCAATCTTAGTTCTGTTAATACTGTTAGGAGGAGCGTAAAATGAAGACCATAAAACTGTGTTCATGGAATGTTAATGGTATCCGGGCGATTCATAAAAAAGGGTTTTTGGAATGGTTCCATCAAGAAAAACCAGATGTATTATGCATTCAGGAAACTAAAGCCACTGAAGATCAACTCCCCCGAAAATTGAAAGATGTGGAAGGGTACCAAAGTTATTTTACTTCTGCGGAAAGAAAGGGTTACAGCGGAGTGGCTTTATACACGTCTATTAAGCCACAAAACCTCGAAGAAGGCTTTGGAATAGAAAAATTTGATAGTGAAGGTCGTATTCAAATTGTGGACTACCATGACTTTGTACTGTTCAATATATATTTTCCCAACGGAAAAATGTCTGATGAACGTTTAAAATATAAAATGGACTTTTATGATGC
Organism: Methanobacteriaceae archaeon UBA587; assembly: GCA_002504725.1. Classification (GTDB taxonomy): domain Archaea; phylum Methanobacteriota; class Methanobacteria; order Methanobacteriales; family Methanobacteriaceae; genus UBA587. The sequence continues at coordinate 91,803 of DATN01000012.1, read as the reverse complement.
TTTTCTGGATTATGCTAATAATTTACGGGATCAGGGACGTAACATAATTATTTGTGGAGATGTTAACACTGCTCATAAAGAAATTGACCTGGCCCGGCCGAAGGAAAACAGCAATGTTTCTGGTTTTTTACCTATAGAAAGAGCCTGGATAGATAAATTCTTAGACAATGGTTATCTAGATACTTTTCGATTATTCCATCCTGAGCCTGATAACTACACCTGGTGGAGTTACCGTACCCGGGCCCGGGCCCGCAATGTGGGATGGAGACTGGACTATTTCTTTGTAAATAAAGAATTTAAGGATAATGTCAGAAATTCATATATTCTTTCTGATGTAATGGGATCAGATCACTGTCCCATATGTCTGGAAATAGAGATTTAGGATCTAAATAATCTAAAAATTAATCTAAAATAAATATTTTTTTATTATATTGCTTTATTAAGATATATAAACGTTTTAAGATTTATTATCCTGTTTATTAGGATATGTAAACGTGTTTAAGGTTTATTATCCTACTTTATTAGGATAAATAAAAGTTTTTACGATTAAAATAAGTTAAAATTAAAATAATAATGTTGTTTAAATGGAATGCTAAGAAAATGACTAAAATTAATCATTTTCAAAGTCTAAAATGGTTTTCCGAAGTTCCCTTTCAGTTTCTGCTATAATATCAATTCTTTCGTAAGGAATTCCTTTTTCCACCAGGTAATCTCCTAAAACAGTAGGGGTGATGCTGTCATCTAAATCGACTATTAATGCATCACTTTCAGCAGAGATACCTATTGCTCCACAGATTTTTAGCTTTTTAATGGATTCTTCGGTAGGGGTGGTTTTAATCCGGAAAGTCCTGATTCTTTTGGCCACCTGAGTTATATCGATATTCATCCGCTGCAAAGCAATGAGTACGTGTTTTTGGAGTGCGTCTTCTAAGACTTCCACATCAATAATGTCCTTTTTTAGGGTTATACGGGCGGCCTGACAGATCTGGGCCAGATCCCTTGCGTGAGCATAGCTGGGCTGTAAACCTTCTCCTTCTTCCACAAGTGGTCTGTAAACCTTCATTAATCGTTCAATGATCGCAGGGTCGTAATTTTCATTTAATAACTTAAGATTCCTTTCAAATACTTCTGCTACATTTTCTACCGCAGGATTTTTAAGGAATATGTGTAAGGGGGCCCGTCTCAAGTGAGCCTCATCCATGATACTCACATCAAGGTTGGTGGAAAATGCAGGAATGAAGTGGCTGAAAACAATTACGGGAACTCCTCTAACATAGATAACGTCCTTTTTATTTTCCATAGGCACAATCATTCGATTTAAAATCAATTTGTGGTCGTCTCTTTGACGTCCTAAATCATCAATAAGTAATATTCCCCCATTGGCTTTAATCATAGGGGAAGTTTTGTAAACCCCTTTATTAGGGTTATAGACAGTTTCAAGTTTATTTAAACTCAATTCAGCCCCTGTAAATACAAAGGGCGCGTGAATTTTTACCCAGCGTGGATCTTCGGGTTGTTCAGGGCACATCCTGTGGAAATCGGGGTCAAATAATTGGATAACTTTGCCACCAAATTCAATAAATTTGGGGATAATTAGAGGGGGCAACAAATCAGAGGTTTTGCTCACAATAAATGTTTTTCCGGTACCGGGAGAACCGTATATAAAAATTCCTTTTCCAATGGTACATGATTCCACCAGACATTCTTTGGCTTTTGTGAGTCCTACTACGTCACTGAAGGTTTTTTCTGCTATTTCATCAGGAACATGTACGGGGTGTCGGTTCCTCATTTGTTGATCCATTAATTCCCAGTAATTATCATAAGAAACCGGCGCAATACCCATATAAGGATTTTCTTCGTTTATTCTTTTGGCTTTCTCCCTGCCTTTTTTGGTTATGGTGTAATCAATACTGGAAAATAAAAAACTCCCTCCCACCTGGGCACAAAAACCGTCCTGTTCAGTTTTTCTTAGTATTTCTTCCAAAATATCCCAGTGAATACCCGTCATTTCATTAATACGACTGGTCTTAACGGTTCCAAAACCGGATATTATTTTTAGTATAATATCCCGGACAAAAACTTCTGATAAACGAAGTTCTTCCAGTGTCTTGGGTTGTTTAAGATTTTCGAAAATCCTTTGCATTTGTTCATCATGATAATAACTCATAAAATGACTCCCTTTACTTAATCATTCCTATTGATGGATCATTGTCTTTAAAGAATAATATTAACAGATATCTAATATTGTTGATCGCTACAAAATATAATAAATATAATCATAAATTAAGGTTATAAAATTTTCTCCAGTTCACCAATATCTGAAATTATTTTTATATCCAGACCCTCTTTTTCAATTAACTCTTCTTCTTCAGGAGTAAGTTCAGAATTGACTAATATGGCCGACATTCCAGCATTTACCGCTCCCATTATATCGTCGCTAAATTTGTTACCCACCATAACTGATTTCTCAGGCAGACAGCCCATACGGCTAAGTGCTTCTTCGAATATACGGGGGTTGGGTTTTTCAAATCCTACTTCGCCGGATGTTACCACTTCTTCAAAGAAATGATGCAAACCTAATCTAATAAGTTTTTCCCATTGTTTAATGGTGATTCCATTGGAGATAACCCCTAAACGATACCCTTTACTTTTAAGGTAAATAAGAGTGGATGGGGTACGTGGAAACGGTCTGAGCAATGCAAACTTCACATTATGGTAGTTAATCATTCCCAACGCGATTAATAATGGTTTTTCTTCACCAAAAACAGTTTTAGTCAACACATTAAAGTGTTTATCATAATTAGATCCTTTTTGAGATATGATTTCCCTTAATAGATCATATGCTTCAGAAGGAGTTAATGGTAAACCGGCATCAATCATCATATTAAGTGCGGCTTTCCTGGCCAGTTTGGCAAAACCAGATGTATCATATAAAGTATCATCAATGTCAAAAAAGACTGCCTTTAGCATTATCCCACCCTACTAATTTATCGTTATCTTCGTAAATTTTTAATTCCCCTCTGGAAATGAATGAGGATTAAATATAATTTTTATTAATCAATGATAAAAATCTATCTAAATAAAGAGTTGAAATTATATTTAAAAGATTTTTTCCAAGGGCTTTTATTATTTTATTTAGATAAATATTATCTTTAAATAAAATTTTTTTAATAATATAAAATAAATTATAAAAAATATTAAACATCAGATTTTTGATGAAATGTTAATAATATTAAAATAAAATCAGGAAAAATCAGGTGTAATGTGGATTATTAATTAAAAAAGCAATTAAAAAAAAGCATCCAAACTGCTCTGCTTATGTTTTTGTCCTAATTCTGCAATCTCTTCGGTGGAATAGCCTAAACCATTCATAATACGAGAAACAGCAGGTAAGACCTGATTATCAATGTAATAATCTGGATCATAAGTCATATCCGCAGCGTCCTCAATGGGTTCTGCACGCTGACTAATGGGTGATTTACCTTTCACAATTACATAACGGACAATGGATCCTCTTTCAATTTTCCTACCTCTTTGAATTGATTTTTGGGCAGCAATAACATGAGGGCCAATCTGTTTATAATCAGAAAGATTTTTGGTGATCTGTGTGTGAATAACCAGATCATCCATTTTAATTTTCCCATCCTTGATGGATTTCATGACTTTTTTGATAATTTCCCTTGCTTTAGCAGGAGAACCATCTTTTAATATAGCCATGAGGATATTTTGTTGGGTTTCTTTAGCAATAGGGGCCCAATCACGTCTTACCAGTTCTAGACCTTTAGCCACGATTTTATCGTCTTCAATAAGAGCATATCTTTTTTTGGTAACAAAGAAGCCCCTGCTATAAAAACCTTCATATTCCAGTTCCATACCTTCCGGTAGGTCCTGGTTTATGTATTCTAAAAATTTATTTACTTGAGATTTAATTTCTGCTTCAGATTTACTCTGCAATCAGAACACCGTTTATAATACCGTGTTGACCTGGTCGGGAGGTAACTCGTACATTACCTAAGCTGGTTTCAACTACAGCACCTTTGGTGATGATGTTCCTTCTTACGAAGTTGGGGTTAGCTTCATTTTCAATTACATTGAGAATCTCGGTTGATTCCATCTTGTTGTTTTCGGGATTAACCACATTTATTTTGGTGTCAGTAGCTAACCTTACTTTGTGGTTTCCACCCTGGGTCCTGATTTTTCTGGATTTTCTGTCGCCGATTTTAGTTTCAGCAGCTTCTCTTCCTAATTCAAACTTCTTTTTTCCGCGGCTCATTTTTGCTCGTCCGCCGGAAGGTTTTTTCATTGATTTTCCTTGCCAAATTGCCATTATTTCACCTTTGTCAATATGATTTTATAATTTATAGTGCATCGAGTAGGGATGGCACTAAGAATCTTCATAAAAGATTCAAAATCAGTAAAAACTGAGTTAAGCGTGATGGTATTCATCATTTATTCAGTAAACTGAAGTTAATGTGTCTATTATTTATTATGGTATCTATTAACTTATCCCATCAAGCTTTAAATATTTTGCTTATTCTTGGTTATTATTTTTATATTGATGTCTCAATTAAGGTTCCAAGAATATATCTTATAGTATTTAGGATTACATTATATTTAAACATTTAAAAAAATTACCCTAATTCCCGGTAACCGGTGGTTTCACATAGTATTCCATTAACATCTATTCCATTTATATCCCATATTCATCTCTGATTCCATAATTATTTTAATTTTGTTTATTAGAAATTTTTTTATAATTAATGTCTTGAATATCGAGTATTCATATCCTATAATCTGCTACCAGCAGCCCAATACTATCCCAAAACTATAATATACTTATTAAACTCACCAGAAAATTCCCGATTAAGACGATTAATGCTGCTTGAGATGCACCAAACATGAAACCAGTCATCAATCTCAGAATATTATTGCTTTCTCGTACTCCATAACTCTGTGTTAGGGAATCTATTAGCATAGGCAAACTAAAGACCGTTATTAATAGTAGGTTAGGGGTAATCACACCTAAATGAAAAAGGGACAGGGTGGAATACCCTAAAAAAACTCCGGTGCAGCGGGCACATAATGGGAACTTTCGGCCTTTAAAGTGAAAAGATCTCTCAGGCATCTTGTGACAGAATTTAAATTTTATATCCTCTTTCATATTAAAACCATTACAAGCAAGTTAAGAACTGAAAATGGACAATATAACAGAAACATGACTTCGTAATAATGTTCATTTAAATATTTTAAAATGCAATCTTAATCAAGTTATATCTATATCTCATGAATATTAAACTAAATTCTGTACTTTTTAAATCACAGGAAAATTACAGAAAAAATATCAAAACTCATTTAAATGGTGAATCTATGAAAATCGGGATGTCACATGGTGCTGGCGGAGAAGTAATGCAGGGTTTGATTTCGGATATCATTCTCAACAATATACAGAATAAAAAAATCGATGGCGGAGTCGGTTTAGATGATTTAGATGATGGGGCTACTATACCATTAGGGGACTATGAAATCGTGGTAACCACTGATGGACACACGGTGGATCCTTTATTTTTCCCAGGAGGGGATATTGGTAGGTTATCTATTGCTGGAACAGTTAATGATGTGGCAGTAATGGGTGCTAAACCGCTGGCCATTGCCAATGCCATGGTAATCAGGGAAGGGTTTCCTGGTGATGATTTGGAGATTATTATCAAGTCCATGGATGAAGTATGTCGTGAAACTGGAGTTTCCATTATCACAGGGGATACCAAGGTAATGGAACAGGGTAAACTGGACCAGATGGTTATTGCCACCACTGGAATCGGTCTGGTAAAAAAAGGAGAAGTTAAAAGGGACTCTGGCCTTAATGTTGGGGATAAAATCATCTTGTCTGGTAGTGTGGGGGATCATGGTATGGCCCTTATGGCTTACCGGGAAGGATTTGGCTTTGAAACAGATTTAAAATCTGATGTGGCTCCTGTATGGAAAATGGTGGAATTTGCTCTGGATATTGGTGGCGTAACTGCCATGAAAGATCCTACCCGTGGTGGAATTGCCAATGCCCTTAATGAACTGGCTAATAAGTCGGGAGTGGGCTTATTAATTGACGAAGATCAGATACCGGTTAAAGATCAGGTTAAAGCCGTTTCTGACATGTTAGGAATTGATCCCTATGAAGTGGCCAATGAAGGTAAAGTGATAATGGGTGTTAATCCAGAATACGCCGAAGAAACATTAAAAGCCATTCGTAAAACTAAATATGGTTCTGAAGCTCAGATAATTGGAGAGGTAACTGATGAAAGCAGGGTTATCATGGAAACATCATTAGGTGGAAAACGGATATTAGAGGCACCTATTGCCGATCCCGTACCCCGGGTATGTTAAACCCTTCAAACCTTTTTCGGTTAAAAACAGGAAAGATTGCCGTGAATTTAGGAAATTTTAAATATTTTTTATTTTAAATAATTCATATAAAAAATAAATGATGGCCACTTAAATTTGAAGGGATTATTATGGAAGTTTTGCTCAAAAAAAGAATTTTCGCTTTTATTATTGATTTTGTAGCTGTTACTGCATTAATGTGGATTTTAACGGTTATAATTTATCCTCTAGTTGTATTAATAGGCTCTTTCGCTGTTTTTAATTACTGGCTGGTTCTCCTGGGTCTGGTGATTTTATTATACTTTGCTTTATTGGAGGGATATCAGGCCAGTACTTTAGGAAAAAATATTGTGGGAATTGAAGTTAAATCCGTAGATGGCCAATTAACTTATAAACAGACCTTTATCAGGAATTTATCCAAAATTTTATGGGTACCCTTAATTTTTGATATTCTAGGTGCTCGTTTATCTAAAACAGAATCTTATAGAATGTTGGATGACTATGCGGGTACTGAAGTAATTTTATCACATCAAAAGAAAGAAAAAACTCTGGAATAAATAATATTGATGGATATTATTTATTTTTTATTCAATTTTCTCTTTTCTTGTAATTAACTTTATTTTTATTAAATACTCCTTTGATTGACCTATTTTAATTATTATGTGTAATTCTGCTTTTAGAATAGTTTTTTAACTAATTTCTATATAATATTATTATTGATTTATTAGTTGGCATTTTAGAGGAGGTTAGACTATGAAAGAGGAAGTAAATGAAGTGAAAGGACAGGTTTTAGAGACAATTGCTACTTTGATGACCACAGCATTTGGTTTAATTGCAGCACTGGCTTGGAACGAAGCCATAAAAACTCTAATAACTGAAATGGTTGGTAAAGGGAACGATTTAACAGGGTTATTTATTTATGCAATAATTATTACCATAATTGCTGTCGTTGCGACGATTCTCATTGCCCGTTTAATCTCAAAACCAGCGGTTCAAGCGGTTAGAATAGTAGAATAATGCATAAATAATTATTCTATTTATTCTATTATTTTATTTCAAAAATTTTTTAATTTTTTATTATTCTAAATTCGATTGAAAAAAGAGATTGATCATGGTTTTTTGGTTATATGCATTTTAATTGGCCTTTTTTAAGATTTTTTAATAGAATCTGCACTAATTTTTTTAAGTAATTGATTTTTTGGTTTTTAATTAAATTTTTATCTCCTGATTTTGTTCATTTTCATATTTAATATTTACATATATATTAATTAATAACATCTAACATAATTATAATCCAAGAATATTAAAAGTAAAAATTCAGGGAATAATGTTTATTTGTGAGTTGTTTTCAAGGATTTTAGAGTTTAAAAAGTTAAAATTATAAATATTCGTAATTAATTTGATGAAGTGTTTTCTAGTTCTTTGGAGGTAAATAAAAGGTCGTGTTTTGATGGCAGGTAAATATGGGATGGTTATTATATTATTTTATATTTGTATAGTTTTATTAACTGCTATTTACTCAGTGGACTCCCTAAATTACAAAACCGTAAATAACGCCACTAACCGAACTGGAACTAATAACAGCACAATTAATGAAACCAATGTTTACAATAACTTCTCAGCAATAGCCGCAACACCCTATGATGAGAGAACTAACAACTGTACCACAAAATCAATAAAATTTGCAGAATATCTGCAAAGCATGGGTGAAAATACCAGCATTATAACTATCAATGCTCGTAATGGGGGGCCGGGCCACATGGCGGTGGTATGGAGAAATGAGATATATGATCCCACCATTGTTCCTGCGGAATATGGGCAGCCAGTAGACCTGTATTTAGGTGGTATAGCTGTCCTGGGTTATGATGGGTTTACGGTGGTTGAGCCTTATAAAGGTTAAATTTGGTAAATAATAACAAATAACTAAAAAAAGATTTTGTTGAAGTTACAGGCCCATTACATTCTTACTGGCAAAAGATACTATTTCTATTATGAAAGTTCTATTCATGAAACTTAAATCAGACCCACAAGTATGGATTAAACTCTGATGGGGGAATATACATTATCTCGGCCAATCCTTTATTTAAAAGCTGAGCATTAAGGTTAGTATCGTCCACATAAACCACAGCCAGGACTCTATCATATTTATCATAGTTTTTTTTATCATCTATATCTAAATAGACCATTTTATTAAGGCATTGGGATTTCACAAAATTCTTAGCCTCTTGATATCCGTCCTGACCTCGTTCAGGTGTGTTTACACCTACTAATCTAATTCTACCCACTCCCTCTACATCAATAGTATCTCCGTCCACTACATAGGTACAGTATCCTTTTTTTTCATAGTTGTCTGGTGAAGAAGTAGAATTTTCATAGCTTGCATTATCATAGACCAAATCTATTGAATCGGAGTCATTTGCATAACTATCTGGTGTTGAAGTATCATTGACACAGCCAGCAATCATGATGGTGGAAATAATTAGGGCGATGATGGTTATAATTAGTGGTATAGTTAGTAAGTTTTTAGATGAAATTTTAAGGCGCATTGATAATAATATAATAATAAAACTATAAAAAATTTAATTAGAATATTAACTAAAATTAATTATAACCCTAATTAATCTGGGCCGTTATATACTTAATATGCAATTATAAAAGATTTTTAGCTATTTAGTAATATTTTAAGTATTTTAGCTATTTCAGGTGTTTTAAGTTGTTTAATAAGGATGAACTGAGAAAACATATATGGGATTTACTGGAAAAAGAAGGAGTTTCAGTCAAGAGAAATTCTCCTTATGGTAGAATCCCTGATTTTAAAGGATCTGAGCGGGCTGCTGAATTATTGAGTCATACCGTGGAGTGGAATGATGCAAAAACTATTTTCTGCAGTCCGGACACTGCCCAAAGAATGGTCAGGGAACGGGCCTTGAAAGACAAAAAAGATATGATAATGCCTTCCCCCAAATTAAAGGAAGGTTACATTTTTATTAAAGGGAATGGACTACCAAAACTAGAGAAAATAGAAAAAATAGCTTCCACTATCAATGGTGCCTTTAAATATGGTACAAAAATTAATAATTTTCCGATGGTTGATTTAGTTGTAGAAGGTTCGGTTGCAGTAGATAAAAAGGGGAACCGTTTAGGAAAAGGAGGAGGATATGGGGATCGGGAGATCAGTGAACTATTCCATCAAGAAGTCATTGACAAAAATACGCCCATTACAACCACTGTTCACCCATTACAAATTGTGGATAAGGTTCCCGTGGAAAAACATGATAAACAGATTAATATGATAGTAACGCCTGTGGAAGTAATGAGATTATTTGATGAATCCGATATCTGTGTTGTGCATTAGAGTGTACCCTTAGATTTGAAAAAAAATTGTAAGAAATTTATTAGGGTATTATTCTATTTAAATTATTATTTAATCATTGATTTAGTCTAGACGAAATAAATTTGGTTTTAATTTATTCGCTAGATACGTTATGTTCTGGTTAATTGAGGTTTGGTTAAATATGTGGGATGAAAATATTAAAGACCACCCCTATATCCGGGGTGTTAAATTAATTGATGGGAAAAATAACTTCCCTATCAGCTGGCTTAATCAACAGGGTTACTGTGAATACAGCATATTTTTAGAGTATGTGCAGGGCATAGAAACGGCTCCCACACCAGAAATGCAAAAAGGTCAGGAAGTACATCAGCAACTTGAAGATCAATTCAAAGAAAAAGCGGTTTCCACTACTTTCCAGGAGATGATGCACATATCCAAAGGAGAGGATATACTTTCCCGGGAACTCTATGTTTTCTCAGCTAAATATGGTATCAGGGGTATGATTGATGAGATATGGCTCACACCTGATGAATTTGTGGTTATCGATGATAAACCGGGAACTATAGCATATGAGTCCATGGTGAATCAGGTTTTGGCATACTGTCTGGCTTTCAAAGACACTGTGGATGGGGATATCCGAAGGATAAGGGCAGCTCTCCGTCAGAGAGGTACCGATAATATTTTCTGGACTGTGGAGTTTGATGAGAACGCTGAGACAAAAATCAAAGCACTGTTGCAGCGCATGCAAGATTTATTCAATGGATCCAAACATTTTTTACCGACAGATAATCCCAGAAAATGTGCTAAATGTAGATTTAAAGATTATTGTGAATTTAAATGAATAAAATAGATGAATAATATATCTTATAAATCTGTTATTTATGAGATATCTATGCGAATAAATAGTAAGAAGATAGATAAAAATTCTTTTATTGGTCTTTTTTGGAATATTTTTCTAATTTTTACTCAGAATAATAGTATAGTTTAAATGTAGCAAAATACAAAGATACATGTAATTACGGTTTTTGATTATTTGCTAATTTTTATTATTTTTCAAAATCAGCTTTAAATAATTAATTATCATATTTTTAATGAAATAAGGAAGATATTATGGATCAATTAGTATTCGAAGATTTAGAAATTTCTAAAGATATTAAAAAAGCTATTTTAGACATGGGATTTGAAGAGGCAACTCCTATTCAATCTCTCACCATCCCTAAAGTATTAGCTGGACGCGATGTTATAGGACAAGCCCAAACCGGTACTGGAAAAACTGCTGCATTTGGAATTCCAGTTCTGGAAAAAATATACCAACCTGACGATTCAGTACAGGCCATTATTTTATGTCCTACCCGTGAATTAAGTATTCAAGTAGCTGAAGAGTTGGGAAAACTTTCCAAGTACATGAAAAAAATTAAAGTACTGCCTATCTACGGTGGACAGCCTATTGGAAGGCAAATCCGTGCTTTAAATAAAGGGGTTCACATTGTTATTGGGACACCGGGAAGAGTAATGGACCATCTGGAAAGACGCACCCTTTCTCTGGAAGGTGTGGAAACGGTGGTACTTGATGAAGCAGATGAAATGTTAGATATGGGATTCCGGGATGACATCGAGCATATTTTAAGATATGTGCCTAAGAAAAGACAAACACTCCTCTTTTCTGCTACCATGTCTAAAACTATCCTGAGATTAACCAAACAATACCAGAAAAACCCCGAACTGATAAAAGTCGCTCATCACAAGATCACTGCTCCTGAAATTCATCAGAGTTACTTTGAAGTAAGTGAAAAGATGAAAACCGAATTATTATCCCGGTTACTGGATATCCACGATGTAAATCTCAGTTTAGTATTCTGTAACACTAAAAGAAGGGTGGATCGTCTGGTAAAAGATCTTAAAACTAGAGGTTACTTTGTAGATGGTATCCACGGGGACATGAGACAGGGTCAACGTGATAGGGTCATGAATAAATTCCGTAATGGTAAAATTGATATTTTAGTTGCTACTGATGTGGCTGCCCGGGGAATTGATGTGGCCAATGTAGAAGTGGTATTTAACTACGATGTACCTAATGACAACGAGTATTATGTGCACCGGATTGGCCGAACAGGCCGTGCAGGTCAAAAAGGTCAGGCATTTACCTTTGTATCTGGTAAAGAAATCTACAAATTAAGAGATATCCAGAGATACACTAAAACTAAAATCAAGCAACAGCAAATCCCATCTGCCTATGAAATCGAAAAGATTAAAGTTGATTTAATGTTAGAACGTGTTAAAACCAGTATTGAAAATGATGATCTGGAAAAATATGTGCACATGGTAGAACGGTTGATTGAAGTGGGATATACATCTGTAGATATTTCTGCTGCTTTAATTAAGATGATACATGAAAAGGAAGCTCAGAAATAGAATTAACATATAAATACAATAATTTCCTGAATAAAGGTCCTATTGTGATGAATCACATGGGACTAAACATTTAATTTAGGTTTCAATTCCTTTATTTTTAATAGAAACTGTTCTTTACTAATCTCTTTTTTTACGTACTGGATTCTTATTTTCTCATATTCGGAAATAGCTTCTTTTTGTTGTTCATATATTTGAGTATAATACTCTAGATCGTCCTGAGGATCTATATCTGTTTTACTCCAGTATTTCATATCCATTATATGAGATTCTAAATGTTTTTTAGCGTGAGATTCTTCTATTGATGTTTCTTTTTTTATCAGGGGGATTAAATCTTGGGATGAAGTGTTCATTTCCACTTCATTAATAAGTTTCTGGTCAAAATCACTATTTACATAGTTTATTATAAATAAGATAATTAAAAAAAGAGATATTCCCCCTATAATCCCCATAATTTTTCCTTTATTCAAGAGATAATCTCCTAAGATTAATTTACTTTCATGTCATTATATGTAATTCATAATAAATGAGATATCTTATTATCACAGTTATTATCATCTTCTGGTTTTTGGTCGGGTCGATTAAATATTCTCCAACTGGCCCTAGATGTATGAAATAATAATGGATATAATCATAAATATATAATAATAAACACTTACAAAATAATATCATGGGTGTTATTAATGGTAGTTTAATTGAATTGCCAAAGAAAGGCAAGGCCATGATTATTACAGATATACATGGAAACTTAACTGATTTTATTAAGCTTATGCATATTTGGGATAATTTCAGGAATGAAAATAATCATCTGGTCCTGACGGGAGATTTCATCCATGCCATGGGTAAAGATGATGATAAATCCATTGAAGTAATGGAATTAGTAAGATATAACTTTTACAACGACCCAAATTTTCATGTTTTATTGGGAAACCATGAATGGTCGGTTATAAGTAAAATTACTATTTTTAAAGGGGGTAATGATCTGAATTCCAATTTGGAATCATTATTTCAGGAAAAATTTGGTTCTAATTGGGAAAATAAACTTGAAGAATTCACTGATTTTTTTAAAAAGCTCCCAATTGCTGTTAAAACTCAAAATAAAGTATTTATAAGTCATGCTGGCCCTCCTAAGGGTATTAATTCTATTGATGAGATAGTAAATATCACCAACACAGGTTATATCAATAACCCCAAATTATTCGAGTTGCTATGGAATCGTTTTGGTGATTATGATAAAAAAGATATTGATTCATTTTTAAAAACTGTAGGCTGCAAAGCAATGATTGTAGGGCATACTCCTGTTAAAGGAACAAAAATGATAGGTAAAAATCAGATAATTGTTTCATCTAGTTTTAGTAAAGGTAAAAAAGCTTATGTAGAGCTGGACATGGAAAAAAAAATTAAAAATGCTAAGGATATCCTTAAAATGGTAAAATATATTGATTGAATTTTAATGTAGATTATCTGAATTTCCTGAAAGTATAAGAATATCTTTAATGGGATATGATTTAATTGGATTTCACGATTCCTCATCCTTTTCTTTGAATAAAACAGTTTTATCCGTGATAGGCTCATGATATTTTTCCAGTTCAGATATTAGTTCATCCATAGATGAATATCGTTCATTTTTATCCTTGTTTAAACATTTCATTATGATCTTTTCCACATCCATAGATTCTGGATTAATTTCTGAGGGATTTTTAGGTTTTGTATTAAGAATTGATCCATAAATAACTGACATTTCGCCTTTGAAAGGTAAAATACCGGTTACTAATTCGTAGAAAACAGTACCTAACTGGTAGATATCTGTTCTTTCATCAGCCTTACCAAATTCATGTGATATCTGTTCAGGCGCAGCATATTGTGGTGTTGCCCCGGATAACGTGATTGAGTCTTCTGATTTTATTTTACTCAAACCCCAATCCGATATTTTATAAACTCCCTTATTGATCATGATATTTGACGTTTTAACATCACCATGAATAATATTCTGGGTATGTGCATACTTCAAACCGTTAGCGACTGAATAAATCACATCTATGGCTTCTTTAAGCGGTTTCTTTTCGTGTCCCAGTGCTTCTTCACAGTATTCCATTTCAATATATGGTATGGGAAGAATCTTAAAATCATTTAACTGGACAATGTTGGGATGATTCAAATGCTGCCATATGGAAACTTCGCTAA
>DATN01000012.1:0-77342 GCA_002504725.1 Methanobacteriaceae archaeon UBA587 | reverse complement strand
AAGTTTTAGGTATTTTTATAGCCACTTCTAAACCATCTTTACGTTTTGCTCGGAAAACTCTTCCAAATCCACCTTCCCCTATGTAAGATGAGTCTTTATAAAAAGCGTGTAGTTCATAGGGAAGTGCTTTGTTTGATAATTTTGCTAATCGGTTGAATTCTTTTCCTTCTATGATTAAATCATTTCCATACTTGTGTATGATCCATAGATTCACTAAAAACGGAATCAGGAGAATTAAACTGGCCAGGGTAAATAATTCCATCATGGGGAATGCAAACATATCTCCTATAAATATCGTCAAAAAGGCAAAGAATAAAAGAATGACTATGTTTAAGTAGGAATAATTAGCAGCAATCCTTTGACGATGGAATATATTGTATATGGTCATCCCCGTAAAAAACAGGAAAGGAATGCCCAATATCAGCAATGTCATGCTGAAGTAAGGGTCGTAAATTTCCTGAGAGGAGTCAAGCAGGAATATATTTATGGGAATAAATATAATTAGGCCTAAAATCAGAAATATTGAATTTAATCCTAATAATCCATTATATTTCCAATTTTTAATGGTTTTAACAGGTTTTAATCCAATATTCTTATGGTCTCTTCTTATTTTATATGATAATCCTCCTATCAAAATAATACTAATAATGACCAGTATGATGATATTATATTCAAAATCAGCCAGTGTTGGGGAAAATAGTCCTGCTTTATTATAAGATGAGGGTATGGGCTGTTTAGTAAGCCAATTTACTGCATTTATCTCTAATTTCCAACCATTACTCCTATAAATCCATGAATTCACAAAGGAACCCACATCCATGAATACTATTCTGCCTTTACCGTATTCCATAGTGGCACTCACTGCTAAAGGACCAGTTACTTCACCAGATTCTTTTTTCTCATTAAACATGGAGGTTCCTTCACTTGTCAGAAACTGATTATCGGCCCAGGAATCTGCATCAGAATAAGCAGTAACTTGTGAATTCCCGGTATTTGAAATATAAGTGCTTCTGAGCAAATAAAAATGAGATATATTGCTATTTAGGCGGTTATTGGTTAAATTACTAATTTTTATATATTGTGAGAATCCTGCATTGTGCTGTTTATCCAGCACAATTACATTATAGGCAAATGAAACCCCAAAAGTCTGTGCTATCTGGTTAAATGCGTAATTTTGATTTCCATCTTCGGCACCCCAAACATCACCCATTAAAAATAGACCACCTCCTTCTGAAACATATTTTTTAATGGCATTGATTTCATTCGAGGTATAATTCCTTTCAGGGGCCATTATTATCAAAATATCGTAATTTTTTAGTTTATCATAAGTTAAGGGGGGATCAGTCACCCTAGAAACAGTAAATCCATTTTCGGATAGTAAATTTGCAAAGGTAGATGCACCTAAAGGACCAATATTGTAAATAGTATAATATTTTCCATAGGGTCCTGTTTCATCAAATAGAACTTTTGGATCATTTGATGAGGCGTAAGCTTGTGGAATAAATACCAGTGAAATTAAAAAACATGTAATTAAAAAAAACTTAAATTTATCATTAAATATTCTTTTCAATTAAAACCCCCCTTAATTTAGCTTTTTTCTAAATATCTAATTCTTAATGTCTTGGCAACCAAGATTTCATCTTCATTTTTTAATTTTTTAAGTCCAGCGCCCTTTATTTCAATTTTATTAAGTAAAGTACCGTTTTTAGTTTTTAAATCCTCTATAAAAAAATTATTTTCATTTTTAATTATTCTAAAATGCTTTTTCCCAATAAAAGCCAAATTATCGGGGTCTAATATTCCTATAAAATCTTCCCTACCAAAGATCTGTTCGTATTCATCAATTAAAAACTCATTATTTTCTTTTAAAACTAATTTCGCCTGAAATTCTTCAGGTTTGGTGGAAGGACTTATCGTGGTCTGTAAAATCTTAGATTTAGTCCAGCGTTGGTATATTTTTGGAATTATGTAATAAATAATCAATGCAATTATCGCTGCAATTAATATGTATAACCAGTATAAATTCATCCAATTATCAAATTGGCTGCTGATGGCTAATGAAAAAAGAATTATTAAAGTTAATGTACCTAAAATTAGTATTATATATGTTTTATTGGACATTTTGACATATGATCTTATAAATAATCAAAAATAAAATAATAAAATTGAATTTATTTATTATTCTAAAATTTAATTTTGATTAAACAATTTACCATGGTGGCCATCTAATCCTGGGTTGTACTCCGGCTGTGGTCATTTCAGAAAATGCTTCTTTCTTCTGGTTTTCAGCTAGCCGAAATACTTCTTCCATGGCTTGTTTGTATCCATCACCAAATCCTTTTTTGTATCCAGCTACCCATTCATCTGCTTCTGTCAAAAAATTCCCCCTTTTAGTTCTGCAGTTTCATGAACCTTTCTTTACCGATCAATAAAACTACACTGATCATAATTATATGTAATAACTAATATATACATATATATGGCATAGTTTATATAATAATTAGTTTAGAAATTTTAATATTTTAAGGGGCTAATGTTCAGGGGGATTTTTTTTGTGTTGGGAAAAATAAATTGGGCTGATTTTTCACGATGGGATGGTTTTGTTTGTCCACATGAACGGCTTCCAGATCCTGAGATTTATAAAAAAGCAATACTCACCCAAGAACTTGAAAAAATGGGTATGGATCATAAGTATTGGGAATCCCATGGTGGCCTTATGATTGATAGTTACCAGGCGCTCCTAAACAGAATGAACCAAAAGTACGATATTTTCAAACAATTCCGCGAAAACATAACCGAAGATAAATTAAACCAACTCAAATCAGATTCTAAGATATGTAATGGAGTAAAAAGAGTAAATGGTTCAAAAAATATTGTTGTATTAAGGGCTGACTTTCCAGACAAACAGTTTGAAACAGATGTTAACCATTTAAAAAATCTTCTTTTTAGCTCAGAATACGATTACAGTATGAAAAACTACTTTTTAGAGGTTTCTTGGGGTGCACTCAAAATTGAGGGTGTTATAAGCGAAGATTTAACCCTAAATAAACCTTATGGATTTTATGTAGATGAAGCCTATAGTAGTAATAACCTGCTTAACTGGGAGTTGCCCCAGGCCCAGGAACTGGTTAAAGAAGCAATTTATCAAGCCGCCGTGAATCCTGACTTTAATTTTAAAAGTTTTGATGATGATGGAAATAAAGTAGTTGTTATAGTGGTATTCCCGGGGGAGGGGTTTAATAAAAACCCAAATCAAGCTAAAATATCCCCTCATCAAGCAAGGTTAAGTGAACCGATTTTGCTTGAGGGGGACATGGTTGTAGAAAAGTACATATTGATAAATGAACTCCCTAAATTCGATGTAGGGGGCTTTTGTCATGAAATGGGTCATATTTTAGGTTTGCCTGATCTTTATATGCCTGATGGATCATCTACTGTGGTGGGGAGATGGTGTTTAATGGGTTTGGGTAATTATAATAATGATGGTAGAACCCCGGCCCATATGAGTGCCTGGTGTAAATCGTATTTGGGTTGGGTTGACCCTATAAAGATAGTCGGAAACCCAAGAATGGTGAAAATACCTGAAATATCCCATGAAAAAATTATTTATAAACTGGTAATTCCCGGATCCGATGAAAAGGAATATTTTTTAGTGGAAAATCGGCAAAAAACAGGATTCGATAAATATCTTCCTGCTGAAGGGTTGTTAATATGGCATTTGAATGAAAATAACTGTCTAAAACGTTTTCCAAATATGGATTCTCAGAATTTATTTATAACTCTCGAGCAATCTGATGGAAATAAAGAATTAGAACGTAGATTTTTCAAGGTTAAATCTTCAGAGGATCCGAAAATTTCTAAAACGAAATTTGAGGGAGATGAAGGGGATGTTTATCCTGGAGTTAATAATAACACCATCTTCAGTGACCATTCAGTTCCAAGCAGCCAATCTTCTTCTGGTGATCCATCTGGTGTAATTATAAAATCTATTAGTTCACCTAATCAAATAATGTGGGCTGAAATGGGTTATCTATTTTCTTCCGGTGATTTGCTCCACCCTAAAAATTCTGACTATTATGATAATGGATATTATGATGGCTTTGCTGATGGATTTCAACAAGCGATTAGCGATATGAAAAATAGAAGTAATAAGTGATCTTGAGTATAATTAATCTCGGATTTTATCTTGGTATTTATTGATTATTAATTAAACTATTTTTAGATTAATCTCCCAGAACTATTGTTTTTTTCCTTATTTTTTGGCTAATGGAGGCTTAACGCATGTATTTCCTGGCGAAGGTGACTATAAACGTTGGCCATGTGAAAGCGCCAATAAAAGCTTCTATAATGGCAATTATTCCAATTATTCCTGTTTTAGCGGTTATGACTCCGTAAGCAGGAATTATGAGGGTTAAAAAACTGAAACGCATTTTTTCTAAGAGACTATGTGCGGAATAAATTCCTCCCATTATCCAGTAAATTAATCCAAAAACAATTAAAACTCCTAAAAATGTGAGCAATAATCTGGAGGGGTGAACTCCATATCCAAAGGGGTACTGGGCAATTAGTTCAAGGTAACGTAGATACCAACTTTTCTGTTTTCTTTTGGCTTCCATTTCATGGTAAAAGTGATAATCTGCTCTTTCACGATCACCTAACCGTTCCCAAATAATTTTAGCACTCCTAAATGCTCTTTCCTGACCTTTCAAATCTTTAAATTTAGTATTCTTAAAGTTTAATCCTCCTTTAATCTCTAAAAGATCAAACCATGCATCACCATCGATCTGTGCATTATTGAACCACAAATTTCCTCCAATTTGAGCGCCGTATAATGATATATTTTCCTTAATTTTTGCTGATTTAAAAGAAGCGCTGCTTCCAACATGGGTATTGTTAAATGAAACTTCACCATGAACCTTAAATTTCTCAAACCAAGCATATCTACTAATCTTTGATTTATCAAAGTGTATATTTCCCCCTATTTCGCTCATGTAAAAAGATATGGTTCCTCCAATTTTTGAATATTCAAAAGAGCAGTGTTCACCAATTTTGATTTCATCTAGCCACACATCTCCTTTTATTTGTGCGTGGTTGCATTCAAAATTTTTTAATATATAGGCATGGACAAAAATCAGGTCTTTATCTGTTTTAATACCATTTAAATCCACAGAAAACAACTTAACCCCTTTAAAATTAAAATCATCAGAATTTGTTTTCTCTTCTAACTTTTTATCTTTCAATTTTTTTATTCTTTGGAAATCAGCATGATTATCATTGGGAGGAAAATCTAAATGTAAAATACAGTAATCTTTATCCTCAAATTTAGCTTCAGAACATCCTGCATATTCACATTTCATTTTATCACAATAAAAATTAGTATTGAGGATGAAATTGATTATTTAATATTCAGTTTCTTGTTCAATGTATTCTATTGTTAAAACATTAGCAACATTGATTTTATCCTTATTTCTTAATTTAATCTTACCTAAACTGTTTATTTGTTCTCCATTTATGGTAGTGCCGTTTTTTGTCTCTAAATCTTCAATATAAAATCCATCATCCATTCTGGTAAGATTAAAATGATTTTTTCCAATAAATAGTAAATCGTCCATTACTAAAAGTCCAACAAAGTCTTCTCTTCCAAATGTACGTTCGTACTGGTTTATGATAAATTCTTTGTTATCCGGTAAAACAAGTTTAGCCAGTAATTTCCGAGGTTTTTGAGCTATAGTAGTTTTCGAAAGATTAGATTTTCCAGCAGCTTTTTTATATACTAATTCAATAACTAATGCTGCTATAATGGCCATTATTGCTGCCAATAGGAGATCTATCCAATATAATTTTAACCATATGGCAAAATCCTGGTTGAATATGCTCAAAGCTATAAAAATTAATGTCAAGAAAATAATAATTATGATGGAGATGATTTTTGTTTGAGACATTTTTCACCTATTTTAAATAAATCAGGAATAATTCCTAATTCATGATCCCTAAATATTTAACAAATTATTGTTTTTAATATCATCTACACTATATTGTTTATTTTTATCATTCTTAATTAATAATTTTTACTAATTTGTATTATAATATATTTATAATGAATATTACTTGATTTGATTTTGTATTTTCAATAATCAACTGTTTAAAATGAAAATAGATTTTATTGAGGATTATTGATAAATAAAAATAAGAGTAATTTATGTTATAATATTATTAGTCATCAATATATTTGGGGCCTGAACATGATTGAAAAAACAGAACTGGTGGATAAAATCGAGAAAACTGATTTAGAAAGAATTGATGAAAACAGGGAAGTTTTTGAAAAACATATTTTCTTAGATGATAATAAAGTTCTTATTGTGGGTTATATGGAAGAAGAACACTTCGAAAGCCAGGATCCTGAAGAAGAAACAGTTAATAACTATTACTGGTACTGGGAGATTCGAGATTCTGAAATCTGGGATGTGCTATATGAAAATCATGATAAAAAATTCAGTTTTTGTGAATCAGAACATGGTATTTATAGCGATGAAGACCGTATTGAAGACGTGGTTGGAGACATTGATGAGAGCAGTGTCTGTACCTGGAGTGATCAGGATTTAATTGAAGATATTTCTGAATATATTGCTGAAGATGCACTAAATTTTCTAAATACTCTTAAAAAACAATAATTTTTATTATTTTTACATTTTTTAGTTTTTACATAATTGAATTTTAAAGTTTCAAAAAAGGAATTATTAAATATATAAATAAACATTTTAGATTTTCTTTAGATTATCTGCTATCTTAACTTCTTTTTTAAATCTTTCAAAACTTATCTGTTTAATAAATCTACCTAAACGTAGTTTAGAATCTTTTTCTATGTAATAATTAATTATTTTATCTATATTTTGTATAACTTCATCATCAGACAGATTTTTTTTGAAAATCTGTCCAATCATAGGAATACTTCCAGAACTACCCCCCACTAAGAGGTTCCATCCTCTTTCAGTTCCAATAAGTCCAATATCTTTAACAGCAGATTCACCACAGGAGTTGGGACATCCTGAAAGCGCTATTTTAATCTTGTTAGGTGTTTTAATACCCATAAAATGTTCATCAATCATTAAACCCATTTTAAAAGTGTCTTGACGGCCTTTTTTACATTCTCTTTTTCCCACACAAAACTTAGCTGATCGCACGGTCTTACCGGTCAGCCCGCCCGGTTTCATATCCAATTCTTCCCATATTTTGTCGATGTATTCTTTTTTAATCCCTATGATGGCGATTCTTTCATAAGAAGTAAATTTAAAGGTTCTAGCCTGGTATTTATCTGCGACATTCACAATTTTCTTTAATTGGGCAGTATCAACTATTCCTCCAGGTAAGTAAGGTATAATCGCAT
Source organism: Methanobacteriaceae archaeon UBA587 (assembly GCA_002504725.1). Taxonomy (GTDB): domain Archaea; phylum Methanobacteriota; class Methanobacteria; order Methanobacteriales; family Methanobacteriaceae; genus UBA587. The sequence continues at coordinate 69,958 of DATN01000012.1, read as the reverse complement.
AGGTTTCACCATCTCTTTGCAGTGCTGCTCCTTTTTCAGGGATGTTTTTTGGCATAAACACCCTCCTTTAATTTAAATTTCTAAAATTTTTCATTTCAAGAGGTATTCTTAGTATTATTTTTGAAATAAGTTACTATTTGATTAAAATAGGTCATAACTAAATATTTATTAAAAATAGGTTAAATTGGTGCTATGATTTGTATTTATTCATCTTTTTCATCAAGACCCCATTTTTCCCGGAATTTAAGCTTCTGTTCTGCACTCATCCAGTGGCTACCATCACAGTAAGGTTTATTCTCAGATTTGCCACACCGACATAGGGTTACCCTATTTCTAGTTTCGTATATTGTACCATCTGCAGATTCGATAGGTATGCCTCCTCTAACCCAAATAGGGCCCTGACATTTCTTCTGCTCGTCGTGAATCAATACAATTGATGGTTCAAAATCTTGCTCGTAAGGTTCACCAGTCTCTTTATTCCACAATACTAAACGGCCAGATGGGCAGATCATGGCTTGTTCGATGGCCATTTGTTGTGACATAGGTCTTTTTGATTTTATTAAGTTTCTTATCCCACCGGATCGTAGACAGAAACGGGAATGATCACAGAATTCATGGGCATCGGTTAATCTAAGTTCTTCTCCTTCAAAAATCTCTGCCTTTTCAATGTAAGGTTTACGGCTGGTGGTTTCTGTTCCATTAAATCCAATTTCTGTATGAGTTCCATCACAAAATGGTTTATTTTTAGATTCACCACATCGGCATAGACTATAAGTTTCTTGTAAGGGGAATTCTTTTTCATCAACCAAATCTTTAGTATGTCCCTCGGCATCAGTAACAATAATTTGCTGTAAAAGGGGAATACTTCCGGTTACGATGTAAGGACCGTTCTTTATTATTTTTATTTTCATGTCATTTTTTTTATCTACCATGACAATGCCCCAGATTAGATTTTTTTCTATAATCCCTATTATATAGTCCCTTATGATTAATTATTATACTTAGTTACTTTTTATATCTAATTCTAAAAAAACGCTCATAATTTTATAACCTTTCTCAGTAATCATATAATCCCCTCTTTCATGTCTTTGTATAATCATATCTGTGTCGAGCAATTTCTGGATATGATAAAGAAGATTACCCCCTCTAAGACCAGTTATTTCAGATAGTGCAGAAAATGTTTGAGTCTGATTAGACATGGATTTCATTATTTGAATCCGTTGGGTATGTGATAAAGGTTCTAAAATTTCTTTAACAAGGATATTTTCATTTATTTCAGAAATTTTCTTTTTATTGGTATGGTTATTATCATAAATTTGCATGGATCGAATCAGGTTTACCTGTTTTTGAAAGGTTTGGGATACCTCTGAAAAGCAGATGTCACATTTTTCATAGGGTGCATTTTTGTGTAATTCTTCTATTTTATATTCATTATTTGAAATACTCTTTTCATCAATTTTTTCTTCATGAGCTATCTCGGCATTTCTATTTAAAATGGAAGAAAATTTGGATTTACATGTATCTTTCATAGGACACTTTTCTACCATTCCCTTTTCGAGATGGGATTCTACATCATCTTTTAAATATGAAGAGATAGAATACAAAAGATCTTTTTTTAAATTAGACATCATTAATTCCAGATACTGCTGATTAGAATTTTCTATTATTAGTTTGATGTCACGTTGGATATTATCCAGTTTTTTACTGATATCCGGTTCGGAATAAATTTTGTTTTTATAAGTCATGATAATATTAATTTATATGAATATGTATTAATAAAGTTTTTTCATAAACTTACAGAGTTAATATAATGAATTAATCAACTCATTTTTTCTATGATTTTTGTTTATTTAGGGGTATTGAATTATATTTAGTATATTTTTATGACGATTAGATATATATTTGTATTTAACTATAGTTATGGTTGGTGATAAAATGCCTAAATGGATTAATGGAGAAGAAATTAGTGAAGAACAAGTCGAAAAATGTATAAATACAATTGTTAATGATGCCTGCCTGAAATGTGGTTCTCATAGTGCAGAGTGCCCTTTAGGAAAAGCAGTTGGAGAAATTAAATCAATAACGGGGGTTTAATAATGGATGTAAAAGCTGAAATTCACAGCCAGATTGTTGGAGCTCTCGCCGGTGCCAGTTTTCCAATTACCGCACCCCAACAACTTTTTGATGCTTTTCCCCAAGGACCAGAAACTACTTGTAAAGCTGGAGAATTAGAAATTAAAGCTGCTGATGCAGGAAAACTTCTTAAATCTGATGATTTTCCATTTAAAAGTGCTAAAGAAGTTGCAGATATTATTGTGGATAGAGCAGGGTTATAATGCTCTATTATTTTTTCTTTTTTTTAACTTTAAAGAATTTCAGTATAATTCCTGATTTATAATTTTAAAATTAATAATTTATTTTACGAATTTTTTACTCGTAATTGAGGTAATATCTAAAAGAACATTTTACTTAGTGTAAAAATCATAATTATAATGATGGTGATTGAATGAAAGCCTGTCATAATTGTGGGAAAAAATATTCTGATAAATTGTCGGATAAAAAGGGAAAAATTGATATTGATTTTGATAACCGTAAATGGAAAATACAATCTTTAATGGGTCATATCGATGATGAAATGGATCCTATAAATGAATTAAATATTTGTCCAGATTGTTACAGTCTATTTTTAGAAGAAGAAAAACCTGAAAAAAAGGATAAAACCCGTAAATCTGACTATAAATAATGATATTATAATTAATAATAATTTACGAATTTTTTATATATTTTTTTAAGAAATTTAAGAAAAAATATGGGATTTAAAATGAAAAAAATATTTTGATAGGTAGTTTACCTATCAATCTGGAAAGGAGCTTCCATTCCAGCCAATTTAACGCCGGTTAAGGCGGATGCTTCCACACTCAGTGCTCGCAGGTCGTCTTTCTCCAGCTTGCTTACATCGGTGTTTCCTGCTTGTTGGGTCAGCATACATGCTTCTTCGGTCATGGCCTCTATATAACGGGCCACTTTTTTACCGCCTTCTATGTAATCCAGTCTTCGGCGAAGCTGAGGATTCTGGGTAGCAATACCTTTTCTACAGGTACCGGTGTAACAGGTCTGGCACACTTTACATCCAATGGATACCAGGGCCGCGGTGGCAATGTAAACTGCATCTGCACCTAATGCTATGGCTTTAGCTACATCTGCACCATTTCTTATACCTCCACCAACTACTAAGCTTACTTTATCCCTGAGATTCACTTGTTTTAAAGCTTCATCAGCTTCTACAATGGCGGCAATGGTAGGTACTCCCGAGTGCTCGGTAACCACATCCGGACCGGCTCCGGTTCCTCCCTGCATACCATCAACCACAATGATATCTGCTCCTGCTTTGGCAGCTATTTTTACATCATCACTTACTCTACCTGATGCGAACTTCACGATGATAGGTACTTTCCAGTTACTGATCTCTCTTAACTGGGATATTTTCATACTCAGATCTTCTGGCCCCACAATATCCATGTGCCGGGCCGGGCTTAGAGCATCGGTACCTTCCGGGATCATTCTGATTTTAGATACTTCTGCAGTAACTTTTTCACCTAATAAGTGACCACCCATACCTGATTTGGCTCCTTGACCTATTTTAATTTCTATTGCTTCGGAATTGTTTAGGTATTCTGCAGAAACTCCAAAACGACCAGATGCGTATTGTGCAATGAGTTTAGATGCATATTTACGTTCTTCTGGAAGCATACCTCCCTCACCAGTGTTGGTAGCGGTTCCTGCCAGGGTTGCTCCCATGGCCAGGGATATTTTGGCTTCTTTACTCAATGCACCAAATGACATGGCACCAATCATGATAGGAGTGTCCAGTACCAGAGGGTTTTCGGCAAATCGATCACCTAAAACCACTTTAGTAGCACAAGGTTCCCGGTATTTGTCAATTGGTGGTCGGGATACCTGGGCAGGTACAATGACCAGATCATCAAATGTAGGTATGTCCCGGGTTGCACCACATCCTCTTACCTTGTATGATCCTTCGTTGGATTTTCTTTTTATTTCTACTAAATCTGCTAGGGACCAAACATTTCTTCGGTCTTCTGGTACAGCATTAACTTCTATAGCATTGTTTGGACACATTTCCTCACAAATGCGACATCCTACACAATTTTCATGTTTGACGGGATATGTTTCGTCATTAATTATTTCATAAACATCATGAGGACAGTTATTGTAACATGAGTAACAGTTTTTACATTGACTCTCATCCCGGTTGTCACAGAGATACCAGCAGCATCCGGGGCGGTCAAAATTTCTCTTACAAAGTTCTCGACTTCTTTCTACTTTGAAAGGCATCAATTTCACCCTCTTATTTAGATTCTAATTCTTTTAATGGTTTGAATATGGGGCATGCAGAATACTTGGTCCCAGACGCTTTTACGATCTCTTCTACATTGCCGGTTAGTTTAGCTTCAGGTTTCCATGGTTCTGATGTACTTTTATCTACTACAAGAGCTTCATCAACCATTTTACTGGTTACAGCATAACTCAATAGTGCTGTAGCCACTCCTCCGTCTTGTCCCTGGAACATAGATGCCTGGGCAGAAACTATTTTAACATAGTCCCCAAATGGTGATTTTTCTGTGTCCCTATTGGAAATAGTATCAGGTACATAGGTTCGTGGGCAGGCCATATAACATGCATTGCATCCTTCAGGGCAAGTTCCTTTGATCTGTGGTTTTCTATCATTTATCTCAACAATATTCTCGGGACATGTTAATAAACAAGCACCACAGAGTACGCAAGCTCCAATATCTATTACATCACCTTTTAAATCAGCGAATTGGCTGGCAGATATCTCTTCCAGATATTCGTTCTGAGGCATGGTTCTCCAATAAAGCACGGGTCGTGCCATGTCTTCCCTTTTTTTTATTTCAGCAACGTTTTCTTTTTTCTTTTTCAGAGCCAGTCTTTCCATCAACTTAATGCCTGATTCAGAAATTGCTTTGGTTTTAATGTACTTAGCTGCTTCTGCTTTTTCTAAAAGTTCCATTCCTTTTTCACTACGTACAATTACGGTGGACCATCCTTCAGGAGATCCCACGGAACCTACGGAAATGTCAGATCCTTCTGAAGTGAAGTCCATACATATCTGACAACTTTTTCTCATACAGCTTTTAGCTTCATCGAGTGAAATATCAAATAAACGGTTTTCTGTTAGATAAAACCACATTCGGCCCTTTTCAACTCGGCACTCTACCACATCTTTGAGATCCATGTCATATTTTTTCAAAAGTTCTTTAAGATAGGAGTAGGAGAAATTTTCCATGCAAAAAAGCCCGATTTTGATATCTATGGCTGATTCACCTAATTCATTTGAATAATCATCCATTAAAGAGGCAGCCATAATTTGACAGGGAGTACCTACCATAGCTACTTTTTCTGTGCTTTGATTATTATCCACATTAGTGTTCATTATCCTTCCTCCGATTCCTGACCATAGAACGGTCTTTTACTTCTAGGAACAATTTTCCTAAATTGATCATATTTTGAATCGTCTAAATCAAATCCATAGGTGGGAAGAAGTTCTTTTAGTTCTTTTTTGTCATCTTGATCCAGTTCTTCCACTTTGGCATTTTTACCCAGGCTTTTTATTTCGCCTAATACATAAATTGCGCCTCGTATAATTGATTCTCCGGCATCTTCGGCAATATCTCCTAGGATTATGATACGTCCACCCATCATGAAGAGGCCAGTCATAAATCCAGAACTACCTCCCACAATGATGGTACCGTTTTTCATTATTTCACCGGTTCTAGATCCTACATCTTTGCGCACTACTACGGTACCGCCGTATATACCCTGACCCACACCGTCTCCGGCAGAGCCCTCAACTATAACTTCTCCAGCAGTCATATTATCTGCAGGGAACCATCCAGCATTTCCATTGATTTTTATCTTAGCCTCATGGATCATGGTACCCACGAAATATCCGGCTGAACCATCAATTACAACTTCTACTTCTTCAGTAAGTCCTGCAATAAGATAATGCATAGCATTGGGATTTTTTAGGATTATCCTATCGTAATCTTTGGCCAGTTCCTTTATTTCGTGATTTACTTCCCGAGGAGTTTTTGATTGAGCATCGATTTCGATTTCCCTCATTAAATCACCTTAAATATTTTTTAGACCCTGAAATTTATTTCAATTAATTAAATATTTTATTTTAGTAAGTTTTATTAGATTTCATTAGATTTCGTATACTCTTACTTCACCAGGGGAAATTTGTTCCACATTGGAGGTATCCATAACTTCCCGCAAAGATACTTCCTCTGAAGCAATGGCAAATACATCGTCATTTTCAGCCATAACCCCGGGTCTTAGTCCTAACTGGTCTTTAGCTATTCCCACACCATTAGGAGTACCCACCACATAAGAGAAAGGTCCGTCCATGTCTATAACAGACTGTTCCAGTGCTTCTTCTAAGCTGTAACCTGAGGAGAGTTTGTCAGCCACATAATGCACAATACACTCAGTATCATTGTTGGTTTCAAATATGTGTCCTTTACGTTCCAGAGGGTCCCTTATTTTCCAGTAGTTGGTTATCTGGCCGTTGTGCACCACGGTGATGTCGGGGATGATGTAAGTCTGGAAAGGGTGTGCGTGGTATCGGTCCACGATACTCTCGGTTGAGAATCTGGTGTGTCCAATAGCGTGAGTGCCCATTTTGGATCGGGTATCATAACGATCAGCAATTTCTAATACAGAACCCACATCTTTAATCATTTCAAAGGAATGGCTTCCATTGAGCACCATTACATTTTCTAACTTATCTACATCCATAATCAATGGTTTTAACTGAGAAAAGTTATCCAGTGAAATTTTGCATCGGTAAATCACAAAATTTTCAACTGAAGGGATTATTTCATCAGTTTTAATAGGGGTGGTTAGATTTACTGTATCTTTAACTGTATCTAAGAGTCCTGGTTTTTCTTTAACCTCGATGTTCAGTAAGTATTCATTATCTTCAAGCCCTAATCCACCGTATATGGAAAAACCTGCAGAATCAGGTCCCCGGTGTTGTAGGGCATTAAGCATCTTGGTCATGTCGTCTCCTACATTATGGAGCTTTTTATCTTTATACACAACTCCTGCTATTCCGCACAATTCAATACCTCCTTTATAAAGTACTCATGTAATCTGGTGTCAGTGGTAAGTTCTGGATGAAATGAGATTGCTATATTTCTTCCTTGTTTTACACCAATGATCGTATCTTCTAGCTGAGAAATTATCTGGGTTTCTTTCCCCACTTTTTCCACAGCAGGGGCTCGGATGAAGACTCCCGGGTATTTATCGCCAAATATCTCGATTTCCTGTTCAAAAGAGTCTTTCTGTCTACCGAAAGCATTTCTTTTTACTTTCATATCTATTATGCCTAATAATGGTTGTTCATAGTCAGTTTCTGTTGCAAGAAGCACCATCCCCGCACAGGTCCCAAAAACAGGTATTTTTTTCTGGATTATAATGTCTTTTATTCCAGTTTCTACAATTAACTGTCCAATTACAGTGCTTTCGCCGCCAGAAATGATTATAGCATCACAATCTGAAGTTTCTTGTGCAGTCCTTATTTTTTCTGCTTGAGCTTTAATATTTAGATTATCTAAAGCTTTCTGAGTAATCTCCAGGTGTTCAGATACGTCTCCCTGTAAGTCTAAAATTCCTATTTTCATGGTATTATTCCTTGCTTGATTGGGTCTCATTAGCAAACATTTGTGATTATTTTAAATCTGCAATCTAGGTACTTTGTTTATATATAATATTCTCTATATAAATTTACCGGAAATTCATTGCCGACTGGGGGATTTTTTTGAATTTTGTTTTTTATTAGGATAATAAAATATACAATGTTCAGAAATATATTATTTAATTATTCTTTAACTGAACAATAATATAAAACTTTTCTTTTAAAATGTCTGGCAAAATTTAAACAAAATAAGCTTTTTTTATCACTAAAACATGTTAATTTTTAGTTTTTTTTATTATTCTTTTATAAATATCAATAATTGATTTGTTTTATTAGATGTTTACTTAAATTTATTTAGTATAAAGTTTATATTATTAATAGAAGTCCATATATGAACGCACTCTTACTCTGGATAAGTAAGGGATGTTTTTAGGGGATGGTTTCTCTTAAAGCATAGTACTTCTTTGATTTAGACTATTTTATCTATATAATTGATGAGAGACCATGTTTGGCTTCTATTAAAGGAGTTGATAGCTTGAAAAAGTATATGCTCGCAATTGCTGTTCTTGCTGTTGTTATGTTTGCCTCAGGTTGTATCGATACGGGAACCGATGGAAACAACACATCTTCTGATACAAATCAGACTAAAGTTATACCTGAAACAGATAACTTGGTTCTTACCATAACTGATTCAAATAGTAGTTCTGGTGAAACTTACTAGCCGGAGATGAGATAAATATTACTTTCTCTACATCAGATAAGACTTTTACACTGACTGATATATGGGGAACCTTTGATGGTACGTACAGTGTTTCTGGAAATGTTTTATCTCTACAATTCGAAAACTCTACCGGGGTCATAACCCTAAATAGTGATGGAACATTCACTGGTGCCGAAGGGGACGCCCGTGACGCAGGTACCTATAAATGGGTATGAATATATTTTTCATCCCCTATTTTTTTAATTTTTTAGTATTGAATTACATTAAGATGTTTTATTTTCAAAATGAGTTCTTATTGTGCTGAAAACACTCTGGTATTCTTAAAAAAAATATTATTAGTTAAAATATTAATATTATTTGATATTAATTATAAAAAATTTTTAAATAAAATATTTTAAATAGTACCATTATGAAGAAATAGTACAATATGAAGTTATTTAAGGGATAGGATCACATGGACCTTAAAACTTCTTGAGTGAAATTTTTAACTACATCCGCTGCCTTGATAAAAGCTTCTGTTTCATTTTCATCCATTTTAATGGATATTATTTCTTCTATTCCGCTTCTTCCAATCTTAGCCGGAACTCCCAGACATACTCCCTCAATATCTTCTATTTCCCCGTCAAGATATGCGCTGACAGTCAATATTCTTTTTTCATTATTCAGTATGGTAGTGACAATATTAGAAATAGCAAAAGCAGGACCATACTCGGTGGCGCCTTTTCGGTTAATGACTTCTGTCCCAGCATTTTTCACCCGGTCTACCATACGCTGTATATCAAAGGTATCATAATTTGAAAAATACTTGAGGAGAATTCCTCCAATAGAAGTGGAACTTATTAAAGGAACCATATTCTCGCCATGTTCTCCAATAACCCGGGATCTGACTTCACTAACATTTATATTAAAGTGCCGGGCAATGAATGTCTTGAGACGCAGAGAGTCAAGGTGGTTTCCTAAGCCCAATACCTTATTTTTATCCATTTCAGAGGCTTCCAGAGCAACATGAGTCATTACATCCACTGGATTGGTTACTACTAACATGATACTTTCCGGAGCATATTTAGATATTGCTTGTGCATACCCTGAAATAACACGTGCATTGGGTATAGCCAAATCTAAACGGGACATTCCAGGTTTACGAGCCATTCCTGAAGTTAAAACAACAACGTCAGAATCAGATACATCTTCCATATTACATGTAGATTTGATATCAACATGAACGTCTTTTGCAGCTAAAGCATCGTACATATCCATTGATTCGCCAATAGTACGGTTTAAACTTTTTTTTCTAGAAAAAAGGACCAATTCTTCAACTGAATTTTCTTCAGCCAGGCAGAATGCTGAGGCGCTGCCTACTTTTCCTGATGCTCCAATTACACTAACTTTCAATTAAACACCCAATCATAATACTTAAATTAACCCTTAAAAATAATGGAATGAGGTTTTAAACACCTCTAAATTATCCTGAAATATTTGGATAAATGGTAAGATCATTTATCTTTTTCTAAAAATGCCGAGGCAACTTTTTTAGAGTATCCTGGTTTACCTTCTGCAACCTCTTTTAAAGCAACTTCGACCTCTTCGCCACCAATATTTCCTAAAGCCCAGGTAGCGCCGCTTTTAACAAAGCCGTTTTCATCTTTTAATGCTTCAATTAAAGGTTCAACAGCTTTTTTATCTTTTATATTACCTAGTGCCCAGGTAGCCGCTCCTCTTACTTTCCAATCTTCATCTTTTAAGATGTTGATTAATGGATCTACTGCAGGGGAACCCATTTTACCCAGAGCACCAGAAGCTTCTCTACGCACCCATTTATTGCCATCTCTTAAGGTTTCAATTAATGGTTCGATGGATTTTGGGTCTTTAATGTCTCCTAATGCCTTTGCAGCACCCATCCGAACGTGTTTATCTTCACTGGATAATGCATCTATGAGGGGATCTACTGCAGGAGCACCAATTTCCCCTAGAAGTTCAATAACCTGTACTCTAACGTGTTCATCATCCTCTTTCAATGATTCAATGAGCCGGTTAACATTCTCAATTTTTTCCATTTCGTCACCTCTCCATAAGCAGAACAGTATTTATGTTATGTTTTTTGTATATTATAGAGTTTTCTCATGTATTCTATAACTATCAAATATATTCTATAACTATCAAAAATTAATTAAATGGTTTAATCTGAATTTCTATAAAAATTAATAAAAGATATCTTCGTATCGATAATTACTCTAGATATAATTACTCAGATAACATTTCTAATATATTTATGGCAATTTTTTCCCCTTTCTTATCTTTTAATTCTCGGAATAGCTTTAAAGATTCCTTAAAAAATTTGTACATACTCTGTTCTTTGTCTTGGATGAAGTAGATGGTTCCTAATAATAGTAAAGAAACGGCTATTCCCAATTTAATGTCGTTATCTTCAAATATTTCATATGCTTTTTTAAAATGCTTCAGGGCTTCCTCAACTTTTTTGACTTTTAAGTGGCTATCTCCCAGCATTAAATGTAAAGTGCCCTGTGCTTCCCAATCTTCAATAACATCTGCAGTTTGCAATGCTTCCTCTAAATAATCAATTCCATTAGCTTCTTTGTAGTATTTTTCATACATACTGGAATTATTAAGTAGCATTATAGCTGTTTCCAGTTCATCGGCAATATTGTCCATAGTGGTAGGAACTGATTTTTTAGGGGATGCTGGTATTTTTGAATGCTTTAATGATGAATCTGATTTAATTGCAATGGAAGTATCTCCTGAAAGATCAGTGTCAATTTCATTTGTATCTAAACTTCCATTTTCTGAGGAGATTCCGAGAGTTTCCTGGAGTTCCATAACTTCCCCTATTTTTTCGCTTAATTCATCTTCTAGTGGTGATTCAAGAGAATAATAAATTTCATAGGCTTTTTGGTAGTGTTTTAATGCGTGGGAAGTTTTTTTAATACTTAGATATGTGTCTCCGATCAGATCGTGGGTGAAGGCCTTTCCTTCCAGATACTCCATTTTTTGATAGGTGTTAAGGGCTTCATGGAAATATTTCAATGCTTCTTCGGTTTGTTCATCATCTAAACACAAGGCCCCCATATCTATTAAAATTTCGGCTTCCTGTTCCTGGTATTGATACAATTTTTCCTCGTAATTTTTAATTGAATTGTTTTTACCCCTTAATGAGTCCATTAAACCTATAATCTGAATTATTTGATGCATTTTATATCACTGCCCATATATTAAATTCTGATTACTCTTTTAAAAGATCTATAGCTTCTTTTACTCTTTCAGCATCTTTTATTTTTTCAAATAGCTCTTTTTTATATGATGATTTTATATTAGAATAAATTTTAAACGATTCCTGGTAATATTGGAGTGCTTTATCTATATTTCTTTCATCGATGTAGGTATCACCAATTAAATCACGTATATAAGCTTCTCCCTCCAGATATCTCATTTTTTGATAGATGTTGAGTGCTTCCTTGAAGTTTGCCCGTGCTTCAGGGATCATGTCATCTTCAAAGTAGATCATCCCTATTTTAGTCAGGGTTTCTGCTTCAAGTTTTAGATAATAATCCAGTTTTTTCTTAAATTTTTCCAGAGAATCTGGTTTTTCTCTGAAAGAATCCATTAAACTGAATACTTGAAAAAATTCCATGATTATTCCCCCTTAACTTAAAAATAATTGAGATCTCTAACATTTTCTCCATTCTTTATCAATAATTGAATGAATATTTAAAATATTAAAACTTCTAAATCTCTATTTTTAATGTGTATCTTTTAAGTATTATAATTTGATGTAATATAAGTTATATATGATAATGCTTTTTATTCTATGATGCAAAATCATGAATTAGTGATTAGTTGAATAATTTTAAGGATTCTAAAGTTTACAGGTGTTAATATGAAAAAAATAGCAATCATTCCCGGGGATGGTGTTGGAAAAGAAGTTATGAGAGCCGCATTACTGATTTTAGATGATTTGGATATAAATTTTGATTTCACCCCCGCCATGGCCGGCCACGAATGTTTTGAAAAAACAGGGACCACCATTCCGGAGGAAACTATAAAAATTGCTCGAAAATCTGATGCTGCTCTTTTTGGTGCAGTAACCACGGTACCTGGTCAAAAAAGTGCTATAATCACCCTAAGAAAAGAACTTGATTTGTTTGCTAATCTGAGGCCGGTTAAATCATATCCTGGCACTAAATCTATTTTTTCAGATTTAGACTTTGTGATTGTAAGGGAAAATACAGAGGGACTATATTCTGGTCAGGAGGAATACACTCCCCATGGTGCCCAGGCCCAAAGAGTCATCACTAAAAAAGCTTCCCGCAGGATTTGTCGTTTTGCATTTGACTATGCACTCCGTAATGGTCGAAAAAAAGTCACAGCCGTACATAAAGCCAATGTCCTGAAGAAAACCGATGGTGTATTCAAACAAGTATTTTATGAAGTAGCTCAGGAATACCCGGATATAAGTACGGAAGACTATTATGTGGACGCCACTGCCATGTATCTAGTTACTAAACCCCAAATATTTGATGTGGTGGTTACTTCTAACCTCTTTGGTGACATACTATCTGATGAGGGCGCGGGTCTTGTGGGGGGTCTGGGTATGGTACCTTCTGCAAACATTGGGGATTCAAATGGACTTTTTGAACCGGTACATGGTTCTGCCCCTGATATTGCAGGTCAGGGAATATCTAATCCCTCGGCCATGCTGTTGTCTACGTCTATGATGCTGAAATATCTAGATGAGGATGAATATGCAGAAAAACTGGAAAATGCTTTGATTGATGTACTAAAAGAAGGTAAATACGTAACTCCTGATTTAGGAGGCACTAGTAAAACAATGGAAATGGCTGAAGCAGTACGCATGAAAATTAAAGATCAAAATTAAAGTTTAATACACTTTAATCCCATTTATTCATTTAATTATTTTTAATTATTTTTAATTGAGATCTAAAAAACGATATAATAAAAATTAACCGGATTTAAAAATAAAAAAAGTTTTTTTAAAGTTTTAAATAAGTGTTTAAATAATATTATGGTTTGTATTTATGAGCATATTGTATTATTACACTTATTTAGTGATCATGGTCCCGATACCCTTTTTAGTGAAGATTTCAAGTAATATGGAGTGCTGAATTCTACCATCAATAATGTGGGCAGAAGAAACCCCGTCTTCTATGGCCTGGACACAGGTGAGAGTTTTGGGAAGCATACCATCGGCTATGATTCCACTTTTTATTAATTCGCCGATTTCATCCACTTTTATCCTCTTAATTAAGCTCTCCGGATCCTTAGGATCTTCTAATATTCCAGGGACATCGGTTAATATTATCAACTTTTCCGCATCTACCCCGGAAGCTATTTCTCCGGCCACGGTGTCTGCATTTAGATTCAGGGTATTGGCATTTTCATCCACTCCAATTGGTGAAATAATTGGGATGTAATTGTTCTGGGTGAGCATTTCAATGATATCCGTGTTTATGGACTTAATCTCACCAACCAATCCTAAATCAATCTCTCTTTCTTCACCTGTGGAATGATTTTTAATGACATGAGGTGCCTTTTTTTGAGCCATTATTAGGCCACTGTCTTTACCAGATAGTCCCACACCTTTACCATCATGTAAACATATCTTAGAGACAATGGATGTGTTAATTTTACCTACCAGGACCATTTTAACAATTTCCATGGTTTCTTCGTCGGTTATCCGCAAACCTTCAATAAATTGGGGCTCTTTACCCATTTTATTCATGGAACGAGATATTTCGGGACCTCCTCCATGGACTACAATAGGTTCCATACCTACATATTTTAAAAGGACAGTGTCTCGGGCAGTGGATTCCATGGCACTTTCATCAATCATGGCGTGTCCACCGTATTTAATCATAATCTTCTTTTTATGAAATTTTTTAATGTAAGGAAGGGCTTCAATCAGAATATTCACGGTTTTCATGTAATCCCCATTAGTTTTCAATTATAATTAGTTTTTCAAATAAATTCATGAGTTTTACTTTAAATTAAGTTATTTAAATTTTAATACCAGTTTAATTCAACCAGTTTATCTAATTTAATATCTTATTTTTTTAATTATATAATCATTCAGTGTATTATATCATTTTTGTAATTAATTAAAAAAAATTAGTATAGTATTAGTGGGGTATTGCTTAACTGGTTAATAATTTCTGAAACTAGGAATCATCATTAAAAAAATAAAAAAAAGGATAATCATTGATTAAATCAAGTAATTAATTGTTAAGTTACGTAGTATACTCTGCATTGATTCTAACATAGTCATAACTTAAATCACAGCCATATGCAGTGGCAGATTCATTACCCAGACCAATATCAATGATTATTTTAATATCCTTATTTTTCATTATTTTTTCAGCATGGATTAATTCTTCTGAATTATCAAAACCCAGAACATTTCCCTTATCCACAATCTTAACTGTTTCATCAGAGGATTCCAGGGACACGCTGATTATTTTTTCATCCATTTTTGCACCAGAATATCCTACTGCTGCTACTATACGTCCCCAATTAGGGTCTGCCCCAAATAGGGCTGTTTTAACCAGGGGGGATTTAACCACGGATTTAGCAGATAAACGAGCATCTTCCAGGGATAAAGCTCCCTTCACTTCCACTTCCATGAATTTGGTGGCTCCTTCCCCATCCCTAGCCATCATCTTGGCTAACTCAGTGCATAATAAATTCAGTGCTTTCTGAAATTGGGAGTCTATTTTACCGGACTGGCCATTGGCCATAATCACCGCCATGTCGTTGGTACTTTCATCGCCATCCACCACCACCATATTAAAGCTCTGGTCAACTGCTTCTCTAAGGGCTGTTTGCAGTTCCTGAGGGGTGGCCTGCACATCAGTGGTGATGTAGCATAACATGGTGCCCATATTAGGGGCTATCATACCTGAACCTTTACATATTCCACCAATACGTACAGTATTTCCGTCTTCCAGTTGGGTTTCCACAGCAAATTCTTTAGAAAATAAGTCGGTGGTCATTATGGCTTCAGCTGCCTTGTTAGAAGCTTCTGGACTGTTCTCCAGATTCTGTAAAGCATCATCTATTAATCTATTAATTATGTCCATAGGGAGTTCCCTACCAATTACTCCGGTAGATCCAACTGCGACGTCATCTGGATTAATTTCCAATCCTTCAGCAACTTTTCTGGACATCTCCTGAGCATTCTGGATTCCTCTTTCTCCAGTAAAACAGTTGGCATTTCCACTATTAGCCACAATTGCTGAAATATTTCCATCCTGGATGTTATTTTTGGTTACTACCACTGGTGCAGCAACCACTTTATTAGAAGTAAAAACGGCAGCGCCTGTGCTGTTCTTGTTTAAAATAATGGCCACACCATATTTGTCTTCTTCAGCTCCAGCGGCCATTACACCATCAATGGCACATACTCCTCCCTCAATAATTTTCATAAAAATCACATCAATAGTTTATCTTTTATTAACTTATATAAATTATTATAATAATCTCTTAAATAATCTCTAGGCATATTATTTATTCTTTAAAAAGAATCTTAAAAATATGATTTATATTTAAATTCATACCTAGATCCTTTTTTGATAGGGATTTAATCAATGAGATAATCTTATTCCACGAATAAATCAAATAAAAATAAATTTGGTAATAATGGGTTATCTAAGTCTGATTGGTTATCCCGAATTATTATTATTGCTGGTATTCTGGTTGTCCTGATACACTTCGTTGTTATTATTGGAATCTACTAATGTTTTTGAATTGTTTTGTATCTGTGTAGACGTGGGTTCTACTGCAGGGAATTGCGGGTCATCGGGTTGAGTGTAATTTAATGAAAAAGGAGAAGAACTGTCGTTCTGTGAAATACCTATTACAATACCCATACCTGAGCCACAACCAAATCCAATTAAGGATATGATCAATACAACCATTATTTTTCCTTCAGTCTCAGGCCTCATACTATCTCCTGCTATATTTTCTATAATTACCTCTTTAAATAGATTACTATTAGGTAATGGTAGCATATACTACTGATAACATTATTGCCAATAATCCTAACATCCAGTAACCAAATAACCAACCCAAAAATGTGGTTACAAACACAAAGATGAATATGAGAAGTGCTTTTGATTTTTTATTGAATCCAAAGTCTATCACTGATCGTGCAAATTCAGAGGGTACAAAGTAACCGTAAAGTCCATCAGCTATCTCAAAAACAATGAGAGAAGTGGGATTCCATAATTTAATCTCATCGGCAAGTTGGGCACGTTCACCAGCTTCCCTCCGGCTTTTCCCAATACCTGCCCGAAGTTTAGCTCCGTTATTCAGGGCATGCCAGGCGGAATCTATACCGGCACGGAGAGCGGCATCTTTGGTAGGGAAATTAGCAATAAGATCATCTCCACCTTCCCTATAACCTTCAATCTTACCCTGGCACTCTTTTTCGATATAATTTTTGATGTCATTCATTATTTCTACCAGTTGATCCCTTCCATGTTCGGCAATGAATTTGGTAGAGTCAATAACATCGATGAAAATGTAATTATCATAGTGAGCTGGTTCTCCTTTCATCTTAGAGAATTTCGTGGGAAAAACTACGGCAAATTCTCCCCCCAGTTTGGTGAATCCTACTCCGGACATTTCTCCAATTTCACGGTTGAGGTTAATGGATCTTTCAATGGCTGCTGCTCCGGTCATACCTACAGCAGCTCTAACATCTATTTCTTTATTGGATCCAATTCTTATTAGTTCAATGGCCACTCTTATGGCATCGTTTTTGGATAAGAGTTTGGCCACAATTTCACTGGAGCTCTGTTCTATAATGGTACCGTTTTCTTTTTTAATAATATCTGCAAAGTTCTGGATGGTACGGCCATTATTAAATAACTCTACATAAAGATACCGATCACTACCCATTATTATATTACTTAAAAGAGCGTATTCATCCACCCGGTCTTCCGCAGGTTTTATTTCGATGAATCTTCGGTTAGGTGGAATATTTTCTTTTCCCACTTCATTTATGAGGTTCTCGAATATACGGCTGGTGGTTATATGTGCTTTATCTATCTCTAAAAGCATGGTATGGGTGTAATTTATCATTTCCACATATTCCCTTTCTACCTTATTGGTGGGGTAATATTTGGTACCAATACTAAGCACACGATTCTTGATAAAAAAACTAAAAAGTCCCCTCATCAGGTAGTCGGTAACCATTAATCATTTCCTCCCTTTTCTAATAATACGTCAAAATGGCCTGGTTTTTCCAAGAGCATACTTGGCTTAACACTAACTATAGGAAATTTCCAGGTTCCAAGTCTGGCTGCAACTGTACTGGCAATATTACGTGAATTCTTTTTTACAAAAGCGTAGTCATGGTCGTTAATGGTAATATTAACATTGAAAGGTGATTCTTCTAATATTTCATCAGAATAAATGATATTCAATTCAAAACTTCCGGGTTTAGTAAATAAATCGTTTCTTACAGCCACTAATGGAGCGTGATCCAGTTTCAAACGGTCTCCTACTGTAACTGCAATGTTGCCCGCATTTTTCACGGCATCCCGGTAATCTTTAGGATGGACCAATACAAATATGATGAAATCACTGGTTTTTTCTGCTTCCTCGACCATATTCATTACTTTCTCAAAAAGAGGTAATTTCATGAATAATCCCTCTAATTTAGGTTCTATACCCTCTTCCTGACTCTTGTTAATACGGTCTATGGCTTCTTTAGCAATGGCAATTCCACTTAGCTTCCGGCCTTTTTTCTGCCGGTAGGAATCCATGTTTTTCTTTTCAAATTCTGATAAAACATGGGAGGTTATCTTCTGCAGGATATTTTTAACTTTTTTGGGTTGGGAAGATGTTCCAATATCGATTATCCCGTCTTTAAGGGTATATGGTATTCTTCGGCTGTTAATATCCTGGAATTCGTCGAAGTACTCTCTGAAAACGTCGTTGGAAAGTATTTTAGCATTTTCTTCCTCAGCCAGTTTAAGTATATAATGATCGGCGGTGGTGCCTGAAGGGACCTGTTGATATTCGCCTTCTTGCAGGGCCTGATTAAAAGATTCTTTGTCATCAATTTCGTGGCGTAAGGATGCATCTGCAATTATGACTGGTTCATATCCCAATTTCTTCAATGATTCCACTGCGCTGATAATATTCTTCAAACTGGGTTTACCCTCAGCCCCTTTACCATAATGAGCTACATTTGATGCATCTATGATTACTTTCAAATCATCACCCTTTGCCATACTCTTTTTTTTAAAAGAATTGAATAATATTAATAATATCTATCTATTGGCTTATAAAATTTAGTATTTTTATTTTTGAAGACATTTATTTTCATATTTGGCCATTAAACGCCTTTTTCCCTGGACTTCATTTAGATATATTTCTATAGCATCTTCCTGAATATTATAAGTATTGAATGAATTTATATCTTTACCCCTTAATTTAAGGGATGATACTGTCCCTGCCGTTACAAAGGTGGTGTTTTCTAAATGCCAGTAGTGCGGCACGTGTTTATGGCCTGAAATAACTAAATCTGCTTTTCCTTTAATTAATGAAAATAGTACATCTCCTGCATCTGCTAAAACGTTTCTTTCCCGACCCGTTTTTGGAACAGGAATAATATGGTGGTGGAGAGCAATAACCTTGTACTGGTTGTTTTTATAGGCTTCTTCCAGCTTTTTTTCCATCCATACTTGTTGTGCTCTACCAATTTTACCATAGTCCAGATCAGGTTCGCTACTATCCAGCCCAATCACCATTAGACTATTTTTATCATTAGTTAGAGTACTGCGACGGTGTTTTAAAACTTCTTCAAAGGTTTCATTGCCTACATGCCGTGCATCATGGTTTCCGGGTACCACCATCATGGGATTTTCTATGAGCTCTAAATATTCTGCCGCCTTCAAATACTCTAGATAATACCCGTTATTGGTTATATCTCCAGTTACAATTACTAAATCAGGATTTAGATTATTTATTTTATTTATGGCTTCTAAAAGAACTTCTTCTCTAAAATTAAATGCACCTACATGGAGGTCGGATATTTGGGCGATAAGGACCATATTAAACCTCGAATTTAAATATTGTTCATAGGGAGATCAATGTATTCATTGTACCCTATGAACTGAAACTAATTAATGACTTTATACTATAAGATTAATCACTGACTTAATTTCATTATGGCTTCTGCCAGATCGCCTTCAGTTTCTTTCAAGGCTTTTTTAACATCTTCTGGGCTGGCACCGGTTTGTGCTGCCACTAACTCGATGTCTTCGTCAGGAATAACCAGTTCTGTTTCCACAGACTTTTCCTTTACTTTTCCTGTTACCTGGTAAGTCTGTTGACCCATGAAATCCATTAAATTTACTTTAGGATTTTTGATGATTAATTCCTTATTTTTTAGTTTGATGATGACTTCGCTGACTCCTCTGAGTTCTTTCATATCCATTCCCATTTGTTTCATGGATCTTTGCATTTGTTTTAGTTGTTTAGGGTTCATACCCGCTCCTGGTAGCATCACATTCCTCCTTTTCTAGTTTTAATTGCTTGACCTACATTGAAATCCATTATTTCCTCATAGTTTAATAAAGACTTACCAAAGGCCAGTAATTCATCTTTTTCATTTACAATTAAAACTTCTTCATTTGCTCTTATATTCTTATCACATTCTATAACAAATTTAGCAAATATACTTTTTCCTTCTTGGGCATATGGTTCGGAGTCAGCATTAACCACCACCCGGTTTCTAGGGTATTCTGTGCGGGAGTGCAATCTACGGGCACCTTCTTTGCTCAACACAAAATAGGAATCCGAGGCACGCATGGTGGCAATCAGATCGTTATCATAATAAATGTGTCTTATTTTGCCCGTCTTTCTGCTTCTTTCTACCTTGATGTTCCCTTCAAATAAAGCAGCTCCTGCTCCTTCACCAAATTGATAATCTGCCACAGCCATAATCTTTGTTTGGTCATCCATTTTTATTTTCAAGGAATCGGGTTCAACATAATCCAGTAAACCCAGATCAAAGGTTTCATTTATCTGGGAACTAATGAGAACTTCCTCATAATCTTCCACAACTTCTTCTATGAGGTCCCTTACAAATTGCCGGGCATCTTCATCAATAATGTTAGGGGACTCATTTTGAGCCAGAGGATATACTTCATCCAGTTCTAGAGGGATTAAACCAAAAGGAACATCCACCACCATTACTTGTAAGTCCTCGTTACCTTTTTTATTAGATGAGCCAATTTTATAGAATCCACCTAAATTTTCAGGGATATATTTATGGTAAGGCTTTCTAAAACTGGGTAAAAGCAATAATCTGCTTTTTTTAGGTATTTGATTTAGTTTTTCCAGGTGCCGGTAAACTTCCACCCTCTTTAGGGATTCGGGACCAGTATAAAAGAATGCTGATTTTTTAGAGATGGGGTCATATCTTTCCATAACATCTAGATAATTTCCCAGTTGTCTATAAGCTTCCAGTAATCGAGGATGGGCCCGGCAGCGCTGTTCCACCAGTTCCATTAAACTACCCTCTACAATGGCCTGTTTTATGAGTCGAATCTCGGCAAAACTCACATTTAAATTGTGCTGAGCAATCAACTTTTTCCTTTCCTCTTTCTTCATCTGCCTCAAGTCTTGCGGAGTGTATTGGCTGCATATCTGACAGGAACAGGGCATTTCCTGCAGGTTTTCTAACTTATAGGTTCCACGGGTACTTAATAATCTATCATCTTCTGCATATAGTATATAAGCTGCAGAATCGAATAAATCACAGCCCATAGCCACTGCCAGAGCAAATATCATAGGATGTCCAGCACCCATAAGATGTCGAGGTCTGGATTCAGGTAGATGGGAAACAGAAGCAATTACCACATCAACCAGATCTTTGTAACGGTATGATTCCATTAAGGGAACCACTGCACCGATGGGGTGCAAATCAAAATCCATTTTACCCAGTTCATCTGCACAGTGGGATCTTAAATCTGGGAAAGTTGATCCCTGCACCACTGAGTTTAAAAGAATCTCTTTTCTGTATTCTAAAGATTCTTTTGCCCGTTCTAAAGTTATTTTCAGTTCCCTTTCTGCTTTGGTTCGGGTTACATAGGGTGGGGTGGGAATATCCAGGGATGTTCCAATATCGGTTCCAATTAATTCCTGGAATTCGATTACCTCCTGGTTATTGATGTCAATGTCTCCATATTCAGAAAGCTGAAAAGAACCGGAGTCAGTCATAACAGGCCCATCAAAATTAATCAAATCATGAACTCCATTTTCTGAAGCCTTTTCCCTCAAATCCTGGTTTTTGTAAATGATATAAGCATTGGTAATTACTATTTCTGCTCCCAAATCTTTAACATTAATGCTTTGCTTTCCAGGGTGGATAACCGGCATTAAAGCAGGAGTTTTCACTATGCCATGTTTAGTTTTGAGAATTCCAGTTCTACCTAAATTATCTTTGTTTTTTATTTGAAACATTTATTGTCTCCTTTTGGAAGATACTCTTATTTTATGATCTACTGGATTCTAAATATGATAATTCTGTGTATATTAGAAAAAGATCAACTGGTATATCTAATCAATGTAATTGATGATATTAATTAATCAGATTTTCATTGATATTAAAGTTGATTACTGAAAAGTTGAAACTGAAATGACAATTCTCTATCCTCAGATTAATAAAGAGCAACCCCCTATTTATTGTATTAACCATTAGCTCTGGATTAATACACAAAATTAATTATTACTCATAATATTTATAATTTTCTTAATACTATAGGACAATTTTACTTCTCGAGGACAATAGTCAAATATAATCCAAAAATATGTCTCTGTGAACAATTTGGGGTTTTATTTAAAGTAAATATGTACTCAAATAATCTAATTGTTAATGTTAGGTAGAATTAATTCAAGGTCAAAAATCATTATTACACTCCCATATTATATTATTAAATAAATAATATGTAAGACTGTACTAATCAAATTTAACTGATAATTAATTGTCATGATATTAGGATGCATATCCAAAAATAAAATTCAAAATAAAAGAATTAATTTATCTAATTTTTTGTTCATGAGAAACCATTTTTTCAAGTCGTTTACCCATAAACAATATCCTATCTTTGGAATTGGAGGGTCTGGTTTCATGACAGCCACAGATACATTCTTTATATTGGGGGCAGATCAGATTTAATGCTTCCTTAGATTTGAGGTCTTTAATACCTAACTTATTCATATTTCGCATTACCCTACGTCCATTTCTATCTAATTCCACTTCTTTACCCAGAAAAAGTGGAGTTTTAACTGCTGAAGAAAACTTAGAGATTCCCCGAGACTCCTGTCGTTCCAGTGATCTATTAAATAATATTTTCCCACTGACATGTTTTAAACCGGGGTCACGGAAAGGTATTCCTGCATCGGAAAGGGCTATCATACGTTCATCATCTAAGGAGAGGTTTTTATTTATTTTTTTTTCTGAAGGTGAAGCAATGGTCCCCCCGGATTTTCTACCAAAGCTTGGGCCTTCTCCCACATGAAATCCCGCCTCAATGAGTCCCGAACGTACCGGGGCTGCAGAAGTATAAGTGCTTAAAATCCCATCTTTTTTTATAACCCTTTTCAGCTCTGTAAAAAATTCCACGGTGTAAAGTTCAGGAGATTTAGCTGGACTAAAAGGGTCTAAAAAGATAGCATCATAGTAATCTCCATGTAACTTGGGCAAAACTCCTCGGGCGTCCTGGGAATAAATATTAAAACTAATATTTTTTGGTATGGTTGCTGGTTCATAATCAATTCGGGCAAATCTTTTCTGAATCAAATGATTTTCCATAGCCTTTTTTACTATGTTATGGGAGTTCAGGGGGCTGGGAATTAAAATTCCAGCAGCCATGGTTTCCAGCGATATCTCAACCATATCCAGATTCAGTTTTATTTCAGGAGATGAATCAGCGTCTAAATATTCAATAAGCACAGATGAGTTGTATCCCAGGCCACTGCATATATCCAAAACATTTATTTCATTTTTATTCTCTAATTGAGATGGTTTAACAAATTTTTCCAGTGATTCTGTTATGGCACCGTGATGAGTGTGCATGGTTTCGGATTTACCATCAACATCATCTGATTTTAGGGTATAAGAACCATCTTCTGTTTTTATAAAGTATTTCAATATTTCCGCAGATGCTTTTTTTCTGATATTTTTATTATTGGCATATTCTCTTTTAAAATAGCAGTTAATTAGATCTAAAACTCTTTTTTCAGGAGTTAATGCATCATTAAAATTTTTAAAAGTCATGGAATCACTGAAATTTATTATTCTCTGATTTCAGGAATAATTTAATTAATTTTAATTAATCAATAATTTTTTTAGGAATGAATAAAATTTAGTTAATTCATGTAAATAATTCACCTAACGGAATTTTTAGAATTATTAAAGAATTTGTCTTGGATGGATACAAGTTTAATACTATAATTTAAAAAATTTATGTAAATATAATGTTATTACGATTTTTTGGGATTTATTCATAGATTTATGTAAAATTTAATTAACATTATGAATTATTAGATATTAGGGAGATATAATAAATAAATACATCCTTAAATACATCTTGAATACTTTATAAATCAGATATTAAAAATCAAAATAGATAGGATATGTTAAAAAAACCAGCGGGATTGTTTGGGGTTTATTATGAAAATATGCATCGTTTCTGACTTTTTTGTTCCACATTACAGTGGTGGTGGGGAAATACGTTACTTTGAAATAGCTAAAAGGCTGGTGGAAAAGGGCCACCAGGTGGATGTTATCTGTATGAAGATAGCCCAGGCCGAGCTTTCTGAAGAAATTGCCGGTATAAATGTACATCATATCGGTCCTACCATTGAAAATCCTCCGCAAAGGAGTGGGATAGATTTTATAAGATTTATGGGCGCGGTATTTCATTGGATTTTAACTCATGATTATGATATAATTGACGCGCAGACCTATGCTCCTTTGATTCCCGCTTTCTTATCTGCCAAGCTGAAAAGAATACCTATTATTGGCACCATACATGATGTAAGTTCAGGGGAGGATGATCAGTGGCTGCAATCTTCCCGTACCGCGGCCTTTGCTGAAAAAATTTTAGCCAGGTTACCTTATGATAAAATAATCACGGTGAGCAATGCCACCAAGAAAGCCCTGGTTAAATATTATGGTACTAAAGACGAGCGAATTGAAGTGGTTTACAATGGTGTGGATCTGGCATTGATTGACTCAGTGAATGTCGAAGAGAAACAGGAACATTCCTTGATATTTGTGGGACGTTTAGCTCCCCATAAACATGTGGATCATATTCTTGAAGTTTTAAAATTATTAAAAAACGAAATACCTGATATAAAACTTAAAATTGTGGGAAATGGTATTGAAAAAGAAAATTTAATGCAATTAACTGCAACTTGGGGTCTTGAGGACAGCGTAATATTTTTACATGACCTGTCATATCTGGAAGTAATTGCTGAAATGAAAAAATCCACGGTTTTGGTTCTACCTTCCACTAGAGAAGGTTTTGGCATGGTTTTAGCTGAAGCTAATGCTTGTGAGATTCCTGTGATTGCTTATTCTTCTGGGGGAGTGGTGGAAGTTGTCCAAGATGCATATAATGGTTTTCTGGTAACAGCGGGAGATCTAGAGAATTTAGAAAAAAAAATTCAGTTTTTATTGAATGATCCGGCAGATGGGATTAAAATGGGCAAAAATGGGCGAAATAATGTAGAAACGTATTTTACATGGGATATCATTGTTGAAGAAATTTTAAAGGTTTATAATTCAATTAGGCGGAACTAAAAATGCCAGAAACATACATTGTTACTCCTGATTATAATGGAAAAAAGTTTTTGAAAAAATATTTTGATTCCCTTTTTAAACAGACTTACACTAATTTTAAGATAATATTTGTGGATAATTCGGATAATAATGATTCTATAAATTATATCTATAAGTTTTATAATGATAAGATAAAATCCGGCCACATAAAAATTATTAAAAACCCTGAAAACTATGGATTTGCCAGATCAAATAATATAGGGATTGAAGAATCGTTTTTAGATGATGAATGCAAGTATATCGTTTGTTTAAATAATGATACTGAAATCATGCCAGACTTTTTGATAAATCTGATTGAGGTGGCCCAGAAACATCCAGAAGCAGGCAGTATACAATCTAAAATGATATGGGGTCAAAATCCAGATCTTATAGATTCTGTTGGTTTAGAATATTCTAAAAATGGTCTAGGATTTAATAGAGGGGCTTATAAAAGTATAGAAAATTACAATGATGAAGAAGAGATTTTAGGGTGTTGTGCAGGCGCATGTCTTTATCGGAGAGAAGCTCTGGAAGATGTTAAAATATGCAATGAATATTTTGACGAAGATTTTTTCGCCTATTATGAGGACTTTGATTTGGCTTTAAGATTGCAGTGGGGGGCATGGAAGGCATGGTATTCTCCTGAAGCGGTAGTTTATCATTATAAGGCTGGAACTAAGGGGAGCTGGAGTGATTTCACGGTTTACCATAACTGGCGTAATTATACATGGACACTTTACAAAAACATGCCTCGTAATTTCATATTAAGACATTTTTATCTAATTATCCTTTCTGAAATAGCTCAAATTTTGATTAATTTATACCGAGGAAAATTAATAATCCTTAAAGCTAAATTTGATGCTTATAAAAACTTAAAAACAAGTTTAAATAAGAAAAAATCTATTAATAGAAAAGTATCTTTTGAAAATATTGAGAAATGGATGGAATTAAAATGGTAATAGGTTTTTATCTTTTTTTGGCTTTTATAATAAATTGCATGGAAAAAAGGCTTTCAAATTGCTTAGCTATTTTGTATCTTAAATTAGGAGAAATTTTATTTTGTATTGACATAGGTAAAGGTAAAGAAGGAGCTATATCAAATTTAACAATTTTATATCCTGATTTTTTAACCATCTTTTTCAATGTTTTTTTAGTATAAAATCTCAGATGTGTTTTGTCAAGAATACCTTGGTCTTGATAATCGAAATTTCCAAAAAGAAGATTAACTCGAATTCTCCAGTTGGCGATATTAGGTGTGGAAATTACGATGTATCCTCCATTTTTCAGATATTTGCTGAATTTCTTTAAAACTTCTGAAGGATTTTTTAGATGTTCCAGCACATCTCCATATAATATTACGTCAAAATGATTTTCTGGGATTTTTAATTCATTTAATGATTCAACATCTCCAATAATAAGATCATCACAATAATTTTTGGCTTCTGTTGCATATTCTTCACTTATTTCGATGCATGTGATATTACAACCGTTATTTTTCAGGTGTCTGGTAACTGCACCTTTCCCACAGCCAATTTCCATGACTGTTTTATTTTTTCCCACGTAATTAATCATTTTTTTATGTGATCCTAATGGATCTGAATTAATATCATTATTTAACATATTATCTACCTTCATTATAACCTTTGATGCATATATTCCAGACATTTTACAGTAGGTGGTAAATAATCACTTTCTAAATGTATTCCTAAGGTGGGTATAGGCGTCCATAATTTATAACGTTTTCCAAACAGTATTTGGGTCCAGCAATGGTACCATGCCTTAAGCATTATGGCAGCAAATAGTTTATCCCCTTTCAGGTAGCTGGAAACTATTTTAAAGGGATTCCATAGCCATTCCTTAGATAAAGACAACCATAAACTGGAGTCCCAGTTTCCATTAACATAACTTTCAAATGTTTTCCTGGTTTTTTGAAGTGTTTTTTTAGTGGTTAAAAACGTTAAGCAAGTGGAATTGGATGTTTTCCAGTGTCTTTTTTCTGTAGCTGTAATTAAAACTTTGTGTTGGTGCATTATGTATTTATAATAATCTAAATGGTCATATGGTGAAATAAAATCCACATTTCCATTTTTGATTAAATTAACCATCTCTTCAAATGCATGGGGCATATAAAAATAGTCGTCTTCAGCGAAATACACTAATTCTGAATATTCTTGATCCAATAAAGTTTTGATTTGTAGACCAAAAGTAGCTTGATTTCCCACACCTTCCAGGTGAATAAATTCCAGATCTTCTTCCTCAAATTGATTTTTAAATAAATCTTCATATTCTATGGGACAGTTATCAAATAAAACAATAACTTTCGCTTTTAAATCACCCAAACCCTCTTTAAACGAGTTAATACAAAATTCAGAGAGCTTGAACTTGTCATTTTGGTAAACTGGCGGAACCTTTGATACTTTAGGATAAATCCGGTATGCAATTGTTAAATCATATTCTTTCATTGCTGTCCCTCTAATTTTATCATATAATTAATAATGTAATAATGATTATTTATCAATTTAAATTTTATTCATGTCAGATAAAAGCTTTTTATAGAATTTCTAAGGGAATTACACACTTATAATTGTTATAAAAATTCGAAAATTTATTTGTGGGATGAAACTTTAAATTTCTTTATTTTAACTTTTTTATATCTTTAATATAATATTTGCTTTTTATACTAATCTTCAAAAATAATATCTGATTAATCATTTAGATATGTTTGATATTACTTAGTTAATCAATGTCAAATAAGATAAAGAAATCAATGAAAAAACTGATTACTAGAAAAAAAGTTTCTGATATTAAAAGATGTTTCAGGAGTTTTCCTAAGAAAATCGTCCTTAAAATTAAGAAAAATTTAAAAAATGTATGGAATAACTAGATTAATCTAGATTGAATTTCATCAATCATTTCTCTATCTATTTTGGATATCAGTCCACAGTAACCCATTTAACAAAATTCTCGGTTTATTTGGATCCGATAACTTTTTCCACACTTATATAATCAAGATAATAATTATTAATCTTTCTTTTTTGATAACATTATTCCAATGTATATGCTATATCTAGGTGAAATTCTTGAAAAAAGATTCGAAATAAAATTAGGAACAAAATAATGGCCTGTTCCAAATATTTTAATTACTTCAAAGCCATGATATTCAGCAAGATCTTTCAACGCAGGAGTAGTAAATATTTGTTTGTGTCCATCGGTTTTAGTCCCAAATAAGGGATTTCCTACTTGAATCTCACTGGCATGGAATGAAATCGGTTGCATTCCAAGAAAAATCATTGCTAAATTGTGTAAAGATGCAATATTGGTTGTAGAAATTATAACTTGACCGTTGTCTTTTAATATACGATGAATTTCCCTAAAAAATCCATCTACATTATTTAAATGTTCTAATACTTGATTGGAGACTATAATATCAAAATAATCATCTTCAAAAGGTAGAGTGTTGTTTGCATCAGCAATCTGCACTGAAACTTCATTCTCCACGGCCTTTCTGGCTAAATTTTCGTTTATTTCAATTCCATGTGGAGAACAATTGGACTTATTAGACATTTTAATGGTAAATTTTCCATCGTTACATCCGATGTCTAATAATCTTCCCTGACTCTTTTTTTCTATGAGATTTAATATTTTATCCTGATTTTCCCGGTAATATTGATCAGCCATAGAATAAAATCGACTAGATGACCATTCTTCCATATCATTACCTCTGTTTAAAGACAATTAGATTAACTATTCTACAGTAACACATTTAGCCAAATTTTTAGGCTTATCTGGATCAATACCTTTCTCTACACTTATATAATAGGATAATAATTGTAGTGGGACGATGTAAGAGATGGGTGAGATTAATTCATTAACTGATTCATTTATACCTATCACATCATCGGCTTCTGACTTTAAGAGTTTATCCTCATGGGATCCCAGCCCAATAACTCGGGCTCCACGGGCCCTAACCTCTTCTACATTACTTAAAGTTTTGTCATGGCTGATTCCAGGAGGAACCACAGCCACCACTGGTACCCCGTCATCAATAAGAGCTAGGGGGCCATGTTTTAGTTCACCAGCAGCATATCCCTCTCCATGGATATAAGTGATTTCTTTAAGTTTTAAAGCTCCTTCTAAAGCAGTGGGATATGAAAAACCTCTGCCAATAAAGAAGAAATCCTGAGAATCTTTGTATCTGGAGGCTATTTCTTTTATATGGTCTTCATCTGCTAATATATCTTCCATGTACTGGGGAACTTTATGTAATTCTTCCAGTAAGTCCATACGATTACTCATATAGGAAACTAAAATGTAAATGCAGGTTAATTGGCTGACATAGGTTTTAGTGGCAGCCACACCAATCTCTGGCCCGGCCCGGGTGAATATTACGTGATGGGCTTCGCGGGTTGCTGCGCTGCCCAATACATTTACTATGGCCAGGGTCTCAGCACTTTCTTTTGCCAGACGTAGTGCTTTTAAAGTGTCAGCCGTTTCCCCGGACTGACTTATGAATATAACCAGTGTTTTATCATTTAAGGCAGGGGCAGAGTATTTGAATTCTGAAGCCAGAATGACATCGGTGGGCACACCCATTAAACTTTCAAATAGGTATTTTCCTATTAAAGAAGCATGATAAGAAGTTCCACATGCCACAAAACTAATCCTTTCAATGTCCGGGAGTTCGTTTACTACCTTTTCTATGTCAGCTGCTTCCATCAGGGTGTTTCGCACAGACTCGCCCTGTTCATGAATTTCTTTAATCATGAAATGGTCAAAACCACCTTTTTCTGCCATTTCAGGAGTCCAGTCCAGTACATGTATCTCTTTTTTGATTACTTCTCCTAACATATTCTTTACGGTAACCCCGGACCTTTCTAAGATGACCATTTCTCCATCTTCCAGGTAAATAATGTTATTGGTATGATTTAATATGGCTGGAGCATCAGATGCCACGAAATATTCATCAATTCCTTTTCCAACTATCAAAGGACTGTCTTTTTTAGCCCCCACGATTTTTCCAGGTTCAGCAGCGGCCATGGCGGCGATGGCATATGACCCATGGATCATATCCAGAGTATCTCTGATAGCACTTTCTAAATCCAGTCCCTGTGCCATAAATTTCTCGATTAAATGGGGAATCACTTCTGTGTCGGTTTCAGATTTGAATACGTGTCCCTCTTCAATTAATGCATCTTTTATTTCTTTATAATTCTCTATTATCCCGTTGTGCACCACGGCAATGTTTCCACTGCAGTCTGTGTGGGGGTGGGAGTTTTCTTTGGTGGGTATACCGTGGGTAGCCCATCTTACATGGGCAATTCCCATGTCTCCAGGCAAATTAGATAGGCCAATTTTTTTATTAACATCTTTAATTTTGCCCTGATCTTTCTTGATGTGTATCTCTGAATCAGGCGTGGCAATTCCCACAGAGTCGTAACCACGATATTCTAATTTAGTAACACATTCTAAAAGTATGGGGGCAGCTTTTTTATCTTTTAAAATACATCCAACTATACCACACATTATTTCACCTTTTAGGGCCTGAAGCCTCTTAAATATGCCATGCTGCTTATAATTCTAAATTCCAATAATTTAATTGCATCAATAATTTAAATAAATTTAATATTTAATTTATAATCACAGTTTAATTAATCACAGTTTACAAATAACTACAATTTTTTAATATATTTCAATTATGCTTGGATAAATAATTGATTTTTTAGACTTTATAGGATATCATTATATTTAATCTATTACAATATATCACTATAATTGAATTTACACGTATATAAGCATTTGATAATAATTTAATTATAAATAGAAATGGCGATAACATGAGCGTGAAACTTGGAAAACTAATTTACACTGGTAAAGCGAAAGATGTGTACGAAACCGATAATCCCCAGCAAGTTATCGTAAAATTTAGAGACGATATAACTGCCGGTGATGGTGCTAAAAAGGATAATCTCCAACTTAAAGGTTATTACAACTCTATTATCTCTTCTAAGCTATTTGAAGTGGTGGAAGCAGCCGGAGTCAAAACCCAGTACATTGAGCTTCTGGAACCGGGAAATATGCTTTCCCATAAACTGGATATGATTCCTTTAGAAGTTATTGTAAGAAATATAGCTGCAGGGAGTCTGGTGCGAAGATTCCCCTTTGAAGAGGGTCAGACATTTGAACAACCACTTATACAAATGGATTACAAAAGTGACGAGTACAAAGATCCCATGTTAAATGATGATATAGCCATTGCTCTGGGAATAGCCACTGCAGAAGAACTGCAGGAAATTAGAGAAATTTCTATCCAGATAAACCGTGCTTTAATAGACTTCTTAGAGAGTAAGGGAATCATGTTACCTGATTTTAAAATTGAGTTTGGTTATGATTCTGAGAAAAACATAGTATTGGGGGATGAGATAAGTCCTGATACATGTCGTTACTGGGATATGGAGACTAAGGATGTTCTTGATAAGGATTTATTCCGAAAAGGCGAATCTGGAGTTGTTGATGCCTATCAAAAAGTCGCTTCCATGATTTTAGAGGAAGAAGATAAAGAAAAATGGGGTATTGATTGATTCAGAGTTTCATGGGATTTAATGAAAATAATAGGATTATAATCTGATGTTCTCTAAGATTTAATATTCTTATATTAATATTTTCAAGATATATTGGTAGTCCCATTTCAGGGTATCACAGAGTATTTTCAAGTTTATAATTTATTAAGGAGTAAACTAAATTAAGAATATACAAAAATGAATATAAATTAATCTTTATTACATTATTCTATTGAATTTAATGGGTGGTTATATGAGATACGATGTTCAAGTAAAGATAAGTCTGAAAAAAGGGATGTTAAATCCTGAAGCATCAACCATAGAAAGAGCACTTGCTCTACTGGGCTATGAAGTCCAGGATACAGATACCATTGATATCATAAAGTTCGTTTTAGATGAAGATACTGAGGAGAAGGCCCGTGAAGAAGTGGATGATATGTGTCAGAGACTCCTTTGTAATCCCGTAATCCATGATTATGAAATCGAAATAAACCCTCAAGAGGATTAAATAATGAAAGTTGGAGTAATACGGTTCCCAGGATCTAACTGTGACCGGGACGTGTACCATGCATTGGAACTTGCTGGAGGGGAACCCGAGTATGTCTGGTGGAACCAAAAAGATTTATCAAATTTGGATGCTGCGGTGATACCGGGAGGATTCTCCTATGGTGATTATCTTCGGGCAGGGGCTATTGCAGCCATCACACCTGTTATTGATGGTATAAAATCACTGGTAGCCGAGGAAAAACCGGTTTTAGGAATATGTAATGGTGCTCAAATACTGGCGGAAGTGGGTTTAGTCCCAGGAGTATTCACCGTTAATGAAAACCCTAAATTTAATTGTCAGTGGACCCAATTAAAGGTTAAAACCACCCGAACTCCTTTCACCAGTCTTTATCACAAAGACCAAATCATAAAAATGCCGGTGGCGCATGCTGAAGGCCGTTATGTTAATGAAGATTTGGAGTTACTGCATGATCAGGATCAGATCGTGCTCCAATTTGAAGGTGAAAATCCTAATGGGTCCATGGAAGCTATTACTGGAGTTTGTGATGAAACTGGATTAATATGTGCTGTAATGCCCCACCCAGAAAGAGCTTCGGACATGATATTAGGTTCGGATGATGGATTAAACTTCTTTAAGGGAATCATAAATTTTTAATCCTTAATTTATTCTTAAATCTTTTTTTATATATTAAAAATCTATAAAATTTAATTTATCTCATGTTATTATGGGTATAAATCAAAAATTTCAATAAGTAATATACTTGATAAATAAAGCTGGTGAAGAAATGGTAGTATATTTAGTAGGAGCAGGACCAGGGGATCCTGAATTAATTACACTTAAAGCAATTAAAGTATTAGAAAAAGCTGATGTTGTAATATATGATCGATTAGCCAATGAAGAAATACTAAAACACGCACCTCAAGCTAAATTGATATATGTGGGCAAAAAAGCCGGGGAACACTACAAATCTCAGGATGAAATAAATCAGATACTTCTCAATGAGGCCAAGAATAATGATGTGGTGGTAAGATTAAAGGGAGGGGATCCTTTTGTCTTTGGTCGGGGTGGAGAAGAAGTTCTCACCTTAAAACAGGAGAATATTGATATAGAAACTATTCCTGGTGTTACATCCTCTATTGGAGTTCCCACCACAGTAGGACTTCCTGTTACTCACCGGGGTGTGGCTACATCATTTACAGTCGTTACTGGACATGAAGATCCTACCAAAACTGAAAAACAGGTCAAATGGGATTATACTGCAGACACCATAATAGTTCTCATGGGTATTGGTCAGATTAAAGAAAATACTGAAGAAATGATGAAATATAGAGATCCTAAAACCCCGGCATGTGTTATTGAAAGCGGTACTCTACCTGATGAGAGAATTGTAATGGGTACTCTAGGGGATATAGCTCAAAAAGACATAAAATCCCCGGCAATTCTGATTGTGGGAAATGTAGTTGATGTATTTAAAGAAATGACCAGTAAAAAATTAGTTTATTAAGGTCAAATTTGTAAGATTCAAGATTTCACAGGAAAATTATTTGAATGCAGATTATTAGGGGATTAAACCATGGTTAAAGATTTAAATGGTAAAATAATTGCCATAACCCGTCCCATTGAAAGATCAGAAGCTGCAGTAAGCATAGTGGAGTCTGTGGGGGCAAAGGCACTGGTAACACCCACATTAGAACTAAAAATTTCCAGAACAGATTCTTTAATGGATTTATGTGACTTGGCCCCTAAACTCGACTGGCTGATATTCACTTCTCCAGCATCTGTGGAATCTATTTTCAGATTCTGTTCTGAAATCAAGGAAAAATTAAATCCACGATGTAAAATTGCAGTTATCGGCCCAAAAACTCAGGAAATTCTTAATAGTAAAGGCTTAGACGTGGATATGGTTCCTTCAGATTATACTGCTGAAGGATTACTGGAATCCTTTGCAGAATATGATATTCGGGGAAAGAAAATAGGTCTTCCACGAACCATGGTGGCCCGGAAGGTTCTTCCTGATGGATTACAGGACATGGGAGCCCATGTATTTCTGGCCGACGCGTATCAGTCAGTGGTTCCGCAGGACAAAACTTCTATGGAATGTTTAATAAATAAAATAATCAACGAGGAAATCCATGCGGTTACCTTTACCAGTCCCCTCACTGTGAAAAATCTGCTGCAAGTAGCTGGAGATCGTAAAGACCGGTTAATTAAAATATTGTCGGATAAAAAAGTTTTAACTGCAGCTATTGGTCCTATAACTGGTAAAACCCTGGAAGAGAGTGGTATTGAAGCAATTATTCCTGTTAAATATACGGTAAAAGATATGATGGCTGCTTTATTTGATGTCATGTCAATGAATGATTAAGGAGTGTGTTAATATAAAAACCATAATTTGGCCAGTTTACATAGATTCTAAAAGGACGAGAAAAGAAGGAAGAAAAATTCCATTGGATGATGCTGTTTCTTCACCATCGTTGAGTGATATATCTCGTGCTGCCAGAAAACTTGGTCTCAGCCCAGAAACTGAGAAGGATAAGTCGTTTCCAGGGCTCTGGTTTGAAAATTCTGGTCGGGTGATAGTGGAACGCAATGATCTATCTAAGAAGGAAGTCCTCCTTAAAATAAGTAAGACTATTAAAGGATCACGTAAATAATCTCATGGATCGGGTCTAGAAAGAACTAGGTGAAGTTTCATGGAATTCAGGTTTTATTAAGGATCTATTTCTATAAATTAATGATAAGGAAGTATTATGACTCAAATTAACCAGTTTCAACCTTCAGAGATGGAAAAAGCTTTTTCTAAAGCCAAAAAAATGGTGGAATCCTCCGAAGATATTAAAATTTACAGTCACATTGACTGTGATGGCATAACTGCGGGTGCTATTTTATCTTCCATGCTGGATCGTCTGGAAAAGGATCATGAGATGGAATTCATATCTTTAGATAAAATTGATGATTTGCAACTGGAAAATGAGTTGACCATTTTCTCAGACCTGGGCTCCGGCCAGGCAGTGGATAAACTCTCCCGGTCTTCATCCCAAATACTGATACTGGATCATCATCCCTCCTTGAGAAGCCCTGATTTTAGTAATTCTAAAGTTCAGGGGGAATTTTTAGAGATTAATCCATTATATTTTGGTATTGATGGATCGCACGAAGTTTCGGGTGGGGGGATGTCTTATCTTCTGGCACGTAAATTTGGCTTCCACGATTTGAGCTGGATGGGAGTTTTATCAGCAGTGGGAGATATGCAAAATAGTCTTACTGGTCAGTTACTCGGTTTAAATCAAGACATTCTCAAGGAAAGCATCCATGAAGGTTATGTAAACTCCATTAAAGACCTATCTTTATATGGTAGACAAACCAGACCACTCTTTGTAGCATTATCTTACTTCGGCGATGTAAATCTACCTATTACCAATAACAAAACTGAATGCATATTAATGCTGAATGATCTGGGGATTCCCCGCAAAAACGGATCTGATTATCGTACCCTATGCGATTTAAATCAGGAGGAAAAAGGAAAACTATTCTCCGAATTAGTGCGTATGCTTTCTCAGGAAGTTCCTTCTAAGTACATTAAACATGTTCCTAAACTGGTATCTGCCGATTCTTATGATTTCCTTTATGAGGAGAAATATACTCCCTTAAGAGATGCCTCAGAATTCTCCACAGCCGTAAATGCGTGCAGCAGAAACAAACGCGCCGATGTGGCTTTGCATATTCTGAAAGGTAACCGATCCGATGCTTTGGATGAGATGGAAGTTCTTTCCAAAGACCACCGCAGGTATCTGGCTCAAAAAATAGATATGATTGAAAATGAGGACATGATTATTCCTAAAGAAAATTTACAGTACTTCCAGGGTGATGGGATAAAAAGTGAAGTTATTGGAACCATTGCCGGGATGATTTTGAGTCATGGGGATTGGAGAAAACCCATAATTGGTTTTACTCAAATAGGTGAAGATAATGATGGTATAAAGGTTTCTCTACGTTGTTCTCGTCTCCTTGCCTTTGAAGGTATTCATTTTGGTAATATCATTAAGAAAGTGGCTCGAAAAGTTGGTGGCAGTGGTGGAGGTCATTCTGTGGCATGTGGAGCTTATATTCCAGCAGGAACTCAGGAAACCTTCTTAGAAATCTTTGATAATACATTAAAAGGTTTAATTTAGTAATTAATCCATTCATGATTGATGATCTGGATAATAAGTGTTATATATTTATTAAATTAACTCCATAATGTTCATAATATGTTTATATCATGGGATGGATTTATTGAGGGGAAATATGATGATTTTCAAGAAAAAAGGGGAATTGACTCGTTTTCAGATATTAAGTGAAATAGCAAGAAATTTACCTCATTTAAGGCAAAAAGACATAGCTGAAAAGCTGGAAATAACAGTACAAGCCGTTTCTGAAAATATTAAGGGTCTGGTGGATGATGGTTATGTGGAGTATCGTCCTGGCCCATCCCGTTATAAGATCACCAAAAGAGGCATTGAAAAACTTAAAAGTGAAGCAATGGCTCTCCGAAAGTATTCTGATGATGTACTGGACATCACCAACATTTACAAATCTATCTGGCCAGCCATAGCTGCAGAAGATCTCTTTGCCGGGGATCAAGTGGGCCTATTAATGGAAGACGGTACTCTGTATGCTACCAAACAAAAAACCAACGCCCATGCTGAAGTGCGGAGTGATGCCCAGAAAGGTGAAGATGTGGCATTGATAGGTCTTGGAGGCACCATAGAACTTAATCCTGGCAATGTGGTTATTATAATACTTCCTACTATTAACCAGGGTGGTTCCCATGCATGTGATCTTGATAAGGTAATGGAAATCTATAACCGGGGTTTTGATAGGATAGGGATTATGGGCACTGTTTCCCGAGCCCTGGTAAATAAACTGGATATAAAAGTTGATTTTGAATTTGCTACACCTCAAGCTGCCGTGGCTGCTTCTAAGAGGGGATTAAACATTTTAGTCTTTGCTGTGGGAAAAATGACCAATAGTATCACCCGTAGATTAGAAGAGGAAGGTATACATTACACCATGGAAGATGTTAGGCTGAACTGATGAGTAATTAGAACTAAATTTGATTCAAAAGAATTAAGGTTTTTCATTTTAGATTACTCACTCATTAACTATTTGGAAGAATGATAAAGAAAATCCAGTTAACAATATCTGGCTAAAAAATAGAATATACTTTAAAAATAAAAATTATAAAGATTTAAACATTAAAGATTATATACTTCTTCTGGAGGAACCAAGGAAGCTCCGCCCTCTTTTAAGGTATCAATCAAAGTGTCTAAATCATCAGTTCTCATTATAACAATAGCTTTGTCCTTTTTTTCATGTACAAATGCATACAGATATTCTAAATTAATATCTGAATCATTCAACATTTTAAGAACAGTTGAAAGTCCTCCAGGTTGATCAGATAACTCAACAGCTATTACATCTTTAGTTTTAACTACAAAGTTATTTTCTTCCAGTAATTTCTTTGCTTTTTCAGAATCAGGGACAATTAATCTCAAAATTCCAAATTCTGATGTATCAGCAATGGATAATGCTCTGATATTGATTCCGCCTTCTCCCAGAGTGTTTAAAGCTTTCCATAATCTTCCTTTTTTATTTTCCAGAAAAACTGATATCTGTTTTATTTTCATGTTTTTCCCCCTTTAGCCATTAATCTTTACTTAATAATATAACGCTTGATAATCACTAATTATTTAATCAGGATTAAAATGTGCCAATTAACTTATTCAAATGATTTGAATTAATGTAGGTTTCTTTTATCAATTACTCGTACTGCTTTTCCCTCACTGCGGGGCAGGCTCTTTGGTTCCACCAGAGTAACATTTACCCGGAGACCAATCTCATTTTCAATGTAGCTCTCAATTTTTTTCTTTATACCCACCATTTCTTTTATCTCATCAGAAAACAGTTGAGGTGAGGTTTCTACCTGGACTTCCAGTTCGTCCAGCCGTTGTGGCCGGGTAACAATTATCTGGTAATGGGGTTCCACTCCGTCAATCTTTAATAATGCTTTTTCAATCTGGGAAGGGAATACTGCCACTCCCCTGACCTTTAACATGTCATCTGATCTTCCAGTGATGCGGTCCATTTTTACCAGGGTTCTGCCACATTCACAGCCATCATAACGTAGCGCGGTAATGTCTTTTGTTCTAAACCGAATTATGGGCATTCCTACTCTACTTAAAGTGGTCAAAACCAGCTCTCCTGTATCACCAGCTCCCAGCTTTTTGGTGGTTTCAGAATCAATAATCTCTGGGTAGAAATGGTCTTCTGCTACGTGCAATCCATCCTGTTCTTTACATTCTACTGCCACTCCTGGACCTATGATCTCTGTGAGTCCGTACATATTGAATGCTGGTGCTCCAAAACGTTTTTCGATTTCTTGTCTCATTTCATTGGTCCACATTTCGGCTCCAAAGCCTATAGCCTTTAGTTGGGAATTTTTAGCATCAAAACCTTCTTCTTCTGCCACCTCTGAGAGGTATAATCCATAAGAAGGGGTAAAAATCATTACTGAGGTACCAAAATCGTCCATAATTTCTATCTGTCTTCTGGTCTGACCAGTGGAGATGGGGATTACGGTGGCACCCAGTTTTTGGGCACCGTAGTGCACACCGAACCCTCCGGTAAATAGTCCATATCCATGGGTGTTCTGGATGATGTCTTCTTCATTTATACCCATCATGGTAAGACCTCGTGCCATGACCTCACTCCATAACTCAATGTCCTGTTTAGTGTATCCAGATACCACAGGTTTTCCGGTGGTTCCCGAGGAAGTATGGATTTCAATTATTTCCCTGCGGGGCACAGCAAACATTCCAAAGGGATAAACCTGGCGTAAATCGTCTTTGGTGGTAAAGGGAAGTTTTTCGATATCTTCCAGACTTTGAATATCTTCTGGTGAAAGTCCCATGTCCTTAAACTTTTTTCGATAATAAGGTACATTTTCATAGGCTCTTTTGACTACGTCCTGCAATCTCTTTAATTGAAGTTCTTCTAAGTCATCTCTAGACATACATTCTGCTTCTTCATTCCAGATCATTTTAATCAAATCCTGAAACCTTGCATAGATAATCTCTTATTCTCACAATGATTTAACTTAAATAATTGATAATAAATACAATTAATCTTAGATTTTGGAACTCTATGACTTATATCTTGCCTTTTCTTTTTTAGATGTTAATATGCTTCATAAATTTAATATTTTAAAAACTAATAAGATTATTTTTTTATGAATATCATTGAAATACTATTAAGAATAAGAACTATTAATCTTCATTAATAATTGAAATATTAAACTTTTAAAAAAGTATATAAAAGACTATTGAAAAAAGAAAGAAAATAAGTTATAATGGGGTATTTAACCAGTTTTCAGTTCTTTTATTTACTTCATCCCAGTTAACTATGTTCCAAAACGCTTCCACAAAGTCAGGGCGTACGTTTTTGTAGTCCAAGTAGTATGCGTGTTCCCATACATCTAAAACCATGAGTACTGTGAATCGGGGAATGACATTGACGTTGTGTTTTTCTATCTGCTCAATAAATAATCTATCTGTCCTTTTACAAAAAGTCAGCACCGCCCAGCCAGAGCCCTCGGTACTGATGGCGGCCTGCGAAAATTCTTTTTTGAATCTTTCAAAGCTTCCAAAGTCTTTTTTAATGTAGTCTGCTATTATTCCGTTGGGTTCCCCACCATATTTATCAGCAGGACCCATATTGTCCCAGAATAACATGTGTAAGACAAATCCACTTACATGGAAAGATAGTTCTTTTGCAGCCGCCTTTATGTCAAAATCTGTGTCATTGGCTCGAGCTTCATCAAACTTTTTTAAAAGGGCGTTTGCTCCGTCTACATAGGCTTGATGATGTTTGGTGTGGTGAATGGTCAGTTGTTCTTCAGATATATATGGTTCTAAGTCTTTATATCCATATTTCAGTTCTGGAAGTTCATAAAATTTCTTTTCCATTTTTTTCACCTAATTTTTATTTTTATAAAATCTCAAAAAATCTCAAAAATTAATAAAAAATGATTTATAATCTATGGGCGGTTTACCACTTGTAATATGTTCGGTGACACAACCACCAGTCATAACAGGCGTATTTGTCTTTACGGGTTTTGGCATCTTTCACATCAGTTGGTGGCGGAATGATCAATCCTTTTCCAATAAGCTCATTATTGGGCCAGTTAGCAGGTATGGCCACGCCTTTTTCTTCGATGTTGTGGAATCCTTCAATCATCCGCAAAATTTCGTCCATATTACGTCCCAATTCTTGAGGATAATATAAAATAGCCCTTATAATCCCTTCAGGATCCATGATAAACACTGCACGCACGGTATTGGTGGGTCGGGCAGGATGGATCAGTCCAAGGGTATCCGCTACTTTTCCGGTATCTGCAATCACGGGGAAAGTAATTTCAGTGTCCAGGTTTTCTTCTATCCACTCAATCCATTTAAGATGAGCAAATACCTGATCAATACTAAGTCCAATTAGTTCACAGTTGAAGTTTTGGAACTCTTCGTAGCGTTTCTGGAAGGCCACAAACTCTGTGGTACATACCGGTGTGAAATCGGCGGGGTGACTGAATAAAATAAACCACTTACCCTTAAATGCTTTGGGTAATTTCATCATCCCCTGAGTGGTTTGAACATCCATTTTAGGGAATTTGTCACCAATTAATGGCATTCCACGTCCATTTTTCTTAATTTTTCTTACTTCGTATACTTTTTCTCCCAATTAATACACCCCCTTTTTTTAAAATAAATATTCTAATTACGTTTATTATGTAATTAGTCCTATTTATTACCATGAATCCTATTTCCCTAAAAAAATTTTAAGATCAATTTTAAAAAAATAAAAAATTTAGATTTTTTTATTATTGTGTTGATAATATTATCTGAAATCCTATTTTGCCTATGAACTCCTAATTTTGGATCTTGAACCTACTTAAAACACATTTAATTCCTATTTTTCAGTAGTGGGTGGGTTAAATACCCTTAAAGCTAACTCACTGTCTACCATCAATAATCCACTGGGTGAATCACTGGCCATTCTAACTTTTTGTAAGACTCCCCCTGCAGATTCCTCTTCTTCTACCTGCTCCGCCACAAACCATTGTAAAAAGTTGTTAGTGGCATGGTCTTTTTCTTCTAAAGCAAGGTTTACCAGTTCATTTATTAAACCAGTAACCTTCTGTTCGTGTTCTAAGACGTGTTCAGACACAGCCAGTGGAGAATCCCATTCTAAAGGTGGTTTTTCAATGGTATCTAACAGAACCCGACCTCCCCTCTGAACTATGTAATCATAGATCTTCATGCCATGGCTTAATTCTTCCTGGGCCTGCACCCTCATCCAGTTAGCAAATCCTGGTAGGTCTGAATCCTCATAATAGGCGGCCATGGCTAAATATAGATAACCCGAATATAATTCGGCATTGAATTGTCCATTCAAAGCTTTCTGCATTTTTTCACTCAACATCAAATTTCCTCCTAATTAATTAAAAATAATCGTGGATTATAACCTCTAACTCATATAGAAAAAGGTTAATCCTCTGTAATTAATAATCCTCTGAAATCTACGATATTTAAAGCACTTCATGACTGATTATCTAATTCTTGAAGTTTTTCCTGGATTTTATCGGCTAATTTATCTAATTCTCTGAAATCTTCCTCTCGGGGAAGACCTCTTATTAAAACAGATTCAAAATACTCCAGCTTTAAATTATGCAACATGTTTTTCAGTTCTTCTTCCATACGGCTACCCCAACCAAATGAGCCTATAATTGCTCCATATTTCAGTTTTGGCCTCAAAGCATTTATCAGATAAGCGGCATTCGCCATTAGTGGATGAGGACCAGTTAACACTGTAGGTGAAGCCAGAACTATGGTACTGGAGTCAACTAAATCCATTAATATTTCCCCTACTTCGGTATGGGCTAAATTAAAGGGTTTTACTGAAATATTTCTTTTTATGAGGGCTTCCACTAAATAATTGGTCATGATATTGGTACTACCATGCATGGATACAAAAGGAATCAAAACATGCTCAGATGTTTTATCAGAAGCCCAATTATTATATAATCCCATGATAATCTGAGGATCAGAATGTAATGGTCCATGGGATGGTGCAATAATATCTATTTCCAGATCTTTTAATTTATGGAGATTGTTCCGTATCATAGATCGGAAGGGCATCATTATTTCCGCATAATACCTTTTGGCGGGAATATGAATAGAATCAGGACTAACAAATAATTCACTGCTAGCCAAATGGGAACCAAAAAAGTCACAGGAAAATAAGATTTTGTCTTCCACCAGGTAGGTGACCATGGTATCTGGCCAGTGTACCCAGGGGGTGTATATGAATTGTAGAGTTTTATTACCAAGAGAAAACTGTTCTCCATCATCAACAGTAATGAATTTCTCTTCTGGAATCAAAAGAAAATATTTAATCAGTTCTTTACATTTAGAATTGGTTATTATAAGTGCATCGGGATGATTTTTAAGAATAATAGGGATTGAACCGGAATGGTCTTGTTCACCGTGGTTGGCAATTATGTAGTCTATGCTTAAATCTAATTCTTCGAGATTATCCAGCAATATCTGAGTTTTGGAGGGATCAACAGTGTCTATGAGTGCAGTTTTTTCACTGCCCTGCACAATAAAAGAATTGTAACTGGTACCTTGTGGTAGTGGAATCAACTCATCAAATATTTGTCTATCCCAGTCAATAGCCCCAACGGAATAAACTCCGTCTTTTATCCTTCTCGATGGCATATTAATCCATTTTTTTGAATTGGTCTTTACCTACACCACAGATAGGACATATCCA
Organism: Methanobacteriaceae archaeon UBA587; assembly: GCA_002504725.1. Taxonomy (GTDB): domain Archaea; phylum Methanobacteriota; class Methanobacteria; order Methanobacteriales; family Methanobacteriaceae; genus UBA587. The sequence continues at coordinate 26,689 of DATN01000012.1, read as the reverse complement.
GTCGTCAGGTAAATCTTCAAAGGCTGTTCCTGCATCTATACCCGAGTCAGGGTCTCCTGCTTCAGGATCGTAGATATATCCACACATCTCACAAACATACTTGTCCATTTTATGCCTCCCATCTTTTTTAATAGTTTTCTGTGCTATTACTTATATTAATTTTTTTATAATACAAAAAACATCATTAGATACAGAATACTATTGATTTAGTTGTTCTGTACTAATTAAAGGGGAATAAACATTCTTTTAGGTGCTCCACATGAAGGACATTTCCAGTTATCTGGGAGATCTTCGAAGGGAGTGCCAGGTTCAATTTTAGATCGGGCTTCCCCTTTTTCTGGGTCATATATGTAACCACATACCTTGCATTTGTACCGTTTCAATTTAACACCTCTTCTAAGTATTGTTGACTTATCATAATCATCACTATATAATCAAATACCGGTTAATCTGATGCAAGTATTTTATATTTTTACAAAAATTTTATAGCTTCATGGCATTTTAATGAAGTTACGTTTACCAGCACCACATTTTGGACAAGACCATGTATCTTCGAGAGACTCGAATTCGGTTCCCGCTGGGGTATTGGTTCTGGCCTCACCTATTTCCTGGCGATAAATGTATCCACAAACTTTACATTTGTATCGATTACTAGCTTGCTTCATATGAATCATTACAGTATATATGGATTTTCAATAATTTAAAAATATCGGTACCATTAAATATGCTTTAAAATTTAAAAATCGTTATTTTAAGGACTTAATACTACATTAAATTGCATTTAAATCATTATTAATCTATTTTATTAAATATAATATTAATTTTATTATATTTGATTATTGTAGATATTTCATCCGGAGTACATTAAAGGTAATCACGGCCCCTACGAATATTAACCTTATATAAGTATCCACAGGTGCAAATAATGCAATGGCTAAAATTAAAATACCAACTATACTGTGTGTTAACCAGTTTTTCCAATCGGAAAAGTAGGCTTTCAGCCCATTAAATAGTCTATTCATCTTATAACTCCTTTATGTTTTTTTAATTTATTTTTTTAAATCCATTCTAAAAAACTATTACATATACTGATATATCAATATTTGATATATAAACATATAACAAAGATAGGATGATTGTTGATATAATCATATTAAAAAATTAAAAAAGAGTATTAGAATGTATTAAAGAAGAATTATATAAAATTATGATAGAAAACTTATTTAACCAGGAGTACAGGAATTTCAGAAGTTTTCAAGGTGGTATCAGCTACACTACCCATAAGTAACCTTTCTAGACCGGTTCTACCGTGTGAAGCCATGACAATCAGGTCTGCTTCAGATTTTAAGGCAATTTTATTCATATCATGACGGGGATCACCGAATATAAGGGCATCTTTTACTACGACTCCTTCTTTTACACCTTTGGTATGAACATTGGAGAGTATTTCATTTCCTTCATCTTCCATGACTTCATAGGGATAAATGAGTTTTTCATCAATTACATGAACCGCTATAACTTCTGCATCAAGTTTTTTGGCCAAGGAAATCGCTAAATCCTCGGCTTTAGCTGCGTATTTTGAACCATCGGTTGGAACTAAAATTTTCTTAAACAATCTCACACTTCCCCATCTGTTAATTTATTCTTCAATAATTAATTTTCTTTAAAAAACACTTCACATAATTCTAAATAACAAAATTTTTAAATTAAAACATCTTCTTTTAGAAAATATTCTATTATTCCACCTTTCTTAAGTGGTCTCCCACAACAAATTCGGTTCCTCCTAAATGCAGGATTGGTTTTACTTTTTCCACATCCAGCAGTCCATCCTTAATACAGTTTGGCTGGATGGATGCATGGACTACCTCTCCAATAATAAGATTGTGATCACCCAAAGCATTAATTTGCAGGACTTTACATTCTAAATTAGCCCTTGATTCTTGGATTATAGGTGGAGAAACTACTTTGGAGGGTAATCCGTTCAGACCAGCTTTTTCCAATTCATTTTCACCATATGGAATTTTATCACCGGTAATCCACATCTTTTGCAGGATATCTTCTGGCGTTAAATTCACCACAAATTCTCTGGTTTCTTCTATGTTTTTATTGGTATGGTGGGAAGGTGCTGAAGCAAATGCCAGAAGAGGAGGGTTCATGGAAACCGGCATGATAAATGAAAATGGGGCGGCATTTACCTGGCCCTGTTTGTTAACAGTGGTTATAATCACAGTGGGTCTGGGGGCAAGTATCCGATGTGCATCATTAGTGGGAAAATCTTCAAATTTCATTTTATCACGTGAAATCTATTTTCAAGTTTATAATCTGTATTTATCAACTGAAGATATAATTAAAATTTATTTAAAATATAATTATTATAAATCAATTAAGATAATGAATTAAGGATATTTAACTTAATTATTATCTCTGTTTTTCATTTATAATTTAGTTTATCTTATTTTGCCGAAAAAAGGAATGGATTAAAAGAATAAGGAAATTAATTCCCTATTTAAGAAACATTGGTTAAATATTCTGCTTTACATCTTTTAACAAATTCATGGCAGAGCTCTTTAGGATCCCCATCCATAATTACATTTCCATCTTCAATGAGAATAGATCTACTACTAACTTCTTCTATAAATTCCACGTGGTGACTTACCATCAGTATGGTGGTGTTAAACTGGGAATTGATTCTTTTAAGCGAATTTGTCACTGAGCGAAGGGTTATAGGATCCAGATCTCCAAATGGCTCGTCTAATATGATGACATCGGGGTTGGATGCCAGAACCAGGGCCAGAGTAGCCCTCACTTTCTGTCCACCAGATAACTCATAGGATTTACGGTCTAGAATATCCATAGAAAGATCCAGGGCTTCAAATATCGGTTTTGCATATTTTTTAACTTCAGTGTCCGGGAAACTAGGGAATAAATCATTTAAAATTTCAGAGGAAAGACCAATTTGTTCTAAACGAATTTTGGCTTCGCTTTCAGGAAGGTCTGTTAATTGATATAAAACATCTAAGATTTGATCACTGATTTCCAGTTCCTCCGCCCTTTTTTTGGCTTTGCTAATTACATTTTCACCTTTAACACCTAATCTTGCTGCAATCTGGTTTCGAATGGTAGCATAATGTGTCAGGGCAAATTCCTGGTGCATGAATCCCATCTTGTTTCTAATCTTCATTCTCTGCATTCCTGGCTGGTGCATATCCACCCAGGATCCATCCAGTTTGAACTGCACATTACCAGTATCCGGGAAGTCCAGACCTCCAATTATACGTAGTAAAACGGTTTTACCGGCCCCACTGGGACCAATCAATGATACGATTTCACCTTGATTAACTGAAAAATCAATATCTTTAATTTCAAGTACAGATCCACCTTTAATGAGGAAAAATCGTTTTTCCACATCATTTACTTTTATTATGGGATTTTCTTCTCCTTTTTTAGCAGGAAGATCTTCAATAGGTTCTATGTCACGTAAAAATTCTTTAATTATCTTTTCAGGTTTTCCATCATCAATTATTTTCCCCTTTTCCATGAGAATCAATCGATCAGCCAGATATTCATGAATTTCTGGTAAATGGGATACCACCACTACTGTTACACCCAGTTCCTGATTAATATTTTTTATAGCATCCAGTATATCTTGTTTAGTTTTAGGACAGGACATGGTGGCTGGTTCATCAAGAAGAAGTACTTTCGGTTGTTTAGCCAACTGTCGGGCCATGATTAATCTTTGTTTTTCTCCACCACTCAGGACCGGGGCGAAGTGGTCTGCTTTGTGTTCTAATCCAACTAATCTGAGTAAATCTCTGGCCTGATCCCCAAATTCGTCATAGGCATATTCAAAATCAGTCAGAGATTCGTCACCATATTTAGCTCCGTAAAGTTTCCGGATAACGTTTTGTATGGCGGTTTCGGACCATAAACCGAAGGAACGCTGCAGATGAATGGCAGTAGCTCTTTTTAATTTAGCAAAATAAAATGGACTGGAATCATAGGATACTTTTATGTCATCCAGGAGTATATCTCCATTATCAAAAGGTTCCACACCCCTTAAAATTCTTAAAAGAGTGGTTTTTCCGGATCCACTCATCCCAATTATTCCCACGATTTCGCCCTGGTTTATTTTGAGATTAATATCATCCAAAGCCTTAATTTCGGCCCCATTATCCATCTTGAAAGTTTTTGAAAGATTTTCCACATTTATCATTGAAAATCACCGAAGCAGTTTTTTATGTTGATTTAGATTTTAATTTAAGATTTAAGTTTGAATAGGGAATTAGTTTTTATTTTGATTTTAGATTTTATTCTTGAATAAGATTATAAATTAGGTATAAATAAACAATCAAAATTCTTTTCTATTAGCATACACTTAAAACTATCTACCTTAAAAATTTGATTTCTGCATTAATAATTCCGTTAAATCATTCTGCAGTAAGGCTTTTTGTTCATAATAAATTTCATTTAACTCTTAAAACAATTTTTATTTCTTTTTACATTTCATTCACAATTTATAAAAATTAATTTTTATTTATATCTAAAAATAATGAATTATACTATTTATCAAAATATTCTGCATTTAATAAAATGAGTTAAATCAATGAAACAGTCGGGAGGGTCCTGGTTAGAGCAATCTATATTTTTATGGATTGAGATTTAGATTTATTTGCATTATGTTTATCAATTACCTTTTGTAAAATATATACTGTGTAATTCTTAATAATAGAAAAAAGATATTAAATAAAATTTAATAAATAATTTAAAAAATTTAATTGAAAATTGAAAGATATTCGAGTATTTCAAATTATCTAATAATTGCAGGATGAAGGTGATTAAATGAGGGGATTACTGGTAGGTAGGATGCAGCCGGTTCATCAAGGACATCTTCAGGTTGTTAAAAGGATACTGGAAGAAGTTGATGAAGTTATAATTGGGATAGGGAGTGCCCAGTTAAGTCATACTCTGAAAGATCCCTTCACAGCTGGTGAAAGGGTTATGATGTTTACTAAAGCATTGAGTGAAAATGGGATACCTGCTTCCCGATATTATATTATCCCTATTCAGGATATCGAATGCAATTCCGTCTGGGTAGCCCATGCCAAGATGCTTACTCCCCCATTTGAGCGGGTCTATACTGGTAATTCCTTGGTACAAAGGCTATTTATTGAGGAAGGTTGTCAGGTGACTGCACCCCCTTTATATTATCGGGATACCTATTCTGGAACGGAAGTTAGAAGAAGAATGCTTAATAACCAAGACTGGGAGTCTTTGCTTCCTCCATCTGTGGCTGAGGTAATAAAAGAAATCGATGGTGTGGAAAGAATTCAGCATCTGGCTAAAAAAGAGGTCAGTGAGTTAAATACGGATCAATCGTCTTGAATTTAATTAATTAGTAGGCTATAAATTATTTTAAGAAATCTTATCCAACATAATCTAATTAAAAAATAATTTAGGATATGAATTAAATCAATAATGATAACTAATTGATAATAGGGATATTAATCACTAATTGATAATTAACTGATATTTAATGGAATTAATCTTAGGTGTTTCTATGTTGGTAAAACTAATAGAGAAGGATGATGAATTAATCACTATACATGATTTAATTAATCAAGTCAAAAAAAGCACAAAAATTGATGAATGTGGTGCTATTTTTTCTTTTGAAGGAATTGTTCGGGGAAAAGAAGGCGATCAGAAAGTCACTAAACTAATATTAAGTACTCCCGATAAAGAAAAAACTCAAAATGAATTAGAAATACTGGTAAATGAAGTTAAAGAAAAATACAATATGGCCGAAATTGCAGTAATCCATTATATTGGCGAATTTTACACTGGAGATCCTTTATTTTTAGTAGCAGTAGCTGGACCTCATCGTCAAGAGACGCTGGATGCTTTAAAAGAGGTTATTGAAAGAACTAAATTTGATCTTGACTTTCAGAAAGATGAACATACCAATAAAGGTACTAATATTATAATGTCCGGCGGATGAGTCAGATATTGGATTATATTGGTGCCTATAATCAAAATATCATCCTAAGTCCTGATTTAAGGGGATTGAATGGTTCTTGAGAGGGGGATAATTTGAAAAATATAAGAGATAGTGTGCATGGAAATCTTAAATTAGAAGATTTTGAAGTGAAATTATCTGATACGCCGCAAGTACAGAGACTAAGGAGAATAAAACAGTTAGGATTCACTTCATTAGTCTATCCTGGTGCAAATCACTCTCGTTTTGAACATTCCATTGGTACCATGTATTTGGCTTCTCTTTTATCTGAAAATTTAAATCTGGACCACGAAAAAATGCGGATTCTTAGGGTTTGTGCTTTACTGCATGATGTGGGTCATGGTCCATTTTCCCATGTTTCTGAGGCGGTTCTAGAGGAGCCACATGAAGTCTTAACCACAAGAGTCATTGAAAATTCTGTATTGGCAGATATTTTATCTGAAGAGTTTGATGTAAAACAAATCATTGACATTATAAATGGCAAAGGCCCATTGGGTCCGGTTATTTCAGGAGAGCTTGATGTGGATAGAATGGACTATCTTCTGAGAGATTCCCATTATACTGGTGTTGCTTATGGAGTAATCGATGTTGAAAGATTGATTCACAACATGAAACTTGAAAATAATCTTGTTTTAGATAAAAAAGGAGTTCAAGCTGCAGAATCAACGTTAGTGGCCCGATATTTTATGTATCCTAGTGTTTACCAGCACCATACTACGCGTATTGTCAATGCCATGTTCCGGCGCTGTCTTAGAAAACTCATTGAGTCAGATATTATTGACCCCTTAAATATTTACCAGTATGATGATGCGGATGTTATTACTATCTGTCGCTCCCAGGAAGGATTCGTGGGGGATATGGTGCGTAAACTGGATAACCGTGATCTTTTAAAAAAAGTAACATCTCTTAAACTCAGTGATTTAGAAGATCCAAACCAGGTATTTAAAATTGAGCGTGAAGCGCTAAAGAAAGCTGAAAAAGAGATTTCTGAAGAACATAATATTCCTGAAGATTATTTGATTATCAACATGCCAGATTATCCTTCCTTTGATGAAATGAGAACTTTAGTTTCTGTTGGAGATAGTCTGGTCAATTTAAGCCAAATTTCCAGTATTGTAGGTGCTCTTAGTGATGCCCGTTTTAATCATGCCGATTTATGTCTTTACGTTCCTGAAGAGCATACTTCTAAATTAGATAATTTTAATTTCTACGATTACCTGGATTTACCCGAGAAAATTAATAGGCATGAGAAACAAATGAGACTATTAGAAATTGATTAGGTTTATATGATTAATTAGAAATTTCACGGTTGAGATTCTAATTAATTGGTTACTGTGATTGGGATTAGTATTAAACTGAAATAATATCCTAGAATAAGATCATTAATTAAATGATTGTATTAAATGGGAATTAACTCCTGAATGTGATAAAATGATAATTGTTGCAATAACTGGTGCTAGTGGAGTAATATATGGTTTGAAAGTATTAGAGGCCCTGCATGATTTAGGTAAAGAAACAGGGTTGGTTATGACTGACCCTGCCAAGATAATACTGGATTATGAACTTGGATTGGAAGAAAAGCACCTCAAATCTTTAGCCACAGAATATTATGATGCAGATGATCTCACAGCTTCAATTAATAGTGGGTCTTGTCTTTTTGAATCTATGGTAATTGTTCCCTGTACCATGAAGACGTTATCTGCTATAGCCCATGGTTATGCTAATAATGCAGTTACCCGGGCAGCAGATGTTTCTCTAAAAGAAAGAAGGAAGTTAGTTCTGGTTCCCAGGGAAACTCCTCTTCGTTCGATCCATCTGGAAAATATGCTGAAAGTGAGTAATGAAGGAGGCATTATTCTGCCGGCTATGCCTGGTTTTTACCACCGGCCGCAAAATATGGATGATATATCCAATTTTATTGCTGGTAAGGTGTTAGACGTGCTTAACATTGATCATGATCTCTTCAAGCGATGGGACGGGGAAAATCTATGATAAAATCCCTAATTAAAGATTCTGATTTTATTACCAGTCCAGAAGTGCCAGGGCCTACCAAGGAAGAGATACGATGCTTGGTAATGTGTAAATCACACCCCCGAAAAGGGGATATCGTGGTTGATGTGGGATGTGGGTCTGGGGGATTAACTTTAGGATTTGCTCAGAGGGTTAATAAGGTTTATGCCATCGATCAAAATCCCCAAGCTGTCGATATCACCCGGAAAAATCTTATTAAACATGATCTTCACCATAAAGTAGAATTAATTGAGAATGATGCTCTGTCATCTATTAAAGACCTGGAAAACTTTGATATCATGATGATTGGGGGTAGTGGGGGAGATATTAAGCAGATTATTGAACTAGGCAGCAAAAAATTGAATAAAAACGGCCGTATAATCATTACAGCTATTCTATTAGAAACCAAGGTTGAATCTATACAAAAACTTAAAGAATTAGGCTTTGATGTGGAAATCGTGGATATTAATATTTCCAGAGGCAAAATTATAGATAGGGGCACCATGATGTATGCTCAAAATCCCATATCTGTTATTTATACGATTTAATCTTTATTTAAGTCATATGATTCCGAATTAATAAATGATAATAATGTTATTCCTATCTTTATGACTTATATGATACCCTCATTTTATTATTAATTTATTTATTAAATTTATTTACTATTTCAAGGAGATTAAAATGAAATGGAATGATTGGAAAGTTAAATTTGGTTTAATTCTTATGGTATTGGCCATACTTTTCTATACTGCAGATTACATCATCTTTAAAGATGCTAAATCGGTTTTATTTTATATAGGCATTGACTTAGCTTTCATACCAGTGGAAATACTTATTTTGGTATTGGTGGTAGAAAGTGCTATAAATAAGAAAGAAAAGGAAATGATGATGGAAAAGTTGAATATGGTAATTGGGGCCTTTTTTAGTGAAATAGGAACTGATTTATTACGGGATATTTCTTATTTCGATCCAAATAAAAACCGTATTATTAAAGATTTGCAGGTCAATATGGACTGGACCCAGAACGATTTTATTAAGACATTAAATACTGTAAAAAGCTATGATTATGATATATCCCCTAAAATTGGCCATGAACAATCCATAGAATTTCTTAAACATCTAAAAATACTTTTAGTTAGCAAAAGAGAGTTCATGTTGAGGCTATTGGAGAACCCTAATCTACTGGAACATGAAAGTTTCACGGATTTGTTATGGGCTGTTTTTCACCTTACCGAAGAACTGGATAAACGTCAACAATTAGATGATCTTCCTAAATCGGACTACGAACACTTGTATTTTGATATTCAAAGAGCATATTCTATTTTGGTATATGAATGGCTTCAATATATGGAACATTTAATGGATAACTATCCTTATCTGTTTTCTCTGGCTATAAGGACTAATCCTTTTGATGATAATGCTCAGATTGAACTTGAAAATTAGTTATATTTTTATTAGATTTCCTTCTTTTTATCGTTTTTCTTTTTTCTTTTTCAAATTTTTAATTTAATAATTATAACCTTCCTTTTCCGGTATTTGTCCTGTTTTTTAGTATTAATCCAAATTAAATATTTCATAATATTGCTGGGAATTGGTATTAAACCACATTACTTATATATTTGAATAAATAGAGTATTAAAAAACTCAGTTGGTTGATATTGATGAATAGGTTGACCCTAGTACAATATCGTGAAATGGTAGATGAGATAATCGAATTTAAAAACGAGTATGGCGTAATGCCTGATTACGCTGTAGTTGAAGGACGCAAAATTGGAAAAGAAAATTATATAGATATGATAGAGCGTGTAAATAAATTTATTCTAGAAATGGGCAGAAATCCACGTTCCGTAGATATAGAATCTTAATATTACAGTAGCTGACTGAATATATAATTCTGCTTAATTAACATTATATTTAATTGGAAAATTCATTTTATTACATTTATTATTAATATTTTTATTAATTTGACTTTTTTTATTTTATTAATCAACTATTACTTAATGAGATAATTCTGGACTCATAACCTTTGTAATACTATACATTGATGATTAAGTACTTAATAACATCGAATATCAATTGAGACCTTTTTAAATTCTATGTAGTATTATTTTATTGTCTAATTTTGATATTCTAATTCTTAAAAATTATTTCTTTCATATTAAACTAATTTTAACTTTAAATACTTTTTTTATTATTAATATTACGTAATTTGTAATAATAATCTTTAATAATAAGAAATAATCATTATCAATAATGAATATTCATGATAAATAAGTGTGTATTACCTACACATTTATTACTTAGAATATACCTTAATATAGACAAATTTGATCAGTATTAAAAATTCCATTAATAAATTAAATTTTTTAATACGAAATTGATCAATATTTTAGATTTGGTTGAAGTTCGATTTTGGTATAATACTAAATAAATTGTGCATAAAGGGAAAAAGAGAGGGTAAAATGGTTGAAATCTTGATAGATGAAGACGCCTGTGTGGGATGTGGCTCCTGTGTTGATGACTGTCCCAACGACGTGTACAAAATGAATGAAGAAAAGTGGAAGACTGAAGTGGTTAATTTGGAAGATTGCATGGCATGCCTTTCCTGCCACGAGATCTGCCCGGCCCAAGCCATGGAACATCGAGACATACATGTGGCCAAAAGGTTGTACATAGATCGTAAAGTAACTGATGTATTGGAAAAAATCATCTGAGGGATGAGTATGAACATGGAAATAGAAGACATCAGAGGGACATTCAAACCGGAGACAATTCCTAAAGAAACCACTGGTGATATTAATGACTATGAAGAAGCACTTCATGTTTTGATGAAGTTTGTAGGATATATGTCCAGTTCTCTGGAACAGGTTTCAGGTAGAGGAGCTAATGCTATCGTGTATCAAGCAGGAAAAAGAATGGGACACGATGCCGGTAAAATGGTGGAAAAAACAGATGATCTGGAAAAAGCCATGAATGAACTGAGTGAAATTCTGGGTATAGAATTTGTTTTTGAAATGTGGAAACCTTCTGGACAGGAAGATTATACCATTGAAAAAGGAGACGAAACCATAGTAAAACTCCTTTTCATGGATTGTGTGGTAAGACAAACCCTTAGAAGAACAGGATTACCTCAAAAAGGGCCGCTATGTTATTTATTGTACGGTTACATGGTTGGTGCTGTGGAAGAAGTTATGAGTATCAAAGGAAAACTGGACATCGATCACGTAGGATCTAATGCATGTCTTAAGACTTTAACCATTAAATGGGGTGGTAAATAATGGTAAACATTGCTATAGAAACACTAGCAAGTTGTGATGGCTGCGAAGTTTCCATACTGGACTTGCATGAAGACTTACTCAAACTACTGGAAAAAGCGGATATTGTATCTGCACCAGTAATCATGGACATCAAAGAAATACCTGACAATGTTGATATTGCCATTGTCACGGGTTCTGTCCGTAACAAAGAGAATAAAGAACGTTTAGAAGAATTACGGGAAAAATCGAAAGTATTGATTGCATACGGGACCTGTGCTTGTTATGGTGGTATAACTGGTATGGCTGATTTATACACTCCAGAAGAGGTTATGTCACGGAGTTTCACAGATAATCCAAGTACTGAGCCTGCTGAATTACCTAATGAAGTAGTTCCTGAGCTTTTAAGTATAGTTCATCCCGCTGCGGACTTCACTCAAATTGATGGATTTATCCCGGGATGCCCACCTAAGGAGCAACTTACTCATGATATCCTTATTCCTCTAATCAACAATGAAGCTCCTGATGTACCTAAAAAAAGTGTTTGTGCAGACTGTCATCGTGAAATGGAGCATGTAGAATTTGATAAAATACAACGCAGAATTGAAGGTGACCCTGAGCAAGGTAAATGTTTCCTTAGTCAAGGATACGTGTGTTTAGGTTCCGTAACTCTTGGCCGTTGTGGTGCTTTATGTACTGAAGCAGGAGTGGCCTGTCATGGCTGTGGAGGTCCTTCTTTAGATGTTCTAAGGGAACCCAGTCACGATATTTACAATGGGGTTATTAAGAGAATTTCTCACCTTTCAAAAATGCCCGAAAAAGAAGTTGAAAAACAAATGTATGATATTGGACACATTATGTATGGATTTGTGATTGGAAGTACCATCATGGAAGAGAAACAGGTGTCCATGATTCCTCAATTGGTGAAAAAATAGGTGATATCATGAAAAATATTGAAATAGGCCCTGTTTCAAGAATTGAAGGTCACGGAAAGGTTACGGTCCAGGTGGACGATTCTGGAAACGTGACGGACGCTCATTTCCATGTTATGGAAATCCGTGGATTTGAAAAATTCCTGGAAGGTGCTGCAGTTGAAGAAGCACCCAGAATAACACCCAGAATTTGTGGTGTTTGTCAAACCGCCCACCACATAGCTGCTGCTAAGGCAACGGATCAGGTATTTGGTTTGGAACCTCCAGAAACAGCTAAAAAATTAAGAGAACTGATGCTTCTAGGACAATATATACATTCTCACGCCCTGCACTTTTATTTCCTGGCAGGACCCGATCTAGTGATGGGTCCTGAATCGGACCCGGCCATGAGAAATGTTCTGGGAATTATAAAAACTAATCCTGAGCTAGGGATGATGGCTATAAAAACCAGAAAAATAGGTCAGGAAATCACGGCTATTGTGGGTGGAAAACCAATCAGTCCTGTAACTGCAATTCCCGGAGGACAGTCTCGAGGAATAACATCTAATCAACAAGCAGAGTTACTGAGCAAAGCCAAAAATGCGATTGAACTTGTTGAACAAGGATTTGAAGTTGCTAAACCATTTTTCACACAATATGCTGATGCAATAGAACTTTTAGGTCCAGTAGAAACTCATTTCGCATCTTTATCTAAGAATGGAGGGGATATTTCATTCTATGATGGTGACATGAAAGTTATCAGTCCTTCTGGTGATACAGTACATGAATTTGCCCCTTCAGACTATCTAGACTATATTGAAGAGAAGGTTCAGCCCTGGTCTTACATGAAATTCCCCTACTTGAAACAGATTGGATTCCCTGAGGGGAACTATAGAGTGGGACCAATGGCCAGACTCAATGTGATTGATAATATACCTACCGAAAAGGCTTCTGAACTCTATGCTGAATACAAAGAAAACTATGGACTTGCTCAGAACCCTCTATTGTATCACTATGCACGTCTTATTGAATTAATGTATGCTTCTGAAAGAGCTGTACAACTTTTAGAAGATGACAGCATTACGGGCACTGACCTAAGACAACCACTTACCGAAAAACTCATGACTAAGGCGGAAGCGAAAGAATCCGGTGAAACTAGAAGGGGAGTGGGTATGATTGAAGCTACTCGCGGAACACTCATCCACGACTATGAAACCGATGCTGCAGGATTCATCACAAGGGCTAATCTGATTGTTTCCACTGGACAGAATAACCTGGCTATGGATATAGGTGTTCAAGAAACTGCCAAGAAGTTGATCCATGGTGAAGAAGTTTCTGAAGGATTGAAAAATCAGTTAGAAATGGTTATACGGGCATATGATCCGTGTTTATCCTGTGCAACCCATGCAATAGATGGAAGTTCACCTATAGAAGTGGATATTTTCGATAGTGAGGGTAAAATACTCAAGAAACATATGCTGTTATAAGGTTCAACGGAACCTTAACCTTTATTTTTAATTTTATTTAATTTATTAATTTATTTTGAAATAAGTTCTAAGATTTTATTTTAAGTTTTATTTTAACTTTATTTCTGATTTATAAATGGAATTATACTTATTAAAAAACTTTTTTAAAAAATAATGTTTTCTCTGTATTTATGGTCATTTATCTAAATCTTGAGGTCTATTTAAGTTTTTAAAACTTTTCAGTGAAGGGTCCAGACTTTTAACATCTATAAAAAAGACATTTAATTGTTCAATTAATGATTTAACCGATCTAATTTCTTTTGAAATGAGTTTTTCTATTAAAATTTTAGTTCTTTGGTGATAAATGGAGTGTAATGGTTCGATATGTTGATTATCCCATTGAGGAACCATTGCATCGTAAACATTTTCTGAATTTTCTAAAATATAAAAAATATTCTCCAAAAATGAATCAGAAATATATGGTGAATCGCAGGGTATGATTAACCCATAATCAGAACTGATATGATTTAGACCGGTGTAGATACCTGCGAGAGGCCCTTGATTCTTGATTTTATCAGTAACTAACTTTAGCTTAAATGCAAAAATGGGGGATTCTAACTCTTTTTCATTTAAATCTTTTTCATTATTTCTTTTATCTGTTTTTTTAAATTCACTCTTATTTAGAACACTTTTAGCTGATTTAAATAGTTTAATAACATTTTGATACTCTTCAACCTGTTCATCATCCCTCAAAACCAAAATAACTTCATTCATTTGCTTATTCAGTTGTTCCAGAATATGTAAAATAATTGGTTTTTCGTCAAGTAACATCTTACCTTTATCTTGACCCATCCTTGTACTCATTCCGCCACAAAGGATGATACATGATTTAAAAGAGTTTTTTGAGATATTAACCACCTATTAATAGGTTATTATTTATATAATTAATATTTGTTTAGAATAAATTCAAAATAACATGAATAGTTCACATAATTTCTTTTGAATTATTCTCAAATTTAAATAATTTAATTAAATAAATCAATTGAGAATTTAAATAAATAATTTTAAAGAATATAAAAAATAATTAATAAGAATCCCTTAATCAACTTTTCATAAGCTAATTAAAATAGTTATTCTAAAGTAGGATAATTAGGACTCTCATTAGTAATTAACAGGTCGTGTGGGTGGCTTTCTTTGATACCACTGGAAGTGATTCTAATCAAGCGGGCTTTTTCTTTCATGGCTGCAATGTCTTTAGCACCACAGTAACCCATGGATGCCCTTAGTCCCCCTACTAACTGGTAGACCATTTCACTTACTGATCCCCGGTAAGGAACAACACCTTCTACTCCTTCAGGCACTAATTTAGTGTGTTGCATTGGACCTGATACTTCCTGGAAGTAACGATCACTACCCGCTCCCATACCACCGGTCATAGCACCTAATGAACCCATTCCTCTGTATTGTTTGTATTTACGGCCGTTCATAACTACCACTTCTCCAGGAGCTTCATAAGTACCCGCCAGCAGGTTACCCATCATTATAATATCTGCTCCCACAGCAATGGCCTTGGCAATGTCTCCAGAGTAACGAACTCCACCATCAGCAATTACAGGTACATCATATTCAGATGCTACTTCCGCCACTTCGGATACTGCGGTTAATTGAGGAACACCTATTCCAGAGATTATCCGGGTAGTACACATGGATCCGGGTCCAATACCTACTTTAAGACCGTCTACTCCCTGTGCCAGGAGATCTTCGGCAGCTTCTTTGGTAGCAATATTACCAACAATGAGATCCGCATCAATATTTTCTTTAATGGTTTTGGCAAACTTGACCACATTTAAGTTATGAGCGTGAGCCACGTCCACAGAAATTATATCTGCTCCTGCTTCATCTAAAGCCATAGCCCTTTCCAGATCAAATGGTCCTGTGGCAGCAGCCACTAAAAGTCTACCTTTTCCGTCTCTTGTTGCTTTAGGGTGTTTTTTTCTTTCTAAAATATCTCGGATGGTGATTATACCTACAATTTTACCATCACGGACTACAGGAAGCCTTTCCACCTTATTTTCATAAGCAATCTCCAGGGCTTCACCGGGGGTGATGGATTCAGTAACGGTGACCACATCAGCGGTCATAATCTCTTGTACCTTTTTATCAGATTCGGTGTTGAGAATTGGTTTTATATCCCTCCGACTGATAATACCTATTACTTCTTCGTTTTCCACCACAGGTAACCCACTAACGTCGTCTCGATCCATAATCATATGGGCTTCTTGCAGGGAACATTCTGGATTAATGGTAATAACGTCCCGGATGGTGATATCCCCAGACCTTTTAACATTTTTAACTTCTTTAGCTTGCTTTTCAATGGTCATGTTTCGGTGAATAACTCCTAAACCACCTTCCTGAGCAAGTGCAATGGCCATGTCTGATTCGGTCACAGTATCCATGGCGGAACTGATAATAGGTATATTTAATTCGAAATTTCTGGAAACTCGACTTTTAGTTACCACATCTTTGGGCTCTACCAGAGATGGATTGGGCATTATTAAAAAGTCGTCATAAGTATAGCCTATCTGGGCCTCTTTTAATTTTTTAGAGTACATAAAAACACCTTACTTTAAATAATCAAATATTTCCCCTTTTTAATACATAATCCCTAATTAACAGGGAATAAAATGGAACTAAATTAATAAGGCCTACCTTATTAAGTAACATATCAATAATATGTTCTCTGGCCTTATTAATCTATCTTAATAATTTTAATAGTTTGTTAGTCTATTAAACTACTTAAAAAAATATTAAAAATTTTTAATCATTTCTTTTAATTCAGCAACAGCACTGCGATGAATTTTACCGGTATTACGGTCACCACCGACACATGCTGCTCCTCTTACCCCAACTACGTCACAATTAATGTCGTAAAGTGGTTTTAATTGCTCTTTTTTAATTGAACCTGCCAGGGCAGACTTCATACCATAATCATGGATTTCATTCACAAATTTCTGCAATTTATCCATATCCATAAAATCAAAGAGCGTTTTCCCATCCTTAACAGCGGTGTCAAGCATGGCCAGATCTGCTCCGGCATCTGCAGCTACTTTAGGTATTTCCATAGGGTCTACTGCACCTACGCGATGAGCATCCGCATAACCCGAGGCTACAACTACAGCTTTAGAGCTGTTATCACGTACTGTTTTTACCACATTCTCCATTACTTCCCGGGCTTCGTCATAGTTTTTGGTTCCATAAAGGCCTACTTTTATGTAATCGGCTCCTGATACTAGAGCTCCCATAGCGGCTAAGGACACTGTTCCCGGTTTGTAGGGAACATCCCCTAATGTGGCACTAACCATCATGTCTTCAGGAGTCATTTCTCTTATTTCCTTGATTACCCATGGAAAATTGGCACCTAAAGATCCTTCTTTCGGATTTTTTACATCAACTATGTCTGCACCGCCTTCAATAGATTCTAGTGCTTCGTCAGTATTAATGGGACTTATTAATAGAAGCAATTCATATACCTCCTCATGTATAGGATATTTTAATACATCTACGTTATATTCACGTTTTATAAACTAAGTTTAATCTGTTATATTTAGTTTTAATTATAATCCGGTTTAAAAATCCATTAATAAATTTTTAGAAAAGTCAAAAGTAAATATAATCTGGCTTAACTAAAATATATTAAACTAAATAACAGTAATTATTTTTAATTATATTGGGAATTAGATTATAAAAACTTTTAGAATTAACCTTAGGAAACTAAGATTATAATATTATTTGGAGATTGACTTCTGAAAATATTCTTCAGGTAGTTACCTATGATATTGTATTTTAGATTATTATAACCCTAAATTATTCCTATTTTTTAGCAGGTTACGGATAATAATTATTATTTTAATTATAACCTCTAATTTAATATCTATTTTTGAAATAGATAAATATTAAAAATATTAACTATTAAAATGGTTTACCTTTTGTTTTAATATTTTTTCTGATTTTTCCATGAGCACGGGGATAAAAACCGGCTTCTTGGGATTTGCACCTAATTTTCTCCATTATATCATTGGTGGAAATTCCCACAGGGCATTCTATTGTACAAAGACCACATAATGTACACATAAATAGTCCCGAATCATAACTGGTCTTTTCATCTTCTAAAAACTGGCTCATGGCCACGCCTCGCCCACCTAAATAACCACGGTAACCAAATTCGTGCCCTACTACATTGTATACCGGGCAGGAAACTATGCAACTTCCACAGCCAATACACCACAAACATTCCCTGATGGCTTTTTTACGCCCATTATCCAGAAGGATTACCACCACTTTACGGGCACCGTACATATTCTTTAATATCTTTTTTTCAATATCTGCGGTTTTAGATGGCCCAGAGATGATGTTAATATATGATGGGATTCGGGTTCCGGTGGCATAAGCGGTTTCCAGTTTTACCACGGAAATAGCATCCTCTATGGTACTTACTAACTTATCTATACCTATCACTATTATGTGGGTATCCATTAAGGAAAGTAAACTTATATTACCCTCATTATGTACCATGATTAATGAACCGTCTTCTGCAGCAACGGAATTGGCTCCGGTGATTCCAATATTACATGATTCCAGTTCTTGAAGTACATTTGCTTTAACTAACTCCATTATGGTCTTGGGGTCGGGTTCCACACTCACACCTAAACTTTCTGAAATTATTTTGGCAATTTTCTCCACTTTAAGATGAAGGGCAGGTCCAATGGGGTGGGCCGGTCTTTTATCATGAGGATTTAGTTGCACAATACGATCCCCTAAATCAGTTTCCACCAGTTCCACATTTTTTTCCTTTAGAAAATCACTTAAACCTATTTCACCCACGGTGTTTGATTTGGATTTAGCCACTATCTTTTCCTTTTTAATTAGTTCGTAAATTTGCTTAAGGGCAGTTGAGGCATCCTGGGCGTAGATTAGTTGGATATCATTTTCTGCAAAACTTTTTGTAGCAGTCTCCATGAGCTTTTCCATATTTTCCATGGATTCTGTTCTGATTTTTTTAACCCTTTCCTGGAGCTTTTTTATACGGGAATCATTCAGTATTTCTCTCCTCCTTTCATCCAGCATTTGGAAAGAATTACGCATGGTTTCCAGTTCATCTTTATTCATGCTTAATACACCTTAAAACAAGTTCAGAGAGATCTAAAACTTCCACAGAACCATTTTCTGCAAGATTCAATTTGCAAAAAGGGCAGGATGTGGATAAAATATCCGCACCACTCTTATCCACTTCTTTTAATCGGTTTAATGCAATTGAATCGGATATTTCAGGGTGAGCAGATTTGACCCCGCCTCCAGAACCACAACACAATGCCTTGTCCCGATTATGTTCCATTTCCATGAGTTGACCCAGAGATTCTAAAACTTTTCTTGAGGCTTCATATTCGCCACAATGTCTTCCTAAGTGACATGGATCATGATAAGTGATTTTCTGGTGGGATGGTTTGATAATAATCTTCTTTTCTTCTATTAACTCAGAAAAAAGTTGTGAGGTATGGATTACATCTAAATCTACATCTAATAATTCTTTATAATCTTTTTTTAATGTTCTGTAACAACCGGCACAGGATACCAGTATGGTATCCCCATTTAAAAGCTGAGCTGTTTTTTGCATCTGTTCCAGGGCATCATCAACAAATCCGGTTCTCAGGAGAACCGATCCACAGCAGGGTTCATCCTCAATAATCTGATAATTTATCCCTGCCTCTTTTAAAATGTTCTCTGTAGCATCAGCTATGTTTTTTAGTTTTTCACGGGCTACACAACCCTTAAAATATATCATTTTATTAGTATTCATCTGTCAGGGTCCTCATTTTCAATTAAACTTTTAATAAATAGTTCTTTTTCATTGAATATTCCACTATTTATTTTTTCTATGTTCATATTATTAAAAAATTATTTTATAATTCTTATTTTAAATTTTTATTATATTTATGGTCTTTATATAAGTTTATATAAAGCTCTTCCAGTTGTTTGCCAATGTAGTCTCCTTTATATTTCTTGTATTGAGATTTACCTTCATTCCTGAGTTTTTTATAAATTTCAGGGTTATCAAGTAGATATTTTATCTTTTCAGATAATTCTACCCAATTTTCAGGTTCATAGAATAATCCTCCTTTTTGTCCACTGGCCTCCATTAATGGCGGTATCCTGGAAGCTACAAAGGGAACACCACAGCCCAATGCTTCTACCACCACTATTCCAAAACCTTCTACTTTACTGGGAAGACAAAATATATATGATGATTTAATAATTTTTAATACATCCTCGTGTTTTTCCACAAAACCACAAAATTCAACATTATTCTGCAGATTTAAGGATTTGACTAAATCTTTAAGTTCGTTTTCTTTGGGACCAGTTCCCACTATTTTACAATGAAGTTGAGGAAATTCAGGGACAAGTAGACTCATAGCTCTTATTAAATCGTCTACTTTTTTATATTCCACCAATCGAGCCACACAGGAAACACTGGGTTCAGGATATTTTTCTGCAATTATAGGGGGAAAATCAACTATATTATGAACCACTGCTATTTTTTCAGCAGGAAAATGTTTTTCAAGTTTTTTTCGGGTGTAATCAGAAACAGAAATAATCAAATCAAATTTTCGGGATAAAGTATATCTTTCCAGTATTTCGCCAGCTAATCCACTTATTCCCATATTATTTACCCACTCACCTATCCAAACATCGTGATATCGAGCCACACAAGGTATTTTTAACTTTTGAGAAATTTTCCAGGCCACTGGATAAGTAATAAAGTTATAACCCACAACCAGATCCATATTCAATTTTTTACCCGTGTTATACGATTCTTTCATAAAAGAAAAGCGGTTTTTAAAGGATCCCGTCTGAACATAAGATCTTTTCTTGCCGCATCCTACCACTTTAATCCCATCTATTTCATATTCCCTGGGAACTCCTTCTTCAATAGAAGTTAAAACAGTCACTTCATGATTTTTAGCTAATTGATAAGCTTCATTATATGCTGCAGCTTCTACTCCTCCCTTAACCTCAAAATTTTCGCTCTTGGGAAAGTATTCAGTTATTATGCATATTTTCATGATAAAACCATTGTAAACTTTATTTATGGAGTTTGTTCAATATGATTTTAGAGATTTAAGAATTCTAAGGGGGTTAATGAATTTATGATGAATTTCAGATAGTTTATCTGATAAAACTAATTAAAAAATCAATTATATTCTTTATCAGTGTTATCCTCTTCTGATGGTTCATTAGTTTCTTGATTAAGTGCAATTTGGCGTACCAATTCTGTAATTTCCATTTCTAATTTTTCAATCATGGTATATAATTTAAATATTAGATAAAAACTACCAATTAGTCCTAGAATTAAAATTAAATCCAGTCCTCTGCCAATTCCGAATAAGTTGGCAAAAATACTGGTAGTATCTGGAAATAGAGATGCTCCAATAATTAATAACCATAATACTATCCAGAAAATCAGCATTCCCGAAGATGTTTTTCCTTCTCTAAAACGTAGAATCACTATGATCATGGCAAGTATTCCAATTATTAATCCTATATATTGGTATATTATCATTTTTTCACCGGCTTAGTGGGCATATGATTTTAATTTCTTTTATCAAGTACAACTTAATAATGTAAATTTAAGCTAAATCTTTTTTAAGATATCGATAATCATCTTTACTAAGATTTGAAGTCCTACAGAAGCATTAGTTCCTTTTGCAATAGAATATGGAGTGTATATGGTTTTTATAGGGACTTCTGCAAGTCTTAAATGATTTTTTTTTATTTCCCTTACGATCTCTGATGATACTCCATATCCTCGGGAATTTATTTCTAACAATGTGGTGGCTTTAATATTAAATGCCCTTAATCCAGACTGAGAATCATTTACTTTGACCCCATAGAATATCAGGGTTATGAAATTCATTATCTGATTACTTAACTTTTTAGTAAGTGGCATGTCATCAAAATTTCTATCACCCAACACCACATCAGCTTCATCTCTTTTTAAGGGTTCACAAACATTATCTATATCATTGGGGTCGTGTTGACAGTCAGCATCAAAGGTTACAATATATTTAGCTCCTTTTCTTAAAGAAGCTTCCATTCCCGTTTTCAATGCAGCACCTAATCCCCTATTAATGGGGTGGCTATAAACTGAAATCTGCTGGGGGTATTTTTTCTGTAGCTTTTTTACAATGGGATAAGTTTTATCATGAGAACCATCATTAACAACTACCACCATATATTTCATTTGACATAGCTCTGTTACTACTTTGGTAACAGTTCGCTCCTCATTAAAGGCAGGAACTACTATGAAAATATCCTTTTGTAAATCTTCATGATTAAGAGACTGTTTCTGCATATGATCCCTTTTTAAATTTAATAATAAGTAATTTACAAGAAGCTACATGGGTAATAATTGAATAAAGGTAATTAAATTAGATATATGGCATTATTGTCTTGAATAATTAATTTTTAAAACCATTATTTATTTGCTAGTTTAAGGGCTAGAGTAGCTACTCTTTTTCCCAGACTTTCGGCAGTTGCTATTCCAGTTAAGTCTTCTTGACAATCTTTTTTACCCCCTCCAACACCGGTAGCGCCGTAGTGTGCACCGGGAGCTCCATCTCCCACAACCAGAGCATCGTGAATAAGTAAAAAGTCATGTATGGCTGCACAAGTGGTTTCCTGCCCTCCGTTTCGGGATGCTCCTACAGAAATGGCGGCTCCCACTTTGTCCTGCATTTGGAAATCTCCTCTTAATGGACGGGATCGATCCATGAAGATCTTGGTCTGGGCAGTCACATTTCCAAAGTAAACCGGGCTGCCTATGATTATACCCTGGGCTGAATTTACTTTTTCCAGAATTGATTTCATATCATCTTTAATAGCACATTCACCAGTCTCTTTACACACATTACATGCCTTACATGGTCTAATGTCTGATCTTCCTAAATAAATAATCTCGGTCTGCACTCCCACAGATTCTGCTGATTCCAATGCTTTTTGCATTAAAAATGAAGTGTTTCCTTTACTGCGAGGGCTTCCCACGATTCCTATGATTTTAACCATAATCTAAACTCCTAATATTGACTTGATATTAAATAATCATTGTAATTATGCTAAGAATTAATTAATTATATTATTAAATTTATTAATATTTAATTTTAGCCATAGAATTATTTTATTTCCTAACTTTTTCAATTTTTCATGAAGAATTTCTATAAAAATTTCTAATATATAAAAAATATTGAAAAATAAATTAATAAAACTCAGAGAGGACCTACATCTGGTTTTCCTTCTCTCATTCCCATTCCTGCTTCACGCCTTAATTTATCAGGTTTGAATAACATTTTAATAAGATTCTGGGCATGTTCCCGGGCACGGTTTTCTGCCAGTTTTTTTAGTTCTTTGGGGTCTGATTCTTCGTCCTCGTGTACAAAAACTTCTAATATATGGGTATTGGTCATTAATTGAGCAGATATTAATCCGGTGGATGCTTCATGGGCACATGTTTTATCTTTAACTTCTGGCCCGGGCATTCCCAGAGCCATCACCATTTCACAGTCTTCTTCTTCAATTAACTTTTTACAGGCTACAGGAAGATCCTTTATTCCAGGTACAGTACGCCTTATAATCTTTAAATCACCCATATGCATCTTCAATTCATTTATAGCTGCTTCGCCCATATCAAAACGGGCGAATGTGGTATCACATATGCCAATTATCTTCATTTTATCACCTGAAGCATCATTAGTTTTTTTAACTGTATCCTTTATTTCATAGTTTTTTTATATCCTGATTGAGAACCCATAAACGGTAAAATAATCCTTATTTTTTTAAATTAGATTTATCATTAAATTATATTTATCATAATTTTAATTATTCAGAATTTTCAGGATTTTCTATGAATTCAACCAGACTTTTTCGTGCTTCACCAATAGTTAATGGATATTTTTCGGAAAAAGCCAATTTATCCTCTTTTTTAAGGATTTCCATTAAATGAGCAATACGGGGAAGTCTCAGATTGGCATTTCTAATGGTGGCCACGTCTTCAAAGACATGGTGGGGTGTTCCTTCTTTGATTATTTCTCCGTTACTGATTATATAAATTTTATCGGCATATAAGGGCACTAAATCCACGTCATGGGTAGATATGATAATGCTCATACCCTCTTCATTGAGTTTAT
Source organism: Methanobacteriaceae archaeon UBA587 (assembly GCA_002504725.1). Classification (GTDB taxonomy): domain Archaea; phylum Methanobacteriota; class Methanobacteria; order Methanobacteriales; family Methanobacteriaceae; genus UBA587. The sequence continues at coordinate 2,800 of DATN01000012.1, read as the reverse complement.
AGAGTAATTTTAGAATTTGAGAGGCTCCCTTTGGATCTAAACCAGATGTTGGCTCGTCTAAAACCATTATTTGAGGATCCATGGCCAATATTCCAGCTATGGCCACTCTCTTTTTCTGTCCTCCGCTGAGGTGGTGTGGTGGTTTTTTTTCAAATCCGTTCATACCCACTTTTTCCAGAGCATCGGCAACTCTTTTTTCCACCTCTTCTGGAGGCAGACCCATGTTCAAAGGTCCAAAGGCCACATCTTCTACCACGGTGGGTGCGAAGAGTTGATCATCAGGATTCTGGAATACTATGCCTACTTTCTGGCGTACCTGCATTAATCCGTCCTTAGAATAATCTATTGTTTGCCCTTCTACATTTATTTCGCCAGAAGTAGGGCGAAGAATACCATTGAAATGTAAAAAGAGTGTGGATTTCCCGGCACCATTGGGACCTAATAATGCTACAATTTTACCTTTTTCCACCTGGAAATCGACATTTTTCAGGGCTTCTGTGCCGTCTGGATATTCATAAGTGATGTCTTTAGCTTCAATAATACTCATTTTTTCACCTGATTAATCAATGATGCCTGAATTAAAATGAATTTGATTTTACTTTATTTTATTAGAATATAATTAATTAATATATTATATATTACCATTTGCAGGGGATTATTAAAAATTTTATAAAAAAAATTTTTTATTTTATAATAAAAAGATTAGAAAACGCTAAAATTACCACTTAAATAGACGCCTAAAACTAATAACGCCTCAAAACATAATAAAAGGACCAGATTTTTGGTTTCTATGCTGTTTTGATAATTGTGAATATACAGTGATCCATTATATCCACGTGATTCCATGGAAATATATGCTTGCTCTCCTTTAATCCATGTGCGGATAAATAAGTTACTGGCCAACATTCCCATGGATTTATAAGAACTTCTCAGGTTGTGATAACCTAATCGAGTTTGTTGGGCGTGGTACATATTTATTCCCTCATCAATAAAAAGGAAAATGTAACGGTACATCATCATGGCCAGTTCAATTATAATTTTAGGTATTTTAAATGATTCTAAGACCGAAAAAAGTTCTGTCATAGGGGTGGTTAATGCCAGAAAGGCCATGCAGGTGAAACCCCCCATCATCCGGGCAAATACAAGTAACCCTGTGTTAAAACCATCCACGGTAACTGATAGGTTAAATATACCTGAATTAAAAATATCAGGGCCAGTTCCAAAGAAAAAGGACATATAAACAAAGGTTAAAAATCCAAAAATAAATGGTATACTCAAAAATTTTAAATAGAATTTCCAGGGAATTTTAGCAGGGAATATTATTAAATAAGACATTAAAATGGTTATAATAAGAGGTATGACTGGTGAAGTGGATATCAAACTTACTATTAAGGTCATTATTGCAAATAAAACCTTGAAGTTAACATTAGCATCTCTAAGATTATTAGAGTGAGCATAGTTATCCAGGGTGTTCTCAAACATTATTTCACCAGTTATTCAAAGATCTTTATTTACTGACAGTTTCTTTAGCATCTTTAGTTTTTAATTTTTCTTCCTGTCTTTTGCGCTCTTTAGCTTGGCCATTATAATATCCGAAGATATACCCAATTATTATGGCTCCAATAGCTGCTTGTAATGCAAATAACAGACTCTCTATCTCTCCGCTTGGCGGTTCCCATAGGGGAGTGGTGGTGGGTTGGTAACCGGTTGCAGATATGGCTTCATCTGCCGCGCCATCAGCGCCACCGAAGTAACCTTCATCTTCACCCAGTCCACTGTACATGACCAGAGGGATAATAGTAAGGAGTGCCACTAAAGCTAATAATATGATGGGTCTTTTTTCCACCATTAGGCCACCGCCTTCACACTTTCTTTAATTTTAGGGCCAATAACATTTAATTTTTCTAAAATGTCAGGGCGTAGTTTCATGATGTATTCAAATATCACCACGGTCAGTAATCCTTCGCCAATAGCCAGAGGGATCTGAGTCACGGCAAATATGGTCATGAAATTGGTAAAGGATGCTGTAAATGTTGGTAATGGGAAAGCCAGAGCCAGTTGGGTGGCAGTTGTCACATAGGTTAATAAATCGCCTGCAGCGGCTGCTAAGAATATGCCTAGGGATGGGCTCCATCCCATCTGTTGAATTCCCTTATAGATTAACCAGGCACATAACGGTCCCACAATACCCATGGAGAAAATATTAGCTCCTAAAGTGGAGATACCTCCATGTGCTAATAATAATGCCTGGAAAAGAAGTACTATTGCGGCTAAAACACTGGCTACAGCTGGACCAAAAAGTACTGCGGCTAGACCATTTCCGGTGGGGTGGGAACAGCTTCCTGTAAATGAGGGCATCTTTAGAGAGGATAAAACAAATACAAATGCTCCTGAAACTGCTAAGAGTGGTTTTGACTCGGGATGTTCTTCTGTGATTTTTTTGATTCGTATTACGCCGTAGACAACTACAGGTAATGATACCATATACCAAAACAGGGGCCATAGCCCGGGTAGCATTCCTTCCATAATGTGCATTAAGTTCACCTTGAGTTTTTTTAAAGCGTACTTGAATTAATTTCCTTTAAATCATATATAAATATTTTCAAATAATTCTGAATTTATATCAAAGAAACTTGTTCAAGTAAAATTTATTTTAATTAAAGTAAAATTGAATAATATTCTATATAAATGTTTTCAATTATTTCTGGTAAAAAATTAAGTATTTAGGTAAAAGGAGAAAAAATATTAGTTCAAATTAATTTCTAGTATTAAATCTTAAATTATTATTATTATTATTATT
>DATN01000003.1:79299-100333 GCA_002504725.1 Methanobacteriaceae archaeon UBA587 | reverse complement strand
TCATAGAGTTGCCGGCCATCCTTCTTATACTGTTTATATTTTAATTGATTTTAGTGCTTTAGCCTGTCTTTAATTGAATTGATTATTTCATTACTTATTTTCTAGTTTTTAAAACATTTTCAGATATTAAATAAGAATATATGATAACGATATTCAATTCCATTCTTCTGAATTAATGACTAAAAAATTATTTTTTGAGTGGTCTTTAAAAAAATAAATATTATTTGGTTAACAAAGTATCCATAAATAAATTTCAGGAGAATAATCATGAATTTATCGTATATGTGGCCCATATTAACCATATTGTTAGCATTGGTACTCTTAATAAAGAATAAAGATGATTTGAATAAAAATAAAGTTATTGAAATCTGGCTGGTATCTATCCTGGTTATAATGGTTGGTCTGGGATCAATATGGGCTTTTTTAGGCCATACATTCATGGCAGACCAAATTGCCGCTTACATTGGCTGGCCTGCTGGGAATCCTTTTCAATTTGAGGTGGCTTGCACAAACCTGGCATTTGGTGTGTTGGGGGTACTCTGCTGGAAGATCAGGGATAATTTCTGGACAGCAACCATAATTGGTTACACCATATTTTTCTGGGGAGCCGCTTATGGTCATATTGTGGATATGATTAATCAGGCTAATTACGCACCTGGAAATGTGGGTGCTCCTTTATATATGGATATTATCTTGCCTTTGATTTTGATAGGCCTTTTAATAGCATATAAAAAGACATTAACCTTTGAAGCTGATAATTTTTAAGATATATTCATTTAATTTCAATATATTTAATAATCAGTGGTTTATTTCTTTAATATCCATTTATTAATTATTTTAAACAATCATTTTAATAATAATAATAATAAGTCGGGATTCTTATTGTTCAAAACTAAACAATTATAAATTAATTCTAAACTAAACTAATTCTAAAAATAATCTTATTATTTAATTAAAAATAAATAAAAATAAATAAAATTGAAAAATAATAAAAAAATAATATTTTAAAGACTATTTTTCTGCTAAAAGCTTTTTAATAGCCATTCCCAATCTTCTAATGCCTTCCTCAATACTTTCTTCATTAGAATTGGTAAAGTTCAGGCGCATGGTATTTTCACCACTACCATCTGCATAAAATGCATTACCCGGAACAAAGGCTACATTTTCTTTAATAGCCATATCAAATAGCTCCATGGATGATGTTCCCTCCGGGAGAGTCACCCACAGAAACATTCCCCCTTCTGGTTGAGTATACTTAACCTCTGGAGGGAAATATCTCTCCATCATTTCAATCATACAATTGCGCTGTTTTTTATAGAGATTTCTAATTTTTTGGATGTGTTGGTCAACGGGATTGGTTTTTAAAAACTGATAAACAACTCGCTGGGTGAAATAATTAGAATGCAGGTCGGATGCCTGTTTAACGGTTATTAAACGATCCATCACTTCTTCTTTGGCCACTATCCAGCCTAAACGCATACCCGGTGAGACAATTTTGGAGAAAGAACCAAATAGAATACCTTCATCAAGATAAGATTTCACGGGAGGAATGTAGTCGCCCATGAACCGTATTTCACCATAGGGATTATCTTCTACCAGCACAGTTTCATATTTTTTCAAAAGTCTAGCCATTTCTTTCCTTTTTTGGTCAGAATAGGTTATCCCGGTAGGGTTCTGGAAACTGGTAACTGCATAAAACAGCTTGATATCATTACTGCTGAGCAATTTTTCCAGTTCATCCAGATCAACTCCATCTTCCAGCAATTCCACCGACTTGAATTGTGGTTCATATAAACTGAAGGCCTGTATGGCTGCTAAGTAGGTGGGTTTTTCCAGAAGCACCAGGTCATTTTTATCCAGGAACACCTTACCTACCAGATCCAGGCACTGCTGTGATCCGTTGGTAATTAATACTTCATCGGCACTCACATCCAGTCCCTGGGAAGAGTATCTCTGGGCAATGTACTCCCGCAAAGGGGTGTAACCTTCCGTGGTACTGTACTGTAAAACATCGGAACCATTTTCCATCAAAACTTCTTGTACAGCCTGGGATATGGCTTGCACGGGAAAACTTTGGGGGTTAGGGAGTCCCCCTCCAAAAGATATGATTTTTGGATCTTCGGTAACCTTTAAAATCTCCCGAACAAAGGATCGCGGAGTTTTTGACATTCGCTGGGCGTATTTGTAATTCATTATTCTCAACCTTTAATCATGCATTTATTGTTTACTTATTGTTGAATTCTCATTATAATGGGAGTATATGATTTTAATTAGAATAATTCTAATAAATAATCTACTTAAATCTTAATTTATATTTAAAATATTTAAAATAAAGGAATTTGAATAATAATTTTAGACAAAAAAATTTTTAAAAATCATTATCTTTATTTCCATAGGATTTCACGTGCTGCCATGCCTTTTTATATTTTTTAAATCCTGCATCTGAATCAGATGATGAATAAATACTCATATTTTCCCTGGAAAATAGTTTTCGATCTTCCCCCACTGGACAAACTTTTAAGCATATCCCGCACGGGTTTGCATATTTTTTTCGCAGTATTTTACTTCGTTGGGCACATGATATTTTGTCCAATAGAGAAATAAACTCATCATTAAGTGATGAGGATAATGGAGGAATCGCATTAACTGGACATTGCACTACACAGAGTTTACATTTGGTACATAGGTCTTCAGTGAAAACCTCATCAGATTCTATTTTAGCTGAAGTAAATATGGAAGTAAAACGAATACGGGGCCCATATTGAGGGGTTAAAATAACATTACTTTGCCCGAAAGATCCCATTCCTGCCAGATATGCGGCGTGGCGGTGGGAGAAAAATGCCAGTGGTTTTTGGAGAAGGACTTCAATATCACCATAACCATCCCGGGGAAGATAGATAGAAGCATGGCCTTTCTGATTTAAGAACTCGGATAATTCATAGGCTTTAATATCTAAAAGAGTATTAACGGTTTCATAAAGTTCATGATAATAAATAGAGGGTGCGGTTTCTAGAATAGGAAGCTGCAATGGTAAACCTATTACGATGACTGTTTTTGCTTCTGGATAAATATTCTGAGGCCAGAATTCTGGAGGAATCCATTCTCTGAATTTATTAGGGAGATCTTCCGGAGGTTCTTCCCATCTATCGACCGGGCTAAATCCTACTAAAGGGATTGTCATCTCAGAACATTTTCTCAGGAGTATCTCTTTTAAATCTTTCTTTACGTCCTTTTTCTCCGATTTGGTCATTTTATTCCTCAAAAACTCATTAACCATTAAAAAATTAATTAATTTAATTAATTAACTATATTAATTCATTAAATTATTTAAAACCCATTCAAAACCTATTTTGTAAATATTATTATTTATTCTTCCTATAGATTTAGTCTTAATTCTAATCTGTAATGTTAAATGGTATGAAAATCATTTAATCAAACTTTTTAAACATTTTAAGGGCTTCAAACCATACTATGCTGATCATCCCAGCTATAAAACAGATTATAATGTCATTAACATGTAATGGGCCAAATGAAAACAATTTCTGTAGTGGTGGAATGAAAAGTACCAGTCCCAGAAACAGCAGAGCCCCACCAATAACCCACCATAGAGCGGAGTTGGGTGAACGAATATTTTCAATTATGGTACTGGACCAGGAACGGTTGGTGAGAATCAATGCAAGGTTAGCCACAATCAAGGTGGTGAAACATAATGCCCGGGCACTGTCTTCCCCCTGATTTAAATTGAGGGCAATCAAATAAACTGAAAGTACTATTCCCAATACCACAATTCCCTGTAATATACTCAAACCGATCATTTTTTTGTCAAATATGGGTTCTTTCAGGCTTCTGGGGGGCCGTTTCATAACATTAGGTTCAGCTTTTTCAGCTTCAAATATAATAGAACATGCAGGGTCTATTATAAGTTCTAAAAATACGATGTGCACCGGGAATAGAACCAGAGGCCAATGGAATAGCACCGGTAAAAGGGACATTCCAATTATAGGGACGTGCACAGCAAAGATATATGATGTGGCTTTTTTAAGGTTATCAAATATTCTACGGCCCATTTTAACTGCAGAAACTATGGATGAGAAATCATCATCCAGTAAAACTAATGCAGATGATTCCCGGGCCACATCGGTCCCTCTGCCACCCATACTTATACCGATATGTGCAGATTTGAGGGCTGGAGCATCATTAACTCCATCTCCGGTCATAGCCACAATATCGCCTCTGGATTTGAGTGATTCTACAATTCGGAGCTTCTGTTCAGGAATTACTCTGGCAAAAATATTTACTTCGTTAATTATTTTGTTTAATTTATTATTATTCATATTGTCCAATTCAAGACCAGTAATTGATTTTCCACCGGGATTAAGGCCAATTCTCTGGGCAATATTGCGAGCAGTTCCCACATAGTCTCCGGTAATCATAACCACCCTTATACCTGCATCGTAACATTCCTGCACAGCTTCTTTAACCTGAGGTCTCACAGGATCTAAAAATCCAATTAACCCTAAAAACTCAAAAACAAAATCGTGTTGTTTCCCGGGAAGTTCGCTCTCCTGAAAAGAAGATTTAGCAACACCTATTACTCTTAAACCTTCATTGGCCATAGCAGTAACGTTTTCATTTATTTCATTTATTTGTTTTTCATCTAAATGACAAAGATCCATAATTGCTTCAGGGGCACCTTTAGCAGCAATAATATAATCTTTCCCGTCTGGTGAATTCCAAACATGGGACATGGCTAATAGTTCTGCAGATAGGGGATATTCTCTAACGATGGTCCAATCATCGTGGAGATGTTCTGTTTCAGAAAGGGTATCCAGGCCAAGTTTTTTCAATGATTTTTCCATGGGGTCAAAGGGATCCCACTGGCTGGCTAGTATACTAAATTCTACTAGTTGGTGAAATTTTTCAGGCAAACAGTTCTGTTTTGAAGAATTCACATTGTAGAACCGTCCCTGTGAAAATATTTTGCTCACGGACATTTCGTTTAGGGTTAAAGTTCCTGTTTTATCCACACAAAGAACAGTTGATGATCCTATGGCTTGAATAGCGTGTGAACGTCGAGTAAGCACTCTTTTTTGGGAAATTCGCCATGCACCTAAAGCAAGGAAAATAGTAAGGACCACTGGAATCTCCTCAGGAAGAATGGCCATGGCCAGAGTTATACCTGCTAAAAATCCATTAATCCAGTTTAAACGGGTGATTCCATAAACAATAATCACCACCGCACAGAGAAAAACACCTATCAAAGCCATGTTCCTTACCAGTACTCTGCTTTCTTTTTGAAGAGCAGTGTCTTCCGTTTTAAGGATCTTCAAGCTCTTACCTATTTTTCCCATTTCGGTGTGCAATCCGGTGTTTATTACCTGGGCCAGTCCCTGTCCCTGTACCACCATAGTCCCTGAATACACAGATGGAATACCGTCTCCTCCCGGGCGATCCATTTTTATTACTCCACCACAAGATATTTTTCTGACTGGTACTGATTCTCCGGTGAGTAATGATTCATCCACCATCAAATTAGTGCAGCTTAGAACAACAGCGTCAGCAGGGACCCGGTCACCTTCTTCTAAAATTAAAATGTCGTCCTGAACAACTTCTCTTCCCGCGATTCTCTTTTTTTTGCCATCTCGAATAACCTGGGCCCGGGGACTGGATAGGTCGCGCAGTGCTTCCAATGTATTTTCGGTTTTACGCTCCTGATAAAATGTAATTGCAATGATAACCCCCACAAAACCCATCAGCATTAATGCTTCTTGTAGATCTCCTAAAACAAAATAAATGGATCCACAGGCAATAAGTAGTAAAAACATGGGTTCCTTAATTACATCTATCATTAAATTAAGGAACGTTCTTTTTTCAGTGGAAGGTAACTCATTGTAACCATATTTTTGAATTCTTTTATGAGCTTCTTCCTCGGATAGCCCTGATATTTTTGCAATATCTATGAGATCTAAATTATCCAAATTCACTCCTCAAGAAATTTAAATTAATTTTGAATATAAATAAAAACATTATTGATATTTAGACTTTTAAAATTAAAATTTCTTTTGAAAGTTATTTTCTGAATATATTGCATTAATAAAATAATCTAAAATTAAAAAATTCAATATTATGATATATTTATGCTATGTTTTGGATAGCTTAAATTATTGATAAATAAAAATAGAAAAGTGAAAAAAATAGAAAAAACTAATATTTACATTTTAATAGTTTCTAAACGATCCATAGCGGTTTCTATATTTTTATAGGACGTTGCATAGGACATTCGCACATGTTTAGAGCTTGTTTTACCAAACCCAGCCCCTGAAACCACAACCACGTCTCTTTCCAGAGCCTGTTTCACGAATTCCTGAGAATCTCCCACTTCAGGGAATATATAAAATGCTCCTTCGGGAGGATTACAATCCCAACCCATTTCATTCAGTCTGGATGTTATGAGATCTCTTCTTCTTTTAAACTCTGCCACCATTTCATTTACACAGTCTTGAGGTCCATTTATGGCGGTTAGAGCAGCTTTTTGGGAAATAGAGCTAGCACAAGCAGTATTATATTGATGTATTTTTAATAGTTCTTCACTTAACTCTTCTCGGGCGGCCACATATGCAATTCTAAAACCAGTCATAGCGTATGTTTTGGAAAAACCATTAATGGTAATGGTATTTTCACTGAATTGGCCTGGAGAATAATGTTTAGTATTTTCTTCATCGTATATGATTTTTTCATAGATTTCATCTGAGATAATGATCATGTTATTGTCGTCTGCCAGTTTAGTGATTCCTTTAATATCTTTTTTCTTCATAACTCCGCCGGTAGGATTACTGGGTGAATTCAATAGAATAGCTTTAGTTTTAGGCGTAATTTTGTCTTCCACATCTTCCACAGTCATTCTAAAATCATTTTCCTTTTGCAGGGGGATGGATACGGGAATTCCTTCGGAAAGTTTTATACAGGCAGCATAAGCCAGAAAACCAGGGTCAGGGATGAGTACCTCATCTCCTCGATCCACAAAGGCCTGAGCACACATGTATAATGCTTCACTAGCTCCCACTGTGACCAAAATAGACTCGGGATCATTTTTGATGTTATTTTCAGATTTTAGTTTATGGGAAATAGCTTCTCTTAATTCAGGCAAACCTTTGTTGGAAGTATAATGGGTAAATCCTTCATCTAAAGCATCAACCACGGCTTGACGGATGTGGGGAGGGGTATCAAAATCAGGTTCTCCTAATCCTAAGCTGATAGCTGTGGGGCTGGCAATTTCGAACATTTTCCTTATCTGAGACAATTCAACGGACTTCACTCGTTTTGCTGGATTTATCATATTCTTCACCTGTGTATAGGCCTTAAATTCAATATTAATGAAATTTGTATTTTTTATCACTATAATTTAATAGGTAATCATAAACCTAATTTATTATACTTTAATCTATTCTTACAGTATTTTAAGCATGGTATTCCCCATTCTAAACTGATTTTTATTAAAAAATATAAAATATTTAATGCGTTTTTTCCTGTTAATCACAAGAGCCACAGTTATAACACTTAGCTTCCTCACACCAGGGAGTTATCTTTCCAGAAAATAGTTTTGAATATTCTTCTCTCAGAAAATCATCTCTTAGACCCACGTGGATATTTTTCCAGGGTAATTCTGCTTCTAAATCTTTGGGAGAGGCGAATTTTTTCCATTTACTCAGGGGCATGTTTTTCTGCCAGGACTCTTCAATCAAATCCCCAATTTCCATGCCTCCTGTGGATAGGACGTACTGTATAAGTCCCATGCGTGGGCTGTCAATTTTTAAGGGGTATCTTCCCATCTGTGATTTCAAATACTTGATTTTTGATTTCAAAACACCCATATCAAATCCTTCCCATTGCAAAGGAGTGTGTGGTTTGGGAATAAGGGGATTCACACTGAAACGGATGGCATTTCGTCGCGGAGAGATTTTTTGAATATCCTTCATTAACTGACCCATTTCCTGAATGTTCTCTTTAGTTTCACCAGGTGTTCCTAAAAGGAAATACATTTTTACATTCATTCCTTTTTCTAAAGCCATTTTAGCTACATGAAATGTTTGTTCATCGGTAATGGGTTTATTTAAACTTCTCCTTATTTTGCAGATTGATTCTGGTGCCAGGGTGATGGTTTTCAGACCACTTTCCTGTAAAGCATTCAGGGTCTCTGGGGAGAGTGATTCTATCCTTAGGGAAGGGGTGGTTAATTGAAAACCTCTTTTTAATAATCCGGAACACAATTCATCTATTTTTGAATAATCCGAAACAGCCGCCCCAATCAGGGCTACTTTATTTAATCCGGTGGATTGCCTACCTCTTTCTGCAATATCAAAAAGCTTTTTTAGTGATGTTTCCCGCCGGGGGCGGTATAAATAACCTGCCATACAAAAACGACATCCCCGTGAGCATCCCCGGGAAACTCCCAAAAGAATGGCGGGTCCAAAGGCGGGAATAAATTCTTTATCACTTGTTTCCGGAACCACTTGGTGTATAGGGTGACAGGCTTTATCCATGTCATGTACAATGGCTCTTTCCACATAAAAATCAGGAATGTAAACTCCTTTAATATCTAAAAAAGCATCAATTTCAGCTCGGGGATTGTCTAACTCATGATAAAGATCCATCACCTGATCCAGAATCACTTCGGCTTCCCCAACAATAAAAAGATCAATAAAGGAGGTCATGGGCAGAGGATTGGATGTGGCACAGGGGCCTCCGGCAATTACCAGAGGATCATTTACATCACGCTCAGATTTTCTTATGGGAATACCGCCTTTTTCAAGCATGTCCAGTACATTAAAGTAATCCTGTTCATATTGGAGTGAAAAACTCACCATATCAAACGTTTTCAATGGAGTAGAGGATTCTAAACTCCTATAATATGGATAGACTACTCTTTCACACCACACATCTGGCCGAGAGTTCAAAAAATCGTATATTATGTGAAATCCCAGCGATGACATGGCTGTACGGTAAAGATTGGGATAACATGATGCAATCCTAATATCCACCTGGTGATGGTTTTTCACTATAACATTGTGCTCTTTTAGCATAATTTATAATTTGCTTAATCACATAATCAATATATCGTTCTAAAAATTTATCAGTGTGTTCATGTGATGGTTCCCTAATCATATAAATTAATTGTATATGATGTCCAACTGGTGGTCAAATTAAAATACTATTTTATCAAATACTTGATAAGCAGTTAATTAATGAGAGTGGATTAATGCATATAATCAAATTAGTTAATCACATGAAATTATCACATGAGATATTATTGAATACTTTTCAAGGAATAAATTTAGAAATATATTACATTTTATTAAAGGTTTTAAAATGGAAAAAGACAATCAACGTAAATATGATAAAGTAGCTGTCGGAGGCACTTTTGATAGATTTCACAAGGGCCATCGCCGTCTTCTTGATGAGGCATTTGCGGTGGGTAATGAAGTAGTGATTGGAGTAACTTCTGATGATTTTGGCGGTCAAAAAGGAGATATAGATTCTTGTAATACTCGTATGTCTAACTTAAGGGATTTTTTATCCAGATATCCTCAAAAATCACATGTAGTTCGGTTAGATGATCCATATGGTCCCACCATACATGAAAATGAATTTGATGCCATTGTGGTCAGTAAAGAAACTGAACCCACAGCTATTGAGATAAATAAAATTCGTGAATCTAATGATTTAGATCCTATAGATATTATTGTAATTGAAATGGTATCTGCTGATGACGGTGTACCCATATCTTCAACCAGGATTCGTCGTGGAGAAATAGACCGCATGGGACATCTTCTCAAAAAGATTAGAAAGGTGTTCCGGTGAAGATAGCAGTAGGCTCTAAAAACCCCGTTAAGGTACAGGCCACTAAAAATATTCTGGAAAAAATTTTCTCTGAACAAAATATAGATGGGAATATTGAAATAATTCCTAAAAATGTAGATTCAGAAGTTTCAGACCAGCCCGTGGGGATGGAACAAACCATTGAAGGCGCAGTAAACCGTGCTAAAAATGCTTTTTCTGAAGATGTAACCTTGAGTGTGGGAATTGAGTCAGGATTAATGGAAACACCACAAACCATCACGGGCTTTATTGATTTACAGTGGTGTGCGGTACATGATGGTGAAAAAACAACTTTAGGTGTCAGTGCTGGTTTTGAATATCCTCCCCACGTAATAAAAGAGGTTCTTCAGGGAAGAGAAGTGGGCCATGTCATGGATCAACTTACGGGAATTGATGAATTAGGCAAAAAAACCGGTGCTGTGAGTTATCTTTCCAATGGATTACTGGATAGGCTGGGAAATACTGAGCAATGTGTTTTAATGGCTATGATACCTCTAATAAATAATGAATTATATTTTAATGATTAATATTTAACAAATATCACATGGACAATAAAATATTAATAAAATCACTGAGTTGTGGTTTAAATTTTTTTAAATGATTTTTTAAATGATTAAGGGATTTATATGAATAAGAACAATATTCTCATCACACTATCTTTAATATTAATCATATTCTTTATAGGCTTTTTTTTGCGTTTAGAGACCGCACAGATGTATGGATTGAATGAAACTGCAAAACAATCTTTTACTGATGATAACGGCCTCCCCTACATGATTGAAATGGATTCTTACTATCATTATCGTTTGACTGAAAATTTATTAAATAACGGTCATTTTGGTGATGAAATAAAGAATGGTGTGAGTTGGGATAACCATTCATATTATCCTCCTGGAAGGGAGGTGAACTATCCTCCGGTTATTATATGGGTAACTGCAATTGCCTACTTTTTGATAAACATTTTTGCAAATATCTCTCTTCTAAATGTTGCTTACTGGTTACCTATATTCATAGCTCCTCTATCAGGTATAGTGGGCTATTTTTTGGTACGTAAATATGCTGGGGACGCAGGAGGATTTGTGGCAGGTATTCTCATTGTAACAGCTCCCATGTACTTCTTCAGGACTTCACCTGGATTTTTTGATACAGACATGTTCTGTTTTTTATTTCCTTTAATGGCGATTTTATTCTTCTCAGATGCAATTGAATGCCATAATATTAGAACCAGTTTAATCTATGTAATTTTAGCAGCGATATCCCTCACCCTCTTTGCATTGGCCTGGACGGGATGGATGTATATTATTTATATATTCATGGTATCAGGGATTATTTATTTATTTGCAGCAAAATTTATAGGGAAAGTAAAATCATCACAATTAAAAAAGTTTTCAGGAATCTTCTTATTGTTCATATTATTATCCCTAATTTTAATTGTGCTTTCCTCGGGTTTGCAGGGAATCATATCCATTATCGAGCAACCATTATCATATCTGCCATTTTTCAGTGGTGATGCATCAATTGGGGAATGGCCTAATATCTATGAATCAGTCAAAGAATTACGGCAGCCCGCTTTAAAGGAATTTGTTTCTGATGCCGGTCCTTTAAACTTAGGCTTAGGTATTTTAGGAATTTTTGCTATTGTAAGTGTAATGTTAAGATCCAGTATGCGATCTAAATATTTACCTAAACTTAACTGGTTCATGTTTGTGTTGTTTTTTACATGGATTTTGGTAGCTTTGATTGCATTCTCCACCAGTGTGAGATTTGCTATGTTACTGATACCACCATTAGCTGTGTTCTCAGGAATTTTAGTAGCCATATTATTGGGGTATATAAACAATTCCGAATTTATATCTGCCCGGAAAAATTTGTCCATGATATTATCTGTGTTGCTGGTGGTAATCATTTTAATTCCCCCTCTGGCAAATACAGTGGATAATGTAATGAATACGGTTCCCGGTGTAGATGATGATCTTTGGGATGCTTCTTTATGGATCAAATCCCATACTTCTCCCGATACAGTTATAATTTCCCAATGGAGTTATGGGCACATGTTTGCCGCTATTGCTGACCGACCCGTGATATTTGATGGTGGATCACAGAACTCTCCCCGGGCTTACTGGATTAATCGGGCATTTTCTACGAGTAATGAAACCTTATCTGCCGGTATAATGCGTATGCTATCATCCAGTGGGGATGATGCCTATTTAACCTTAAATAATTATACTGGGGAAACTGCCACATCTGCAAAGATTCTAAATAACATACTGGGTGTTTCTAAGGAAGAAGCAAGAACTATTTTAATAGATCAATATGGTTTATATCCTAATCAAGTGGATAATATACTAAATTACACGCATCCCGATAATCCGCGGCCTTTTGTTGTAGTTACTTATGATGATATGTTGACCGAGGGTTACTGGGTTTTTAGATTTGGTAACTGGGATTTTGATAATTTAAAAGCAGGTGATTACAGTTATTCTCGAGGAAACACATCGGATAAGGGAAGTATAAAAAAGTACAGTAATGGGGTAATTTTAAATCTTGAAAATAAGAGTGCCAGTTTGAATAATGAAACACCATCGGATATTATTTTATATGATGGGGCTACAACTGAAACCTATAATTTAAATAATAACAGTAATTTATCCTTTATATTCAATCTTAACAATGGAATGGTTGTTGTTATGGATAAAAAATTTGAAAACTCTGTTTTTACCAATTTGGTGGTTTTCAAGAGATCTTCCAATGTGTTCAAACCGCTCTATAAAATTAATTCAGTAGTCATATGGACTTCCGTATGATTACGAAATATCCTTTTTTAGTTAAATAGGACGAATTATGGAACGATTTAAGTTTAAGAAATTATTTAGTAATTGATATCTAAAAAGAGGCTATTCAAGAAAAATAAAATCAGATAAAATTCCAATAAAATAAAAAAATGAAAGTTATAATTTGTTAATCGTTTTTGTCCGCGCATTTTCTATTACTGCAGTAATATTATTTGCAATAGACTCAGAAATGCCAAAAATATAAGAACCCGCTATTATAACAATTACTAGCATGGCTCCTATAAGTAAAATCATTTCTGCACTTACTTGGCCTTTTTCATCGATTAACATTCACTTTCACTATTTGTTAAATTATTTGTTTACAGATTGTCTGACAGTGTTTACGTCTTTTCCAGCGTTTAAACCAGAGTTGCTGCTGAAGTATGCTTGGTAAATTAATAGAGCAGCGATAGCTATAACGATGACACCACCGAAGAGTAAAATGTATTCTGCTGCACCTTGTCCTGCTTCATCTTTTAAGAACTTCATGGTCGTACCTCCATTTTATATTTTATATATATTTACCTTATCCTCCATCCTATATAAATTTATCATAGGATTATTTTTTGGGGTAAAGTAATACTGTTTTTCTTTCACAAACCATTAAGTTTTTTTAATATATTGTGCATATTATCACATAATCATATTTATACTTTAAGGGGAATCAAATGCCACGAAAATATAAAGTACATGAAATAGTGCTGGAATTACTTAAACAAGGAGAAATGTCCCGGATGCAACTATTAAGTGAAGTTAGACATAATTCCGGGCTTTCAGTATCCGATAAAACCTTGAATGAAGCTATTGTTTCTCTATTGCGCGAAAATGAAATTGGTGTAGTGGGGTATGATTTGTCCATATATGATGGGGTTAATAGGGTGCAATCCCTGAAGAGTGATGGCATATTATTTAGCCTGGTTAAAAAGGATCAGTTAGAAATAGGTATTTTATTATCAAAATTGGATTCTGAAAATTTGGATGAAGCAAGAAATGCCTTCACGCAATTAGGGATGATTTTCCGTAATAAAATAACAAAATTAATTGAGGAGGGTGCTTTAGAGCAGATATCGTCTGAAAAAATAAGTGATTTGTTCAATAAGATTGTGAAATATATGGCTGCTCAAGAACCCAATCAAAAAAGGAATATTTTGCAAAAATTTGCATGGGGCTTAAGTGACGAAAAAGATTCCAATGAAACTTTAAAGCAACTATTAGCCATTTTTGAAAGATAGTAACGATTTTTTTACACGATTTTATTTATCATTATTTAATTTCAACAGTATTATTGAAGATTCATGTTTTATTCATTGTGTTACGAACAGTACTAGCATCTTTATCAACTCTTAAAGGGTTGGTGCTTTGAAGATAATTATTATAAATAATTAATGCAGCTATAGCAATAACAATAACTCCTCCAAACAGGAGAATATATTCTGCAGCACCCTGCCCTTTACAGTCATCAAAAATATTCATATCAAGTCCTCCCATTACCCCAAAATATTTTTATTATTACAGTTTTTATTTCAGCTATCATAAAAAACTTTCTATACTCATTAATTCAAAATTATTAACTAATGCTCTTAATTTTAGCATTTATGTGAATGAAATTAGATTAAATTAGAATAGCACATATGTGGAATTTAGGGAGTGCTAGTAACTATCCCACTTTCTCATATTCATATATCAAATTATAGCAAATAGTTTATTATCAAGAATATTAAATAAATTAATTATTATAAGAGAACATGGTTGCTAAGTGGTTTTAGTAACATATTTCTTGAAAATTTTGATAATTTATATTGATAACATGTTTAGATAGGAGGCATCAGATGATCTATTTACTGATAACGTTGGCAGGATTGGTGTTAATCTTCGTTGGGCTCTGGAGTATGTCCTTTGGATTTTCGACGCCGCCTAATTTTCTTTTGTTTTTGATAGGACTTGTTAGTTTTGTTTTAGGAGTGATGATAGTAATATTATTCGCGGGTAGGATTGATTTAGCTTCCTTAAGAGCACCTAAACCTAAAAAAGAAGTAAGTTCTGCTAAAGAAAAAACTAAAATAAGTCCTGAGCGTGTTAAAAAGGTAACTGAACCTGCAAGAAAGCCCAGATTCAGAAAACCAGTTAAACCAGTTAAGTCATCTAAAGCCCAACCAGTAGCCAAGGAAAAAGTTCCAGCAAAGGTACCTAAGGAAACGATTTCTAAACCAAAGGTGAAAAAGGAAAAACCAGCACCTATTAAACCGGTCAAAGCGAAAGAGGCACCAGAAAAACCTTCAAAAGGCCGAAAATTATTTAAATTACCTAAAATGGGTAAAAAAGAGGATAAAACTCCTAAAGAAGTTCCGAGCACTACATCAACTGTAGATAAAGCTGCTGAAACAAAAACTTCTCCTAAGGATGCATCAAAAGTTGCAAAACCCATTACTCCTAAACGAGTGCCCCGGAAGTTTTCTGGTGAAAAAGCGGATAAATCTGGGGCAATGGCTCCAGTTAAAGATTCAGATAAAAAAGAACCACTAACTGCTGTTTCAGCTGAACCTTCAAAGGAAATTAAACCTATCAAACCCATTAAGCCAGTTAAACTGGATAAGGGTGATAAACACTATGTTAAAGACCGGCTGAATAAGCTTAAACAGGAATACATTGAAAATGTGGATGATGTGGAAGATTTACTGGAAGAACGAATGGACTCCTTTAAAGGAGCATTAAATCAAATTAGATCTGAATCACGGGCTCCCAGTATTATATGGTCCTTTGATGCCACCGATGTGCAAGAAGCTATGAAAGAGACTATTCTAAGTGCAGACAACAGGGTAATCATGATGTATCCATGGATTAGAAATGTGGACGTTGGTATTTTAAAGAAATTCATGGATGTGGATAGTCGAATGATTATTCAGGAAGCTAGTCTGGATGATGATGCCTCAGTGGAACTTATAAAGGTTTTAGTGGAGAATAATGTTGAAATCAGGACTATGCCTCATATTCACACAGTGGCAGTGGTTTCTGATGAAAATCATGGTTTAATCATATCCACAGATCCTATTTATGAAAGTTATGAGGTGGGTGTAATCTACAAGGACGATAAATCCATTTCTGAAATTGAAAAGTTATTTGAAGAAGCATGGGGATTATCCCGTGAAGTTGACCTGGGAGGGGCTTCATGAATATTAGATGGTTAGGTCATTCTGCATTTGAAATAAAATCAGATGAAGGACTGAAAATATTGGTGGATCCTTTTATAAGTAATAATCCTGCCTGTACAGTTGCGGTGGAAGATCTGCATCCTGATTTGATATGTGTTACTCATGGCCATGCTGACCATTTTGGAGATGCCATGGAAATTGCCGATCGCAGTGGGGCTTTACTAATTGGAAATCATGAACTTTCCATATTCTTTGCAAGACAGGGTATGGAAAGTAGAGGAATGAATATTGGGGGATCTTCAACTGTTCAAAATGTTAAGATCACCATGGTAGATGCAACACACTCCTCGGATATAGATTTCATGGAGGAAATTGCTGCGGGTGGTAGTGCATGTGGCTTCATTTTTGAAATGGAGGGTGGTAAAAAGATTTATCATGCGGGGGACACTGGCCTATTTGGGGATATGAAAACCATTATTGGAGATATTTATAAACCAGATATAGCTATGCTTCCTATTGGAGATCGTTTTACCATGGCTCCTCATGAAGCCGCTATTGCAGCAGAGTGGATAGGTTCCACTAAAATAATGCCTATGCATTACAATACATTTCCTATCATTGAACAGGATCCCGAATACTTCAAAAACTTAGTTCAAAATAGAATGGAGGATACTGAAGTAATAATTCTTAATCCGGGTCAGACTTATAAAGAATAAGACTATAAATGTTTAGAATATACTATAATTAATTATATAAAATCTAAGGACATCCAACTATTATTAATTAGCGATTATCAAAGAAAGAGTGATAAAATGGCGGAATTTTTTATGCGAGAATTTTTTCGGAAATTACTAGGTAAACTATTGGGGAAAGATCAGAAGGTGAAAATAGGCCTTTATGGTCACCCTAACTCTGGAAAAACAACCCTGGCCAATACCATGTCCCAGGATTGGTTAGGTAAACCCATTGGTCTGAGTTCAAATATTCCCCACGAAACCAGAACAGTTTATCGTCAAGAAAGAGTTATCATTGAACAAGATGGATTGGAACTAGATTTTGATATTATTGATACTCCCGGTATCGCCACCAAAGTCGATTATAAAAATTTCCTGGAATTTGGACTATCAGAAGCTGAAGCAAAAGAAAGAGCAAAAGAAGCCACAAAAGGGATTATAGAGGCCATAAAATGGTTAGATGATGTAACAGGGGTGTTACTGGTTATGGATGCCACCGAAGATCCACTTACCCAGGCTAATATTACCATTATCGGGAATCTGGAAGCCAGAAAAATTCCTTTTGTAATAGTTGCCAATAAAATTGACATGCCGGAATCTTCTCCAGAGAGAATAGTATCAGTATTCCCACAACACACTGTAGTCCCTATTTCTGCTTTGCATGGCGAGAATACCGGGGAATTATACATGTCTATGGTCCGAAAATTTAAATGATAAATTATCACGGAAGATATAATGAAAACGGGGTTTTAAAATGGAAGGATTAAAGATGGATTTTTTGTCCTCAGATGCTATTGAATCTCATAGTAGTATGGAAAAAATTTCCATGATTATTGAACGGGTAAAAGAAGGAGATATCCTGGTTATAGAAGGGGGTTTGTCTCCTTCAGAGGAAGCTGAGCTGATTGAAACCACTATGAGAGAGATTGATGTGGAAAACTTTGTGGGAATTGATGTGTACACTTTGGAAAAGGATGAAAGTTCTTTTTTTGGTTTGTCTAAGAAGAAAACTGTGGGTCTTACCATTATTGGACCAGCAAATGTTATGAGATCTGTTAAGAAGCAATCTAACTTCTTGTCCATGATAGCGAAATTTGGTGATTCTGGTGCATCAGTGCATTAAATGTGGTGCTAAATTAAAATCATCTGAGGAAATCTTAAATGGTTGCCCTAAATGTGGTAGTAAATTTTTCAAGTACCGCAGTGACGGTAAAAAAGAGGAAGTTGAAGTGGTGCAAGGCGAATCTATAGAAACCATAATGGTAAAACAGGATGGCATATATGAAGTAAATCTGGTTCCTCTTCTGGAAGATGATTCTATTATTGTTTCTGATGAAGAAGGTAAATATGTCATAGACATTAACTTTCTTCTAAAAAAACAGATGAAAGAAAAAAAGCAGAATTCTAAGGAAAGTTAATCAGAAATAATATTTCTAATTAATATTAAATGATAATCAATATTAAAATATTTTAGTATTTATTTTAGTATTTTTAAGTAACTCCTAAGATAAAATAATCCTTAGATTTTTTTAAATAAGGCCTGTTAAAAAGCAGGAATACTCATTTTTTATTCTATTTTAAATTTTTTAATTATTTTAAATAAAAAACGGGATCTTATGGAAAAGATCCATTAAAAATTAGTATATTTCATGAATTTTTATATTGTTCTAGATCGAGTTCATTTAATAGCTCAATTAATGGAATTACTTAATTTATTATATCACATTTACCTGATGGTAGAACTCGTATTACATCGTCCAGGGTAATTAAACGTTCTTCATCAATTCGCTTCAATATTTCCCGGGCTACTGCTTCTTTTTTGGTATAACCTGGTTTAATTGTGATATAATTATCAGTATATTTTTTTACAGCATCCACCGGACCGGCCATTATTCTTTTTCCCTGGTAATCCACTATTCCCACAGCAACTTTTAAAGATGCTCCTCTGATGTAATTCCTGCTTCCCCTGATTATGAAAGCTCCCTTGGCCACGAACTCCCCTGATTGAGGGGTCTTGGAGACCTGATCTGGATGTACCCAGTAAACATCTAAAGAACCAAAACCCTTGGTCCAGGCACTGGAAAACGATGCAGCGAATTCTGCTGCTTCTTTAAGGGTATTATCTGAAATTTCTTTATTTTCGGTTTTAATCACCACTGAAGGGGCTCCATGGATATCTGAGTGGAGGTAAATGTCCTTATTTTCTAGATGTTTTTTAACAACGATCTCATTGGTATTGGCATCACGCCCTCCAATAACCAGAAAACCATCAGATGAAATAAACCACCGTAACTTCTCGTACCACTTTAATTCTTTTTTCACCCTCTTTTGAGGGACCATGATACGATCCATAGCAAGTTCTTTCTTCTTTTCCACTTTTTCTAATTCTTTTTTTGTTCTTTCAATGGCAATTAAAACACCATTTATCTTACGTTTGGCTTTTTTTGCCTTTTCATAGAATATTTCCGTGTTTTCAGGAATCCCTATTTTTGAATCTATTAAAATACGCTCATTTTCTATGTTTAATATCAGCATCCCCATTTTATCCAGAGACTCCACCATTTCAAGTTCTTTTAACCCTTGTTTTTTACCCTTTTTGAATTTTTTTCCGATTTCTATCCAGGAATGCGTTTTTCGGGCCTGGCCTATAACATCTAAAAGGTTTTGTACTTCTGCATAATGGGCGTAAAGCAAGTCTCCCTTTTTTTGGGATTCAATAATAGTGGTTTTAAAATTTTCCAGGGTTTCCTCCTGTATACGGAGTCTTTTAGCATATTTGTTGACCTCAGCACCCCATATTTTTTCATGGACTCCCTTAATTTCCGCTCTTACTTTGCTACTGAAAAATTCATCGGCAGCCTCATTATAGGTTTTAAAGGATTGTTTAACATGATCTTTGTAAATTTCTAAGTCTAAAGGTAAAACATCTTCTTTACCATTGGAGATGATGTTTGGAGTAAAATCCCTATTTTGTAGTGGCTGGAAAATTTCGATTATTGTTTCATATAGTTTCTGGATAGCTTCGGGTTCTAAATTATTTGCAGGGAGTTTTTTATCGATTCCAGATCTTAAAACAATTTCTTCAGCATATACTCCCCCTAAACCATTACGGGCCAGAGTACGAATTAGGTCACTGTCTGATTCATAAAATATGGTTTCTAAGTCTTCTTTTTTTAGTTCCAGAGGGTTAATTCCTCGCGTGGCGGGATATACATACTCTTTTTTGGAACTGATGTCTCGGTCACTCCATTTTTTTCTTTTTAGAGGTAAAATAATCTGATTTTCTGGATTTAAGAGGATTATATTTCCCTTGGCAAAAAGCTCAATTATTAGGGTGTATTCTTCTTCCTTACCAATTACTATCTCCACTACCCGGTCAAAATTGTGCTGACGGATATGCTTCACCACTCCGCCCTTAAGGTATTTTCTGAGTAACATGGGGAATGATGGGGGTAATTTAGGATTTTCAACGGGGTATTGTGAGGAATGAATACGAACACCTGCTTGGAACACAATATCCACTCTACCCTGTCCCCTCACATGGAATCTGATAACCACTGTATCTTTAGAAGGTTGATATGCTTTATCAACTCGTGAACCCTCTAAAAGGTCACTGAGTTCTGTGCAAATGGCGAATATATCCACATTAGACATTGTTTTCATTAAAACACCTGTAATAAAAATTATTTAGTTATGATTAGATTTTTAGATTGTATTCTACATCAATAGTAATGGATTAATATGGAATTTTTTAGTAATCAATTTTGAGATTATTCTATTTTATATCTCAATTATTATTTTACATACTAATTTCTTGATTTTTCTTTAATTCTAATCATGAATTATAAATAAGAAAATTTAATATCATATCTACTGAAGCTTATAAGTTTTTAAAGCAGTTCCAACAATTGATTTAATAGAGACTTTTTATAGGATATGAACTATAATCTATTAAACTTTTAGTCTTATAAATGTGGAAAAATTAACTAATAAAATCTACTGGATTTCGGAGGTAATTTTTATGGATATTGATGCAAAAATGACAGGGATACATGTTGTTGCGGCAGTTGTTGCGGCTTATGTATCATTTGTATTATCAAATGGATCTATTGCTGTTTTAGGTGAAAATCAGGCATTGGGAACCCTAGCAGGTCTGGTTATTCTGGTTATTGTGGGTAACATATCTGAAAGAATATTGGGCAAGGAAAATGTAAATGGATTCAAGGGATGGCTCTGGAGCGGTATTGTACCGTTTGCTCTGGTCTGGTTTGTAGCATGGGCTATGCTCATTACCATGAATCTGTAAATACAATCCTTTTTCTATAATTCTTTTCTTTTTTAATACCATATTCTATTTTTATTTAAATCCCCTTATTCCATTTTATTCAATTTCAGTAATTTATTCATTTAATTCCATAGGACCTAATAATAATAATAATAATAA
>DATN01000003.1:78337-79184 GCA_002504725.1 Methanobacteriaceae archaeon UBA587 | reverse complement strand
ATAATAATAATAATAATAATGTCATAATCATAATTTGGGATTAATAAATCATGTTAAAATTGAATGAAATACGATAGAAATAGAATTGGGGGTTTAAGTGCTAAAAAAGAGAATTAGGGAATATTTTCAGGACATTTATAGGCTAAAAAGCCCCATAAAATGTCCAAACAAATACAAATAAAATGGCCAGAATAAATACCAGCGGTGCAAATATTCTGCTGACGGCTACAATGGAACTAATAGTGGTAACTAATTCTGTAGCATTATTAGGTCCAAATGTTTTCAAATCCTTAATTCTAGACATTTTACAACCTACAGAGACGGTTTCCAGATCATCAATGGCTTCTTGAGTTGTTTGAATGATGTAGTTTAATATCTGTTCCCGACCTTTCTTACCTACTGGGTTATGTCCCCCTGCCAGTGTATTTACGGAGTGAGTATCTGTGGTCATGACTTCTGCTTCGTCAATATCGATTTCTTTAACTTTTTCCAGTATCTGGTCCCGGAAACCAATAACCATATTATTAGAGTCCAGTAGGATGTATGCTGTTTTTTGATTGGCGACTTCGGTTACTAATACTTTAACACCGCTCTGACCTATGCCTTCTACTCTGGATAAGTCTTCCATGTGATTGTAGGCACATCCTGCTTTGATATGGTCTTTTTCTGCACATTCAATTTTTTCTATGGCTCCCATTAATTCAAAAACTTCTTTGTTACCGGGAAGCACACGTCCGGATTCTCCTTTAAAACTGTTGTGACAGTCTACCAGGATAGCATTCTTTGAATTGCATTGGGAGCGGGCCAGATTCATCAGGGATAGTCCCACTCCAAAATCAATATCATC
>DATN01000003.1:1416-78233 GCA_002504725.1 Methanobacteriaceae archaeon UBA587 | reverse complement strand
CCCACTCCAAAATCAATATCATCAAATCCTTGAGGGGCAAAGGTGGCAGTTAATAGCAAATCATCACCAAAAAACTGAGCTCCAATATTTGCATTTTCATGAGACACTCTTACAAATTTACTGGCTTTAGTGGAGTATGAAATCTCTTTTAAAGAGTCTTTTATTACCTTTTCTACTTTGGATATTTCTTTGGTGGACACTGGATTGAAATCGTGGGTAGATGGCCCGTGCGCTATCATGGCAAAGGTTTCCATGTTTTCTGCCAGTAAGGTGGGCATATTTCCTCCCCCAATACTTCCCACTGGTCCAGGATGTACACAGGGACTGACAAATAATGCTTTTATACCTTTTTCAGTTTTAAAACTCACCGTTCCTACTAATGTATCAATTGGTTCACCTATGTCCTCAAAAACACCTTCTAATGCAGAAGAACCTTCTGTTATATGGGAAATAAATAAACTCAAGAGTTCTAAACCTCCCACACCCAGATTTTTTCGCATAGGGGACTCGATAACCAGTACAAATGAATATATAGCAATCACTAATATGGCGCAGGCAATACTAATCTTTAATAAGAATGCAACAACTCCAAAGGCCCCGATATCAATGGTGTTAGTGGTTAAAAACATGGTGACTACTAATAAACATATTAAAAGCCCGGGTTGGGTACCTGAAATTAATACGGAGTTAGTAAGATTGATATTGGACGTTCCCCATATGGTTATGGTTCGGAATGCAAATGCTACTGCTATTCCAAATATTAATGAATTTAAGACCAGGTCTTGATTAAAGATATGGGATGCGGCGCATCCAAAGATGTAAATTATAGAGATGATTCCCATGGCAAATAATGCTAGAAACATGGACTGTTTCATTTTCATTTTTCTACCTTTCAGGGAATTAACCCAGGGCTGGGTCAGAGCACCACTCATAATGGCACTTAAACCGAAAATAACAAAACCTCCGGCCCCCCCATAAAGTATGTTCTGTATCACATCAGTTCCCGGAGCAGGGTTTACCAGAAATCCAATAGAGCCCACGGCAAAGCTGAGAAAAATTATGCTAAATAGTGAGATTTTTGTTTGGGGTAGGGTAAGCATGTACTTACTGAGCCCCATCACATTTTTAGTGCTGGACATAAAAGTTACCTCTTACAATATAATTAAAATCAATATAATGGTTAAAATGGTATTTAATTTAGTTATTCATCTTTAATTAACAATTTAATTACAATTAATCTAGAATCACATCATCTTTGAATTTAAATATTATTTATAATTTGATATTGGATAACATAATTATCATAATCCTTATAGTAATCCTCATACGGGATATAGAATATTTTGGATTCTGAATATTGAATATTTTAAAGATTAGATAATATTATCTAACAATACCTACTAAGATAACAGTTACATAACAGATAAATT
Organism: Methanobacteriaceae archaeon UBA587; assembly: GCA_002504725.1. Lineage (GTDB taxonomy): Archaea > Methanobacteriota > Methanobacteria > Methanobacteriales > Methanobacteriaceae > UBA587. The sequence continues at coordinate 76,803 of DATN01000003.1, read as the reverse complement.
TATCTAATTATAGACTAATTTAATTACTTATTTAGGCATCATTCGATTAGTTCTCAGGAGTTAAATAAATGGAAATAAGACTCGAAACACCTCTTTCAGCGAAGGATATACAGAATTTACATGCTGGTGATGTGGTTTACATTTCAGGAACCATTTACACGGCAAGGGACAGAGCTCATCAACGTATTGTAGAAAAAGGAGCTCCTTATGATATAGATGGTTCAGTGATATTTCATGCAGGACCTATTATAAAAATGGATGATTCTTGTTCTAAGGAGATACAAGATGATTCAAATGATAACGAAGATTTTCCATCAGAAAAATCTTCAGCACAACAATCTTCCGAACTCCGTGCTGAGATAGTGGCTGTAGGGCCCACCACCAGTACCCGAATGAATCCATTCCAGCCCCAGGTTATAGAAATGGGTGTAAAAGCCATTATTGGGAAAGGAGGAATGGATGAAAATACTGCGAAGGCTCTTAAAAAAAATCAGGCGGTTTATCTGGCGGCAGTGGGGGGGTGCGCAGCACTCTATGTTAAATCCATAAAAAAAATAAACACTGTGCACTGGTTGGATCTGGGAGTCCCTGAGGCTATTTGGGAGCTTAAAGTGGACAATTTTGGCCCATTGGTAGTTGCTATGGATTCTAATGGTTCTAATCTGTATGAAGAAATTGATAAAATTGTTTTATCCCAGTAATATCTCGAATAGTAATTATTCCAATAGTAAAATGTATTTGAGAATAATTTATTTCAAGGAATAATGGTATTAAAGATAGTATTCCTTTGTTTTTCATTTATTTAATTATTTCATGGAGTTTTCATGTTAAATCCACATTTTAATCACGAAATCGAGCAAATCAATCTGCAGGGATTGATTGATACACATATACACACCGCTCCTGATATAAAGCCACGTATCTGCAATGATCTGGAAGCTGCGAAACAGGCCAAAGATGAGGGAATGCAAGCCATAGTCCTGAAATGTCATGTGGAATCAACTGCGAGTAGGGCCCAAATAGCTCAACATGCCTCTAATTTGACTGTTTTAGGAGGTGTATGTCTTAACTCTCATGTGGGTGGTTTGAATCTTCATGCAGTCCAGTTATCCTTTCAATTAGGTGGACGGATAGTGTGGCTTCCTACTGTTTCTGCTAAAAAAATAGATATATTTCAGGGGGATGGATTGGAAGAAATTTTGCACTTCATTGCCCAGAATGATATGGTGCTGGCTACCGGCCATACTGAGGTAGAAGATATTTTCCCTGTGCTGGATATGGCCCGTAGTTTAGGGGTAAGCAGGATAATTATAAATCATCCCTTAACAGGAGTTATAGGGGCTAGCTTAGACGAGCAAAAAGAAATGGCTCGATATGCTTATTTAGAGCATTGTTTTGTGGCATGCATGCCCCGACATGATGGTCTGGATCCGGAAAAAATAGCCCAATCCATTAAATGTGTAGGTCCTGAAAAATGTATTATGGCCACAGATTTTGGCCAACAACATAATCTTTCTATGGTGAATGGATTTAAACTTTTTATAAAGGCTATGAGGGATTCTGGTATTTCTAAAAAAGAAATTCAATTAATGTGCTCTTCTAATCCTCATAAATTGCTTTTTTAAAGGATGCAACTGGTCAAAATTAATAATCAATATTCAAATAATAATTACTCTACTATTATTAATCTATGGATTTCAATTAGTTCCCTATTTAATAAAATATTGCAAAATAATTTATAGTAATTATATAGTAATTGATATTACATAAGAATATTAGATAGAGAATATCTTGAGGAAACTTTACTGGATTATTTAATATTATTATTCCAATTTTTCAAATCCTCAATAAAACTTATATTAAGTAAAATTCTAAAAGATTTTAAATCAAAGAATTAATCAATACTGCTATTAAACACATTTAAAACTATTAATTGAAGTGGTTGTGACTTGTAGTATTGGCTCGTTCTTTAATAGTGGTTTAACACATAGTTTAACATAGTAAGGATTAATAAAATCAGTTTAATAAAGTGATAATATGAGTGACAATAAAAACGCCGAAATGGTTGAAAAAAAGCTCAAATCAAGATTAAGGCAATTTAGAAAAGTATTAAAGGATGAAGATGAAAAACAGAAGTTCTTTGATGAGATATGTGGTTCAGAGATATTAGTTAGGATGGATCTGTTTTTACCTTCCAAAAACCCGGATAAATATATTGATGGGATTTTTATTTACATGAATGATGCTGGTAAAATTGTGGATGCTGAGTACTATTATAAAGAATTGGATGAAGTTACGGTCACCCGACTTTCTGAAAAAGATTTGAAAGTGGTAACTAATCTTTTCCAGGATGAATTTTCTTTAGAAATTGAATAGTCACTTAGGAATAAATCCTGGATAAGTAAAGGTTCTGAAAAAGGAATAGATTGCTAATGATTGAAGTTGTATCGTTAGAAATTTATTTGTAAGTCTTCCACCTTCCATAATGGAAAAAGGATAAAAAATACTATATATTTAATCATTATCTTGTGAGAAGACTTTAATTTAGTTTCATTTGATCAAGATGTTTTATTTTTGAATTTAGAACATCCTGATTTTTTAATTCATTTTTTAAACTGAAAAATAATACAGTATATATTCTATAAAATTCAAATGTATTTATGTTATTTGAGATGAATTTTTCATAAGTTCTGGAAATAATATTGAGAATAATTAAAAATTTTATGCGGAGGATATAAAACCATGCGCAGCTTTGAGAAACTGACTTCTTTGAAGGATTATATCCCCTTAAAGAAGAAAGAGGCTGATGATAAGAATATTGGGCTATTGGTTGACGGTCCTAATATGCTTAGAAAAGAATTCAGTCTGAATTTAGATTTAGTAAGAAAAATAATTTCTGAATATGGTAATATGAGAGTGGGAAAGGTTCTGCTCAATCAATATGCCTCAGATAAGCTCATAGAAGCTATTGTAAATCAGGGATTTACTCCCATAGTAGTGGCCGGGGATACTGATGTTTACATGGCTGTGGAAGCCATGGAGTTAATTTATAATCCTAATATCGATGTTATAGCACTCATGACTCGTGATGCTGATTTTCTCCCTATTATTAATAAGGCCAAAGAGAATGGTAAAGATACCATTGTGATTGGTGCCGAACCCGGTTTTTCTGCGGCTCTACAGAATTCTGCAGATGATGCCATAATTCTAAAAGCAGAACCTCATAGAGAAAAACAGAGTCGTCACAATAATGAGGACTATCCTGAAAGATTAGATAGTGAGGATTATCCAGATTCCAATGAAACAAGATAGTGTTGATTTAATATTTCATTAAATCTCTTATTTTATTTTACTCTCTTATGTTTAGTTGATTCAAATATTCATAAATATGCTATTTTATATAATTTAGATCATTTTCCAAATCAATTAATATCAATTAATAAATTAATCCCTTAAAGACTTATTAAGATAGATTCCTTACATAAGATTCATTAAAAAATCCACACAAAGGCAGAAATTATGCTCATTGAAAATTCTCTTCAAGAAGTTAAAAAACGGGAAAACGCTCTAAAAATTATCAATCAAAAAATCCAGAAGGGAGGTCGGGATAAGCTATATGATCTAACTGGTCTTTCTGGCGGATTTTTACTCAATAAAAACGATCTGGGCTTACTGGAGACATATGTGGGTCCTGCTATTTTTGAAGATATGCTGGAAAGGGTAGGTAAGGAGCATTTAGGTGGAGAAAAAGTCCTTGGATTAAACCGAACCAGTTCAGGCATATTGGCCACAGTATTGGCTTTAGTTAAGCCGGATACTTGTGTAGTTCATTATTTACCCCGTTTACCATCACACCCATCTATTCCACGCAGCACGGCTTTGGTCGGTGGCCAATACATGGAATTTGATGAAATAAATGAATTCTATTTGCCTGAGAATACTTCTTTAGTGGTAATAACTGGATCAACAATGGATCATGAAGTAATTGGTGAGGAAGAATTCCTTAAAATAATTGCTGCCTCCCATGCACATCCTCAAGGCGCCGTTCCAGTTTTAGTTGATGATGCTTCCGGTGCTCGTTTACGTACCGTTATCTTTAACCAGCCCCGTGCTATTGATTTGGGTGCGGATATGGTAGTTACCAGCACAGATAAACTAATGGAAGGGCCTAGAGGCGGATTAATGGCAGGTAAATCGGAATTAATGGATCAAATCAAGTCTAAAGCCCATCAATTTGGTTTAGAGGCGCAACCCCCTCTGGTAGCGGGCATGGTAAGGGCAATTGAAAATTTTAATCCAGAAAAACTCCTCAGTTCTTTGGAAAAGAAAAAAAATCTTTTTAAGAATCTTAAATCTGAATTCTATGGTTTTAAAGAAACTCCTACTGGTGTAATGATTTCTGCTGACGAGCTAGAAAAGGAAATTTCAAGAAATGGCATTGAAACAGATTTATCTGCCGCAGATCTTTGTTTTGTATGGGCTATGATCCTGTTGCGGGATGAAGGAATTCTAACCATCCCTGCTGTGGGAATGCCTGGTGTTTCTCCTACTCTACGTCTTGATCTTGCTGCAAAGGATGCAGAAAAATTATCTGTGCATGAAATTAAAGATTCATTATCAACTTCTTTTCAAAAGCTGTTATTGATGGTTAATGATAATGAAAAATGTAGAATGATGATTTTTGGCTAATTCCTAGATAATTAATTAAAGTAAAACAAAATCTCATCTTAGATAATTATTTTTATTTTTTAATTAAATTTATATTGATGTGATGCTTCATGGAGATTGATGGCTCATTAGGTGAAGGTGGCGGTGCTGTAATTAGAATTTCTACCGCACTTTCTGCTTTAACTTCGCAAAGAATTAAAATAATTAATATTCGAGCTAACCGTCCCCAAAAAGGTTTGGCCCCCCAACATCTACATGCCCTAAAAGCGGTTGCTCAGGTGAGTAATGCCTCTGTGCAGGGGTTGCAGTTGGGTTCCCAGGAAATTATTTTTGTTCCGGGAGAGTTAAGGGGAGGTTCATTTGAGGTAGATATTAAGACTGCCGGCAGTACCACCCTAGTTTTACAAGCATTCATGATTCCTGCTGCATTTGCGCCTTCTGCAGTGGATATTTCTTTAACTGGAGGAACCGATGTAAGATGGTCTCCCTCAGTGGATTATCTTAAAAATGTTACCATCCCTTTACTGGAAAAAATGGGTTATAAAATACGCCTGGAACTGGTACGCAGGGGACATTTTCCCAGGGGAGGGGGTATCATAAAGGCAAAAATTACTCCCATAAAAAAATTAAAACCACTTAAGATTTTAGAAGCTGAAATTGAAGGAATAAATGGTTTATCCCATGCAATAAATCTTCCCCGTCATGTTGCGGAACGACAAGCAGCTTCTGCTGAAAAAATTCTGAAAAAAACTGGTTATAATGTGGATATACAGATAGAACATTCAAATCAGGGTATGGGTCCTGGTTCAGGTATTGTTCTCTGGACTAAAGGTAAGACTCCTCTGGGTGGAAGTGCAGTTGGTGAAAGGGGGAAAACTGCAGAAAGAGTGGGTAAAGAAGCCGCTAATAATTTACTTTCTTCTTTAAATTCTAATGCTCCTCTGGATAAGTATATGGGTGATCAGATAATTCCTTACATGGCTTTAGCCCCTGATTCCGCCATTAAAACAGCAGAACTTACTCCGCATTCTTTAACCAATATAAAACTCGTGGAAAAAATAACTGCCAAAAAGTTCCATGTGGAAGGCGCTCTGGGAGAACCAGCAGTAATCCGTAGCTTATTTTGATTTAAAGTATTTTAAAACATATATTCAAATTTATTTTTTACAACACATTCTTCTATGTGTTTATAATAAGTTATTTTAGATTATTTTAGAAGAATTCTTTAATAAATAAGGAATTAATTAAAATGAATTCTTAAAAACAAAAAAAAATTAATTCAATTTATTATTTGAACCCGAATAACTAACATTAAAATTAAAATCAATAGGAGCTTCTCTAAAATAAAAAAATTATTTCTGGATATGTAAACATTCTCCAGATATGACTTTTCGGAGAGTACCATCGTCCAATTCTAAAATAAGAGCACCGTTTTTATTTATACCGATGGCTTCACCCCGTACTATTTTTCCCAGCTGTTTTCGTACTTCTACGTAACTTCCAATAGTTTTAGAGAGTCTTCTCCATTCGCTTAATATCTCAGGGAAATTACCTGCAGTGAATTCGTCATAAATCTCTTCAAAATTCTTTAAAAATTCTTGAACCAGGATTACTCCTCTTATTTCTTTATTTAACTCATTTTTTAATGAAGTAGCTCCTTCTCGAACCTCAGATGGGAATAATTCGGTGTCAACGTTTGCATCTATACCGATTCCTACTACCACATGATCTAAAGTGTTAAATTTAGCATTAGCTTCGGTTAGTATTCCACAAACCTTTTTATTTCCGATTAAAATATCATTGGGCCATTTAATGCCCACATCAAGACCGCATTCTTTTTGCAAAGTTTGGGCTACTGCCACACCGGTCATCAGGGTAAGTTGAGGTGCGTCGGCAGGGGGTCGGTTGGGACGTAAAATTATGGACATCCACACTCCTCCATTGGGAGAAATCCAGGTTTTTCCACGCCTGCCTCTTCCACGGGTTTGAGTTTCTGCTATGACCAGTGTTCCTTCTTCTGCTCCTTCTTCAGCTAATTTTTTAGCTACATTATTGGTGGAGTCCACTTCGTCGAAATAATGGATTTTTTTACCGATATATTTCGTTTTAAGGTTCCTCTGTAGTTCATAGGGCAATAATAAGTTAGGTGACTTTTTTAGTTTATATCCCAAATCTGAAGATGAATCAAATACATAACCGTCTTGTTCAAGTACTTTGATATAATCATTCACTTCTTCTTCGGTTAAATCAAGAGTAGATGCGATTTCCGGAACAAGAACATGTTTTTCCTTGTTTTCATATAATATTTCCAGAATTTTTTTCTGCATATTAAGCCCCCTTTGATAAATTCAAATTTATAACTATATTCAAATTTATTTAATTAAATTATTATTTAGTTAAACCTTATCCAATCATATAAGCATGTATTAACAATCTCTTTAGATTATTTATTTTTAGAGTCACTATTTTGTGATGCTTGGCTCATGTAAGATCCTACAGCTGCGGATATAGCAGCTATTTTTTTATTGGGTAAGAATGTAGATTTTAGTCGTGCTTCTCTCTCCTTGTCTTCAGCAACCACCTTCTCCATTTCTTCCATGATTCCCTTCTGGTGCTGGTCTACGAAGTGGGTTTGTAATTTTCCTGCTCTGAAATCTGGGTTTCTCATCATTGCTTTATGGAAAGGAACAGTGGTTTTAACTCCTAATATCACATATTCACTTAAAGCTCGAGTCATACGATTCATAGCTTCATTACGGTTGCGACCCCACACAATCAGTTTGGATATCATGGAATCATAGAAGGTGGGTATGGTGTAGTTCATATACACTCCACTGTCCACTCTTACTCCAATCCCTCCTGGCGATCTGTATCCAGTTATTTTACCTGGATTGGGAGCAAAATCGGCTAAAGGATCCTCAGCATTGATACGGCACTCAATAGCATGTCCATTAACCTTTATGTCTTCCTGAGAACAGCATAGTTCTTTTCCAGATGCTATTTTGATTTGTTCTTTTACCAGGTCGATTCCGGTGACGATCTCGGTTATGGGGTGTTCTACCTGGATTCGGGTGTTCATCTCCAGGAAATAAAAGTCTCCATTAGAATATAGGAACTCTACAGTTCCCGCATTAGAGTATTCAATTGATTCAGCCGCTTTTACTGCTGCAGCCCCCATTTTTTCCCTTAATTCGTCAGTCATTATGGGGGATGGGGCTTCTTCAATCAGTTTTTGATGTCTGCGTTGGATAGAACATTCCCGATCGGCTACATGGATGGTGTTACCATATTCATCGGCCATAATCTGGAATTCGATGTGCCGGGGCTCTTCCAGATATTTTTCGATGAAAACAGTAGAATCCCCAAAGGCAGAAGCAGCCACGGATTGGGTGGATTCAATAGCCCTAACGAGTTCGTCTTCTTCATAAACGGTTCTCATTCCAATACCTCCACCTCCGGCAGAGGCCTTTACAATTACCGGGTAGCCAATAGATTCGGCAATTTTCACGGCTTCGTCTATACTGGAAACTCCTTTATCTGTTCCGGGAATTACTGGAACATCAGCAGCCCTCATTAGCTTTTTTGAAGTAATCTTGTCACCCATAGACTCAATAACAGAACCCTTGGGTCCAATAAGTTTTATGCCATGTTTTTCACATTGTTTTCCCAGATTAGAATTTTCGGCCAGGAACCCGTAACCGGGATGTATGGCATCGGCCCCGCAATCCAGGGCCACGTCAATAATTTTATTAATGTCCAGATAACTTTTGGCAGGTGTGGGTTCCCCGATGTGGTAGGCTTCGTCGGCGTATTTGGTAAAAAGAGATGTTTTATCTGCATCTGAGTAAACAGCCACACTTCGAACATCAAGTTCTCTACAGGCCCTCATTACTCTTATGGCTATTTCACCACGGTTGGCGACTAAAAGTTTGTTAAACATGGCATAGCTCCTTATTCATTTTTTATAATTGATTTCTATGATTTCTATATAATTTTGAATACTTTTAGATTAGATATTTTTTTTATCAATAATTGATTCAATCAATTTCAAATCAGATTTATGGATGAATTATTATATTACAAAGTTGAATGAAAATTTCTTTAATAATCTCAAATTAATTATCTTAAAAATTTTTCATTTAATTATAATGGAGATTCATTATATTATTATATATGGTCATCCATTTCTAATTATTAATTCCCAAATTATATTAAGATATGTAATTTTTATTTAGATTCTATTTAGATTTATAAAATAAAGCAGGATATTATGAACCCTAATTTAAAACCTATCAGAAAACAAAGACATCTTGAAATGGCTTTGCAATCCATTCCAGGTCACCCCAATCCTAAGGTCGAACTGGAGCAGTATTCCACTCCGTCTATAATAGCTGCAGATATTCTGTGGAATGCCTATGCCTTGGGAGATATTGAACATAAAAATGTTTTGGACTTAGCTTGTGGAACAGGTATATTTGCTATAGGTGCTGCTATTTTAGGTGCAAATACTGTTTGGGGTATAGATATTGATGAAGAAGCACTTGAAACCGCAAAAGAAACAGCACAAGAAAAAAATGTCCATGAAATAATTAATTTTAGGGCTGCTGATATTCGTGAAGATAATCTGGAAGAAATTCTTAGGGTTTCTCCCCAGGGGATTGATACAGTAATTCAGAATCCACCTTTTGGTTCGCAGTCCCGGGTCGAAAAGGGTGCGGATAGAATTTTCATGGAAAAATCCCTGCAATTATCTCCTGTTGTATATTCCTTTCACATGGCCCAAACTGAAGAATTTGTGGAAAACTATTTTTCAAAAATAGGTGGTACAATAACTCACAAGTATTTTTATCGCTTCCCCCTACCCAGAATATACCATTTTCATAAAAAAGAATCTAAGTATATAGAAGTGATGGTAGTAAGGGTAGAAAGAATTAATAATTTACTTTAAGATTGTATATTTTTTTATTAGTGCTTACTTCTTATTTTCATGTTGTTGTTTTCCATATTAACAGATATTAAAAGGAAATCTAAACAGAAAGTTTAAATACCTTATTAACCAACTTTTACTAACCTACATTCTTAATGTGAATATGGGGTATGCAGTTAGAACTGCCCCAACATTATATTTGTTAAATATAATGTGGTGTTAAAAATTTGCCTAGTCTGGACTATGTTACTATAGTAATATTTATAAAAGATGAAGACAAATATTGAAAGATGCTAGAGAAGCATTTATCTATATTCATCCCGGACTCATTTACCGCGGAGACTAAGGATTTAAAACTAAAAACCTATAAGGTTGGATCGATTGCAAGATCCGCGGCTATATTTAATGCTGACCGGATTGTAGTGTATCATGACGATGCAGACCGGAAAGAGGCAGATTTTATTAGTGATATTCTCACTTATATGAATACACCTCAGTACCTTCGAAAGAAGGTCTTTCCTATAAGGAAGGAGCTAAAACATGTGGGACTTCTCCCACCACTTAGAACTCCTCACCACCCCACAGGGAAACCCAGTGAAGGCGATTACAGACAGGGATTAACCCTTAAGAGAACCAAAAAAGGAACCTTTGTTGATATAGGGGCGGATAAAACCGCTTTCTGCAAGGAACAACTCACTGTAAACAAAATACTAAGCTTTCGAGTAACCAAGCTGGGTAAAGAGATAATAGTTGAACCTGATGAACCAGAGAATGTATACTGGGGATATGAAACATTATCTGCTTATAAAAATCTTCACCAAAGTGTTAAGTCAGTAAAACCGGACGTTGTGGTTGCGACTTCCCGTTATGCTGCAGATATTACTTCTATTTTAGATGAAGTAAAATTTAAGGTACAAAAAGCCAAACATGTAGCTATTTTGTTTGGTGGTCCTTATTCTGGCTTGCCTGATAATCTAAGTCACGATTTAGTCGATCTTGAAGTAAATACTATACCTAATCAAGGTGCCAAGACAGTAAGGACCGAAGAAGCAGTTTTATCGACATTGTCAATATTTAACTTGCTTTTAAATTCAGAATAATCAGGAAATTTGTGTAAGTAAGGAGGTAAAATTATATGGCTAGACATCATCAACCAAGAAAAGGATCAGTTGCATTTAGTCCTAGAAAGCGAGCCGCCAAAGAGACACCAAGAATAAAGTCCTGGCCAAAAGCTGACGAGCCGAGATTATTGGGTCTTGCTGGTTATAAAGTGGGTATGACCCACGTTATGATGGTAGACAATGCTAAAAACTCCCCTACAGAGGGAATGGAAATTGCTACCCCGGTTACTATTTTAGAAGTACCCCCCATATTTGTGATGGGTATTAGGGCTTACGAGAATACTACTCGCGGTCTAAAAGCGTTAACTGATGTCATTTCTGACAATTTAAATGAAGAATTATCCCGGAAGATATCCCTTCCTAAGGAATACAATAAAGACGCTGCTCTGGAAAAATTACAAGAGAATATGGAGTACGTGTCTGATATACGTGTTTTAATTAATACTAATCCTAAAGTAACCAGTGTCCCTAAAAAGAAACCAGAAATATTTGAATGTGGTGTAGGGGGCAAAACTGTAGAAGAAAAACTGAATTTTGCTCTGGAATTACTAGGTCAAGAAGTAAGTGCCAAAGATATTTTTACTGATGGGGAACATGTAGACTCCATTGCTGTAACTACCGGAAAAGGTTTCCAGGGTCCAGTTAAAAGATGGGGAATCCGAATTCAGTATGGTAAAGCTGCCAGAAGTAGTAAAGGTAGGCACATAGGTTCCATGGGACCATGGACTCCTGCTAGGACCATGTGGACTGTTCCTCAAGCTGGTCAAATGGGATATCATAAAAGAACTGAATATAATAAAAAAATCTTAAAAATAGGCGATGCATCTGAAGCAGACTCTGTAAATCCTAAAGGTGGATTTATTAAGTACGGTCTGGTTAAAAATGATCACATCCTTATTAAAGGTTCAGTACCTGGTCCTTCTAAGAGATTAGTAATATTAAGAAAAGCCATGAGACCTCATGGAAAACACGACGATGCACCTCAAATTAATTACATTAGTACTGCATCTCAACAAGGTGTTTAATTATTTTTAAGTTAAGAGTGGTTTAAATGAAAAAAGTTAAGGTTTATTCATTGGAAGGCGAAGTCACAGAAGAGATTGAATTGCCTGAAATATTCCAGGAAGTATTTAGGCCTGACCTTATCAAAAGAGCTGTAATCTCAGCACAAACCGCCCGTGTTCAACCATGGGGATCTGATCCTATGGCTGGAAAACGGACTACTGCTGAGTCATTCGGATCCGGAAGAGGAATTGCAATGGTTCCTCGGGTGAAGGGTAGCCGACACCCTGCAGCTTCCAAGGCAGCTTTCATACCTCAAGCAGTGGGCGGAAGAAAAGCACACCCTCCACGACCTCAGAAAGTTCTTCACGAGAAAATCAACAGGAAAGAAAGAAGATTTGCTATTCGCTCTGCATTAGCAGCTACTACTAATCCAGAACTGGTGGAAAACAGAGGACACAAAGTTGAGAACGTGCCTCAAATCCCTATGATAGTGGATGATGAGCTCTGTAAGGTTAAAAAGACTAAAGAAACCCGGGAAATATTCAAGAAATTAGGCATAATGGATGATATTGTAAGGGCTAAAGAAGGTAAAAAAATCCGATCTGGAAAAGGTAAAATGCGAGGTCGGAAATACAAGTTCACTAAAGGGCCTCTGATAGTTGTAGGAGACGATAAAGGTATAAGCTTAGGAGCTAGAAACCACGCTGGAGTGGATGTAGTTTCTGTGGAAAACCTCAATGCTGAACTCCTGGCTCCTGGAACTCACCCGGGAAGACTCACAATTTTCACTAAATCTGCTGTAGAAAAACTGGGGGAACTCTTCCAATAGGGGTAACACCCTAATTAGGAAAAAGGTGGGATATTATGGATCCTTATGCAGTAATAGTAAAACCTCATGTAACAGAAAAAAGCATGAATTTAATTGATCAAAATAATGAACTGACATTTGTAGTTGCAAGAACCAGTGACAAATCCACTATCAAACGTGCTTTTGAAGAGCTCTATGCAGTGAAAGTGGAAAAAGTCAATACTCAAATAAACTCCAAAGGCCGAAAGTTAGCTTACATCAAACTGGCCGAAGAAGACAAAGCGGAAGACATTGCCGTAAAGATTGGAGTATTCTAATATCTACAATGATTGGGACCATTTGATTATTTGGAGGAATAAAAATGGGAAAACGTTTAATATCACAGAGGAGAGGAAGAGGAACTCCTACTTTCCGAAGTGCTTCTCACCGATTTAAAGGAAAAATCGAATATCGTTCCTACGATGCCTTAGAAAAAGAGGGCAGCTTAAAGGGTAAAGTGGTGGACATTATACACGACCCTGGAAGAAGTGCTCCGGTGGCTTTGGTAAAATTCGAAAACGGTGAAAAAAGGCTTATTTTAGCTCCTGAGAGCATTCAAATTAATGATGATGTTGCCTGTGGAATTTCTGCCCCTATTAGTCCTGGAAATTCATTACCACTAGGGGAAATTCCAGAAGGTACTCCTATTTACAACATTGAAAACAATCCTGGAGATGGCGGTCGATTCGTCAGATCTTCTGGAACTTACGCTTCTTTGATCACTCATGATGTGGATAAAGCAGTAATTGAACTTCCATCTGGTGAGTTAAAAGCATTCCATCCTCAATGCCGAGCCACTATCGGTGTGGTAGCTGGAGGGGGAAGAAGAGAAAAACCATTCCTGAAAGCAGGTAAACGATATCACGCTTTAAAAGCTAAGGGTAAGAAGTGTGTTTCTGTTAGAGGAGTGGCCATGAACGCAGTAGATCACCCTCACGGTGGTGGAAACAGACAACACCCTGGACGACCAACCACAGTTTCCAGACATGCTCCACCGGGCCGTAAAGTCGGTTCCATCGCTGCAAGAAGAACAGGGAAGAGAAGATAATCTCAAAACTATTAAGGAGGTGGCTTATTGGCACGTAAAGAATTTAAATATCGCGGTTATTCATTAGAAGAATTACAAGAAATGCCTCTGGATAATGTTATACAATTATTCCCATCCAGGCAAAGAAGATCTCTCAAGAAAGGATTTTTACCAAGACAGAAAAAAGTATTGGAAAAAATACGAAAAGTAAAAAAAGAAGGTACTAAAAAAGGTGGAAGACCTCAAATCATTAAAACTCACTCCCGGGACATGATTGTTCTCCCGGAAATGGTGGGAATGACTTTTGGAATTTACAATGGTAAAGAATTCGTACAAGTACAAATCCAGCCAGAAATGATTGGTTGTTACTTTGGGGAATTTGCACCTACACGACAAAGAGTTGAACACGGAGACCCCGGAATGGGAGCTACCAGATCATCCATGTTCGTGCCTCTTAAATAAGGAGAATAAACAATGGCTAAGATTAAATACGCTTTTAACGAAGATGATAAAGCCAAAACAGCTAAGTCTGTTGGGAGATCTCTCAAGATCTCTCCTAAACACGCTGTAGAGATATGCAGGGAACTTAGAGGAATGGACCTGGAAAGCGCCAAAGTTTATCTAGAAGAGGTAATTTCCATGGATAAAGCAGTCCCATTCAAAAGACACAACAAAAAAGTTGGTCACCGCCGAGGTCTAAATGGATGGCCTAGTGGTAGGTATCCTGTAAAGGCTGCTACTCAAATACTAAAAGTTCTACAGAACGCTGAAGCCAATGCTGAATACAAGGGATTGGACACTGAAAACCTAAAAATTATGCACATTTCCAGCCACAGAGGCTTTATAATAAGGGGCTGGACTCCCCGGGCTTTTGGAAGAGCAAGTCCATTCAACACACCAACTACCCACGTGCAGATAGTTCTAGGGGAGGCTTAGATTTACATGATAGAAAAAGATTTTGTCACAGAGGGTCTTAAAAGAACAAACATTGACGAGTATCTCGAAAAAGAGCTTGAAAGAGCCGGTTACGGTGGAATGGAAGTTCAAGTTACTCCTCTAGGTACCATGGTAGTGGTTTATGCTGAAAGACCAGGTATGGTTATTGGACGGGGTGGAAAAACTGTTCGAAGCATTACCCAAAATTTAAAGACTAAATTTGACCTGGAAAACCCTCAAGTGGAAGTTAAAGAGGTAGATGTACCTGAACTCAACCCAAAAATCATGGCTCATAAAATTGCAGCCATGCTACAAAGGGGTATGCATTTTAGAAGAGTTGCTTACACTACTCTGCGCCGAATAATGGGTGCTGGAGCACAAGGTGTAGAAGTAACTATTTCTGGAAAAATTAGAGGTGCCCGATCTGCAACTGCTAAATTCACTGATGGTTACATTAAAAAATGTGGTGAACCTTCCACCCGTTTGGTTAAAGAAGGTTTTGCTACTGTTCAACTCAAACCAGGTGTTCTCGGAATATACGTTCGTATAATGCCTCCAGGTGTTGTTCTACCTGATAAAGTAGATATTCTCGCTCCAAAAATAGAAGAAACAGTGACTGAAACTGAAGAAACTGTGGAAATTGAAGGAGTAGAAGAACCTTTAGAATCTGCTGAAGAAATTGAAATCGTTGAATCTGAAGAAGAGCTAGAAGAACTGGAAGAATCTTTAGAAGAAATCGAAGAGGAAACTGAAGAAGCTGCTGAACTTGATACTGAAGAAGAAGTTGAGGAAGCTCCTGAAGAAGAATCCAAGGAAGAATCTGAAGAAACCGAAGAAGCTGCAGATGAAACTGAAGAAGTAGAAGAATCACCAGAACCTGAAGCTGAAGAAGAATCTGAAGAAGTTGAGGAAGCTCCTGAAGAGGATGAATCAGAAAAATCAGATAAATCTGAATAATGTTCATATTAAATTAAAGGGATGAAAAAAATGGTGATATTAAGGAGTAAAGAAATAAGGGAGATGGATGTTGACGAAATCCAGAAAAAACTGGATGAACTCAAGGCAGAATATGCTAAAAACATCTCCAAAAGTTCTGCTGCAGGAATATATGAGAATCCTGGAAAGATCAAGGAACTTAAAAGGACCATTGCTCGTGTTCTTACCATCATGAATGAAAAACAGAAGGAGACATAAATGAAAATCTGCGATGTATGTGGTCTTCCAGATGAACTCTGCGTCTGTGAAGAAATAGCAAGAGAAGTTCAGACTGTTAAAGTATTCACAGTACGAAGAAGATTCGGGAAACTGATGACCATTGTAGAGGGCATTGACGAGCATGATATTGACATAAAGGAACTTACCAAAGAATTAAAAGCCAAATGTGCCTGCGGAGGTACTGCTAAGAAAGGTCAAATAGAGCTTCAAGGGGACCATAAAAAACGTGTTAAAGAAGTTCTCGCTAATATGGGCTTTTCTTCAGATACTATCGAAATTCGAGAGATTGATAGAAAAAGCAATAGAAGAAGATAATTGTTATTGGGCAACCTATGATAACTCCACATAATATATTTCGGCATGAAATAATTGGTTTAAATGTTGAGATAACTGAAAGCTCTCATGACGGGCTGGTTGGAATAAAGGGAAAAGTTGTAGATGAAACTCGTAATACAATTCGAGTAGAAGTTAGAGGCGGCAGAGAAACTCTGATCGCCAAGGATAATGCAATTTTTCAGTTTTTAACTCCTGATGGAGAAAAAGTGGAGATTGATGGGAAGATTTTGGTAAGTCGCCCGGAAGATAGAATTAAGAAAAAATTTAGGAAAATATAATTGGTGATAATATGGTTGGCATCGAAGTTCCAGAACCTAAATCCAAATGTAACGATCCTAATTGTCCTTTTCATGGAACTCTACCTGTTAGAGGACAAATCCTTGAAGGCATAGTCACTAGTGATAAAGCAGAAAGGACCATTACTGTGGAAAGAAGTTTTTACAAATTTATTAGGAAATACGAAAGATACGAAAAAAGAAAATCAAAAATTAAAGCTCACATACCTGACTGTATCCAGGCACAGGTTGGCGACGCTGTAAAGGTTGCAGAATGCAGGCCATTAAGTAAGACCAAGCATTTTGTAGTTGTTGAGGTCAAGGGAGAGAAGTGAAATGAAGGCTATTACATCTAATGTTGCCAAAGCACTACCTATAGGTGCTCGACTTCAATGCGTCGACAATACTGGTGCTAGAGAAGTTGAAATAATTTCTGTAAAAGGATACAAAGGTGTTCGCCGAAGGCTGGATATTGCTGGTGTAGGCGACATGATCATAGTCTCTGTGAAAAAAGGATCTGCAGACATGAGAAAAGAAGTCATGACTGCGGTAGTTGTGAGACAGAAAAAAGAATACCGACGTGCTGATGGATTACGGGTCAAATTTGAAGATAACGCAGCAGTTATTATAAGCCCTGAAGGGGTTCTCAAAGGATCCGAAATCAGAGGTCCTGTAGCTAAAGAAGCTGCAGACAGATGGCCTGGTGTTGGAAGCGCGGCCAGTATAATTGTATAAAGGTGAAATAATGTCAACACAACCTAGAAAACAAAGGAAATACATTTACACAGCACCTTTACACGCGCGCCATAAACTTATGAGTGTAACCTTAAGTAATGATCTTAGAGAAGAACATGGAAGAAGATCCATGCCTATAAGAACTGGTGACACTGTAATGGTAATGCGCGGGGATTTCAAGAACCACGAAGGAAAAGTAGAAAAAGTGGATCTTAAAAATTACCGAATAATTGTAGAAGGCGCTAACGTGCAAAAACCAGACGGAAACCAAGTTATGTTCCCTATTCACCCATCTAATTTAATGATTGTGGACTTGGACTTAACTGATGATAGAAGAAATGATATTATAGAGCGGAAGGGATAAAATGGCAAAGATGGGATCAAGAAAACACCTTAAACGTTTTAAATCACCTAAACACTGGCCTATTCATCCAAAAGAAGATACTTGGACAGTAAAACCTGCTGCAGGTCCTCACGCTATTGAAGATTCACTTCCTCTTTTGATTGTTATTAGGGATATCTTGGGATTGGCTGACAACTCCCGGGAAGCAAAGAGGATAATCAATAATGGTGAAATTTTAGTAGATGGACTTGTTAGAAAAGATTACAAGTTCCCAGTAGGTTTCATGGATGTAGTACAGATTCCTAAAAATGATGGGGTCTTCAGAGTACTGCCAGATGAAAAAGGAAGACTAATTTTGCACTCAATTAAAAAAGAAAATGCAGAATTTAAACTTTGCGGTATTGCAAACAAAACTACTATTAAAGGTGGAAAAACTCAATTGAACCTTCACGATGGCCGAAATGTTATTGTAGAAGATCAATTCGGTGCAGACGATGTAATCATTCTCAAAGTACCTGAACAAGAAGTCACTGAAAAAATTTCTTTTGAAGAAGGCACCATTGGTCTGGTAACTGGCGGAAAACACATCGGTGAAATTGGTAAAATTAAAGAAATTAATATAACCAAATCTTCCATGCCTAACACGGTAGTTATTGAAACTGATAATAAGAAAACTTTCCTCACCTTAAAAGACTACGTTTTTGTTATTGGAAAAGAGGAACCTGCTATTTCACTTCCAGGAGGTAAATAGATGAATCCTATGGAAGAAGTAATTATAGCTAAGGCCACTGTTAACATTGGTGTAGGTGAGGGTGGCGAACAACTGGCTCGTGCTGAAAAATTATTAGACAGTATGACTGGCCAGAAATCTGTTCGGACTTATTCTAAAGTTACCAATCCTGAGTTCGGGATACGAAAAAATCAGCCTATAGCTTGTAAAGTTACTTTAAGAGGCGAAAAAGCTGAAAAAGCCATTAAAATGGTTTTAGATGGAATTGGAAACAAACTTAAATCAAGGCAGTTCGATGCACAGGGAAATGTATCATTTGGGATTCAGGAACACATTGATATTCCTGGAATGAGATACGAACCTGAAATTGGTATTTTTGGGATGAATGTATCCATCACATTTGAAAAACCAGGCTATCGGATTAAAAGAAGAAAAATCCAACGGAAAAAGATTCCTGCTAAACACATGGTAACTAAAGAAGAAACCATGAAGTTCATGGAGGAAAAATTCCAGGTTAAGATAAAATAGGGTGATATAATGCCAAGAAAATACGGAAAGGCCTCCAGAAAATGTGGAAGATGCGGGGATCACTCTGCTCTGGTTAGAAGATACGGTCTCATGTTATGCAGACAGTGCTTCAGAGAAGTTGCACCCAAAATCGGATTTAAAAAGTACAATTAAACGAGGTGTTTACTATGACTCTTATGGATCCTCTAGCAAATGCCTTAACTAACATGAGAAACAACGAACTGCAGGGTAATGATTCTTGTAATATCTCTCCTGCATCTAAGTTAATTGGTCATGTTTTAAGGACTATGCAAAAAGAAGGTTACATTGGTGAATTTGAATATGTAGATGATGCTAAAGCAGGAAAATTCATCGTTAATTTAGAAGGTAACATTAACCAGTGTGGGGTAATCAAACCTCGTCACGCAGTAAAGAAAGATGAATTCGAAAAATTCGAAAAAAGATACTTGCCAGCTAAAAACTTTGGAATAATGATTGTTACCACTCCCCAAGGAATTATGACTCACAAAGAGGCTAAGACCAAGGGTATCGGTGGCAGATTACTGGCATACATATATTAGGTGATATGATGGTTCTAGCAGCTGTAATTCGGGAAGAAATTGAAATCCCGGAAGGTGTAGAAGTTTCCCTAAACAATGAGGTAAATGTGAAAGGACCTCAGGGTGAACTTTCCAGAAAGTTTAAGTTCTCTAACATCACCATGAAGACGGAAGACGATAAAGTTGTTTTAGAAACTTCATTCCCCAAAAAGAAAGATAAAGCCATGTTAGGGACTATAAGATCCCATATTAATAACATGATTCACGGGGTAACTGAAGGTTTCACTTATAACATGAAAATTGTTTACGCTCACTTCCCTATGACAGTTAAAGTGACTGGAAATAAAGTCACTATCGAAAACTTCCTTGGAGAAAGACATCCCCGGTCTGCAAAAATTGTAGGAAGCGCTAAAGTCCAAGTTAAAGGTGACGAAGTGCAAATTACCGGAATTAACAAGGAAGACGTAGGGCAGACCATGGCTAACTTAGAACAGGCCACTAAGATTAAGGGACGAGATCCCCGGGTATTCCAGGATGGAATATACTTTGTTAATCGGGAATAAGGCCAGGTGTTAAGACACTAGCGGTGATTCAATGAAGAAGAAATTCAAAAGACAAGAATACGCCAGGTACAAGAAACTTGGTCAAATGTGGAGAAAAGCCAGGGGAAAAACCAGTAAAACCAGGAGATATGAAAAGGGTAAACCTGCCATGCCTACTGTTGGTTTTGGATCTCCTAAAGAAGGTAAAGGTCTTCACCCCTCTGGTTACCAGGACATTCTGGTATATAACATCAGTGATTTAGAAAGCTTAGATCCCAGCACGCAAGGTGGAAGGATCAGCTCCACTGTCGGAAAACGAAAAAAGGAAATGATGTTGGAAAAAGCTAAAGAACTAGGTATTAAAATATTTAACAAATAATATCAGTTTTTTAAGCCATCCATTATGAATTGGATTAATAATCTGACTTATAATTGGATTAGATTGATTAATAGTAGATGTCTTATGTACTATTGTGGTGAATTATATTTCAGACATCTTAGAAATCGATCTAGTTATGAAATACTAAAAAATGCCATAGATGGGTAAGTACCTATAGGGCAAGGGAGTATTTTATAACAACGGGCATTACTTGAATAATAGGTTCAAGTATATTTTATCAGCTCAATGCTGAAAAAGGAGGTTTCTTAAATGAATCTTACTACTCAGAAAAGATTGGCTGCGGATATACTGAAAGTAGGGATAAATCGAGTATGGATTGATCCTGAACAAGTAGACGAAGTTTCACGGGCCATTACAAGGGAAAGTGTGAAGCAGCTAATAGATAACAAGGTTATCAGGGCTAAACCTCAAAAAGGAATAAGCAGTTACAGATCAAAGAAAATAGCCCAGCAAAAGAGCAAGGGAAGAAGAAAAGGACAAGGTAGTATCAAAGGGGCTAAAAAAGCTCGAACTCCCAAGAAGAAAGCTTGGATGACTACCATAAGGGCCTTGAGAAGGGATCTTAAAGAAATGAGAGACAATAGGGAAATCAATAATACTACCTATCGTAAACTCTACAAAATGGCAAAGGGCGGTGCCTTCAGAAGTAAATCTTACATGAAAACCTATGCCCGGGACCACGACTTGCTCAGGTAGGAGGGATTTAGTTGGCACACGGATCAAGATATAAAGTAGCATTTAGAAGAAGAAGAGAAGGAAAAACTGATTATGCTGCTAGATTACGATTAGTTGATATCGATAAATCTAGAATGGTTGTCAGAATTTCCAATAATCACGTTATTGCTCAAATAATCAATGTTGGAAAGAATGGTGATGAAACTTTAGTTTCAGCACACTCTAAAGAATTACAAAAAATGGGCTGGTTAGCCGGAACTAAAAATACTGGAGCCGCATACTTAACCGCATATTTATGTGCTAAAAAAGCTCTCAGTAAAGGAATCGACGAGGCAGTTTTGGATATTGGTCTCAAAACATCCATTAAAGGTTCTAAGGTTTATGCAGCATTAAAAGGAGCATCTGACGCCGGATTATACATACCTCATGGAGAATCCGTTCTCCCTGATGAGAGCCGTATAACTGGTGAACACATAGCTGAATATGCTAAATCCTTAGATGATGCAGAACTTAAGAAAAAGTTCTCTCAATATTTCGAACGAGGATTGTCCCCCGTTGATTTACCTGACCACTTTGAAGAAATTAAAAATAAAATAGACGAGGCTGAGGTATAATCATGAATAATTATAAAAAGGAGGAGTGGGAACCTAGAACTAACCTGGGCCGTATGGTGAAAGAAGGCGTTATTACCAATATTGATGAAATATTTGAAAAAGGCCTTCCCATAATGGAACTAGAAATTGTCGACACTTTACTCCCTGACCTGGAAGAAGAAGTAATGGATGTTAACCTGGTCCAAAGGATGCACAAATCTGGAAGAAAAGTAAACTTCCGGGTTATTGTTGCCGTAGGAAACAAAGACGGTTACGTCGGTTTAGGTCAAGGTAAAGCTAGAGAAGTAGGTCCTGCTATTCGAAAAGCTGTTGATGATGCTAAATATAACATCATAAAAGTAAGAAGAGGCTGCGGTGATTGGGGATGTGTATGTGGAAGAGAACACACTGTTCCATTCAAAGTCTCTGGAAAAAGCGGTAGTGTCCGGGTGACCATCATGCCTGCTCCGGGAGGAGTAGGACTTGCTATAGGAAATGTTGGAAAAACCATCATGAAACTGGCAGGTATAGATGATGTTTGGTCTCAAACCAGTGGACAAACACAAACCACCGTTAACTTTGCCAGTGCTACCTTCGATGCATTAAAACAGTTAAGCAGAGTAAAAGCACAGAAGAAAGATCTGAAAAATCTGGGTGTTTGTACCAGCTAAGCGGTGATAGTTATGTTCGCAGTAATTAGAGTAAGAGGTGAAGTGGGTGTCAAAAGAGGCATCGCTGATACCATGGACATGTTAAGACTCAACAGAATCAATCACGCTGTTTTAATCGATGAAAACCCCAGCAACAATGGAATGCTCCTTAAAGCTAAGGATTACATTACATGGGGAGAAATCGACCAAGAATCTCTGACTAAGATGATTATGGCTCGAGGAAGAATCGTCGGCGGCGAAAAAGTTACTGATGAGTACATTAAAGAAAACACTGACTATTCTTCTATAGAAGAATTTTCCAAGGCTATCCTGGAGGGTGAAGTAAAACTAGGAGATGCCAATATTAAACCTGTATTTAGATTACACCCTCCTCGTAAAGGGTATGAAAATACTAAAACTGCCTTCCGTGAAGGAGGAAGTTTAGGATACAGGGAAGAAAACATTAAGGACCTCATCAAAAAAATGATCTAGTCCTATCATTATTTATTCCTGAATGGTCCGACTTATGTCGGACTTCTTTATTGATCCAGGAGGATTTAAGATGATTAGAAGTAAAAGGAAAATAACTAAACAGAGAGGTTCAAGAACCGTGGGTGGCGGTTGCTCCAAGAAAAGAAGGGGTGCTGGTCACAGAGGTGGAAGAGGAAATGCTGGAAGTCACAAACACCACTGGACCTGGATTGTTAAGTACGACCCAGACCACTTTGGAAAATACGGTTTTAAAAGGCCTCAAAAAGCAATAAATAAAGTTAATCCAGTTAATTTGAGTTACTTAGATGAAAAATCTGAACAGTTATTAGATAAAGGATTGGCCACTAAAGAAAATGACATGATTGTCATTGATATCACCGAATTAGGGTACAACAAAGTGCTCGGAAGCGGTAAAATAACCAAACCTCTCGTTATCAAATCTCCAGAGTTTTCTGGATTAGCTGAAAAGAAAATCCAAGAAGCAGGCGGAGAACCAGTAACTCTTTAACTTTTTAAATTTTTAATATTTAATATTTTAAGGCAAGGAGTGAATTAATTGTTAGAGAAATTACAACCGATTTTTTCAATTTTACCTCAAGTAAAATCACCAGGATATCGGGTTACATTTAAGGAAAAACTTAAATGGACCGCTATTATATTGGTATTGTATTTTATATTGACTATGATACCTTTATATGGTCTTAGTGATATGGCAGTCGATCAGTTTGCTCAATTAAGAGCAGTACTTGCTGGTAGTTTCGGTTCAATTCTCACCTTAGGGATTGGACCCATCGTATCTGCATCAATTGTGTTGCAGTTACTGGTGGGTGGTAAAATCCTGAAACTGGATCTTTCCCGTCATGAAGATAAAGCTTTATTCCAAGGAACACAAAAACTCCTTGCCATCATATTTACTGTATTTGAAGCATTGGTTATGGTATTAACCGGGGCTATTGCTCCTGAATCAAGTTCATTTGTCTGGATTTTAATACTTCAAATGACCATTGGGGGGATATTAGTTATATTCCTTGATGAGGTTATTTCTAAATGGGGATTTGGAAGTGGTGTGGGACTTTTCATTGCAGCAAGTGTTTCACAGCAAATTATTGTAGGTGCTTTCAATTTCCTATCATCACCTACTCAACCAGGAGTACCTGCCGGTAAAATACCCGCATTCATATACTCTGTAGTTACAGGATCTCCCAATTTTGATTACCTGATTCCTGTTTTTGCAGTTATACTGGTATTTTTAGTGGTGGTATATGCTGAAAGTATGCGAGTGGAGATTCCCCTGTCCTATGGTGGAGTAAAAGGTGCGCGAGGAAAATATCCTTTGAGGTTTATTTACGCCAGTAACATGCCGGTTATTCTGGCCAGTGCGCTGCTTTTGAATGTGCAGCTATTTGCAAATATCTTCCAGAAAATAGGATATCCTATTTTAGGAGAAATTTCCAATGGTCAAGCCGTCAATGGATTGGCTTACTTACTTACACCTCCCTATGGGCTGGATAGTATACTCACAGATCCGTTACACGTGCTATTCTATGGAATAGTTTTCATTGCCATGTGTATTCTATTTGCCTGGCTATGGGTAGAGCTAAGTGGTATTGGTCCTAAACAAGTGGCCAAACAACTTTATGACATGAAGATGCAGATACCTGGTTTTAGAAGCAGTAAAAGACAGTTTGAAAAGATTTTGAAAAAGTACATACCAGCCATCACTGTTTTAGGTGGGGCTTTTGTAGGTCTTTTAGCATTCGGAGCAGATCTTACAGGTGCCTTAGGTGGAGGTACTGGTGTTCTACTTACTGTAGGAATTGTATACCGTTTATATGAGGAAATAGCCAAAGAACAAATGATGGACATGCACCCTATGTTAAGGAAGTTCTTAGGTGATTAACTTATTATTTGACAATTATAGGAGTGGGTAAAATGAAAGTTGTTGTAGTTGCAGGAATACCTGGTTCAGGCAGTACCACTGTCTTAGAGCATTCCTTGGAAAACCTCGATTATGTACATGTTAATTATGGGGATGTTATGCTCCAAATTGCCCAGGAAAAAGGTTTAGTCGAGAATAGGGATGAGATGAGAACCTTGTCTCCGGATGTACAAAAAGAGATCCAAAAAAATGCGGCAAAAAGTATAAGAGAGAGGTCCGAGCAAACTAACATAATCGTTGATACTCACTGCACTATAAAAACTCCTGCTGGTTTCCTACCAGGATTACCCAAATGGGTCCTGGATGAACTAAAACCGGACATGTTCATACTATTAGAAGCTGACGCAGATGAGATTTTACTAAGACGAATTAGTGATACTTCTCGTAGTAGGGACATGGAGATGTTAAAAGACATAAACTTACACCAGGAAATGAATCGTGCAGTTTCCATGGCTTATGCTGCTCTTACTGGTGCTACTGTAAAGATCATTGAAAATCATAATGATCAACTGGAAGCATCTGTAAAAGAAATGACTGAAACATTATGATGGGTTCGTAATAATCCATAAATTAAGTATTAAACTAATAAAACTTAAATTCATAAGATTTTATCAAATCTATCAATGATTATCCTATATATGAGAGGAAATAAAAATGGTATTTGAAAACATTATACAAGGCGTTTATGGGATTTTAAACGCTATTTTCGGGCCAGTTATTGCAATGGATCCTAACCCGAATAATCCCATATTCACGATTTTCCTGATTTCCACAATCGTGGCCTTTGTTATTACTCTGGCTAATAAATTACTGGTAAACCAGAATAGATTAGAGGAACTTAAAAAGGAAATGCAAGAATTCCAACAGCAAATGATGGAAGCAAGAAAATCAGGGGATAACAGCGCCTTGGATAAAATGCAAAAGCAACAATTGGAATTCATGGACAAACAGAAAGAAATGATGTTCATGTCCTTTAAACCCATGATTGTTACCTTTGTACCTATTATCCTGGTATTCTGGTGGATGGCTCAGGAACCTCACATATATAATACAATTGTTACCTTACCTACTGTGGCCTATTACGTGCTTTTAGTGCCCCTATGGCATGCTTTACCCTTTTATCAAACTGGTATTGACGTACCAGCAGGTACTATTGGTTGGTTAGGTTGGTACATTTTATGTTCATTTGCCATGTCCCAAATATTCAGGAAGTTCATGGGACTAAAAGGAGGAATGTAACTCATTCATAGCGGATTATAATTATTCATCTTTGATTTATCTTCAGTTGATTTAAT
This sequence comes from Methanobacteriaceae archaeon UBA587, assembly GCA_002504725.1. Taxonomy (GTDB): domain Archaea; phylum Methanobacteriota; class Methanobacteria; order Methanobacteriales; family Methanobacteriaceae; genus UBA587. Next base: position 50,985 of record DATN01000003.1, on the reverse strand, counting down.
ATAATTAAAAGATTAAATCATATATCCTGTTTTGATAAATATTTGAAATGGATATCCTATAATAAGTTATAGAAATTTACTTTCAATATATATTCCAATATCAGATTTGGGACTTATTGGAAATTAATAATAAAATTTAGGAGAGATAGAATGCCTGCATTAAGATATAGATCCAGATCATACAAGAGGACCTTCAAAAGGACTCCTGGTGGAAAGACCGTTTTACAATACAAAAAGAAAAAACCAAGCAAACATATTTGCGCCGAGTGCAAAAAACCTCTGCATGGGGTTCCTCGTGGCAGACCTTATGAGATTAGGAAACTAGCCAAGAGTAAAAAAAGGCCTAATCGTGCTTATGGCGGGTACTTATGTACTGAATGTGCTAGAAAAGTCTTTAAACAAGAGGCAAGGTCTTAATGATTATAACCATCGGCGGATTAGCAGGTAGTGGAACCACCACCGCCTCGAAATTATTATCTGAAAAATTGGGTATTCCTTATGTATCTGCTGGGGACATATTCCGGCAGATGGCTGCAGAAAGTGGCAAGGATATACTGGATTTCAGTGAATTCGCCGAAAATAATATAGAAATCGATCAAGAAATTGATCGAAGACAAGCAGAAATGGCCCGTGAAGCAAAAAACCGCCATGAGAACCTCATTGTGGAAGGAAGGCTTTCGGCTCATTTTGTAGATGCTGATTTGAAAATTTGGATGATTGCCCCTTTTGATATTAGATCTGAAAGAATAAGTCAAAGGGAGTCTAAAACTGTAGAACAGGTTAATGAAGAAGTCCGAATTAGAGAAGACAGTGAAGCTCGTCGATATCTGGAAATACACCAGATAGATATTAATAATTTAGAAATTTATGATTTAATCTTGAATACTAACAGTTTCCAAGCTGAGAGTATTGTTGATATAATCTTGAAAGTTACCGAGGTGATATAATGCCAGCAATAGAAGTAGGAAGAGTATGTGTTAAAACCGCAGGTAGAGAAGCGGGAGAAAAATGTGTTATCGTTGATGTTATAGATGAAAAGTTCGTAGAAGTTGTAGGTGTATCTGTCAAAAACAGAAGATGTAACATCCAGCACCTGGAACCAGTAGACCAAGTAATCGAAATAAAATCCGAAGATCCTGAAGAGATCAAAAAAGACCTGGAAGCTCTAGAATAATGATATTTTGTGGTGTTGGTTTAATTTAATTAACCCCACTTTTAATATCATGAAATGTTAGGTAAGTCAATAAAGCCTATTAAACATAATGTCTATTTTTTAACTGTTGATTTTTAATTGCCCACTGTAGGTTATCTGATGGAACAAGTTAAGGAAAATTTTCTAATTAAAGCAGAAAGCGAGACTAATCCTGAATTTGGATGTTATCCTGATTCCAGACCTATAGAAGAACATTTAAGAAAAGGTATAATAAATCTGGACAAGCCTTCTGGACCTACTTCTCATGAAGTTGATTCATGGGTTCGCCGAATTCTTAACTGTGAAAAAACGGGTCATGGGGGAACACTAGATCCTCGTGTAACTGGGGTACTGCCTATTGGAATAGATCATGCTACCCGGGTAACTCAATTGCTTTTAGTGGCTGGAAAGGAGTATGTCTGTCTTATGAGGCTGCACCAGGAAGTGGATGAAGAAAAAGTTAGAAATATTCTACAAGAGTTTCAGGGGAAAATATTTCAAACTCCTCCCTTGAAATCTGCAGTTAAAAGAGAGCTTAGAGTTAGAAACATTTATAATGTTAATATTTTGGAAATCGATGGAAAGGACGTGCTTTTTAGAATAGAATGTGAAGCCGGTACCTATATACGTAAGTACTGTCATGACATAGGGGAAGCTCTGGGAATAGGAGCCCACATGGCGGAGCTGAGAAGAACCAAAGCAGGTCCATTTAAAGAAGATGAAACCCTTACCACCTTACATGATCTTACTGATGCATATCATGAATGGAAAGAGGAAGGAGATGAATCTTTACTGCGAAAATGTGTTTTACCTATGGAAAGGGCAGTAGAGCATCTTTTGAAAATCACCATACGTGACTCTGCGGTAGATGCGCTTTGTCATGGGGCTGATTTAGCATCAGGTGGCATACTACGTCTCGATAAAAATATTAAAAAAGGAGAAACTGTCGCTATTCTTACTCTTAAGGGAGAGTTGGTTGCTTCGGGAGAAGCTCTGGAAAATGCTGATGAAATTCATAAATCAAGCAAAGGAATTATGGTAACTACAAAAAAGGTTTTTATGGAACCTGGAACATATCCTAAGATGTGGAAATAATTTATCTTTTTAAATAAATTCTTTTCTAATTTCGATAATTCTACTTTCCCTGATTTAGTATAATAAAACCATTTTGTATGAAACCATTTTGTATATTTTTTCAGTATCCCTGCTATCCACCAAAAACTATTAAAGTAAAAAATGTTAATATACAGTTTTATACTATAAATTTAAGATATTTCTTGAATTCTGTTTCAAGCAAATCTTTAGTATCTAAGTCTCAAGTTATCTAAGTTTAAAGTATTTAAATTTAAATTATTCAAATATTAGTTTAAATTTGAAATAACGCTTTTGAATCTTATCTTATGATAATCCGATCCTTGAGAATGTATGCTGCCTCAAAATCAGCATAATAAATAAATTATAATAAATAATAAATCCTCCTCAATCGGGATTTTCATAATGGCTTTTTGTGGCTATTTGGTGATACATATAATTCTGATGCCGGGATAGTCTAGCTTGGTAAGGCGCAAGACTGGAAATCTTGTGGAGGTTCTCTCCGCCTGGGTTCAAATCCCAGTCCCGGCGTTTATTGGTAAAATAAAATGCAAGTTCTTATTTAAGACTTGCCCCTATGATTGAAATTTGCACGATAAGTTTGACATGATCCTGTCTATTACACTCATGTCTAGCTTGAATATTAAATAAAAAACAAAAAACAGGCATTAATATGCGAAATGCATAAATTGTCTTGAATTTGCCACTTATCTGGTAGATTCGCTCTTAATTGGAGGTTAAATAAAATGGAAGAAGATTTCAAGCACATGGTACGTATTGCCCGACGTGACGTCGATGGTAATAAGACCATTGAAAATGCTTTAGCAGATATTAAAGGTATCGGAAAAGCTTTATCCAGAGCAATAAGTATTGCTATGGGATATGATCTGGAACAAAAAATTGGTTATGTTTCTGATGAAGATGTAATTAAAATTGAGGAAGCTTTAAGAGACCCTCAACAATATGACATTCCTGAATGGATGCTCAACCGACGTAATGATTACGAAACCGGTAACACCATGCATTTAATTGAGTCTGATCTGGACATGACTCTCAGAGATGACTTAAACCGAATGAAAAAGACCCGAAGTTACAAAGGTAGAAGACACGAAGTGGGCTTACCTGTCAGAGGTCAAAGAACCAAGTCTACCTTCAGAAAAGGTAGTTCTGTCGGTGTACGAAGAAGGAAAGGAAGGCAATAAGGAGGCATTGATATGGGACATCCAAGAAAATCACGTAAAACTTACGATACTCCACCTCACCCCTGGAATGCTGACAGGATAAAGGAAGAAAACAAACTCATCAATAAATATGGTTTGAAAAATAAGAAGGAGATCTGGAAAGCTGAAACCATGGTCAGAAGATACAGAAGGGACGCCCGGTACTTACTGGGTCTTTCTACTGAGCAAACTGAACATGAAAGAGATCAGCTCTTAGGTCACCTGGTAAGATTAGGTATCATGGCTGAAAATTCCAGCCTTGAAAACGTACTGGATCTTACTGTGGAAGACGTACTCCGAAGAAGACTTCAGACTATGGTTCACCAAAAAGGATTATCTCGAACCGCTAAAGAAGCTCGAGTCTTTGTCGTGCATGGTCATATTGCCATGGATGGTAAGAAAATTGACTCTCCAAGTTACATGGTCAAAAGAGGACAGGAAGAATTAATTGGATTCTATCCATCTTCACCGGTGGCTAAGCAGATCGAGAACAAAGATGAAGCCAAAGCTGCTAAGGGAAAAACTGAATAAGAGGCGATAACATGGCCGAAAAAGAAAAAGAAAAATGGGGAATTGCTAACGTTTACTCATCATTTAACAACACCATAATAACCGTCACGGATATTACTGGAGCAGAGACCATAAGCCAATGGTCTGGGGGAAAAGTGGTTCGTGCTGACAGGCAGGAATCTTCTCCTTTTGCTGCTATGGAAGCTGCTAGTAGAGCAGCGGATGATGTTAAAGAGAAAGGAATTGTTGGTTTACACATAAAAGTACGAGCTCCTGGTGGAAACGGTCCTCGAACTCCTGGACCTGGTGCCCAGGCTACTATCAGAGCTTTAGCCAGAGCTGGTATCCGAATAGGAAAAATTGAAGATGTAACTCCTATACCTCACGATGGTACCGGACGACCTGGAGGTAAAAGAGGAAGAAGGGTCTAATATGGAGATTGATGTCAAATCGAAGAATGATAATGAAATCATTTTCATAATTCGTGATGCAGATTTTACTTTTGTTAATGCAATCCGAAGGATATGTATGATGGAAGTTCCTAAAGTGGCTATCGAAGACGTACACATAGTCAAAAACGACTCTGCAATGTTTGACGAGGTTCTGGCCCACAGACTCGGATTAGTACCATTAGTATCTGATGCCGAGGCAACAGAATCTCTTCTATTACCTGAAGATTGTGATTGTGATGATACTTGTCCTCGCTGCACAGTGTCTCTGGTATTGAAGAAGAAGGGCCCCGGAGTAGTTTACTCCAAGGATCTTGTTTCCGAAGACTCAAAAATTAAACCAGTTTACGATACTATACCTCTTCTCAAGCTTAAAGAAGATCAAGAAGTAGAATTGGAGGCAACTGCCCAATTAGGTATTGGTTTGGATCATGCTAAATGGGAACCTACCACGGCATGTGCCTACAAGTACTACCCTGAAATAACCATCGCCGAAACTTGTGACGAATGTCAAAACTGTGTGGAAGCATGCCCTCGTGGAGTTTTAGAATTCGACCAGAAAACTAAAGAAGTTAAAGTGGTTGATGTTGAAAACTGCTCCATGTGTAAAAGTTGCGTGAGGGTTTGCGAAACCAAGGCTATTGATATTGGTTATCAGGAAGGGAATTTTATATTCCTGGTTGAAACTGATGGATCAGTACCTCCAGAAGAGGTTTTGATTAAAGCTTGTGATGTTTTATCAAAGAAAGCGGACAGTGTTATAACATTTTGTGAAGGAGGAATTTAATCATGGTAAGAAAAGTTACCAAGACTAATCCTAACACTTTTGAACTTATAAGGAATCTTAAGAAAAAATCTAATGAGGAAGAAGCAGCTATCTGGAAGGATGTTGCTCGCAGATTAGAAAGATCCTCCCGCCGAAAAGCTCAAGTTAATATATCTCAAATTAACAGACATTCCAGTGATGATGAAACTGTTCTGATCCCTGGAAAAGTTTTAGGAAGCGGCAGCCTGGATCATAAAGTGCAAGTAGTAGCCATAGGATTTTCCAAAATGGCTCAGGAAAAAATTGAAAAAGCAGGCGGAGAATGCCTGGAAATAAGCGCCATGCTAGATATAAACCCTAAAGGGAGTAACATTCGAATTATTGAATAATTCAATGATTGTTTCAGTAATCGACTAGGGTAAGCATAGTGTATTAAAACTAATGTGGTGTTTTTATGATTATAGATGGAGAAGGACAAATTATGGGGAGACTTGCCAGTGTGGTAAGTAAAAAGCTTCTCGAAGGGGAAGAAATTGTAGTCCTCAATGCTGAAAAGATAGTAATCACCGGTTCCAAGGAATGGGCTTACATTAAATACAAACAACGGTTAGACCGGGCAAGTATTTCCAATCCAAGAAGAATGGGTCCTAAATACCCTCGAAGACCAGATGATATCTTCAGAAGAACTGTTCGAGGAATGTTACCTTACCGAAAAACTAAAGGTAGGGAAGCTTACAAAAATCTTCAAGCATATGTAGGCGTACCCCGAGAATTCCAGAAGGAAGAACTAACCAAAGTACCAGAAGCAGAAATTCAACATATTAAAAAAGGCATGGAATTAGGAGAAATCTCCAAACTTCTGGGAGCCAAATTTTAATTAATAGGGATGTGTAACGATGAAAAAAGTTGTTCATACAAGCGGGAAGAGAAAAACTGCCATTGCCAGAGGTACCTTCCACGAGGGTAAAGGACGAGTCCGAATTAATAAGTGCCCTGTGGAATTATATGACCCTATAATGGCCCGCCTCAAAATAAACGAACCATTAACCTTAGCCGGTGACCTGGTCAATGAAGTAGACATTGATGTAAATGTCATTGGTGGAGGAGTCATGGGACAAGCCGAAGCTGCCCGTATGGTAATTGCCAAAGGTTTAGTGCAATGGAGCAGCGACATGGATCTTAAAGAAAAGTTCGTCCAATACGACAGAACTATGCTTGTAGGAGATCCTCGACGCTCAGAGCCTAAAAAATATGGTGGAAGAGGCGCTCGAGCCCGAAGACAGAAAAGTTACCGGTAATTTCACTGATTATCCGATAATTTTTTAAATTATAATTTTTAAATTTTTATAAGAAATCATTAATTAAATTAAATTAATAATTTAGTTTATTTAATTTAATGATCTTTTATAATCAATTTAGAAATCAATAACTTGAACCAATTCTTAAAGTTTATATAAATTAAAATTTAAATAATCATAAAAAAATCGATTGATGATTTATCATGATTCCAATAAGATGTATAAGCTGCGGTAAAGCAGTATCAGCGTATTTCGATGAATACAACACAAGAATAGCTGAAGGTGAAGACCCTAAGCTTGTTCTCGATGATCTGGGAGTAACCAGATACTGTTGCAGAAGAATGTTAATTGCACATGTAGAAACATGGTAGGGACCGTAGGGTAGCTTGGTCCATCCTCCCAGCCATTGAATTAAATATCCGTGGATAAACTGAAAGAAATTAGGTTTGATATTAGTTCGAATTTTGATACTAATTATTAATCTATTTTCTCAGGATTTTAACATGTTAACTCATGGATGGTTATTCAACTGGATCGGGGATGGTCAACACCGGAACGCTGGAGACCCGAGTTCAAATCTCGGCGGTCCCATCATTTTAATTCAATTATTACTCAAACTCATTTAATTAAAGCTCAAATGAGCTAGAAATTGAGGAGAGAGGTATGGCAAGTAAACTAACCAGATTTGAAAAAGCTAGAATTATAGGCGCCAGAGCTCTTCAACTTTCCATGGGAGCAAGACCATTAGTTGATGTGCCAGAATCTTTAGATCCTATAGATATAGCTACTTTAGAACTTAAAAAGAAAGTTATCCCTCTAGATATAAGAAAATAAACCACTATTTTTTACCTAAAGAGGTGTTTTTGTGGATAGCGTTATTGAAGACGTCCGTGTAAGGAAAATTTTAGATAGTAGAGGAAACCCTACCCTTGAAGTGGATGTTATAACCTGGAATGGATTTGGCCGGGCTGCCGCCCCTAGTGGTGCCAGTACTGGTTCCAGAGAAGTTGTGGCATTCCCTGAAGGAGGGGTGGATAAGATTATAGGCGAAGTGGAGGACGTTATTTCCTCTGAACTCATTGGTATGGACACCGAGGATCTACAGGATGTAGACATGGTTCTAAAAGAAATAGATGGAACTGAAAACCTCTCTGCCATTGGTGGAAACACCACGGTTGCCGTATCCATGGCTGTAGCTAAAGCAGCTGCTTCTTCGTATAACATGCCCCTATACAAGTTTTTAGGCGGCAATATGCGTACTGAAATACCATTTCCCCTGGGTAATATGATAAATGGGGGAGCACACGCAGGTAAACATGCTCCAGATATCCAGGAGTTTTTGGTGGTTCCAGTAGGCGCTAATAATATTACTGAGGCAGTTTTTGCCAATACTAATGTTCATAAAAGATTAAAAGATCTTATTCAAACCAAAGATCAAACTTTCACTGGTGGAAAGGGTGATGAAGGTGGATGGGCTCCAAATATTTCCAATGTCGATGCTTTAGAATTCCAGGCCCAGGCCTGTGAAGAAGTAGGCAATGAAATGGGTATTGAAATTCGGCCCTCTCTGGACATGGCTGCCAGTGAAATGTGGGATGCATCCCAGGAAAAATATATTTATGCTCAGGATAATATAGCCCGTGATACGGGAGACCAGATAGATTATGTCAATGAGATCATTGATACTTACAAAATGTTCTATGTGGAAGACCCTTTGCATGAGGCTGATTTCCAGGCTTTTGCCGAATTAACTGCTAAAGCAGGTAAAAAGTGTTTGATCTGTGGAGACGACCTTTTTGTAACTAACAAAGAGATATTACAGGAAGGTATTGATGTAAAAGCAGCTAATGCTATAATCATCAAACCAAATCAAATAGGTACTCTTACCGACACTTATGAAACGGTTGAACTGGCTAAAACCAATAATTATGTGCCAGTAGTGTCTCACCGATCCGGTGAAACAACTGACGAAACTATAGCTCATCTGGCAGTGGCTTTCTCTGCTCCATTAATTAAGACAGGAGCATTAGGTGGGGAAAGAATTGCTAAACTCAATGAGTTAATCCGTATAGAAGAAGAACTTTCTAATCCTGTTATGGCCCGATTTGATTAAGATTAATTGATTGAATAATCATTTAACAAAAAAACCATAATTTTTTAAACTAATTAAGGGCCATTAATTAAATATCTGATATTGATTATTAAGATATTTAATTTCAAATTTTAAATGGTATATCTGGATTATCTGGATAAATACTAAAACAAACAATCTTTTTAAAAGGAGATAAAATGGTAAAAATAATCATTGATCATGATAAATGTGATGGTGCAGAATGCGGAGAATGCGTAGATGTCTGCCCTATGGAAGTCCTTATAATTGATGGGGACAAAATTGCAATTCAAAACAAGGAAGAATGCAGCTTATGTGAAGTATGCATGGATGTATGTCCACAAGAAGCTGTGGATGTAAAAGAAGATTAAAAATTCTATATTCCTGATTTGATTTGGAATAAGTATAATTAACTAACTATAATTATAATGTTTTAAACATTATAATGGACTTAAGACTGTTGAATAACTTAAAATAAAATTCAATGTATTAATCGTATTTAATATTTAATCGTAACGTAAATTAATTTAGAAAATTGATTTGGTTTCGATTCACAATTGCGACGAAAACTTAAAAATGAGGTGATAATTTGTCAGAACTATTAATCCCATTAGACAAATACTTAGCAGCAGGTTTGCACATCGGAACTCAGCAAAAGACTGGAGACATGGAACGATACATTTATAGGGTACGATCCGACGGTTTATACGTCCTGGACGTTCGAAAAACCAACGAAAGAATCATAGCTGCGTCTAAATTCCTGGCTAAATACGACGCTGATGATATATTAGCAGTTTCTACCCGACAGTATGGACAAGCTCCAGTTAGAAAATTCGGGGAAATGACTGGTGCCAAAACCATCCCAGGGAGATTTATACCCGGAACTTTAACCAACCCTAACTATGCTAAATTCATTGAACCTAAAGTTTTAGTGGTAACTGATCCTAGATCTGACTCCCAGGCTATCATAGAAGCTAAACAAATTGGAATTCCAGTAGTAGCTCTATGTGATACTGAAAACTTATTAGGAAACGTCGATGTAGCAGTACCGGTAAATAACAAAGGTAGAAAAGCTATAGCTTTAGTATACTGGTTATTATCCAGACAGATACTCAGGGAAAAAGGAATCTTAAAAGAAGACGAAGATCTGGACATTCCAGCCACCGAATTTGAGCTAAAAATCTAATTATTAGTAAAAACATATTAAATGATATCCTACTAAAATTGGATAAAAATATTAGACTTAAATTGGCAGTGATGATATGATAAGAAAACCTGCAGTAGCAGGACTTTTCTATGAAAGCGATCCTAATTCTCTTAGAGAGAGAATAGAGTGGTGCTTTAAACATAAGTTAGGGCCAGGAAGCCTACCTGAATTAGGGGACCAACACCAAATTAAAGGTGTGGTGGCTCCCCATGCAGGTTATGTTTATTCAGGGCCGGTAGCAGCCCACTCTTATTACAAAATCGTAGAAAACGGTTTTCCAGAAACATTTATAATATTATGTCCTAATCACACCGGAATGGGTTCTGGAGTATCTATCATGGCTGAAGGGGAATGGATTACTCCTTTAGGCTCTGTAAAAATAGATAATGAATTCTCCCGGGGATTAGTACTTAATTCTGGAATCATAGATTCAGATAATGTTGCCCACTCACAGGAACATAGCTGTGAGGTACATATTCCTTTTTTACAGTATTTTAAAAAGGATTTTGAAATAGTGCCTATCTCTATGTGGATGCAGGATCTGGAAACAGCTCAAGAAATTGCTAATTCTATTGCAGAAATTAGTAAAGAACTGGAGAAAGATGTGGTAATAATTGCCAGCTCTGACTTTACCCACTACCAACCACAGGAATTTGCGTCTGCTAATGACCATCAAGTCTTAGAATCCATATCTCACATGGATGAGAAACAGATGTATGCCCGAATTAACAATTTGAATGTTAGTATGTGTGGTTATGGTCCGGTAGCAACCGCTATTATTGCTTCTAAATTAATGGGTGCTGTAAAAGGGGAAATATTAAAATATGCAACCAGTGGAGACCTGACTGGAGATTATTCTTCCGTAGTAGGCTATGGCTCTGCTTTTTTCCGATAATAAATATTTTATTATTTTAACAGCCCATTTAACGCATTAAAAATCATAGAAAAGGAACTTCTTAGAAGAAAATATTGGAAAAAAGGATAAGTCTGATTGACTGGATAACCTTATTATTGGGAGATTGGTTAGATGTGATTTTAGATATAATTATATGCTAATGGCTAATCTAAATTTCATAAACACCAGTTCTCTAGTTATCAAGTGCTGTTTTATTTGTCTAATTAATATTTTTAACAATAATCAATTAACAATAATTAAATATCCATATATAAAAAAGATATTTATTAAAAAGGTGAACAAATGGAATCCACAGCTTCTGCGCCAGGTAAGGCCATTCTTTTTGGGGAACATGCTGTGGTATTTGGTCAACCTGCCATTGCAGTTGCAGTGGATAAAAGGGCCCAAATAATTGTAAGAAAAGGAAAAGAAAAATACACTACTGTCAGGTCAGCTGATTTAGGAGTTCATGCCGACTTAGATTTGTTTAATAATAATTGTATCATAAAGAAAGGAAAATCAGGCATAATTAACTATATTTTAGAATCCCTACTAATGGCGCACGATGGTTCCTCTTTAGACATAGAACTGAAAATGGAAATGCCCATTGGAGCAGGCTTGGGATCTTCGGCAGCGGTTACGGTAGCTACCCTGGCTGCTTTAGATAACTTTCATGAAAAAGAAATTAATATTTCTTCTTTAGCTAAAAAAGCCCATAATGTTGAAATTAAAGTTCAAGGTGCTGCAAGTCCGTTAGATACTGCTGTGAGTACATATGGTGGATTGGTTTATTTATCTGAGAAATCTGAAGTGATTCCTTTAGATGCTGATTTAGAAAATTCTCTGGTTATTGGATACACCTCTCAAAGAGGAAATACAGGAAAAATGGTGGAATCTGTGCACCTGAGAAGAGATAGACATCCTGAAATTATGGATCCCGTTATTGAATCGGTGGGAAAAATCACGCGAGAAGCTAGAAAAATACTTTCTAATAACCATCATAATAATTTTAAACTGAATCATGACACAGAATATACAGGATCTAATTTAGGAGAATCTAATTTAGGGGAATTAATGAATATTAATCATGGTTTATTAGATGCCATGGGTGTTAATACTCTTGAATTATCACAAATGGTTTACAAGGCGCGTCAAGCTGGTGCACAAGGAGCAAAAATCACCGGGGCAGGTGGTGGTGGTAGTATCATCGCTTATTGTCCTGGGAAAATCTTAGAAGTATTAAATGCACTACAACAAAGTGAAAATGCAATAAAAGCTGATTTCTCTAAAGAAGGAGTTATCATCCAATAACCAATAATACTACTTTAAAACCATCAAATACTCCAAAATGCTCTAAATACTACTTTAAAACTATGAAATACATCAATATCACCAAATAACCAAACACCCCTAATTGTTGTCCCTATAAAAATTATAATTATAATTTGATCACATAATCCGACATTTATTTGGCAAATGGATTGATATAATTCATGAGGTAGCATAATGATAATATTAAAACTGGGTGGAAGTATCATTACTGAAAAGGGGGCCGAAAGTCCTGTAGTTAACCACGAAAATATGAATAGAATAGCCAATGAAATCAAAGAGGCTCATGTAAAAGATTTGATAATTGTCCATGGTGCCGGATCATTTGGACATCCATTTGCCAGCCAATACCAAATAGGAAAACCCCTAAAGGGGGAACTGGATATCCATGAGAAGAAGATAGGCTTTTCTTTAATACAAAGTTGGGTTAAAAAGTTAAATGGTATTGTATGTGATTCTTTAAGGGAACATGGAATTCCCGCTGTTTCTATCCAACCTTCTTCATTTATAGTAACCCGAAATAAACGGATCGAAACCGCAAACTTAGATCTAATTAAAGATTATTTAGATAATGGATTTGTACCGGTCATATATGGTGATGTAGTTTTAGATAGGGACGAATCTATTAAGATGGCGGTTTTATCAGGGGATCAGATAATAAATTATCTATCCAAGCACTTAATCCCCAAAAGAGTTGTTTTAGGAACTGATGTGGATGGTGTTTATACTAAAAATCCTAAAAAACATTCTGATGCAAGATTAATTGAAAAAGTGACTTCACTATCCGAATTAGAATCATTAGATAGTACTACTAATATTGATGTGACTGGTGGTATGATAGGTAAACTCCAGGAACTTTTAGAACTGGCTAGTTTGGGAATCGAATCAGAGATAATCAATGCGGGAAAAAATAATTTAATAGAGAACTCTCTTAAAGGCAATAAAGTTTTAGGAACATTAATAACGATGAAAGAATCTTCTTAAAATAAATTTTGTAAAAAAATTAATTCTTTTGATTCATGAAAATCATCTGATATGTTAAATCAAACAGCAGCTAATTAGAATTAATAAAAATAACAATTCACTAATTTATATTACTAATTCATTCACATATCATTATCCAATATTTAATATCATATAAATGATGAGTAGAATACTTAAAAAAAACGAAAAAAGAAAAAAATAGTACTCATTAAATCATAAAAGGGCGTTAAAATGATTTCAGATCGAAAATTAGAACATTTATTATTATGCGCACATTGTGATGTGCAGTATAAAGATAAAAGAACAGGTTTTGAGGATATAGAGCTCATTCACAGAGCTTTACCTGAAGTAAATAAAGAAAAAATCGACCTATCCACGGAACTATTAGGAAAAGAATTAAAATCACCAATCATTATTTCTGCCATTACTGGTGGTCATCCCAGTGCACTGGCTATAAATAAAGAACTAGCACGAGCCGCTCAGGAAATGGGTATTGGTATGGGTGTAGGAAGCCAGCGAGCAGCTGTGGAAAATCCGGAGCTGACATCTACTTATACCATAGCCCGCCAAGAGGCACCAGACTCTCTTTTAATTGGTAATATTGGGGCACCTCAGATAGCATACGCTGATCAAGCAGTGGAAATGCTAGATGCCGATGCACTGGCTGTTCATTTAAATCCTTTACAGGAATCAATTCAACCAGAAGGTGATTTGGATGCTACTGGTTATCTGGATTCCATTGGAGAAATAGTAAACACGGTAGATGTACCAGTAGTGGTTAAAGAAACCGGGGCAGGTATTGCTGCCGAAGATGCTATTCTATTAGAAAGTAAAGGTGTTGCAGCTATTGATGTAGCGGGGGCTGGAGGAACCAGTTGGGCTGCAGTAGAAACCTACCGGGCAGATGATAGGTATATGGGTGACTTGTACTGGGACTGGGGGATACCAACTGCTATCAGTACTGTGGAAGTCTCTCAATCTGTTAATATTCCAATCATATCATCTGGAGGTATTCGCAGTGGTTTGGACGCTGCAAAAGCCATTGCCTTAGGTGCAGATGCTGTAGGGGTAGCATTGCCCGTTTTAAAAGAAGCTTATTTAGGTTATAAAGAAGTAATTAATGTTATTGAAAGATTCCAGGAATCTTTAAAGGCCGCTATGTTTCTGGTGGGTGCATCTAATTTAGAAGAATTGAAGAATTCGAATCTGGTAATTAGAGGCAAAACCAGGGAATGGTTACAGGAAAGGGAATTTAATACTAAAGAATACGCACGGAGGTCATAGATTGAGCGTAGAAGTAATTGCTATCGGTGGATATGAAGAAGTTGGAAAAAACATGTCTGCAGTCAAAGTTGGCGATGACGTGGTTATTTTTGACATGGGTATCCACCTGGACCGCTTACATATCCATGAGGACACTGATATTTCACGAATGCACAGTTTGGATCTAATAGAAAGGGGAGTAATTCCCGATGATACCTTAATGAAAGAGGTAGATGGTAAAGTAAGGGCCATTGTGTTCACCCACGGGCATCTGGATCACATTGGGGCAGTGGCTAAACTGGCCCATAGATATGAAGCCCCTATTATTGCCACTCCCTACACTTTAGCTCTGATTGAGCGCACCATAAAAGGTGAGAAGAAGTTTAAGGTGGCCAACCGTTTACAAGTTTTAAATCCAGGAGAGAAATGTCAAGTATCTCCTGATATTACCTTAGAATTTATAAAATCCACCCACAGTATTCCTCAAGCAGTTATAGCTGCTTTACACACATCTGAAGGAATAATTGTTTATGCTAATGACTTTAAATTTGATAATCATCAGAAAATAGAGTCCCCACCAGATTACAGTAGGCTGCGTGAATTGGGAAGAAATGGAGTACTGGCATTAATTGTGGAAACTACCCGGGTAGGTGAGGATCTGGAAGTGAAAACCCATTCCGAAAAAATCGCCAGACTGGTTCTAAAAGATATTATGCAGGGACCATTACAGGAAAATCAGGGAATGATAATAACCACATTTTCATCTCATATAGAACGTATACAAGCCATAAGTGACATAGCCCGTCAAAGTGATCGGCAGATGCTCCTTTTAGGAAGATCCATGGAACGATATTGTAGTCTAGCTGAATCAATGGGTATCTTAAAGCTTCCGGCAAATGCCAGTATTTATGGAAGTCCTAAATCTGTAAATAAGGCTTTAGCACGAGCTGAAGATAAACGGGAGGATTATCTGCTGGTAACTACCGGTCATCAAGGAGAACCCGATGCTTTACTTCCCCGCATAGCCAATGCTAAAACACAATTTAATATTATGAGAGGGGACAATGTAATTATATCTGCTCCAGTAATTCCCAATCCCATGAACATTGCCAACCGAAATTTAATGGAAAGACGAATCAGTTCCAGTGGAGCGCGGATTTATGCCAATGCCCACGTATCAGGTCACGCAGGAAAAGAAGACCACAGGGACTTTATAAGGATGCTGGATCCGATGCATATTATTCCTGCTCATGGAGATCTTCATATGCTATCGGCCTATGTTGAATTAGCTGATGAAGAGGGTTATAAATTAGGAAATGATATTCATGTACTTAGAAATGGACAAGCACAGGTTTTCAATGGAGGGGTTTAATGAGTGAAGTAATTGAAATTCTAAAAAAGTATTCAGAAAGCATAGATCATGAAATTAAAGAGGCTTTATCAACTATTAACCCACAAGCCCTACTTGAAGCATCAAACCATCTCACCAAAGCAGGTGGGAAAAAAATCAGGCCTTCTTTAGCAGTTCTAAGCTGCGAAGCAGTAGGTGGGAAACCAGAATATGCTTTAAAGACTGCAGCGGCCATTGAATTGATTCATACTTTTTCCTTAATTCATGATGATATAATGGATGCTGATGACATGCGCCGGGGAGAGCCTTCGGTTCATGTGTTATGGGGAGAACCCATGGCAATATTGGCGGGAGACATCATATTCTCCAAAGCATTTGAGACAGTTATTCGTACTGAAACTGACAATTCATCGTATAAAAGAGTAACTCAGGCTTTAGAAACCGTGGTTGATTCATGTATTAAAATATGTGAAGGTCAAGCCTGTGATATGAGTTTTGAAGGCAACTTTGATGTCAGTGAAAGTGAATACATGGAAATGATCTATAAAAAGACCGCTGCTCTCATTGCAGCCTCTACCAAAGCAGGAGCTATTATTGGGGGAGCTGATGAAAAACAAGTGGAAGCTCTGGCTGAATATGGAAGACTGATTGGTCTGGCTTTCCAAATCCAGGATGACTATCTGGATGTGGTCAGTGATGAGGAATCTCTGGGAAAACCAGTGGGTAGTGATATAGTCGAGGGTAAAATGACTTTAATGGTAGTAAAAGCTTTAGAAAGTGCTTCTCCAGAAGATAAAGAAACTTTAATCACTATCCTTAAAGAAAATAATCCTGAAAGGGTAGATGAGGCTATTGCTATTTTTGAGAAATATGGGTCTATTGAATATACTCACCAGGTGGCTTTAGATAATGTACAAAAAGCCAAAGACCTATTGAATATTTTCGAGGATTCTGAAGCAAAAGATGCCCTGATCTTACTGGCTGATTTTGTTTTAGAAAGACAGCATTAAAAGCATTAAAAATAGTATTCGTAAGTTAGATTGGGGATAAATTCTGATGATGATTTAATCAAAAGATGTCCATCCCCTTGTTTTTGATTATTTTCTGTATTAATTATTAATTTTTAGAATCTGTGTGGTTTTATGAGTGACTTAGAAAAAGTGGTTTACAAATACGCCCTGATGAATGCAGTTAAACACAAGGGTAAAGCACATGACGGTGCTGTTATGGGATCCATAATGAGCAGTGAGAGTGAACTTCGAAAGGAAGCTAAAACTATTGCTAAACTATCCAAAGAAATAGTGGAGAAAGTTAATGCCATGGAAGCAGCAGAACAACTTTCTGAACTTGAAAAACTGGGTGGGAAAGTAGAAGAAAAAAAGAAAGTGGAAGAAAAAGGTTTAGCTGAACTTCCTCAACCACATGACCATGTGGTGCTACGTTTTGCACCTAACCCCAGTGGTCCTCTTCATATAGGTCATGCCCGTGCTGCTGTCCTTAACTCTGAATATGCCAATCGCTATGATGGTAAATTGGTTTTACGTATAGAAGATACGGACCCCCGCCGAGTACATACCGATGCATATGACATGATTCCCCAGGATCTGGAATGGATGGGAGTTAAATGTGATGAAACATTCATTCAAAGCGACAGGATTCCTATTTACTATGAATACGCCGAAAAAAGCATAAAAAATGGTGCTGCTTATATGTGTACCTGTGAAGGAGGGGAATTCAAAAAACTAAAAGACAACTCCCAGGCCTGTCCTTGTCGGGATTTATCTGTAGAGGATAACCTCCAGCGATGGGAGCAGATGTTCGACATGGAAGAAGGGGAAGCTGTACTACGGATAAAAACGGATATTAATCACAAAAATCCCGCGATACGTGACTGGGTGGCCATGCGAGTGGTAGAGGCGCATCACCCCCGAGTTGGTGATAAATACCGTATCTATCCCATGATGAATTTCTCAGTGACCATTGATGATCATCTTATGGGTATAACTCATGTTTTAAGGGGTAAAGACCATTTGGCCAACTCTGAAAAGCAGAAGTACCTTTATGATCACATGGGATGGGATGTACCTGAATTTATTCACTATGGAAGACTAAAAATGGATGATGTTGCATTAAGCACATCTAAGGCCCGGGAAGGGATAGAACAGGGTATCTATTCTGGTTGGGATGATCCTCGATTAGGTACCATCCGGGCCATAGCTCGCCGGGGTATTTCTCCAGAGTCCATCAGAGAACTCATGAACGAAATCGGTGTTAAAATAGCCGATTCCACTATTAGCTGGAAAAAAGTATATGGTTTAAACAGAAATATTCTGGAGGAAACTGCCAACCGTTACTTTTTGGTCAGCAATGCCCAGAAACTTGATATTGTAGATCTGCCTTCTGAAGTGAAAGGGATTGTGGAAAGACCGCTACACCCTGACTTTATGAAAAGGGGAAACAGAGAAATTCCTTTTGATGGCCAGATATATCTATCAAATGATGATCTCCACGAGGGTAAGATATTACGTTTAATGGATGCAGTGAATGTGTCAGTTAAGGATGGTGCAGTGGTGTATAACAGTCAGACCTTTGAGGAAGCCCGGGAACTGAAGGCCCAGGTAGTCCAGTGGGTTCCAGCCACAGATAGTATCTCTGCTGAAGTGGTAATGCCCGATGCCAGTGTTATTCAAGGTTATGTAGAACCAGCATGCTCCCAATTGAAAATAGGTGAGGTTGTGCAATTTGAGCGTTTTGGTTTTGCCCGGGTTGATGAAATTGGCTCTGAGGGAATCAGGTTCTACTTTGCACATAAATGATCACCAATAATTTTATTTTTTAAAATTCAATTATTTTAAAAATCAATAATAATTATTCATCCAAAATAAAATTCGTCAAATCTTTAATTAATAATGTTAAATTTCTTTAAGTTCAAAATTAAATGAGGGGTATTATGCCAGTAAAAATAAATGAAAACTATCTATTACTTAAAAGCAGTTATATATTCGCGGAAATCAATCGAAAAGTGAATCAGTTCCAGGAAGAAAATCCCGATGCCCATATAATTCGTATGGGTATTGGAGACGTAACCCGTCCTCTTCCTCAGGCTGTAATCAAAGAATTCCACCAGGCAGTGGATGAAATGGGCCAGGACGAAACATTCATGGGCTATGGTCCAGAACAGGGTTATTCTTTTTTAATAAAAGAAATAATTGAAAATGATTTTGCTTCTCGTGGAATAGAACTCTCCCAGGATGAAGTTTTTGTTAGTGACGGTGCCAAGTGTGATACTGGTAATATCCAGGAGATCTTCGGATTGGATAATGTGGTGGCGGTTACCGACCCGGTGTACCCGGTCTATGTGGAAACCAATGTCATGGCCGGCCGAACGGGACCTATGGGTGATGATGGTAAATATGAAAAGCTGGTTTACCTTCCCTGCACTGCGGAAAACAATTTTGTTCCAGAACTACCTGAAAGCTCAGTTGATCTCATTTACCTGTGTTTCCCTAACAACCCCACTGGAACTACTTTAACCAAAGAACAACTGGCAACATGGGTGGAGTATGCCCGGGAAAACAAGGCCATAATTCTCTTTGATGCCGCATATGAATCTTACATAACTGAAGATGGTATTCCACATAGTATCTATGAGATTGAAGGTGCTAAAGAGGTGGCCATTGAATTCCGCAGTTTTTCTAAGAATGCCGGATTCACTGGAACCCGGTGTGCTTATACTGTGGTACCTAAAGAACTCATGGCCTATGATGGAGCAGGAAATGCCCAGCCAGTCAATCCTCTGTGGAATAGGAGACAGACCACAAAGTTTAATGGGGTTTCTTATCCTATTCAAAAAGCAGCGGCGGCTGTTTACACTCCGGAAGGACAAAAAGAAATCGGGGAGTCCATTGATTACTACATGCAAAACGCAGCTATCATCAGGGAAAGCCTGCTAAAAATAGGTCTGCAAGTTTATGGTGGAGTTAATTCGCCATATATATGGGTCAAAACCCCGGAAGGCCTGGATTCATGGGGATTCTTTGATTTGCTTTTAAAAGAAGCAAATGTGGTGGGAACCCCTGGTGTGGGCTTTGGGCCTAGTGGAGAAGGTTACTTCCGAATCACAGCGTTCAACACAATAGAAAATACAAAAGAAGCTATGGAAAGAATTTCCAAGCTTTCTTTTTAATTATTTTTTAAATATTTTCCAATAAATTATTTTTTTAATCTTATTTTCTCACCATTATTTTTTAATTCACTGAAAAAATGTTAGGCATACCTAAACTTTATATGTCATGAAAATCTTAGGATTATTAAAATTACATTGAATTATGTCTTGTTTTATTTAAATTAATTAAAATTTAAAAAGGCATTATCATGTAAAACATGGAACACTATCTTAATTTTTAAAATAATTATTATCCAATTAATGAGGTCATCATATGAAAAATTGGCTTAAATTAGTAGTCGTAATATCCATACTTTTAGTGGCTGCAAGTTTATCTTTCTTAATTTTTAATTCAGAGATAATAAAACCCAGTGAAAAAATAAATATATTATTGTTAGGGGCAGATGCTCGAACATCCAGCAATCCCGGATTTACTGATTCTATAACTATTTTATCTATTGATAAAAATACAACTAATGTCTCTCTTCTTTCTATCCCCCGTGATACTGTGGTGGAGATTCCGGGAAGGGGTGAGGATAAAATTAATTCAGCTTATCCCTATACTGGTATAAATAATACTATAACCACGGTGGAGAACTTTTTGGATATAAAAATTGATTATTATATCTTGGTGGATTTTACGGAATTCAAAGAGCTGGTTGATAGTTTGGGTGGAATCACTATGGACGTGCAACCTCACGTTACTGCTGCTGTGCCTGAATTAAATGGAAAATCTGGAGTAAGTAGATTAAATGGTGATGAAGCTTTAGCTTATCTTCGTTTCAGATCTGATTCTGCATCAGAAGGAGGCAGGATCAAAAGACACCAAGAAGCGATAGATGCTATTATAACTGAAATATTTAAACCATCTAATTTAGATAATCTTCCTACTATCTTAAATCAGTTAAGGCAAAACGTTAAAACTAACATACCATTGACAGAAACGACTTTGATAAAAAAGTTTAGTACAGGATTCTCCTTAGAAAATGCTACTATACGGGTTGTTCCAGGATATTATACTAAAATTAATGGTCAGAATTGTTTTATTCCAAATAAAGAAGAAACAGAGAAGATAGTTGTGGAATTAGGGCTCAGAAACTAAATAAAATCAAAATAAACATTATAAAACTTTTTAACTAAATTTTTACTTTAATTTAATTTTGATTTTTAGATTTATAAGGCCTATATCTTATTTTTTTTGTATAGTTTGATATTATTAGTTCATTTTTAATTGTACATCTAATATTGTTAATGGATTATATTCACCTATATTCTATCTTCATAGTTTACTTCTTTAAAAGTAATGGTAAATGAGGTTCCATCAGATGTATTCATGTCTATTTTCCCGTCAATCTGGTCAATCAGTGAATTTACCAGTAATATCCCCAATGTTTTGGAATGGGCGTAATCTAACCCTTCCGGAATACCTACACCATTGTCACTTATCTTGAGTGTAAATAAATCTCCTTTTTTAGAGAAATCAATATTTATTTCTCCTTTTCTACCATCAGGGAAAGCGTATTTAAATGCGTTGGATACCAGTTCTGTTAAAATAAGGCCACAAGGAATAGCTGTGTCAATATTAATTTTAACTTTTTCCGCATTAATTTTAAGTTCAATCATATCGGGGTTAGAAGCATAAGTTCTTAAAAGATCAAGGGATAAACTATTAATATATTCTGAAAAATCAATATGTGAAAGTGTTTTTGATTGATAAAGTCGTTCATGTATCATGGACATGGATTTTACCCTGCTCTGACTTTCTTTAAATATTTCTGCAATTTCAGGATCACTGATTTTTCGTGCCTGTAGGTTCAGGAGACTGGATATAATTTGCATATTATTTTTTACCCGATGGTGGATTTCTTTTAAGAGCACTTCTTTCTCTTGCAATGACTCTTTAATTTTTTCCTGGGCTTTTCGGTGTTCATCAGCCTCTAATGATAATGAAACCATATTGGCTATGGAACTCGCGAAATCCTGCTCTTCTAAAGTCCATTCTCTTAATTCTCCCCCTACATGCTCGTGACAGACAACCCCTATTAACTTCCCTTTAAGCCATATGGGGGTGTCCATCAGGGAGACAATGCCTAATGGTTTAAGGTAACTTTCTGTAAACTCACTGGTGTGGGGGTCGTTCTGGGCATCGCGGGCAGTGATACTGTGGAGTTCTTGTATGGCCTTAAAATAATGGGGATATGAATCTGCTTTTAAAATAGTCCCCTCCTGGTGTAAACCATTGCTGGCAGTATATAAGTCTCGGCAGTGGATTTGTGTCATTTCATCATCAAAGAACCATACACTGACTCGCTCCACATCTAAAATATGCGAATCTACCTCTGTTAAATCCATCAAAAATATTTTTAATTCAGAAATATCTTTTCTGGATAAATTTAACAGTGCTTTTTGTCTTTTTATAGTTTTTGCAATGTTTTTTTCTTTTAATTCTTCTTCTATTCTTTTCTGAGTTATATCCTCTCCAGAACTGATCAATCCAATTATATTACCTTTATTGTCATACATTAAACTGTTACTCCAGGAAATTATTCTTTTTTCACCGGTTTTAGTTAAAATAGGATTTTCATTATGAGCATATCCTTCATATTTACCTGAAATTATTTTATTAAGGATGTTCCGAACCTCTGTGACGTTTTCATGGGGTATAAAGTTATCTACCCATTTTTTACCGATAATATCACTTTCAGGACGCCCTAAAACTTCACATCCTTTTTTATTTATTAAAATAACATCCTGTTTATTATCTAAAACAATAATGATTACTCCAGCTATATCTAAATACATCTGAGCTTTATCTCTTTCTCTTTTTAAGACTTGTTCGGCAACTTTTCTTTTTGAGATTTCATTTTCTGCAGCATTATAAAGCTGGCTGATTTCTTTGAAGGAAATAATCTGTCTAATAAGTAGTAAAATTAAAATTAGAACTCCCATCCAGATGATACTCTCGAAATTCTCTATTTTGTGTACTCTGTAACCCCAGGCAAATATCACATAAGTAAAAACCACCCAGAGGAACGGTATATAAGAGCTCCATTCGGATCTATTCTGGGGGGCTTCTATTTCCTTTTTTGTCCGGCTAAATTCAATGGCATTCTCTGATTGTAAGATTCCAGCCAACCCAATTAATAAAAATCCAATTATCCATCCTATATCAAGCAGACTTCCTGAGGAAAAAGTGCCCTGGCCTGTTTGATAAATAAAGATGATATCACTAATAATTTGAACAAGTATGCCTGCAGCCAATAAAAACAAAGGATCTATTTTTAGATCACCGATTCTATTATAAACCATGTCTAAAAGAGCAAATAATAACACTAAATCTAAAATAACGTAAGATAAAGACACATAAGCCGATTCCAGGTTTCCATCAACATTAACAAATAAAGGGTTAATTAAGAAGGCCCATAACAGCACACCCATGGTTATCCCTACAATGGATATATCTAATATAATTTTACCCAAATATAATCGGTTAAAACGGGTTCTGGGTAATAAGAATATTCCTAATGCAAATATGGGATAATATGCCAGATAAAAAATATCTGCCAGTGAAAAGATAGGGCTCTGATTTAGGTAAAGTTCTATATAGGCCCATGATATGTCGCCCAGGACAAAGAATAACTGCCCTATAGCTAAAATCAACCATGCGTAATATACGCGTTTTCCATACACTTTTGAAAATTTGGATGCATGTAATAAACAGATTACTGCAAATAAGTTAATAAGCGGCGTAAGTATATCACTGAAAGCTAATTTCAGTGGAGGATCATTTCTAAAAATAAGCAAAGTTAATGTAAATATTATCAGAATGGCTATACAAAATAGTAATGCTCGTTTAAAAGTGAGTATGCCCTCAAGTTTTCTGGTCATATTATTTTCCCATGCTTCGTTATAACTATTTCTTTATAACTTCTTTATTTTTTATCCATTAAATTTTTTAATATTTTTTAATATTGATTTTTTGCTAATGGAATTACTTGAGCATCAAATGAAATCATCAGATAATATTATCATCTCTAATCTTCACTAAATTCATGGAAATATATCAAATTATACTTTAATCATATGAGTGGAATTGTAATGAAGTTATATTAAGGTAAATGATCCGGTATAGGGTATATGTGGTGGTTAAAAAGTAGTAGTTTCATCAATCATGGGAATTTAAAAAAAATGAGATACTGAAATTATTTCGTATACAATTTATATGATAATTTAGTAGGAAAAATATAAGAATTTAGGCATTGTTCGTTATAGGTTAGTTTACCGAACATATGGTCCTGATAAATATAAAAAAAATTATTGTATCCAAGTGAACTAAATGAACTTGCTGCTGATTTTAAGTAGATAATCCTCTTTTATTTAACAAATAAAAAAATCAGGAAATGGGATTGTCATTATTCAATGGAGATACATTCCCAGGTTTCTGCTTCAGTGTCGATGGTGGCATATAATTCTTTTTCAACATCCTTTAATAGATCTTCACAAGTGAATTCCAAATCTGCTGCCTTTTTAACAGGATACATTCTTCCCCTTGCACTTTTAACTATTATATCGCCCTCTCGGCTCATTCCTACTACTAATTGTTTAATTTCTTTTGCCATAGTATCAACTCGAAAATTCAAAATTCATATTTTATTTTACTAGATAAAATATGGATTGTCAGACCATAAATAATTGTATTTTTATAATAATAATAATAATAATAATAATATTATGGTAAACTATTAATCATCGGCTCAGTTTTTTATAAATAGATCCTCATTTTAATTTACAAACAGCCTCTTCTGGTGGCTCCCGTAAGGAGAGGATCACTTTTATAACACATAAAATAGTTAAAATTCCCAGTATTGCTGCCCCTGGCAATAAATTACCTAAAAACCCGGTCATCATCACTAAAATAATTATCAAATAATAGGGAAATCTGAAAAATTGTAGAACTTTATTCTGGCATTCTTCCAGTGAGAATGAGGAAAGGTATATTAAATTCAAAGCAAAGAAGGTGAGGGCCAATGATGTGCAGAGTAGCCATACCTCCTCGGAAGGTAATATGTTTCCTGGATTTAGGGCTATGATGTTCTTGACCCCGGCAGCAAAACTTACAATACCGATAATTAGTGGAAAGTGAGAATAAAGCCACAACTGGTATTTATTCAGACTATCTTCTGATTGGATTACCTTGGCCTCTGCTCCATGGGCTTCCTCAAAATAGCCCCACCAGATACTAAAAGATATCCCTATCCCCATCATACCCGTAATTAATGTTAAAAAATTAAGGGTTACTGTGTTTATCTTTAAAACAACACTGACTATAGCTTCACCAATTACAATAATGGTAAAAAGTCCGAATCGCTCAGGTAAATGGGTGGGGTGGGCTGGTAATCTAACATGGAACTGGGAAGCGGTGATGGGAGTTAAAATATCAATGATTATACCCAGACCCCACAAAGCAAATCTCCAGGGTGGGGGAACAAATGCAGAAATTATCCATATGGTGGCAGCAATCCCAAAACCCCAGCAATAATGTCGGGTAAGGGCATGGGCTTCTGGTAAAAATCTGCCGACTCTAAAATATTCCACCACTAAAAGTAATCTTAAAAATGCGTAAGAAAGTGCAAAACCAGTTCCAGATGATTCCCAGGCTCTAGTCACATTTTCTGCTAAAAAAGCAACAGCCAGCATCTGTAAAAGTGTCAAAATCCTATGAAAAATATCATCTGTTCCAAATCGACTCAGATAAAAAGTGTGTCCCACCCATCCCCACCAAATAACAAAAAATAAGGGGATGGATTCCAGAAACGATACAAAAGAATAATTTGAACTTAGATTTAAAGCCAGTATAGATATGGCTGCCACAAAAACAAGATCATATAATAATTCTAACCAGTCGGCATGTCTCTCTTCACTATCTGATCCCATGGGCAGTGATGGGGGCTTTATGATGTCTTTTCTGAGTTTCATGTTTTTGAAATAAAATTTTGATTGTTCTAAAAATATTTTTATATGACCATATATTATTGATATTGTATTTGATTATTAATTAGAATTACTTTTATAGGTACTGATAAAGGAATAATATCAAATTATATCAAAGGGAATATTAGTAGAAAATTAGTAGTTAACTAAAACACATACTATTATTGGTACTCAAAAAAACAAGGAGTGTTCTCATGGAGTATTACCACGATAAAAAAATGCGGAAATTATTTGAACTCCTACAGCAACCAAAATCATTAGACGAAATAGACTTATCAGAAAGTTTCATAAAAAATCTTCTCCTAAAATTAATCGCAACCTATGGGAATATCAGTGTTAGCCAGATACATGAAATAACTGGCCTTCACGTGGAATTATTAGAAGAATGTCTGCGTGATATGGAAAAGAAGGAACTATGTGCTGCCATAAGTGGTGGCTTCTTATTTGCCAGCGTATCCTTTACCATAAAAAAACAGGGTAAATTACAGGCCGATAAATTAATGAGTCAGAATCCTTATGTGGGTATGGCTCCGGTTTCCTACGATTTTTACTTCAAAGTAATGGAAGCCCAAATAAAAGGTAGATTCCCTATTAAAATTCCCAAGGAAGTTATAGAAAACACATTTAAAGATGTTGTTGGAAATGAAAATGGGAAAAAGACCTTAGTTGAATCGGCTATTGGAGGTAAGGGTCTTTTTATTTATGGTCTCCCAGGAACCGGTAAAACATTTTTAACCAGTAAAATGTCAGATCTATTACCTCCTCTGGTAATTCCTAAATTTATCGAGTTTAGTGGACAGGTTATCCAATTGTATGACCCTGATTTCCACAAACCGTCTAAAGAACAGCCAGAAGATCCTCGTTGGGTAAAAATAAAGGCACCTTTTGTTTTCACAGGTTCTGAATTAACCACTCAAAAAATGGAAACCAACTATGACCCCAATAAGGGGGTTTATGAAACATCACCTATTATTAAAGCTAATGGTGGCGTTTTACTTTTAGATGATTTAGGAAGGCAAAAAGAGGACCATAATGCTCTTTTGAACCGGCTGATTGTTCCCATGGAAAACAAAAAAGACATGATCTATGTTAAAGGAGCACCTATGGTAGTGCATTCTCATTTCATCCCTGCTTTCTCCACCAACTTGGATATCACTATTATGGATGAAGCACACCTTAGAAGGGCACCATTACATATCTCCCTGGAAAATCCCACTATACCTGAAATATTAGAAGTTTTCAAGAAGAACTTAGATGATTTAGGTGAGAACTATACTCCGGAAGTATTAGATCGTTTTGAGAGGGTTTATAAGCCGATCCGGGAGGGCGGTGAAGGTTTAATGCCTACCTTTGCACATGCCCGGGATTTAGCTCAAATTGCTCAGGCTATCCGTATTCGTAAAGATGCAGATGTTATTAGTCCTGAAATTATTGATGAAGCTCTGGATCAACATGTTTTAATTGCTTTACAGAGACGTTACACTCCCACTTTATTTAATAGAATTATAAGAAAAAAGGATTAGTAGTAAACTATTTTAATAGATAAAATCTATAAAATGAATGGTTGATTCAAAATATTTAGATGTTTAAATTATCATCAGTATGACTTCTAATCAGATTCAAGGGTTTTTAACACCATATATTCTTTTTTAAGTCATTAGTGGGTGATTTAAATTCATAAAATAAATTATAAAATTTTTCCATCTTTTCATGGAAAACTTTTTATTACATCTTTTTTAATATAAAAGAGGCAAAAGTCTTAAGGAGATTTCAAATGACATGCAGTGTTTTAGTTGGTGGAGGATGGGGTGACGAAGGTAAAGGTAAATGTATTACTTATCTCTGTCATAACGATAAACCCAGTATTATAGCAAGAGCGGGAGTAGGCCCTAATGCAGGGCATTCAGTAGAATTTAATGGCGAAAAATATGGTTTAAGATTAACGCCTTCTGGATTTGTCCATACTGGAGCTAAACTATTGATCGGTGCTGGTGTTCTGGTGGATCCAGAAGTTTTCATGCATGAAATGGATTATCTAAACAAATACAATGTTAAAGAACGAACATTTGTTGATTATCGATGTGCCATCATAGAACAACAGCATAAAGAACGGGATCAGGGTTCAGATCATCTCTTCAAGAAAATAGGAAGTACCGGAACTGGCTGCGGACCCGCCAATTCTGACCGGGTAATGCGTGTAGCAAAACTAGCCGGTCAGGTATCTGAAATGGACGGTTACACGGCCAATGTGCCTCTGGAAATTAATCAGGCCCTGGATGAAGATCAGGATGTTTTCATTGAAGGGTCTCAGGGTTTTGGCTTGTCTTTGTATTATGGAACTTATCCCTTTGTGACCAGTAAGGACACCACCGCCAGTACGGCTGCAGCTGATGTGGGAGTGGGTCCTACCCGAATTGATGAAGTAATCGCAGTTTTTAAATCATATATTACTCGTGTAGGAGAGGGTCCTTTCCCTACAGAAATGAGTCAAGCGGAAGCTGAAGAAATGGGATTAGAGGAATATGGTACTGTTACAGGTAGGCGAAGAAGAGTCGGTCTTTTTGATATGGAAATGGCTAAAGAGTCCTGTATGATAAATGGGGCTACTCAGATTGCTTTAACTTGTGTGGATCGTCTTTACCCTGAGTGCGAACGAACTCAGGACTACTCCAGTCTTTCTCCAGAAATAAAGAAATTTATTAGTGAAATTGAAGGAGAAACGGGCGTTCCGGTAACTATTATTTCTACTGGTCCTGATCTGGAAGATACCATTGATTTAAGAGATGAATTGCTCTGATTGATCTTTTAAAGTCATTAATTCAAATAATTTATTTTTTTATTATTTTTTTATTTTCTATAATTTTCATTTTAGAAAGAATTTTAGCTTAAGAAAAGGTTCTAATTAAAAATCTAATTAAAAGTCTTGATTGATTAGACTAATCATATAAAATAAGCATGGATGTCAATTAATTAATTATTTAATTAATTAAATTTCTTAATCTTGTGTTAGATTATTTCATTTTCCAGAATTGATCCAGAGTACTCCATTTACCATGTCTAATGCTCTCTTTAACAAAATAATTGGCTTTTTCAATGGATTCTAATAGATCCCATCCTTTTACCAGAAAAGCGACGGTTGCGGCTGAAAAAGAACAACCACTACCATGGGTATGGTCACTTTCAATAAGTTCTCCTTCAATAATCTTTATTTCTCCATCATAAAGAATATTATTACCATCTAAGTGCCCTCCAGTTACCACTACATTACAGGTTTCCCCAATTTTATATGCGGCATCTATGGCATCTTGGGGTGTCTCAATCTTCAGGCCCGATAGTAATTCTGCTTCTGAAATATTGGGGGTGACCAGCATGGCCTGGGGGAGCAAATATTTTTTGAGAGAAGATGCCATTCCTTCTTCAGAAAGTTTTCCTCCGGATCCGGCTACCATAACAGGATCTACCACCAGTTTTAACTGATATTCCTCAGTTTTTTCAGCCACAGTTTTAATAATATCCTTACTAAAGAGCATCCCTGTTTTACCGTATTTAATGGGATTATCTTCTAAAACCAGGTCTATTTGTTCAGCAACGAAGTCAGGGCTTATGGGATACACTCCGGCCACTCTTTTAACATTCTGGGCAGTAAGGGCAGTGATCACCCCGGTACCATAAACCCCCAGTGCTGAAAATGTTTTTATATCATTCAGGATTCCCGCCCCGCCAGAAGGATCAAAACCTGCAATAGAAATGCATATCATAATATTTCACTTCTTAATCACTTCTTATAATACTCTTCTAACTTCCAATCTTTCTGAACCCCGGTAGGGCTTTACTGAAAGAGGAAGTCTATTTAAATAGCTCTGGGTATGGGTATCCGCACCATGTAATATTATTTCGCCTAAATCTTCTGCGGTATTAACATCCAGAGAAAGGAAAAATGAATCATAAATCAGGGAGCTTTGCCCTTTTTCTTCTGCTTCCTGCAGATGTTTAAATAAGCTGTATTCTCCAAATTTTAAATCAATGGTCCCTGGTTTAAAAAGTAATGCGTTGGTTCCACCACCCTTAGCTGGACCAATAACCATATCATATTTATTTGATTCATTTATAAAGTTTTCTAGATGAGCTTTATGGATTAAAGGAACGTCCGAAGGAGTAATAAGGATTTTTTGACATTTTTCTGCACACCAATCCACAGCCTGAGCCAGTGCACCATTCAAATCAGTTTCACCTTTTTCATGCAGGATTTGAACTCCTAATTCATAGGCAAAATCCAGTACATCTTCATCTGAACTGATTACCACTATTTCCTGAACTAATTCTTTGAGAGCAGTTGTAACATCAGTTAACATTGCTTTCAAAAGACCTTCACGTTCTGAAGGGGATAAAGTAGGGGATAATCGAGTTTTAGCATGAGTAAAACGAGATACGGGGATTATAGCACATATATTATTCATATTTTGTCTCCAATTCCTCTTCTGAATATAAATGTTACCCAGTTTATATAACTGGGCCATATAACTGAACTATAACATATTTAGAACTTTCGCATTCTAAATTAGTTATTAATAGGGATCCATATTGCAGGGCATGGTTTTTATTTAAGAACTTATCCAAAGCTGCTTTGAATCCAGATGATAAGTTGATCGAACCAATTCTGGCTGTTAATTGATGTGCTGTTAATTAAGCTACTATTGTTAGAAAGACTCATGAACTGTTCACTGGTGAGATTAAATAGGGTCATAATTTCTACCTTAGCAGCAGAAATATTCTCTCGCATGTTAGTTGATGATAAGTCCTGTTTTTTAATGAGATATAATGATTCACCCTGGTACAAATTAAAATCTTCTCCATTCAAGAGCACCCATATTTTTATTTGAGTATTTAATGCATCCGTGGGGTCTTGTGGATTGGAACTGCTGATAATATCCTGAACCATCTGTGGGGCCTGTCCTGATACTTTTAAGGCACTGCCGGGCACTGCTTTTTGGTCGGGTTCTATACAGTAGGCTAAAACAGTTACATTGTTTCCTGGAGCAATAACTTCATCTTTAGCAATCACTAGATTCTGGGAGGTGTCACTGTTGAGGATATAACCTTTCTGAACATTCACAGGATCGCTACCATTATTTGCTATATCTACTTCATGGGGTACAGTTCCAGCAGGTGTTTTTTGGGTTATTTTTAAATTACCTGCATTATAAGCCTCCTCTAAACTAACATTTTGTTCTGAAAGTAGGTTTAAGCTTCCAAAACCAATAGCAAATGCTACAATAACAAACACCACTAGAATTATCCTGAAGTTCATTTAAATCCTCAACTACTATTTTTTTAATAAGTTTTTGCTAAAAGAGCTGTGTATTTAGCTGGTTTATTGCAGTTAATGCACTTTCCAGATTCATATTCGCCCTGCACTCCCAATATATCTACTCTTACTTCTTCCTCTATTTTTTTACCACATTCTTCATCTCCACACCAGGAAAATGAGATTATACCGTGGTTATTGGCCACTTCATCACGGGCTTCTTCTACAGTTTCTGCAGGTCTTATGTGACTGTTCATTTTTTCCCAGGATGTATCCCTGAGATTGGATATGATGGATGCCATAAATTCATTAATAGAAGTAATGAAATGGTCATCTAAGTTTAAATCAGATTTTTCACCGTTATCTCGTCTGGAAACAACTGCTTTATTATTTTCCAGGTCTCGAGGTCCTAGTTCTATCCTTAAAGGAACACCTCTCATTTCCCATTCATAGAATTTCTTCCCGGCACGTAAGTCCCGATCATCCAGGTGAACTCTAAATCCGGCTTCTTTTAAAGTTTCTTTTAGTTCCTCACATTTAGATAATACTTCCGCCCCACCCTTCTTAAATATAATGGGGACAATCACTATTTGATAGGGGGCTACTTCAGGAGGAAGTCTCAGACCTGCTTCATCGCCATGGATTCCGATTACAGAGGCAATAACTCGATCAGAAACACCGTAACAGGTTTGATAAGCGTATTCATGTTCTCCCGATGGAGTTTCATACTTAATATCAAATGTCTTGGCAAAGGTCTGGCCCAGATTATGTACGGTACCTATTTGTAAGGTTTTACCATCTGGCATTAACGTGTCAAAGGCCATGGTGTATTCGGCACCAGGGAATTTATCCCACACTGGTCGTTTGGTGATGACGTATGGTATTCCCAGAAGATCAAAGAACTGTTTGTAAATGGAAATAGCATCTTCCACCTGTTTATCCGCATCTTCTTTACTTACATGAACGGTGTGTGCTTCTTTGAAGGTGGTAATTTCCCTTACCCTAATAAGTGGTCGGGTGTGTTTGGTTTCGTAACGGAAGGTGTTTACCACCTGGTAAAACTTGAAGGGGAGGTCGCTGTGGGATCTCACCCATAAAGAGAACATGGGGTACATGGCGGTTTCACTGGTTGGTCTTAATGCCAGTTTTTTATTTAATTCAGTTAAACCCCCATGGGTAATCCAGTAAACCTCTTCTTCAAACCCTTTTACATGAATAGCCTCTTTGGCCAGTTCATCTTCTGGTATTAATAATGGGAAGAGCACTTCTTCGTGTTCTTTATCCAGCATATCTTTTAGAATGTTCATCACGTGTTTTCTTATTTTGAATCCCTGAGGAAGCCATACATGCATTCCTTTAATAGGGTATCGTGAGTCGATAATCTCTGCTTCCTCTAATATATTGTGAAACCATTCACTGAAATCTGTCATTTTTTCACCGTGCTTTTTCTGTGATAAAGGTTAATAATCTTGTTTTAATGGATTTATGAAGTTTAAATAATAAATATTTATTTTAAAAAACATCTATTTACCATTTATTTTATCATAAAATATTATTCAATATGTCCTATGAATTGTTAAAATATTTCATGAAATTGTAAAACCAGATTTTCATTTAATTTCTAAGATTTTAATTATCCTCTAAGATTCTCTTAATTTGTATATATCTATACAAATAATTAACTAAAAAAATATTGGGTGGTTATCATCTTAAAT
The DNA here is from genome assembly GCA_002504725.1 of Methanobacteriaceae archaeon UBA587. GTDB lineage: Archaea > Methanobacteriota > Methanobacteria > Methanobacteriales > Methanobacteriaceae > UBA587. Next base: position 18,143 of record DATN01000003.1, on the reverse strand, counting down.
ATTAGGACCATATTATCTAAATACCATTCTAAAATAACTTTTATTTATACTCTGTAGGACTGTATTTTCCAGTATATTTAAGTCTAGTATTTTTAAAGAATTATATTTCTAAAATTATATTCAATTGTATTCTAAAGGTATTTTAATTCAATTAATGAAAAAATCAAAAATTATTATTAGATGTACTCAAATATAATGATTATTAAGTAGGTTACGATAACATGGATGCTAGAAAGATTCAACTACCCCGGGAAATTCACACAGGTCCGGGGGTCATTGATAAAACAGGAGAAATATGCACCGATCTACGATTTAAAGGGAATGTTTTGGTGGTAAGTGGACCAAATACTCTTAAGATAGGTGGAGAAAAAGCTATCGAGAGTCTGGAAGAAAAGGGGTTCAATGTAGAAAAAATCACTATTAAAGAGGCCTCTGAAAAAGCTGTGGAAACAGTCAGGAATCGAATAGAAGATACTGCACTGGTTTTAGGTGTAGGTGGAGGAAAGGTCATTGATGTGGCTAAATTAGCATCTACCCGGGCTAATATTCATTTTATCAGTGTTCCAACTGCGGCTTCCCACGATGGTATTGCATCGCCCCGGGCTTCAATAAGGGATGGTGACGGAACAGTTTCCTTAGCAGCCAATTCTCCTATCGGAGTAATTGGTGATACAACTATTATTAGCCAGGCCCCTTTAAGGCTTTTAGCTGCCGGATGTGGTGATATAGTTTCAAACTACACGGCCATATTGGATTGGAAATTGGCCAATCGTCTTTTAAATGAAAATTTCAGTGAATCTGCTTCAGCTTTGTCTCTGATGACAGCTAAACTGATTATGAGGTCATCTGACTCTATAAAAGAAGGATTAGAAGAAAGTGCTCGTCTTGTAGTTAAATCCCTCATAAGCAGTGGCTTTGCCATCAGTATCGCCGGCACCAGTCGCCCGGCCAGTGGTTCCGAACATAAATTCAGTCATGCCCTGGATAGGATAGCGCCAAAACCGGCCCTCCATGGTGAACAGTGTGGTTTGGGTACTATAATGATGATGAGTCTTCATGGCGGTGATTGGAAATGTATTAGGGATGCGCTTAAAATGATGCATGCACCTACTACAGCTTATGAAATAGGCATAGAGCCAGAATATATTATTGAAGCTCTGACTAAAGCCCACGAAATCCGTCGGGAAAGATACACTATTTTAGGAGATCGCGGACTCACCAAAGAAGCTGCTGAGAAACTTGCCATTAAAACAGGAGTAATATGAACTGATCAGGTTGGGAGATAAGTTATTCCTGTCTTTTTATATTGAAAATGCTCTTGCTTTGATTTCTTACTGAATGATTTTCATTCTTTTTGTTTCATTATTTCTACATTTATTTCTATTTTTATTCTATTTTTATGCAACTTTTTTTTAAATAAAAGTGAATAATTAAATATCTAAAAAATATATCTATTTTCAGTATGAATTGGGGGATGTTGCATCAACCCATAATATTAATCTTAATATTAATATTAAATACATGATTACTAAATATGATTACTTATTTAATTAACAAATATCCGGGGATATTATCATGATAACGCTTATTGGAAAAAAAATAGCAAAAAAAGGAACGGTTTTCATGCACTGTGGGCCTGCTAAGGAATGCAAAACTTGCAGATTCAGAGGTACTTGTGTGGAATCATTAAAAGAAGGCCGAATGTATATTATAAAAAATGTCAAGGATTCTGAACAAAGCTGCCCTATTCATGAAGGCCGGAAGGTGAAGGTAGTGGAAGTTGATGAAGCCAAAATAACAGCATTGGTTGATTCTAAAGGCGCTTTTGAAGGTTCTATGTTGTCATTCAATCAACCTGAATGTGATGTGGATTGTAAACATAAAGATTTATGTTTTCCAGAAGGATTATATAATGATGACAAATGTAAAATCATAAAAAACCTGGGAAAATCAAATATTAGTTGTGAAAAAGGATATGATCTCAGTAAAGTTATTTTAAAATGTTAATATATCTCGAATTAACCTTGATACTTTGATTATAAGAATACACGATAAAAATATACTATAACCATATACTAATTTATATTATTTTTATAAATTTGGGAGATTCAAAAAAATGAATTTAAAGAAAATGGCAGGTTACGAAGCAGCCAAAGAAGTTGAAGATGGTCAAGTAGTCGGTTTAGGAACCGGTTCCACCACCCATTATTTTATTGAGAAACTGGGAATGAGAATAAAAGAAGAAGGAATTCAAGTATTGGGTATACCCACTTCTTATCAATCATTTTTCTTAGCCAAGGAATGGAACATCCCAGTCACTTCTTTAGAAGAACATGATGTTGATATAGCCATAGATGGTGCAGATGAAATTGATCCTGAATTAAATCTGATTAAGGGCGGTGGCGCAGCCCATACTCTAGAAAAGATTGTAGATTATGCTGCCGATAGATTTATAGTAATTGCTGATGATTCTAAGGTCGTAAAAAAGTTAGGAAAAACTCCGGTTCCACTAGAAGTTCTATCTTCATCTTCCCGGATGGTTTTACAAGCTTTAGATGATTTAGGTGCTACTGGAAAAATTAGAATGGCGCAGATGAAGGACGGGCCGGTAATCACCGATCATGGTAATTTTGTTATCGATGCTGATTTTGGTCTTTTAGAAGATCCTTGTGAGCTGGAAATTGTTTTAAACTCTATCCCTGGAGTATTAGAAAATGGGATTTTCTCAGGAGTAGTTGATCAGGCTATTATTGGTTCTGATGAGGGCATTAAAAAAATTTCACCTAAATAAAGAATAACATAAATAAAGAATATTTTAATTCCCTTTTCTATTCTCCCTCTATTTTTTCTTTATTTTTTTCCTAACTGAGGATATCCTTTAATTTTTTTAAATATTATCCTGGAAAAGTTTCGATTAAGAATTGTATTGAGCTAAAAATCGAGTTTTTGGCAATTATATTTCTTAAAAGATATTTCTTAAAAGGAGTAATTTCTAATTAATTCTATTATTTTTAATTATAAAATATTCAATTGATTAATCAGGAATAAAAAAATATAAAATTAGATAATTACGGATACTATCTGGCTGAAGGGAATTATCACCGAAGTTTTACCTTTACCGCCTCTTAATTTTAGTTCAAGAAGGAGATAATCAGTTTCAACCTGTTTAACTTCACCATAATATGTTTTACCAATGGTAAGAGTGATGCTTAAATAGTCCCCTTGTGCAGATTTAAGGGTTTCTCTTAAATCAGAACCGCATATCATTCATGGTCTCCCTAATATTCCATAACCTAGATAAATTATACGTTATTATTTACTTATTAATTGGCTAATATAATTTTTCATAATCTGCGGACAGTCGATGATGGATTATTTTATAATCCTATAATTAATCTATCATTATGAGCCTATAATATCCCTTTTCTTCTAAAAATAAAAATTATTACAAGAAAAATAACGATCAAGACTAATAAAAATAGGAATACTAAATAATAAAGACTTGATTTAGATGTAGGGGGGCTAGGTTCTGGATTAATATTTTGATCTTTAAAATCCAAAGATTCTGAGCTTCCATTTTCAAAATAGTATATAATATGTGTTTTCTGGAGTACTAACTGGTTAGAATTAATGGATTTAATTTCAAGAATTATTTTTGCCTTTTCCAGGGGATTATTCTGAGCTATGTTTCCATAGGATCCCGAGAGATTGATGTTGGAGGGGATAAGACGATTATCACTATTAAAAAAATTTTCCAACTGTCTGGAGTCCATTTCTTCAAGTTCAGATAAGTCAAGATCTGATTTTTTTAGGGCATAGATACTAACTTGGCTGAATTTATAAAAACTAAATTCAGAAGAATTAATTACTTCCCAAGATGGTTCGGGAGTGCCATGAGCTAAGAAAACGTATTCGGGATAATCCTTTAGATTGGATATTTCATAGAATAAAGTTATTTCTTTGCTGCCTGGTTCCACCACATCAGCCCAGGAACTGTTACACCCAAGCCCGCTAAGTAATATGATGCTTAGAAATATCAGAGATAATCTGAAATTTATTTTCATGTACTAATATTTGTTTTAATGTTTTAATAAATTTTAGATGGATTAATTTTTAAGCTTTAATTGGATTTTAAGCCTTAATAGGCTGTTCCAATGACTTCTTTAAAAGTGAAGCTATTACGAATGCGATTCCTAAAACTATTACTATGGTGGCCCCAGAAGACAGATCAAAAAGGTAAGAAAGCCATAACCCACCAGAAGTAAGAACCATCCCTAAGCCAATGGATAAAATCATTAAATTACGGAGGTTATAAGTGAATTGCTTGCTAATAGCAGCAGGTATAGTTAATAAAGCAATAACCATAATGATACCCACCACTTTTATGAGAACAACCACACTCAATGCTACCAATCCCAGTAAAACCATGTAAAATAAGTTGGAACGTACTCCTATAACCTGGGCAAACTCTTCATCAAATGATATGGCCATAAATTCTCTATTAAATGCCAATACGGTAAATATAATTATTAAATCTAAAATTAACATTATAACTAAATCAGACGAAGGAACAGTGAGTATACTCCCAAAAAGGTAACTGAAAAGATCCGGAGCATATCCGGGACTTAGATTAATGAATATAATTCCCAGGGCCATACCCACGGACCACATAATTCCTATGGCTGTATCCTCGCTTATATTGACTTTTTTACTCACGCCCCCCATAAGAATAGCCGATATTATGCTGAAGGGTATGGCTGTCAAAATTGGATTAATTCCCCAAAGGTAACCTAAACCGATTCCTCCAAAAGCAGCGTGGGAGATTCCACCGCTAATAAAAACAATTTTTTTTATTACCACGTAAGTTCCCACAACTCCACACGCAATACTGACTAAGATAGCTGCAATAAAAGCGTTTTGCATGAACTGGTATTGGAGAAATTCTAACATTTTATACACCTAATTTCATTTAGTGTTGGTAGATGTTTATCTTCAGGATATTTTAACCAATTATAGATCTTAATGTTCTCTTAAGACTCTATGGGGTATTCCATGAGCTATTAAATCAATAGGACATTTATATGCTTCTTCTAAACCTTTTTTAGCCGTTTCGACCGGACCGTGGGAGAATAAACGCCTATTTAAACAAGCTATGGTTTCCACATAAGATGACACTACTCCTATATCATGGGATACCATCACCACTGCCATTTCATTTCTGAGCTTGCTTAAAAGTTCATAAAAATTTTTTTGCATTTGTGGATCGATACTTGCTGTGGGTTCATCTAATAAAAGAATCTGTGGTTCTCGGGTAAGTGCCCGGGCAATCAGTACCCTCTGTAACTGACCTCCTGACAATTCTCCGATTTGCTGCTCCTTATAATCTAACATATTAACGTTCTGGAGAGACTTAAGCACAGACTTTTCATCATCTTTGCTGTAATTATGGAGAGGTCCATGATATCTTCCCATTAAAACAGTTTCAAATACATTAATTGGAAAATCAGTTTCAAAATGTGTTATCTGAGGTAAGTAACCTATTTTATGCAAAGATTCGTGGGGAAGATGCCCAAATACTTTCACAGTTCCTTTCTGTGGCTTTAAAAGACCCATTATTATTTTTAATAAGGTACTTTTTCCCCCACCATTGGGTCCAATTATGGCTAAAAAATCATTTTCTTTAATGGTTAGATTGATGTCTTCTAATATTTTAATGCCATTAATTTCATAGAATATTCCTTCCATAACAACTGCATTTTTTGCCATTTAATCAACTCACCGTATCTATCCTTATGGTGTGTTTTTAACTAAGTTATCTAGACCAATTAAAAATATTTTCATATTTATTCTTTGAGATTATTCTACCTTTTTTTCAGAACCATTCTTTTTTAGGATTCAGCAAATCATATATAATTTTTTTTTCAATTGAATTTTAGCTGTTTTGAAACGCTTTCAAAACATTCTCCATATTCTGAATATAATCAGGGGCCAGAGGATCTATTACTACTGTTTGAGCACCTATCTCCTGGGCAATTACCTCGGCATTCCGACTACTAAACTGGGGTGAAACAAATATGGCCTGGACATTCTTATTTCTTGCTTCATCAATAATTTGCGCTATTAGCTGGGCACTGGGTTCTTTTCCATTATGCTGGATGGCAATCTGTTTTAGACCATATTCCTTACAGAAATATCCCCAGGCGGGGTGATAAACCAGAATAGTTTGGTTTTCATTGTTATCATCATGTTCCAGTGATTGCCGAATATTACTATCCAGTTCCTGAAGTTCATGGAGATAATTCTCCTTGTTTTTCAGATAATAATTTTTATGGGCAGGATCAACATTTACTAATCCTTGATAAGTATTTTCAACCATTTGCATGGCATTTCTGGGGGAAACCCATACATGGGGGTCTGATTCACTTGCAATGTTGCCTTCACTTTGATTGGGTTCCTGACTTTCTTGATTAGGGATAAGTTTTATGCCTTCAGAAGAATTAATTATTTGCATCTGACTATTTAGTGACTTAATTTTATCCATCCAGGCCATTTCAAACTCGATTCCTGAGCCTACCTCAAAGTATATTTTTGCCTGGGATAATTCTCTTAGTTTGCTTGGTTCTGGTTCATAGGTGTGTGGGTCAGCTCCTTGGGGAACCATAATTATGACTTGAACACGGTCTCCCCCAACCTTTTCAATAAATTCTTTTTGAGGTAGCACCGATGCAGCCACCACTATTTTCTCCTGAGAACCAGTAATATCTGCAGGAGAACTAACCAAAGAATAAACAATAGTCCCGGAAATTAATAGGGTTACTATACTTAAAAATAGAATTAAGGTTCTATTTTTAACATTAATCATTTTCAAGCCTCTTTTTATTCCTATCTTGAATTATTATTATTATTATTATTATTATTATTATTATTATTATTCAAGGGCGTCATGTCGGAGGATATCTCCGAGTTAATTGTATAATATTAAATTATTATTAATATTTAAATTTTTTTTTAATAATTTTTATGATAATATTTATAAATAATTATTAAAATAATATATTCATGGCAATCATTAGTATTTCTCTAAATGATAAGTTGCTATCGGAAATAGATGCTGTGCAAGAGGATATGGGATTTTCTGGTAGGTCTGATGTTATAAGAGCTGCTGCACGTATGCTTATTGATGAAAATAAGCAAAAAAATATCCCTCAAGGTCATGCAAATGCCGTTTTATTTCTTATCCACAGTCAAAAAGTGGAGGATAGGGTTACTGATATTAAACATGATTTTGAAGACATCATAAATACTCAAATCCACACTCATCTAAAAGATGAAAATTGTCTAGAAATATTCATTTTAGATGGTGTTGCTTCTAGAATAAATGACATAGCTCAGAGATTTCGAAAGTGTGGTAAAATGGAGCATCTCAAATTGATCGTGTTTTAAGTTTCTAACTAAAAAAATGAATCTCATAAAATTAATTTTGAAAAAGGTAATATAAGATAATAGAAAAATAACTAAAAAATTATTAAAAATAAGGATATTTACAAATTAATTTTAAAAAAGATCTCTAAACAGATGGGAATCGACTTTTTAAGGATTTTAAGTTAATTGAGGGATTATTGTCTTTTAATTCCCTCTCGATATTCATGGGTGAATTGGGCATCATATAGCTTTGATGCTTTAAAGTCGCCTGGATCCAGTACGGGCCCCACTACAATCATGGCTGTCTTTTTTATCCCGCTCTGTTCAATTTTTTGGGCGATATTTTCCAAAGTTCCTCTAATAACTTCTTCCTCGTCCCAGGAAGCTTTTTTAACCACTCCAACAGGAGTTTCGGCAGGGTAGTGTTCTCTTAGATCATTTACCACTTCTTGGATCATGTGTATTCCTAAAAATATACACATGGTGGCTTGGTGGCTTGCTAAGCTTTTTATACTCTCTTTTGACGGTTTAGGCGTTCTACCTTCTGGTCGGGTGATAATAACGGTCTGTGAAATTTCAGGTAAGGTTAATTCCGTCTCCAGGGCAGCAGCCACTGCAAAAAGTGAGCTTACACCAGGTATTATTTCAAAAGGTATGTTTTTTGCCTTTAATTCCCTGATTTGTTCTCCAATAGCACCATAAATGGCAGGATCTCCGGTATGTACTCTGGCGACAGTTTTTCCCTGGCCAGTTTCTTTTTCCATTATTTCAATTATTTCTCTTAAATCCATAGACGCACTATTGAATATCAAGGCATCTGCGCGGGCGCAGTCTAATATTTTCCGGTTTACTAATGAACCGGCATATATGATTATTTCTGCATTTTGAATGGCTTTATAAGCCTTTATAGTTAAAAGATCCGGGTCTCCAGGACCGCCTCCAATGAAAATAACTTTTCCTTGCATAATATCACTATTTAATATTTAATATCTGATCTAGATTGAATAGATTGAGTTGTGGTATTTTGAGTATTTCAGGTAATTATTTCTTAATTATCACTTTAAGTTAATTGTACTGATTATTATACTTTTAAATCAACATTAATAATTGGGAGATTATTTTTTCAACGGAATTTTTTCCTCGAAAATTTCTATGGCACCATAGGGGCATTCTTTAAGGCATATCTCACACGCTCCACATGCTGCAGGATCCACATGGGCTTTTTGGTTATCATGGATATATATTGTCCGGTCCCCTGCCTTTACATTGGGACATGCATCTAAACACAGGTGATCACAGTCTATTCCTCCCTGACAAACTTCATCATCAATCACAGCAGACTTCAAAGCAAAACCTAAAGCTGTTTTAACGGCTTCTTTAGCTTTATAACCTGCTAAATGCATTATGGTATCTCCAACCATAGGATCAACATTCATTGATGCCAGACAGGGGTAATTATGCAGTTTATTTCCTGCTTCAAATTCAGCTTCTTCCAAGGGGATGCCTACTATATTTTGGGCTATGTAATCGGTGGATCCGCAGGGTGCTCCTCTTAATACTTTAACTTCCTTTATTTGGGTTTCACCGGAAATCTCCAGCTCAGGTTTGCCAAAAACCTCGGTGAATTTATCAATATATTCATCACCCAGGGGCTTCAGGGAACAGAATGGTTTGGGAAAAACTATAGTCGCCTTTTTTACCAGAGATTTTATTTCGCTTTGTAAACCCGCAGGAATCTGCTGAGGATTATGAATAGGAACAATTATGGTTGATGCGCCAGATTTTTCTGCTATAGCAGGAATTACCAGATTTATATCTCCAAAAAGTCCTATAGAAATTATCAAATCACATTCTGGGATATTTGATGGAATATACTCTTCGATATCGTCTATAAACTCAGGCAGCTCCTCAGAAAATTCCTCTATGCCCACTATATTTTTAGCAAATCCCTGGGCTGCTATGTTATTTACAATTCTTGAGCCATATTCTCCTGAACTGAGTATGAATATCTTCATGCTTTCATCTCTATTCTTATTAAATATCTGTTTTTTTAGCTTTTTTATATTTTAATTAATATTAAATTGATTAGTACTATAACTTGAAATGATATCAATTTCATTATTTTCGGAGTTTATTTATACTAATTGGTTTTAAAAGCGATATGATAAAAAATCATTGATTTAACCACGATAAAATAAAAAATAAGCAATCATCATGAGGATTATTGCTAAAATTACTCCGGTAACCATCATTCCCTTATCATTGCCAAAAATGATAGGGATCGGCCCAATCATAATTACTCCACCGGTTTTAATTTCAGTTTTATCAGCATTCTCTTTTTGATTTGAGGAAGTAGATTGTATAATGCTTCCAATGAAAATCAGAAATATTCCTATTATTAGAACTAAGATGCCTATATTTATCAAACTTATTCCTTTAATCATGTTGAATCCTTCTAAAAATTACTAAATATCCAAATAATTACATTCTAAAAAAATATTGATAATAAAATAATTTATTATTATAAATAATGTTAAGGTTGCAATTTTTTGATTTTTCAATCTATTTTTATTTTATACTCTTTGCCATTACTGGATTCTTGTTCTTCCAGCATTTCCATGTCCACCATGCCACTTAATACTTCCTCTAGATAATCTATAAAACAATATTCTTCCTTTTGATTACATACTGGGGAATAACAGGGACATGAGATACTTTTTTCCAATGATTCTTTGCTTATCCAATCAGAGGATTTGCTTAGGATGTCATGTATGGGTAAACATGCCATAATCTTCCTTTTATCTTTTTTACTTATTTTTGGCTTTTCTAAACGTCCTTTGATATCTCTGGCAATTATTTCTGTTTTTTCTTTGTCTTCCCGGGGAATAATGGTTAACACATGAACTTGTTCACCAATAAAATAATCGCCCCTATTAAAACTGAATCTATCTTTTTTTAAGACTAATCCACCTAAATCTTCAACGAGCTCTTTAAACTCATCAAATTTGTATAATCCTCCTACATATATAGTAATTTTATACATGAATTACACATTCTTTTGCCTAGTAAAGTCGTAGTTATATCTATGATTTTATTCTCCAATATGGTTATCGATTGTATTTGTTACTTTTCGATATTTTTATATTCAACATTTACTTCCCCCCATTTATGTAATAATTTTTATACTATTTGTAATATAATATGTCTATGGAAGATAGAGGAACTTTAAGTATGGAATTAATATTCACTACCTTATTTTTTATTTTTATTTTAACTGGAATGGTTTCGGTAGTTTCAGATAGATTAGATGTAACAAATCGCACTGAAGAATTATTAGATGCACGTATGCTTGTTGAAACAGTTGCTAACAGTATCAACAATGTATATACTGCAGGAAATGGTCAAAATATGGATATTGTTCTTCCTCCTACGGTGGGTAATTCCAGTTATAAGTTGCTGGTGAATTCATCAGGTGTTTATATTGAGGTGGAAGGAATGAAGGGGAAGGCAGCTATATTACCTATGAAAATAAGGGATGGATTATCTAACACGTCCCACAAGATTGAAATGCTTCCTGGAAGGACTTACAGCATTAAAAACGAAAAAATTGACAACCAATCAGTTATAATTATTTTCAGCAAATAATTCAGATTTGAAGTCATGATTTTTGTTATTAAGGATGTGCTTCAATGGATTTCAAAAAGAATTTCAAAGAGGGTTTTAAAAAAGATTTTAAAGGTCAGATAACCACAGAATATCTTTTATTTGCGGGTTTTACATTGATATTAGTATTGTTTCTGCTATCTTATCTGGGTGATGAGAATGAGTTAAATGTGGCCATGAGTGCCGCCCGTAGTGGTGCTTTGGAAGGGATTATAATGGATGATTTGGCTATTTATCCAGAAAAATCATTTAAAGAGTATGAAATCACTAAAAAACGTCTAATTGGGACTTCAAATATTAAAATAATTAAAATCGAGACACAAAATCAGGGATATGATGACCGCTATGGAAAGGTGAAAATTCAACTTAAAGTTTATGCTAGTTGTTATTCTTTAACAAAAAAGGTAGATAAAGATTCTTTAGGCGATAGAATTAATTATAATGTTAGAAAAAGCATCAGTAATTGTTTTGGAACCGAAAATATTTGTAATGATTTGTATAATCCTGCTTTTTCTGATAACTACTTCTTCACAACGGCTGATGTAAAATGGGTTTAGTATATTGAATTTATTTTCATAAAATGTGGATTGCGGTGATTAATTGGTTAATGGTCATACTTATCATTAAATAAAATCTAATGGATTAAAAAAGCAGAGTAATTTCTAAATAATATCCATAAATTAGATATCTTTTTAGGTATATACCTACAATATTAAGTATTAGGTGTATGAAATGGATTATTCATTAGGCATCACGGATTTGCCTTGGAAGATTCCTCCAAGTACGAATATAGTCTTATCTGGGGATATATTCTCTGGAAAAGATGTATTGTCACGCTTTTTCATAAAAGAAGGTTTGAATAATGATGAAGCCTGTATATTAGTTTCAACTAATGACACTGCTGAGAAAATTGTTGAAAACCTGGATGGTGTTAGACTGGATAATTTAGGTATAATTGATTGTGTTTCCAGTAGATTTGGGGCTAAAATTGAATTGCCTTTTCTAGAACAGATACGCTATATTGAAAACCCTATGGATCTTACCATGATTATGGTTGCCTTAACTGAATTCATGGATTTATTTATTCTGCATAAAAACATTAAAAGGGTCCGGGTGGTTATTGATTCTGTTTCCACTCTTTTAATGTACTCTAACTTAAGGACAGTATTCAAATTTTTGCATGTTCTCACCACCAGGGTGAGATCCTCTGGAGGAGTATGCGTTTTTTTAATGGAAGAGTTTGCCCATGATGATATTGAAGTGAGAACTATTCAACAATTAGCACAGGGGCTAATTAAAATGGCAGACAACAAAATAATAATTAAAGGATTTATGAATGAGCAGATGGATTATGAACTTCAAGATGATCAGATATTAATCAAAAAATCCTAAATAATCATTTAATTTGATTATACTATTCATATATGAGCAATAGAATATTTTTAAATTATATGATGGTGTTTTAATCCATAAAATTAAATAAAAAAATTATTTTAATCTGTAATTTAATAATAAATAATATAAAACTCGCCAATGTGTAAGTTAATATATATCTAAAAATAAAGATTAATCATGGAAAATAGTTAGGGTGACGGCATGACTCAAACAAAAAAGGAAAAGCTGGATGATGTACTTTCTGCTTTCATGCAGGTGGGGCAAATTAAAGCGTGTGGTATAGTTTCCAAGGAGGGACTACTGATAAATTCACGCACACCTCCTGATGTGGATGCCAGAATATTTTCAGCCCTTTGTTCAACTATAATGGGTGCAGCAGAAGCTGCTTCTGGGCAGATGAATACAGGTGCGGTAGGTGAAATTTCTGTAAGGACAGAAAAAGGGACCATAATTTTAAAACCCGCCGGTGAAAAGGCAATATTTACCGCGTTGACCGAACCTGATGCTCAATTAGGACTTATTTTATTTGAGATGGAAAGCAGAGCATCTCAAGTAGACACCATCCTCAGGGAGATGTAATCATGAAAAAGACCTACATTCCAAAACTGGACGATTTATTGGGTGGAGGTATTTTAGAGGGTGTTTCTATAATGTTCTGCGCCTATCCAGGAGTTGACTGTGAAGCATTTGGTTACCAAATGTTAAATGGTCGAGTAGAAGATGGTGATCGGGGTTTTATTTTTACTAATGTAGCCGAACCTGAAACTATACAATATGAATTCAATTCTTATGGATGGAATTTAGAATCATTTATAGACTCGGAGAAAGTATTTTTTGTGGATGGTTCTTCCAGTTTCTTGGGAGCACCATCTGAGAGTAAGTATACCATCCAAGATTATGCTGAAGTAGAAGATGTTATATTAGATGCGATTAATGATATTCCTAAAGGTATAGGGATAATCAACAATTTATCAGTTCTCATTGATTATATGGGTAATGGGGACACTATCGATATTATTAAAAACTGGAACCAGAAGGCTAAAGAAAACGAAACTACTCTGGTATATATATTCACGGAATGGGATTATGATACTGGTTTAATACAAAAGATAAAGGAATCCATGGATTGTGTGGTTGATTTAACCACCATAGAAGAAAGAGTCATTATTGGGCAGGGATTTATGGTGGCCCGGGCTTCCTGGACAGAACCAGTGGAGACCATGGTTCTATTCTTTGTAGTTCAACCCGGTGGGGTTAAGGTCTATGTTCCTAAAATACTGGTTACAGGGCCCTACAATTCTGGAAAGTCCAGTTTTGTAAAAGCCATCACCACCGAATCGGTTTCTGTTGATCGTAAAGCTCTTGGAGCATTTCCCACCACCATTGCCATGGATATAGGTCATGTGGATTATAAAGGTTTTTTAGCCGATGTTTTTGGCACTCCAGGTCAGGAAAGATTTGATTTGATATTAAATGTCCTTTCTAAAGAGGCAGTGGGTGCTTTTATAATGGTGGATTCCACGGCACCAAAAACATTTGCCCGGGCTAAAGAGATGATTAGAAAAACCAGGGCCGAGGCCATCCCTAAAATAATTGTGGCTAATAAACAAGATCTTCCTGATGCTCTTTCTCCTGAAGAGATAAGGGAAAAAATGAAACTTAAAAAAGATATACCTATAATTCCTGCGGTTGTGACAGAGAAAAAAGGTATTGAAGAATCATTAGATGCTCTACTAAAACTACTTTATGGTGATTAACTGATGAAATTCATGGTGATTAAATGATACTACGCATCCCTTCGGGCATTCCTGGTTTTGATGTATTGACATCTGGAGATGGGGTAGGAGGTATTCCTGAAAATACGGTGACTTTAGTTTATGGTCCTCCTAAGGTGGGTAAATCCATTTTCTGTTATCATTTTATGTATAATGGTCTGTTACAAGGTGAACCCTGTCTTTACATAACTTCTGACTATGGTTTAAAACAGTTCCAACAAAACACCCGTGATTTTGGATGGGAATTAGATAATTATTTTCAGGATGAGACTCTATGCTTAATTGATGCTATTTCCAGTGTATCTGGAAGCAAAATAGTGGACACTCCCACTTATCTCTCTTCTTCGGTACATAATCCTACGGATATTATGGTTAAATTAGGGGTAGGCACCAGGTTTATCTCTCAAAAATCTGCCAGATTCCGTTCAGTTTTAGATTCTCTCACCACATTAATGGCATTTAATCAAGAAATGCTTATTGTAAGAGTTTTAACTGCTTATATCATGCGTATAAAAGAAGATGGGGGAACTGCAGTAGTTACTTATACTGAGGGTTCAGCCGATTCTAAAGTTGAAACTATGCTTAAAGCTGTAGTGGATAATGTAATTCATTTGGATGGAAATGAAATAACTATTGAAGCCATGGTTGGCACAGGAAAGAAGAAATCGTCCTATGAAATAACGGATAGTGGTATAACCGTTGGAGAATAAATTATTCAATATCATTTGCTGTGATCATTATGAAACTGTATGAGTCAGGTGTCCCTGGATTTGATGCCCTTTTAGGAGATGTGGGAGGTATTCCAGAGAACACGGTTAATTTGCTTTATGGTCCTCCTAAGGTGGGTAAATCCATTTTCTGTTATCAATTCATGTATAATGGTCTGCTACAGGAAGAGCCCTGTTTATTTATAACAGCAGACTATGGACTAAAAGAATTACAACAGAGGACCATGGACTTTAACTGGTTTATACAGACACATATGCAGCAACAAAACCTTTATGTAATTGATTTACTGTCACGGTTATCTGGAAAAAAATTGGAAGATTCTGCTAATTATAAAATTTCTTCTTTACAGAACCCTACTGATATGATGGTTAAAGTAGGTACTGGAACCAGAGCGGTTTTCCAAAAATCCACCAAGTTTCGCTCTGTTTTTGACTCTTTAACTGTCCAATTTGCATTTAATCCGGATCATCTAGTTTTAAGGGTTTTAAAAGCATACATAAACAGAATTAAGGAAGCTCGAGGCATAGCAATCATTACTCATACCGAAGGCACTGTAGAATCAAAAATTGAGGATTATTTAAAGAATACTGTGGATAATGTGATATATTTAGATGGCAATAATATAACCATTGAAGCTACCGAAGAAACTCAAGAAGTAAAAGCCCCATATACCATTGATGATAATGGGATTTCTATTGGATAAACTGGACTTAATACGTTTATTAGCATATCTTCAAATTGAATTTAACATCTAATAATCTAGGAGCGGTATGGATGATTCTTCAAATTTTCGGTGTATTTGATATTCTGAAGAAAAAGGAAGAAGATGAATCCATAGACTACTATCTCCAGCGTCTGGCAGATCTTCAGAATGAAGAACTGGATATTTTACTTAATATTGGAACTTATTATCTAAATCAATCCGACTACGATGAATCTCTTAAATATCTTGAAAAAGGCCTTAGATTAACTTTGGATTTAAAGGATGAGGAACTAGAAGCTTTTATTCTCGATACAATGGGGGATGTTTATTTGAATACCCGGGATATCTCCCAGGCCATTGAGTACTATATGGAAGCTTTACGTATTTACCGTTCCACCAATTCTCCCCTTAAAGATGAGCTACGGGAAAAGATCAAAGAAGTGGAGAAAATTAAGGAAGCCATTGAAATAAGTGAAATAAATAAAATGGCTGAAAGATCCGTCCCGGAAATAGAAGCAGATTATGAAATTGATATGGGAAAGATTTTACCAAAACTGGACCGATTGGTGGGTATGGTGGAATCGACTGCTATGTATGGGACTTATGAGGATGACAAAGAAGCTTTAATCCAATTAAAAGAGGCATTTAAAATATCCAAAGAGATTGGTGATGAAAACGGGGAAGCAAGTCTTCGTCTGTTGATGGGTAACTATGCTTTCAAGCAGAAAAAATATGAAGATGCTATGAGGTATTTTAAAGATTCCAGGGAATTATTCCGTAGATTAGGTGATCAAAAAAGTTTATCTGTGGCTATGTTATTATTAGGCACCACTAATTTCATTTTAGGTGATATGGAGGGCGTTTCTAATAACTTCAGGGGTGCAGTTGAAAAATTCCAAAAATTAGAGGATAAAGAAGCCGAGGCACTGGCTATTGATCTCTTGAATACCCTTTATAATGATTAACTGATTTCCTTACAAGATAATCCAAGCATCAAAAATTTATTTTACTAGCCTATTAATTATTATTATTATTATTAT
>DATN01000003.1:847-1298 GCA_002504725.1 Methanobacteriaceae archaeon UBA587 | reverse complement strand
TATTATTATTATTATTATTTGATGGTATTTTTTATTAATTTTAATATAATTTTAATATTTTGTATCTTGAAAATTATAGAAAAAAATATTCAATAATCTGATTTTTAATCCTAAAAATTGAATAAATTCATTCCATTAATTATGCAGGATCAAGGGGCAGTATAAACGCCAGAATAATGCCTATAGCACCAAATATTATACCAATTAACCATACAATCCGCACCACATTTTTTTCCTGCATGGGTCTTTTTAATATCCATCTGATTAATGAATTGAAGCTGCCTGGAGGTACTAATAACTTTCCGTCCTCCCCTATTTCAGTAGGGGCATGGTCCTGTCTTTCAAGCACTCCTGCACTGTAAAACTTTAATATGCCATCTATTATGTTTGGTATGATTACCACTAATGCGATAATTTTCACCCTGCCAATAAAAGCCACGGATACAATGGT
>DATN01000003.1:469-662 GCA_002504725.1 Methanobacteriaceae archaeon UBA587 | reverse complement strand
GCACCAATAATCAGGGTCCCTACATCACCGGGAAATACCCGGGAGGGGTGTTTGTTATAAATTAAAAACGCCAGTAATGCACCTAACATGGCTACGGTTATAATGGCCACATCGGACTTGCCCATTATGATACAAGCTATTGTTAAGGAGGTCATGGCTATGGCCCCTAGTCCTGATTCGATTCCATTTAATC
>DATN01000003.1:0-306 GCA_002504725.1 Methanobacteriaceae archaeon UBA587 | reverse complement strand
TCCTGATTCGATTCCATTTAATCCGGCCAGCATGTTGGTTAAATTGGATGCTATGGACACGGAAATGGGCATCAATATCAGATACAGAATGCCCACCTCAGGGGGAGCAACCCAAATTAAGGGTAATCCTGCAAAAAACAAGAGTAATAATTTCTCTTTAGATGATAAGCGGACTAAATCATCCACCATACCTACAATTCCCACTAAGAGTATAACCAGTAAAGTAATTATCAATTGGAACTGTAGACTGGGGTATAAATAGATCCCCATAAACATACCCACTGTAAAACCAAAAAGAATCCCTAT
>DATN01000007.1:200028-258970 GCA_002504725.1 Methanobacteriaceae archaeon UBA587 | reverse complement strand
CATTTACCATATGATTTATACCATTTTTTGACTTTAACTTTTACTTTGTAATAGACTTTCACTTTGTAAGCCACTTTTTTAGTGGCTGCATTAACTGAAACGTCACTGTTCTCATTTAAACCTAAAACACCATTATTGTTAGATATACCAACGTTTGATTGCGTTTCTGGTGTATTTTGATTAATCGTCCCTTGCGATAAGGGCAGGATGCACAATACCATGGCTAATGCACATAGTAACGCATATCCAGATTTTCGCTTAATTATACCGCCTCCATGTCTGAAAATCTAAAATAGACCTTTAGATTCAGACCAGACTTTAGTTAAGTCACAATCACATATAAAGATTATGGTGTAAAATTGAAAAAAAGGCACTCTAAACGCTCTTTTTTTGAATTAAAGACCTCTTAAATGATAGTGATTAGACCTAACTAAAAAGAGGTTAATCAATCTTTATTATAGATAAATAAGGTTATTTGAAATCCTATTCAAAAAAACAGTTACTATCCAATGTACTTCCTACAGACGCTCCCCTACCCTAAATAAAAAAACCGAGCTCATCACATTATAAAATAGATTCACACCATAATATATAGATTATAAACATATAATCCTATTTTAAAGATTTAATTCATAATTTAAAGATTATTAAATCATTTAAAATGATTTAAAACCTTGATCTAACTATAAAATTATATTTCATACCAATACATCTCCCCTTTCCATAAATGATTCCCCCATCAATAAGACCATTTATCTATTTTTTTATAAAATACTCCAAAAATTGTAAGATTAAACTAATTTCAGAACATTATAGTGAGTTTATGGAATAAATTTTTTAATTAGCGTCTGAACCTTATTTTATTTTTAATAATAGATAGCAAAATGAGTATTTAGAAAAATAAAGATTTTAAGAGAAAATATTTAATCCAGTTCATGCAAATTAATAGTACCTAATAATTAAAAGAGGTGGTTTGATGAAAAAATTAATTGCAGGACTAATCTTGCTCCTGATACTTATATCTCCATTATATGCCGTTTCCGGTTTTTCAATAACCATCGGAGAAACCACAAATAACAACCCCACTTATAAGAACACCATGCTCAATTATTTCCAGTCCAACACTGATTTAAACATATCACAGGCCAATGTAACTGTAATAACTGCAGCCGAAGTTAATAATATATCTAAAAATGTGACAGGAAGAGTTTATGGTTCCAATCAGATTTTCTCATGTGCCCTGGTAGATTTGAGTTACAGTGATGGAATCAATGTGCTGGTGGATCAAAGTAAAATCACCGTAGTCACCCCCCAGATGTATGCCAATGCACTGAAATCTACAGGAATAGACAAAGGATATGTTGTAGTATCCTCCCCGGTTAAAGCAACCGGTGAATCTGCCCTAGCTGGAGTTCTAAAATCATATGAACTGGCCGTAGGTACTGAACTCCCACCAGAAGCAAAAGAAGCAGCGACCCAAGAAATGCTCTTGGAAACCAATTTAGTTAATGAAACTAACCAGAGCTCTGACCAGATATCCACCATGATGAGTTCCATCATCAACCAGACCCAGGCACAAAATATTCAGGATCCTGCTCAGATCAAAGTCATTGTCATCAATGTGGCCAATGAGATGAATATTAACCTGACCGAAAATCAGACTCAAGAAATTGCCAATACCATCGCCAATTCCCAGCAAATTCAGGGCAATCTAACTGATTTCAAACAACAGCTGGATGGTATCAGTCAACAGGTGTCCCAGAACACCGACCTTTTAAACCAGATCCTCAGTTTCTTCCAGGAAATCATAAACTACATCCAGGGACTCACATCTGGCCAATAAGGTGTAAAAGCATTAAAAGTAGCCGTATATTAAAAAAAGATTTTATAATCCGTTAGTAAATAATAAAAGATAATCAAATTAAAATAAATTGGATATAAAATCTTTTTAATTTTTTATTTTAGTACATATTTTAAATTAATATTAAATTAAATGTGAAAATCAAGTCTGTGAAATATTTTCGATTCCAGATTCACATTTAATGATTATGGTAATATAATTTTTCAGATAGATTAAAGTCAGAAAAAATTTTTTAAATAACCTTGGCTTTGATTTATAAAATTAATCCATAATCTAACTGGAGGTAACAAAAATAACCCAATCTTAGTTTTTGTTTTCCCAGCCAACACTGCACAACATATAATATATATAATAGGTGCCCTATACACTATTTGATAATCATGTTCATTGCTCAAAATAACCTGCAACTAATAATCGAAGTGGCTCTTATAATCCATGTAGGATTCCTATTGACATTCAATATAATAGCATTACCCCTGAGCATGGTTTTATTCATGGGACTGCTTTTAACCGGAGCTTTAGGTGTTTTATTCAGTTTAGATGCGGTGTTCCTACTGTTACCCTTTTTATCGCAGCATGAATTTACTCACCCCTTCGGGCCCCTGGCCGTATTTGCCTGGGTAACTGTGGCAGCAGCAGGAAACCTCTTAACCGAAGTGGGCATTAAATCCACTTCCATTAAGACCATGACCATTATCCTCTTCTTTGTAATTGCAGTAGCCGGTGGAATGATGCACCGTTCTTTTCTACTGTTATGGTTCCTGGGATGGGCTTTAGGTTACATTATCATGTCTAAAAGTTTTAAAAGAAGCACTAAAATCACACCCAAATCCATTATTGGTTTCGGTATTCTAGGAGCAGCTGCCTTTGCCATACTGGAGATTTTGTCTCGTGTATTAGATCAAGCAGTTTTAAGCCCTCTTTTGAGGATTGCCCGATTAGAACAGTACTCTCTTCCCAGCTTAAAAATGGTCTTAACCAACACCACATTTTGGGGACATGTGCAGGGAGCGTGTTACTGGAAGAATGAATGTCTAGGGGGCGGTGATGGATACCTGACCCTTCCCATGACCCTGGTTCATTTCTTTGGCCTACCTTACCATCAATTTTATGGAATACTGGTAATTAAAAAGGATTATATTGATTATATGCT
Organism: Methanobacteriaceae archaeon UBA587; assembly: GCA_002504725.1. GTDB lineage: Archaea > Methanobacteriota > Methanobacteria > Methanobacteriales > Methanobacteriaceae > UBA587. The sequence continues at coordinate 255,956 of DATN01000007.1, read as the reverse complement.
CCCAGGGATATTTGCTGTTGCATTTGATGCAGGATATGCGGGGCTATTATTCCTCATGACCTGGATTATGGTGGTGACAGTTACCGGATTCATGGTACTCAGAAAATACCGCAGCAAACGAAAAAATGGAAGTCGGCAATATCTAGGACGCGAAGCACTTCTTATAGGGGCACTTGCCGCGTTTTTATCCCAGAGCCTTATAGGACTATTCCTTTTCAACAGATCATTTAATGAATCTGCCCTGCTGATGTATATAATCCTATCTGCACTGGTTATGGCCCATTCCATAACCATAAAAAGAACCATCTAATTTAAGACATTTAAATTACTTTTTTTATTAAATAGGATAGGATACAATTAAATATTTAAAAATAGACCTCAAAATAGGTAATTAATGAATTGATTGTTCTATTTTTTATTTTTTTATGTATAAAAATTTTAAAATTAATATTTTAAAAAAAAAGTAAATTTGTATTATTATTTAATCAGATACCCTATACAACAAAGAAAACTGGAATTAAAGGGAATTACAGATTTCTACTGCCTTTTTAGCAGCATCTTCCATGGATGTTTCAAATGAAATCCCGGCCTCCTTGAGTAAAAGCTGCCCTTCTTCTTCATTAGTTCCAGTAAGACGGATAACTAGAGGAACTTTCCTTTCAGCTTCAGCCAGAGCAGTTATAACTCCCCGCGCCACATCATCAGCCCGGGTGATACCCCCCAGAACATTCAGGAATATGACCTTTACCGGAGGATGATCTATAACCAAATTTAGGGCTTTTTTAATGACTTCCTCTGATGAACCTCCTCCAATATCCAGGAAAGTGGCGGGTTCACCACCACTGAGTTTAATCATGTCCATACCACTCAGGGTGAGACCAGCTCCATTCCCAATAACGGCAATATCTCCATCTAACTTCACAAAGGCGAATTCTTCCGATTGATACTCCTCAAGATCCATCAATTCTTTATGCCGGTAAATGGAATCATCATCCAGTTCCAGTTTAGCATCTGCGGCGATTACTCCTTTATCAGTCACCACCAGCGGATTTATCTCAGCTAATTGAGCATCATAATGGGAGAAAACCTGGAATAATTTCCAGATGATACCTCCCACAGCAGAAATAAGGGCACTGCCTACACCCATTTTACGGGCAATTTCCCTTCCTTCGTAGGGCAGGAATTCATCGAGAGGGTTAACATGATATTTAACTATTTTCTCAGGGCTGTTGGCAGCCAGTTCTTCTATTTCAACTCCGCCTTCGGCACTGGCCATGATAAGTGGCTTTTTAGAAGTGCGATCCAATGCTACACTGACATAGAATTCCTTTTGAATATTTGCTTTTTCCTCTACCAGTAAGCGGGCAACCTTTTCACCTTTAATATGGGAAGATAAAAGTTTCTGAGCCACTTGCTGGGCATCTTCAGAGTTATCAGCAAATTTAATTCCACCCGCCTTACCTCTTCCACCTACTAATACTTGTGATTTTATTGCCACAGCTCGACCTAGCTTTTGAGCGGCCTTGCCTGCTTCTTCACTGCTTTTAACCATATATCCCTCAGGAATAGGTATGCCTTCCTTTTTAAATATTTGCTTTGCACTGTATTCGTAAAGCTTCATGATAAAACCCCGGTAGAGTATACTTACATAATTAATTTTTAGTTATAGATAATTAATTCATTAATCCTATTAAATAAATAATAAATAGAGAAAGATTGATCAGTTCTGAGCATCGGCAATCTTTAATCCTGCTTCAAAAGCCGCCAGATTCTTTTTCTCAGTTCCAGGAGGAACACTCTCAGCTATGGCCTTTTCAGCCGCTTCCACCGATACCACGTTGGTGATTTTGGTTATGGCACCAATCATGACTATGTTAGCCACAATACTCAAACCTATTTCTTTTTCTGCCGTGCGGGTAGCAGGGGCATGATAATATTTCAGGTTATGCTTTTTCACATAGGGGAGGACTTCCTCTTCCACAATCATGTCGGGATCCACAATGAGAGTACCGCCGTCTTTAATGTCATCCAGATAGGCCATTAGGGCCTGGTGAGACATGGCCACCAGAATATCTGGACTCTGCACTTTAGGATAATCGATCTCCGCATCACTGAGGACTACTTCTGTCCGGGAAGCTCCACCTCTGGCTTCCGGACCATAAGACTGTGTTTGCACAGCAAAAATGTCATCATGTAAGGCAGCGGCTTTACCAATAACTATCCCGGCCAGAATGATTCCCTGACCACCAAAGCCCGCAATTCTTATTTCTTTACGCATGTAATCATCCCTATTTAATCATCACGGTAAGCTGATTTAATAGCATCAGACTTCTTCCCATATTTTTCTTCAACCAGATCATAAAGTTCCTGGGAAAACTCTCTTTCGGCTTTATTTACAAATTCTCCCACCACTAATTTTCCTGCCAACTCTTCTGAGTCCATGGTATCAGCTTTCCTTTTATTGATACTATTCTCTTTCATCCAGCGCATCATGTCCAGAGGGGAACGCATTTTGTTTTTTCGACCATAATAGGTGGGGCACTGTGATATGACCTCCACAAAGGAGAATCCTTTGTTTTCAAGAGCCTTTTTAATACTATTAGATAACTGGAGAGCATGTGCCGTTGTCCATCGAGCCACATAACTTGCTCCGGCTGCAGATACCAACTCTGCTAAATCAAAGGGTCTTTCAAATGCACCGTAGGGAGCCGTGGTACCATAACTTCCCTGGGGCGAGGTGGGGCTTATCTGTCCTCCCGTCATCCCATAAATACTGTTATTAATACAGATTACCGTGAGATCCATATTTCTACGGGCACCATGGATAAGGTGATTTCCCCCGATAGCTGCGGCATCACCATCACCACTAAAAACCACTACATCCAGTTCAGGATTTCCTAATTTTAAACCACTGGCAAATGATATGGGTCTTCCGTGGGTGGTGTGTAATGAGTCACACTTGACATAGCCCGGTATACGGGATGAGCACCCTATACCAGAAACCATCACCACATTATCAAAATCTACTTCTGCCATTTCCATGCCTTTAAAAAAGGTATTGAGAACTATACCATTACCGCAACCGGCACAAAAAATGTGGGGAAGTCTATCCTTTCTCATATACTTCATAAAAGGACTTTCATTAGCTTCTTCCATTTCCACAACTCCTAGAATGTGATATTACTAATTTTTATCTAATTTATGATTTAATAATTTTTTAATCGAATTTTAATAGATTGATTAATAGATGTCATCTTTAATTAATATGCATTAATTTTTCTATTAATCATCCTTATCAACCTTTAACTGATTTTTCTATCTTAGAAAGTATTTCTAAAGGTTTGTGGATTTCTCCTCCTATCTTAGGAAGTAATTCCACTTCGGCTTGTCCTGCGGCTACCCTCTGTACTTCATAGAACATTTGCCCCAGATTCATCTCTACCACCATCAGTTTATCAGCAGTTTGTGCTGCTTTGTGAATCTGTTTTTCAGGGAAAGGCCAGGGAGTATCTATTTTTATGAAACCTGCTTTTATTCCCTGATCCCTGGCGTTCTTTACGGCAGTGGCTACTGCTCGGGAAGGGGCACCATAGGAGATTAGTATTATCTCGGCATCATCGCACATTTCTTCTCGCACCCGGACAATATCCTCTCTGTTTTTTAAGATTTTATCACATAGTCGGTTAACCAGTTTAGAATGGTCCTGCGGATTGGATGCATCGGGATAACCTCTTTCATCGTGGGTGAGGCCAGTTACATGTAATTGATATCCATCACCAAAGGGGGGCATATCCTGAGTTCCCTGGGCATCTGCTTTATATGGTAAAAAATCTGCAGGAGATTCCGCAGGCATACTGCGGGGAACAACTTCCACTTTCTCGGGTATGGATATCTTCTCCCTCATGTGACCCACAATTTCATCCCCTAAAATGATTACTGGGACCCGGTACTTCTCTGCCAGATTAAATGCTTCCACCGTAAAATCAAAGCATTCCTGGACAGAAGACGGAGATAAAGCAATAATTTCATAATCACCATGGGACCCCCAGCGGGCCTGCATCATGTCACTTTGAGAAGCCATGGTAGGTTGTCCTGTGGAGGGGGAACCTCTCTGTACATTAACAATTACCAGGGGAGTCTCGGTCATGGCCGCATAGCCCACATGTTCCTGCATTAACGAAAATCCAGGTCCAGATGTGGCGGTCATTGCTTTCATCCCACTCCAAACACCACCAATTACTGCTCCCAGAGCCCCTATCTCATCCTCCATTTGTATAAATGCACCGCCCTCTCGGGGAAGGAACAAAGCCATGTCTTCTGCTATTTCAGTTGAGGGGGTTATGGGATAACCTGCAAAAAAACGGCAGCCTGCTTTGATGGCTCCACGTGCACAGGCCTCATTGCCCTGTATAAAATAATGTTCACTCGTCATTTTCATCCACCTTTATGGCCTGATCGGGGCACATTAATGCACATAAATTGCATTTAGTACACTTTTCCTGGTTTTTAGGTATGGGAACATAAACTCCCTTCTTATCAGGTGTTTTAGAATCTTCATAAACACCCTTAGGACAAAACTCCGTGCATATACTGCATCCTTTGCACAAATTAGGGTCTAACTTAATCATACCAATCTTTCTCATTTTTTCAGTTATTTTAGATTAGATGTTATAGATTTAAATAATTTCTTTAAAAATAATGATTTTTTCCATTATTATGGTTGTAAAATATATAGTTGTAATAGGATTTGTAGGGTTATGAAAAAATAATTAAAATTAAAATAATTATAATATTTAGAATGGAACGGAAAAACCATGCATTCCCCTCAATAGATGTAACCTCATAAAATTTTTATTCGTCGATTCTTTCTACATACATAAGGGGATATCTAAGATCTTCTAAATATTCCATCCTGATTAAAGCCAGCTTTCCATCAAATTCAGAGTATATCCTAACATCTAACATATCCCCAGAAAGAGAAACATAATCAAACTCAGTATTCATTTCAGATAATTTATCAGGACTTATTTTAACTTCTACCCTTTTAATGCAGGGCTGTAGTTCGAGAGATGATTGTATAGATTTTTCCAGCAGTTCTGCATTTTTTAAACTGACGGGAGCCCCTATAAACTGATGAAAAAGAGCACCCATACTTATGGCTCCCTCAAAAATAGCCCGCTCTCTTGAAGAAATGTTATGGAAATATTTTTCATTGACATCTGTCTTTTCGTCTATTTTCATGTGACCATTACTCCATTTAACAATTGAATTAAAATTGATTAATATTAATTAAAATTTTATTTACTTCTAATAATCTATTCACCAGATCCCTTTTTTATTAAATATTTTTTAGTCAATTAAATAATGATTTGATCGGCTTGAGATAAACAGTTATGAAATATCCCAATTATGATCAAATTTTGATATATTAAACCTCTAAATCCATCCTAAATCCCAAAAAACTGGTTTATTTCCAATAATTTACTGGAAATAAAGTCAGGATCAATGGGAAAAAAATACATATATATTAACATCAGGGTTAGTGCCACCACCACACCCATTAATATCTTTCTATCTTCCTCAACGGGGTAAAACCGGGTTAAGACCAGCCCACCTATTAAGAAACCCAGGATTATCAACACCCCATAGTAATTATGGGGGTTGGGTTTATGGATGATTTTTTGGGTGGGATCAATTTCTTTCAGATGGGCCTGTACTATCAAACGCTGTTGGGTGGATCCTATGGGATGACAAGTTATTAAGAAGAGGGTCTGACCCTGATCAACCGGCATCAGATATGAATCATCCACAATAAATGATTTGACCACAGTATATTCTGCCCGACCAATACCCGGCCAGTCCAAATAAACCACATCTCCTTTTTTGAGTTTATCTAACTTAAAAAATGGGGATCCATAAAGAGTTCGGTGGCCAAATAATATAACCGTACCATTACCTGGCTTGAAAGACTGTGGTTCATGATAAACACCATCATAAACTGATTTATTGTTTATATCCTCATTAACCCCTATGCTGGGGACTACAACCACCGGAGTGGTGCTTTTATTTTCAATTTCTAATTGAGAGGAATAATAACTCACGTCAATTACGCAGTACAGGGAGATTATTAGCAAGCCTATAATAATAAAAATAGTTGAGGGTTTCATTTGATTACTCGTATCATTTATTCCAACTAAAAATATCCAACTAATAAAACTAATAATTGTTTAAATAGTTTTTTTATTTTTTAATTATATATTTTTAACTATTTCTTTAATAGAGTACTATACAATTCCTATAACCAATTTGATAATTTATAACTACTTTTTTAGACCAATGAGTTGTAATTGACCATTAAATCTACCATTAAATCCGGTGAAATAGAATTAAAATAAAATTAGAAAAAATAAAAAAAATGGGGTGTGTATTAATTCACACCATATATGTTCTTCAATTCAGTAACCATCCAATCTGGTGCCTGGTTAGTCGGTACCGTTAGCATTATATTGTCCATGTTCTGGATTAAGAACAGTACATCTTCCCGCGGCACTTCTAACAGAACTAGATATTGCACATCCAGTTCACCTAAGTTAGATGCTCTTTCATAGTCAGATAACTTAATTCCGTAGTTCTGCAATAGAGCCTGGGTTTCTGATTTATCAAATCCTCCTGCAGCAGCAGCTCTTAACAACTGTTCAATGTCTGTTGAAGAAGATTTGGTGGTTTCGAGAATGGAAGTGTTGGCATTATAAGTATAGGTTTGTGTGTTTCTGATATCCGCAGTTATGGTACCACTATCTTTTGCCCTCAATATAGCCAGAACAGTCGCTCCACTGATTTTAGGAGTATTAGAAGACTCTGTCGTAGTGGTATTATTAGATGCATTGGTTGATTCAGGAGCAGCATTTAAGTACACGTCAACCATGTTACCTACACTAATCAGACCACCAGCCGCTTGTAATCTGGAGACAATTATAGGAACCGCAACAGTATCCGGAGTCTGAATCTCCATATTGGCCAGGACTGATGCATCATTCTGTGCTACGAATTTTTGGGCATCATCTACTTTCATCATGACATTTTTCTGGTTGGCTACATCACTAGCATTAGTCTGATCTGTGGAATAAACCACCATTATCCGATTAAACGGATCTTTCTTGGTCTCAATCTGCGTCTGTTGATAAGTTCGCCAAGACTTGGTGGCAGGTCCCAGCACATCTACTGCCAGGACTTCTTCAGGAGTTGCTCCACTATTGATTCTAGCCAGAATACTCTCCCTCTGTGGATCAACCGCTAAGGGACCTTTAAAGTAAGCATCGACTTCAGCCAGTTTAGTGGCTTTGGCACTATTCAGAGTCTCCTGATAAGGAGCGTATATTATAAAATAGTAACCTAACGAGAATACTAAAATCAGGACTATACCAATAACCGCAGCTCCGATTATGGTTCTCTGATCGTCTTCGGGTATTTTCCTACCAAAACCACCACCACCACGAGGCTTCTTAGGTGGGGGGCTTGTCCTTAAACGAGGTTTAGTTTCGGTGGGTTTCGTTTTAGGTGGGGCTTTTGGTTTAATTCGGGGTTTAGGCATAGGTCTTGGCATCTTTTTATCGGGTTTATCCGAACCAGAAGGTGCAACCTTATCATTACCCTTATTTCCAGACATCTTACCTACCAGATCTTTGATTTTGCCTCCCACGTCCGACGACTCTTTGTCGTCGTTTTTCCTCAGATCTGGAGGAGTATCTTTATTGTTCTTCGCACTACCTTTCAATTTATCTAACATGTGGACCACTTTTTAGATTTTTGAATAAGGCCATTAAAGGCATAATTATTACATAAATTATACTAAAGATGAATAATAACACTGCAGGAATATTCATCATAGTTATTTGAAGGTTCTGAGGTAGACAAACTCCCAGTATAAGGATTAAAATTATACCTGAGGTTTTTGCCCCTTTAAACTTGGGATATTCAATGGTACTTATCATCAATAGTGATACAACCACCATGATAAATAATCCAATACCCCATGTGAAGAGGCCGCTAAGATAAAATGATGACAACACCACAGCAGTTGCTGGTATGGGCAGTCCCACAAATTTATCTTGGTATGTTCCAATATCTGAAATCACATTGAACCGAGAGAGCCTCAGTATACCACATAATACTATTAAGAGACTTACTAATATATTAATGTATCGTATATCTGGTGATAAAGTGGCCGAATACAAAAAGATTCCCGGCGCAACACCAAAGGATATTACATCACATAATGAATCAATATTTTTTCCAAACCCTAACTTATCATCTCTATTTATCTTGCGAGCTACCCAACCATCAAGTGAATCAAAAATGACTGCCAGGAGCATAAACTGAGCAGAAATTACTAGTTCACCATTTAAAGCCATTATTATAGCTAAAAATCCAAATGAAGCATTTGCAAGAGAAACAAAATCAGGAAGAGAAACAAAATCTCTCATAGAATAATTAATTATACTCATTTTGACGCCCCATGTATTTAATCCCTAATTATATCCATTTTTAAAGTTAAATTCTTTGTTTTACACTTGATTCTTTTTATGGATATGAATTTTATTAATATTATTTAAAAATGAATGTTTATACAATTTATTGGTAATTTATTAAATTTTAACAAATCATTTCATATAAAACACTCCCATTCAAGATTTATATTAAATTAAAGACCTATTAAAATTAATTATTTTTAGACAATAATTTCATGAAAAAAAGTATTCTCATGAGTATTGAATTGTAATTATGCAATAGAATTATTGAGAATATGCTTCTATTAGAACCGGAATCTCGATTCTGGTGGAATAATAAGGAGATAAATTTATTTAAACAGGCTTCAACTTAGCCATTACCGTTTCACCGGCTTTAGGCCTTCCCCCCACTTTAACCATGACCTCAAAGTTTTCTTTAGGAATTATTAGATCCACTCGAGACCCAAATTTTATCATTCCCAACCGGCTACTAATCTTTACTTCATCGCCAACTGTTACATACTGCACAATTCTACGGGCTACAAAACCGGCAATCTGAATAACCGCTACTTTACCATAGGGAGTATCAATAACAATTAAATTTCTTTCATTTTCAGTAATCATTTTCTTCCAGGCCAGTTTAAACTTTCCCGGATAATATTTTGTTTTTACTACTTTCCCTGATAGTGGTGCCCGATTAACATGTACATCAAAGGGTGACATGAAAGTACTGATGCGGATTCCTTTTTCACCCGGCCCCAATATTTCATCTATAATATATTGCGTGGAATCAACCTCTTCAATACAATCAATTTTACCTTTTAGTATCCTACCATCTGCCGGTGCCACCACCACCCCTTCTTGAGTAGGTGTCTTTCTCTGGGGATCCCTGAAAAATTGCATGATAAATACAATTGCTGAAAACAGTAAAAAACTTATATATACATAACCCAGTAAAAAAGGCATTACAGATAGGGTAATTAATATGCTGGCCTTTTTAAATGTTCCTTTTACAAACATGTATGTACACACCGATTATTAAAAATTCAAAATAATTAGAAATGGTAAAATCAAGATTAAAAATTCCTGATTTATTTTTTTAATGTTTTAATCTATATTTATAGTAACAAGTATTAATTGAATTTTTAGATTAACTTTTTACATTAAAGATTAGATTAAGATTAAATTTATTAAATATAAATATTTACAGATTATTCTAACTAAATTAAAATTCAGTTTATTAGTTTTATTTAGAAATTTAGCAAAGGATTCTTAATTAATATGAAAGTATATATAAACCCTGAACTGAATAGTAACTCAGCATAAATAACTATGACCTAATGGTTCATAGCAACTGCATTTAGAGAACTTCCTATAATATATGGTTAATAGGGAATCCTAATAGCAACGCCAATTATTCAATTATGAATTATTATGTGTATCTAGTATAATTATTAAAATTGATCCAATTACCTGAACATGAGAAGTGATATTAAATGATAGAAAGTAAAATAAAGGTTCTCAGAAAGGCGGCGCAGGTTTCTACCGCCCAAAGTTCGGATAAAATATGGTGTGTTATTGCAGGTAATGAAGAAATGGTCAATAATGTAGCATATGCTGCTATTTCTTCCAAGGATCGTGTTGAAATACTGTTTCGAGAACACGTAAACTTAAAAGAATCTTTTGTCCAGAAAAAATTTGATTTTATCATGATATATGGTGAAAACGATAAGGTAAGAGATTTAAGTTTAATCTGCAAGGAGAATGGTGGTGCTTACCTCAAAATAGCCCCCTATTATGTCAATAACGAGCCTAACTTAGTTTTACTGGTAGCTCCTGACGACACCATAAAGAAATTCACTGGGGACGCTGAAAAAGCCAATATTAAATTTTCATTCATATTAGAAGACAAAACAACTGGCTTTATAGAAACTGACGTTTATCTAACTAATAAATTACCTCAAATAATAAGAGATATTGTGAATCCCCTATTCAAAATGACGGATGTGGTTCTTTCGACGATTCTCATATCAACTGAAGAACAGGATGCTGCAAAAATCAAAAAAGTAGCTAAAGATAACAATGTTTTCGTGGTAGAGTTTAAGGAAATTTTAAAGGAGGAATAATATGTTTGGATTTGGAAAGAAGAATGATGTTCAAAAAGAAGAAAAGAAAAAAGGACTCACTAATACCCTAGGTATTGATTTAGGTACCTTAAATACTGTTGTTGCTAAGCCATCTGGAGATAAATTTGATCTATTCAAGATTCCATCGGTGGTAGCAGTTAAAAAAGATGATCCATCTTATGTGCTGGCTGTAGGGGAAGACGCCAAAGCCATGCTGGGCCGAACCCCAGAAGATATCATTGCCGTAAGACCTCTTCGAAAAGGAGTAATCGAAAGTGTGGCTCAGGCCGAGGCACTTCTGGTTTATGCCATAGAAATGGGTTCTGCAGATGAAACCGCCGGTATTGACCGTATTGTTATTGGAATTCCTGGTGACGCCTCAGAAGTAGAAAGAAACGCTGTGGAAGAAATTGGACGAAAAGCAGGCGCCAGCTATGTTCTGGTAATCAGCGAAGGACTTGCTGCAGCCATAGGTGCCGGTTTACCAATAGCTGAGGCTTCAGGTACCATGGTAATAGATATTGGTGCTGGATCCAGTGATTTAGTAGTCATATCCCTGGGAGGAATCACCGACATCCAGACCATCAGATTCGGTGGAGATGACATCGACGACAACATCGTGGACCAGGTAAAACAGAAATATGAAGTGGAGATTGGTATTCACGAAGCAGAAAAAGCTAAAATCAATGTGGGAATGGTTAATTCCAATGTGGATATGGAAATCGAAAAAACTACCGTCATTGGAAAGTGTATGAATACCAACAAACCCAAAGAAGTGGAAATCGATTCCCAGATGGTAGCTAATGCTGCTGAACCAATAGTGGTTAAAATAGTAGAAGCCTTAGCTGTTGTATTGGAAAGATTATCCCCTGAACTGATTTCTGGAGTTTATCACAAAACAGTTGTTGTAGGTGGAACTTCCCAGCTAAGAGGTCTTAAAGAAAGAATCTACGAAGAAGTGGGTATTCCTGTAGAGATTTCTGACGATCCTATGACTGTGGTTGCTAAAGGAGCGGCAATTGTTGCTGCAGAACCTCGAGCTTTAGAGCCAGAAGTAAGGCTTAAAGCCATGAAATAATATTAAATTTTTTTATAAAAATTTAATTTTATCCTATTTTTATTATTTTTATTATTCTTATTTTATTTCGATTTTAATTTTTACCGGGTTTTTGTATTTATTATTATTATTATTATTATTATTATTTACTTGCTAAGTTTTTTAACATTATAAACTAATACTTAACCAGAAAAAGAATTATAACCCATTAATTCATTTCATAATTATTTATAGCAAAGGATTAGGATTAAAAATGAAAATACTTGGAATAGATGAAGCTGGGCGCGGCCCGGTACTGGGTCCTTTAGTGGTTTGTGGCGCCATGGTTCCCCAGGACAAGATTGTTATCCTGGAACGCATGGGTATTAAAGATTCTAAACGACTGACTCCCCAACGAAGAAATGTACTGTCCCGGAAAATTCAGAAAATCGCAGAATGTCATGTGGTAAAAATTACTGCCCAGGACATTGATAATCTACGGGCTAAAGGTGTCAATTTAAATGAAATCGAAAAAATAGCCATGATCAAAATTATCAATCTGGCGCAACCCGACGAGGTCCTGATTGATTCTGTGGATGTGGATCCGGAACGCCTGAGTAGCCAGATAAGTGAAACCATAGGCAGCGGGATACCCATTAAAGCCGAGCACAAAGCAGATGATAAATACATTCCCGTTGCAGCAGCATCTATTGTGGCTAAAGTGGAGAGGGATATTGAAATCGAAAAATTAGGCCGTAAATACAAAAAAATGGGGGGAATAGGATCAGGATATCCCAGCGACCCACGCACACGGACTTTTTTGGAAAAATTTGACTACGATGATCTACCTGAATTTGTGAGACGCTCCTGGGCCACTGTGCAAAAAATGAAAGAAAGAGATTAATCAGATAATCCAATTACCTGATGAGATTATTATATAATAATCTGAGTACATTATAACTAAAAATCATATTTAATCATTTTTTAGTTGAATTAATGAAAAAGAGCAATAATATCCCGGGAATAAAATTTAGGGTAGCAAATATATAACCCATTATACTATATTAATTCAGATATTAGCATAGTTTAGTTAAGTTACATATGAACAAAAATCCTAGTTAAAGCAAGTCTTAGTTCAGGCATAGTTCTGAATTAGAATAGTTTTCTGTGCATTAACTAAATAATTAATAAGAAGCATAATTTAATTAATACAATAATCAAATATCCGAATATAGTTTATATAATTATCAAATGTATTTAAGAGGATAACATGATACTCGATTTCTTTAGTAGTGCTTTCGGGCCAATTTTAGAGATGTTCAAATATGGGGGAGTTATAACTTATATTATAGCCATAATCGGAATTTATGGTCTGATCACTTCCCTGGAAAAAATACATTATCTGCGGAAAATTTCCAAGGTAAGCACTCCCCAAATTATTAACACCGTAAATGAAGCCATGGAAAGGGGAGGATCCTTAGAGGCGCTGCGATCTATTACCCAATACCAGAACCCTGTTTCTAAGATCATTTCCGAAGCCCTGAAAATTGGATACCGTAATAAAACCGAAGTGGAAGACGCCATGGAAAGGGTTTTAATTGTGGAGATGAGTAACATGACCAAAGGACTGGACATGTTAAAAACCATAATTGAAGTAGCTCCTCTTCTGGGATTAATAGGTACGGTAATTGGTATTTGGTATACATTCAAAGCCATGGGAATGAGTAGCAGTTCCACCGCCATGGCAGAGGGGATTTATTTTGCTTTAATCACCACCATTGCTGGTCTGGCAGTGGCCATCATATTGTTACCATTTTATTCCCACATAATGGTCCGTATAGATAAAGAAATGGATAAAATCGAGTTAGCCAAAAAAATGACTAACTGGGGTTATGCCACCATGAAGATTTATGTGGACTCTGACTTAGAAAGTGCCATGGAAGCTCTTCGGGAATCCAGTGGTATAGTGAATGTTAAAGGGATAAAAGAAGCAAATGCCAATATATGGGTGGCCTTTAAACCAAGTATGCTGGAGAAAAGTATCAACAATATTATCCTAGAGAAATGTAACACCAGTGCAGAGATCGTGGAGAGTAAATTAAAACAATAATACAGTTTCTCTGAATTATTTATTCAACATGAAGTTATTTTAATTAAATAAGAAATAATAAGAGGTTTAATATGGCTCTGGATATTGACAAGTATCGAAAAAGGCTAAAGGATAATAATCCACGTTTCAATATGGTGCCTTTTATTGACATCCTATTTACCATACTAATTTTTGTAATTGTAACCAGCAGTTTTCAGGCAGCGGATGTTTCCAGTTCCAACTCAGGTAAACCACAGGTAAATGAAAGTGCCGGGCCTTCAGAATATTATCTCATACCGGTTGCCGGACTTACCAAAGTTACAGTTAATGGGGTGGACATGTCCAGTCTCATCAGGGATAGTTCCATTGCTGTCCACACCAGGGTAATTGACGAAGGAGAGATTATTATTAAACCTAAAGATGGGCTTATCGTGATTACCACGCCCCCAGACCTGCCTGTTGAAAAAGCTGTGCAGTCACCCAGTTAGAGTGCGGGATTACTGATTAATCATAATCAAATAGTTATTCTAAAAAACTATGGACTTTGTTAATTAGATGGTGTATGATTAGAATAATGTATTGATTTGAAGTATAGATTGTAGATTATAATTCATTCATGAAGGTGAAAAAATGTATTTGGGTAGAATTTTATCTGTAGGAACTAATGATAAGGGTTCTTTTGTAGCATACCGTGTTTCAAGCCGATCTTTCCCTAATAGAATGGCTAAATCATTTGAAGACAGCGCAGCCATCATACCTAAAGAGGGTCATGAAAAGGATATCTTTGAAAGTCCCTACATAGCTTATAATTGTATAAAAATAGTGGATGATGTGGCAGTAGTCTCTAATGGTTCCCACACCGACGTTATAGCTGATAAAATTGCGGTGGGAATGAATATCAGGGATGCTATTGCCCTGTCCCTCCTGGCAATGGATTATGAAAAAGACGATTACAACACCCCCCGTATAGCTGGAGCAGTTACTAAAGAAGGAGAAGCTTACATAGGTATAATAACCCATGAAAAACTTATCGTGGAAAAGATTCCTGTCGGGGAAGCTTATTACATTTCTGTTTATGAGCATGATGCGCCTCGAAAAGTAGATTTCCCTGCTAAGGACTCCCAGGAAGCCGCCCAATTCATTATGGATCAGGGTGCATTCAAGGAATTTACCAATCCCGTGACCTCTGCAGCAGCATTTGCCGGAGATAAATGGGAAATAACCACATTATAAACTTCATTTAATAATAGCATGAATTTAATCAATTATTGATAGTAAGGGCATATAAGATTAATAAAAAAATAGGATAAGAATAGTATGATAAAAATAGTATAAGAATCGGGATAAAAAATAATAATAAAAGATCAGATTATTATCCCAACTATTCTTCCAAGATTATTTACGGTTTTAATTCAGCATAGTTTTAATCATGAAAACTCAGATCTCTCTTATTATCTTACATTAAACAGCCATACTATTAAACAGAATAAAGAACCATTATTTTTTTGAATAAAGTGGTGTTTCCATGCAAATACAGTTAATAGGACTTACCGAAATTCCATTGATAAGTAAAGAAGATGATTTGTCCAGGTTAATTTTAGATGCCGCCCAATTACAAGAAGTGGAACTGGAAAATGGTGACATTTTAGTCATTGCAGAAACAGTTATATCCAAATCGGAGGGCAATTACATTGACTTAGGTTCCATGCAAGCCAGCAATGAAGCTCTTGAACTTGCCCAGAAGACAGGAAAAGATCCCCAACTAGTGGAAGCCATCCTCCAGGAATCACAAGATATTGTACGGGTGGGACCCGATTTCATAGTATCGGAAACCAATCACGGGTTTATATGTGCTAATGCAGGGATAGATGAATCTAATGTGGATGAGGGGTTAGCCACTCCCATGCCCCGGGATCCCGATGCTAGTGCTAATTTAATAAGAGAGAAAATTGAATCACTTACCGGGAAACAGGTAGCCATTGTAATATCCGATACCCAGGGACGACCCTTCAGAGAAGGTGCTGTAGGAGTAGCCATTGGAGCATCAGGCATTAGATCATTGTGGAACCGTCAAGGGGAAGAAGATTTATATGGAAGAGAACTGCAGACCACCCAGATTGCAGTTGCCGATGAATTATCTGCAGCCGCATCTTTATTGATGGGTCAGGCTAATGAAGGAATTCCTGTGGTTATAATCAGGGGTTATCCCAGTTTTGCTGATTTAAGAGATACTGAAACCGGGGCAAAATCATTAATTCGTCCTAAGAAATTCGATGCATTCCGTTAAATCGTATATTAAAAGGTATAGTTAAAAGGTATATTTAAACTGAGAAATAAATAATTGAAAATAAATCTTGATGGGTATTGTGCTTAGAGGATTCATCAGTTAGTACTATTAACTATCAAATTATTAATCAATTTTAATAAGGAGTTTAATATGATTACAATACTATCTGGTGGAACCGGAACACCAAAGTTAATACAGGGTATCAAAAAAATTAGAGATCCCTCCCAACTGAATATCATTGTGAATACTGTGGAAAACGACTATTTTTCAGGCCTATATGTTGCTCCTGACATAGACACCGTTATTTACACCATGGCCGATGTGATTAATGAGGAAACCTGGTATGGTATTCAAGATGATACTTTCATTACCCATGAAAAATTAAATGATCTGGGTTGTGGTGAACTTCTAAGAATAGGAGACCAGGACCGGGCCTTGAAAATCCAGAAGACGCAACTAATGCAAAAATATCCCCTTTCTAAAGCAGTAGACATCCAAAGAAAAAAAATGGGGATAAAATCGGCCATCATACCCATGAGTGATGAACAGTCACACATTAAGATCATTACTCCCCATGGAGAGATGAGTTTTCACCAGTTTTTAATAGAAGAAAAAGCAGAACCTTCTGTACAGGACGTGGTTTACCATAAGGTTACACCAGCACCCGGAGTTATTGAAGCAATTGAAGGCTCTGAAATGGTGATTATTGGACCATCCAATCCCATAACATCCATTGGACCAATTATTACCATGGATGGTGTGCTGAAAGCCCTTAAAGATACGAATGTTGTGGCAGTATCTCCCATAATAGGAAAACAACCAGTTAGTGGTCCCGCCGGGAAATTCATGCAGGCTAAAGGTTTTGATGTTTCATCATTTGGTGTGAGTTCCATGTACGAGGAATTTTTAGATACATTTATTATAGATAGTGAAGATTCACAATTTAAAGGAAAAATAGAAAAACTAATAACTGATGTAATGGTAACAAACACCAAGATGGGTAACATCGGTGATAAAGTGGCATTAGCCAGAATAGTTTTGGGTGAAATAGTATGATTCAAATGACTTTAATTCAGATTGACAATTATGGTCCCTGGACGGTAACTCCTACTCCCAGGGCGGAAGCAGATCTACAGATCTTACAAGCAGAGCTTTACGCTGACTTACAAAGACAGTTCGCCGCAAAGCAAGGGCTGGTTTTCTTTACCCGCTTTGACAATATGCTTGCTATCTCCAACAATTTAGATGTAGAAGATCATCTCCGGATCCAAAGATCCATCAATAACCGTTACCCTATAACCATTAGTATGGGTGTGGGTGCCGCTGAAACACCTTACGATGCACAGCGAAATGCTACTAAGGCCCTGCAGGACTATGGTGGAGCCCAATCCGAAGAACGAAAGGAAATTCTGGCCATAGACGGTATGGTAAATAAAGAGGACAGCTTTGTCCAGATTGCCCACATAGATATCAATGGCATCACCGAATCATTAACGGATATTATCCCTGCTTATGATACTTCTTTTATTGTTAATCGAGTTCAGCACTTTTTGATGAAGAAATTGATTGAAAAAGGATCTCTACTCTTTTTCATTGGTGGTGACAACTTCATGTCACCCTGTAATGGACTGGAACCAGAAGGCATCCTGAAAATCATAGAAGAAATAGAAGAGGAAATTAATGTGGCGCTTAAAGCAGGTGTAGGAAAAGCTCCGAGTGCTGAAAAGGCTGCTAATCTGGCAGATCTTGCATTAGAAGAAATAAGAGGCGGATTTACCTATGATTTAGTTCACGTGATGAAAGAGTAAATATTCTTTCACCCATTAACTAATTTTAAATTGTTTCATGAAGCTTAAGCATTGATTTATTTTATTAGAATACTCTACTATGATTACTAAAACAATTCTTTTTACTAATTTAGAGAAATACTATATTAAATTTGAATGATTTTTCAATTTTAAATTATTTTGAGATTGATTCATTAACATTAAATCAATTATATAATCAATTATATAATTAAGGTGGTAATCATCAAAGTACTTGCTCCCATGGCCGGAATTACAAATGGAAAATTTTGTTCTAATTTAATCCCCTGCGGCTTTGACATGGTAACCTTAGGAGGATATAACGCTGATAAAGCCAGCATCAAAGCAGGTAAAGAAATATTATCCCGGGGAAGGCCAGAATTTGATATATCACTGGAAAATTTATTCCCCCAGATAGAAAAAGAAAGCCATTTGATAAAAACCAGGGCTAGAGAATATGATAATGAAATTAAGGTTTCGGTAAATCTAAGATCCCTGAATCCCGATCCAATTATTCATATTTCTCAAATCAGCAACGTGGATGTGGTGGAGATAAATGCTCACTGTCGTCAGAAGGAGCTCACTACTATTGGTTGTGGACAGGGACTTCTTCAGGATAGTGAATTTCTGGAGGATTTCACCAGGGAAGTGGTGAATAAATCAGAAGCCCAAGTTTCCATCAAAATCAGAGCAAATGTGGATGGCGTGGACGAAATAGAAATTGCCCATATCATTCAGGATACCGGGTGTGATTTTATCCATGTGGATGCCATGAAACCCGGATTTGATGAAGCAGATCTAGATGTAATTAAAAAAATAAGTCAAAGCATTGACACGTTTTTAATTGGAAACAATTCCATTAAAGACGTTGAATCTGGAAAGAAAATGTTGGAAGCTGGTGCTAATGGTATATCCATAGCCCGGGCAGCTATAACTGGTAAACTCCGTTTTGATCTGTCAAAAATTTAAAAACATATAAATACATGAATATCTGTATCAATCTTGAACTTAATCACTTAAGCAAATAGTCAAGATAATAGCCAAACTTTTAATAGATATCATTATTAAATATTATTTACTCAAGTTTTCATGAGTTAAATAAGAATATAATTATTACGATTCATTCAAAGGTGGTCGCATGTCTTTTATAGTACTGGAAAACGTCACAAAAACATTCAATGGCGTGGATGTTTTAAAAAACCTGAATATAACTATAAATGAGGGTAGTGTTTTAGGTATTCTTGGTAGAAGCGGATCCGGAAAATCCGTTTTAATTAATATGCTCCGGGGAATGAAGGATTACAAACCGGATCAAGGTAAGATTATTTATAATGTAGCTCTTTGTCATGAATGTTTCCGGGTGGAAGCCCCGTCATTTGCAGGTAAACCATGTTCCTGTGGAGGTAATCTGGAAGCAGAAAGTGTAGACTTCTGGGACTGTGACCGTAAAGTTTTTGCGGGCATAAAAAGAAGAGTTTCTATCATGCTACAACGTACTTTCGCCCTTTACGAGGACGACACGGTTATAGACAATGTTATTAAATCTATGACGGATATGGAGTATGAGGAAAGTGCTTATCGGGCCATTGAACTTTTAGAAATGACTCAGATGAGTCACCGTATAACCCATATTGCCCGTGATTTAAGTGGTGGAGAAAAACAGAGAGTGGTTCTGGCCCGACAACTGGCCAAGAATCCCATGCTATTCTTAGCCGATGAACCTACCGGTACTCTGGACCCAAACACCGCTGAATTAATTCACCAGGCCCTGGTAGAAGGTGTAAAAGAAGAAGGGGTAACCATGGTAATCACTTCCCACTGGCCAGAAGTTATGAGAAAACTCTCAGACCATGTAATATGGCTGGAAAAAGGTCAGATCATAGAAGAAGGAGATCCTCAGGAAGTAGTTGCTAATTTCATGGCCCAGGTACCCCTACCTGAAAAAGTAGAAGAATTTAAAACTGGTGGCCCTATCATTGAAATGAAAGAAGTTAAAAAGCACTATTACTCCATTGAAAGAGGAGTGGTTAAAGCTGTGGATGGAATTGACCTCACTGTAGATGAAGGAGAGATATTTGGAGTAGTAGGTTTAAGCGGGGCCGGGAAAACAACTTTATCTAGAATTTTATTTGGATTAACAGATCCCAGCAGTGGTGAAATATCAGTTAGACTGGGAGATACCTGGATTGATATGACCCAAAAAGGACCATTGGGAAGAGGAAGGGTTATGCCTTATTTGGGGATTCTTCACCAGGAGTACAGCCTTTATCCTCACCGCAATGTTCTGGGGAACCTCACTGAAGCCATAAGTCTGGAATTACCAGCAGAGTTCGCGAAAATGAAAGCAGCATATGTTTTAAAAGCTGTGGGATTCGACGAAGAATATGCCATGACCATTTTAAATAAAAACCCCGACGAGCTTAGTGGTGGGGAAAGGCACCGGGTGGCTTTAGCCCAGGTACTTATCAAAGAACCCAATATAATCATTTTAGATGAGCCTACAGGTACTATGGATCCTATAACCAGAGTTCAGGTAACAGATTCTATTATGAAAGCCCGGGAAGAATTAAATCAAACATTCCTTATCATATCCCACGATATGGATTTCGTTTTAGATGTATGTGATAAAGCGGCCTTAATGAGAGGGGGAAAAATACTCAAAACAGGTAATCCCAAGGATATTGTAGAAGAGTTAACTCCTCACGAAAAAGAGAAGATGCT
Organism: Methanobacteriaceae archaeon UBA587; assembly: GCA_002504725.1. Taxonomy (GTDB): domain Archaea; phylum Methanobacteriota; class Methanobacteria; order Methanobacteriales; family Methanobacteriaceae; genus UBA587. The sequence goes on along the minus strand of DATN01000007.1, from coordinate 235,385 downwards.
TAAGGAGGAATAACTCTTTATTTATTCCTATTTTTAAATTAGGAGAGAATACTCTCTTTTTATTAAATTGATAATTTAGATGGTTGATATAAATAATATAACATATTTGAATAATTAAAATTAAAAAATTGAAGCTAACAACAATTAATTATTAAAAATTCATGGAGGATTATTAACATGGTATGGGATGATGCACCATCACACGTATGTAGAGGTGGAGATAAAAGAGCATTAAGTTTTTGCTGTCCACCGATAAAACCATGTCCTGTTTTACATGCTTTAGAGGATGCTGGTCTTACTGCTCAAGATTATATGGAAAAAAAAGAGGAATTTGGTAAAAAAACCAGACTTGGCCAAGGAGAAGGAACCTGTTTTGGATCACTGGTCTGGTGTTGCAAGCCTTCTAAACCCTGCCCTCTTAGAGATATGGTAATGAGAAGAATTGAAATGAGCCCTGATGAATACATGGAGCTCAAAAAACAGTTATCAGAAGAACTAGTTGGTAAATCCGAATTCTTTGATGAAAAAAGTGTTAATGCATTAGCAGATACTTTTAAAATATCCACTGATGAAGCATTAAAAGTATTGCAACAATGTGGTAATGATTTAAGAACCGCCATGAAAGTTCTTAGAATGAAAAATATGGAATAAATAACATATTCTTAACAATATAATACGAACCTCTTTAAAAAAATATTAGGCGACAATATGGGTTGGACTCCTCTTTTTCTGAAAATGGACCAAAGAAAAGTCCTTATTATTGGAGCAGGAGAAGTAGGAGAAAGGAGGGCCCTAACCTTCTTGGGTGCTGGTGCTGAGGTAATTATTACCGGCGGAACTGTTTCTCAAGAACTTATAAATTTAGGAGCCAGAACAAAACCGGTTGCAGAAATAGAAAAATGGATAAGCTGGTCTGATCTGGTGGTGATTGCCAGTGGCGACCAGCAACTTAATGAAAAAGTGGCATTTTTAGCTAAAAATAATTCTGAATTTTCTAAAAAACTTTTAAATCGTGCAGACCATCCTTTTGAGGGAGATGTGATTGTTCCCACCAGTTTTTTCATTGGAGATATCCAAATTTCCATTTTTACCGGTGGAAAAAGTCCCCTGATGGCCCGTTCCCTTAGAAAAAAAATTCAGTCCATTATTGATGAAAAAGATATCCTACATATAGAACTACAAGATTATACCCGATATTTACTTAAAGAATTAAGTTCAGACCAGAAACAAAGAAGAGACTATCTCTATCAGATTTTTAATGACCCCCAAATAGACAGATTCCTGGAAAATGGAGATTTAGATGGTGCTAAAGAGTATGTTAAATCGTATCTAAAAGATATTGGTTCTTAAATATTAAAAATGAAACAAGATTAAAACCAAAAAATGCACCACCCCACACAACAATAATAATACTATCCTGAATATCAATAATAATTATTAATAAATATTCATTAAATATAACAACAAAATAATCTTAGTTAAAATTTTCAATGAGTATTCTCCAGAAAAGGGAGGGATCTTCCTGATTCTAAATATAAGAGTGGACCACAAAACTGCCGACATCACTACTATGGAAAATTCAGCAGGTACCTTAGACCTGATTTTCCAAAAATTGAATGAAGAGTATGCAGTTCAAGAATATGTTTCTATTAAAACATGTAATCGTGCGGAATACTATGTGGTTCTGGAAGAAGCCGCCCGAAATTCCATAATCTGCAATGGATTTGGTGATGATCTGGTATTTGAAACAGATGACAAAGCTATGAAACATCTTTTAAGGCTGGCTTCTGGCTTGGAATCCATGATTATAGGTGAAGACCAGATACTGGGTCAGATAAAAGATGCTCAGAAACGGGGCAACAAAGAAGGTTGTTCGGGAATTATTTTAAATACTATTTTTACCAAGGCCATACATGTAGGGCAAAGTGTGCGTAAAAAAACCAATATTAACCGGGGTTCCGTTTCCATTGGTTCTGCAGCGGTTGATTTAGCAGAAACAGTGCACGGTGATTTAAAATGCAAAAAAGTATTGATCATTGGTGCCGGGAAGATGGGGACTCTGGTGGCCAAAGCACTGGCTGAAAAACACTTAAAAGCCATTGTAGTAGCTAATAGAACTTATGATAGGGCGGTTTGCTTGGCCCATGAATTGGGAGGGTATGCCATTCATTTTGATCGGTTGAAAGAAGCTATGTCCGATGCAGATGTCATTATAAGTGCCACCGGTGCTCCACATGCTATTTTAACCTATGATAAAATTAAAGAAGCAGTTCCTCAGGAAAGAAGAAGTTCCCTGGTTATGGTGGATATAGCCAATCCACGTGATATTGAGGAAAGAGTAGCAGATTTAGGTGTAAAACTCTTTAATATTGATGATCTAAGAGGTATAGCTGATAAAAATTATGATATGCGGCAAAAAGAGGCGCAAGCCGCTGAAAAAATTGTGGAAGAAGAACTGGCCCTGTTGCAAACTTCCCTGAAACATCTGAAAATAAAGCCTTTAATCTCAGATATACGTAGAGAAATGGAAATCATACGCCAGAAAGAGACCAGAAAAGCATTGAATATGTTAGGAGATCTTAATGGGAAAGAATCTGTGGTTGAAACCCTCACAAAATCAGTTGTAGACAAAATATTCCATGATATTGTTATAAATATTAAAGAAGCCGCTGAAAATGATGATGAAGTTACCCTTGAAGCATGCAGACTCCTATTTGAAAGAAAAACCTGATTTTTTATGCTTATCTAAATTTGACATCATATCCTAATTAGATAGTGCTAATTTTTCATGAAAAGTATTTTCAGATTTTTATAATTAACTTATGATTTTTCAAATTAATACTCAATCAATTAGATTAATAATAATTATAAAATTTATAAAATTAATCTAAGAGTGCATGATTAGATTGAAAAGATCATTAATTAAAAATTTAAATTTTATAGAAATCTACCTATCCATAATTCCCAAAAATCTACTGGTTAGAATAGCCAGATAAGGGACTAAAGTGAATTCTATAATGGTTCCACCGACATAATCCAGTGAATGAGCCAGATCATCCCTTACAAAGGGCTCTAATATCATTATTATGATTCCAGTTAGTATACACACCACAATAAAGCGGGAAATACCCACCCTTTTTATTCTCAGGGCTATCTCCCGAAAGTGGAAAGCTGATATGAACCTCCCATGGTGATGGGCCATATTCAAAATCGCACCCTGCAATAATATGAATATGGTTGCTCCTAAAGTTAGAGACACTACCCTAAACAAAATAGGCATGGTCACATGAAAATCAGGGTTTAATAGATCAGTATCTAAGCCCGTGAATAAATAGAATAAGATGGAAGGAACTGCAAGATACATGGCCAGCACCCCGGATTCTTTAAGGCCGTGTGCAAATAATTGTTTGATATTCTTAAAGGAAGGTAATTGATCAAGCCCATCTATCGAATCCTCTATAATTCGGAAGATATAACCTGCCACCACCAATAGTAATATAAGCCATAAAATAAGTAGGATTAAAATTATTTCCAGAGACAAAAATCCCTCAAGTAATCCATCCGATGTACCGCGGTCAATCAAGTCAGTGATAATGAATAAAAGACCCAGAAAAAGAAATTTAGTCCAGTCTGACGCGGCATATTTACTGGCATCTAAAAATATTTCTTTAAGATTCATGAAATCACTTAATTGCTAAAATAGAATTAAAAGGACTAATGATTTTAATTTAGACATTAATGTTAGATAAAATCATCAATCATTAATCCAGATTCATGTTCATGCAAACATGTGTTTAGGCTCGTTTTTCTCTTTTTCATGATTTTTCAGAGCATAATCAATGTCTTCCATATCTAAAACATCTTTATCATCAGATATTGCCTTATGGAGAGCTGTTTTTAGAAGTTTTTCTTTTATATCTCTTCCGGACATCCCTTTAGATAGCTGGGCCAGTCTCTGTGCAGATAAATTCACTTCCAAAGGCATTGTTTCAATATAATTCTGAATCATTTCCCTTCTTTCATTTTCTTCAGGCATTTTAAATTCTATTTCCTCTTCAAAACGGCTTCGGATAGCGTGATCAAGCAGAGTCGGGTTATTGGTAGCCCCAATAGTCACCACACCATAATTCTGCTGAATACCATCCATTTCTGTTAAAAGGGCATTAACTACCTCGGAAACATCTCCCCTTAAAGATTGGAATTTCCGATCCAGACCCACTGCATCGATTTCATCAATGAATATCACTGAAGGGGCTGTTTTAGAGGCCATTTCAAATAATTCATGTATCTGACGAGCCCCATCCCCTACATGATCACCAATTAAGGTTGTGGCTTTAATGAGATATAGGGGCACATTGAGTTCATTGGACAATGCTTTGGCCAGCATGGTTTTTCCAGTACCAGGCGTACCATAAAAAAGCACATTACGGGGAGCCCACTCTTTGAAATGATCAGGATCCTGCAGATATTTCATTATAATCTTACATTTCACTTTGGCCTGTTCCTGGCCCACCACGTCTTCTATTTTAAGATGGGTTTCAATTTTTTTGAGTTCCTCTTTTTCCTGGAATTCAATGAGTAGTATTGAAGTATTTTGAGTGATTTTGGACTCATCAGGATGAGCTTTAATAACTTTAAATGCATAATCCGGCAGTAACTTCTGGTCAAAAAGGAATGATCCTTCTCTAGCCGTGAAACCTTCCCACTGATCCCGGGCATATAATTCAAAAAGTTCCTTGTCGAAAACCTCTATTTTAGGGGTCTCTACCAGATTACAGGTAAATGGGTAACCCACCGGTTGTAATACCACTACTTTTGCTTCCCTTACGGGCTCATTAACATTAGATTGAATCTTCTTTTCATTAAGGGGTGAATCATATGTAATATTATTAATTTTCACTACTTCACCTTCCGTGTAAATTTGAATAATTTATTTAAAAATAATATAATTTTAAGAATTCCATGGGAATTTCTTAAGAAGTTCTAAGATCTTTATTTCATATATTATTATAAATCATTGGACTTAACTGCTTATATCCTTTTGGACAAATTTATTGAAAATTATTATAAATTCGATAAAGTCCAATTAAAACCCTATTTTTCCTTTAAAGTCATTTTAAGTAAATATTAAGGATTATCAATTAATTAGAAATAATAGGTTTAGGTTCAACTAAAAAATATTTAGGCATGCCTAAAAATTTATATATGATGAGAATTAAGTTAACAATAGTAAATTTTAGGCGTGCCTAAATATTTTTAATGGAACTTATCGATTGATATCCTAGAAACATTTTAAATTAGATGTCCTGATGCTATAACTATCAAGTTTGAAATTCAGGATTGTAAAACGCATCAATTATAAAAAGACGTGTTAAAAGATGGAAATAAAAAAAATCAAATCAATACTTAGATTTGAAAAAAAATCAGAACACCAGGCATATTCTAAGGATTATTCTGAATTAAAATCAAAAGTTGATGAAGAAGGGGACCCCAAAAAAATTTTTTTGATGGGAACCCCCAATGTAGGGAAAAGTATGCTCTTTAATCAGCTTACCGGAGCCTACGTCACCGTGTCCAACTATCCTGGAACCACGGTAACTGTGGATAGGGGGGTGTGCAAAATCAGTGCAGAAAACTTTGAAATCTGGGATTCCCCTGGAATGTATTCCCTATGTTCCATCACCGAGGAAGAAAGGATATCAAAATTAATACTCCTTGAGGAAAAATCATATGTTCTTCTGCACGTGGTTGATGCTAAAAATCTGGAAAGAATGCTTCCCATGACATTGCAGTTAATAGAAGCCAACCTACCAGTCATACTGGTTTTGAACATGATGGATGAAGCTGAAAAGCATGGAATAAAAATCGAACATTCTGAAATAGAAAGAAAACTGGGGATCCCGGTAATCACCACCACAGCAGCTAGTGGAAAAGGATTAGACAAGCTTAAAAAAGAAATAAGTGATTACAATCATTACTTGGGCGATGGTTTTAAAGTGAAATATAATGAAACCATTGAATCTGCACTTAAAAAAATAAGCTCTTTGATTAAGGGCGAATATTCACTATCCAAACGGTCATTATCATTAATGTTATTACAACAAGACGAGGATGTAGAAAAAATAATTAAAAGCGACGAAGTGGACCATTATGAAGATATACAGAATGTAGTAAAGAAAACTGCATCCCACTTTAGTCAGCCCCTAAATTATTTAGTTAAGTTGAGGTTACAAAAAGAGGCTACTGATATTTTATCCCCCCTGATGGAAAAAAAGGAAATAAAAGATAAGAATTGGGGAGATAAACTGAGCAGGTTAATGATAAATCCCATTACAGGAATACCTATACTCTTAGTTATAATCTATTTAGGGCTTTACCAATTTGTGGGGGTTTGGGGGGCCGGAGAATTGGTGGATCTGATAGAATCAACCATATTTGGGGAATGGATTAACCCCCTGGTCACCAATTTTGTGGTTAACAACGTACCATATATGCCCATCCAGGAGCTCCTGGTAGGAGAATACGGCATCTGGACCCTGGGAGTTACATATGCCACAGCCATTATACTGCCTATCGTAGGTACCTTCTTCCTAGTATTTTCTGTGATGGAAGACAGTGGCTATCTGCCCCGTTTAGCCATGCTAATTAACCGGGTTTTCAATTTAATAGGACTCAGTGGAAGGGCTGTTATACCCATGGTACTGGGTCTTGGTTGTGGAAGTATGGCCACCATGGTAACTCGAACCCTGGAAACCCCCGGGAAAGGACCATATCCACCATACTGCTGGCCTTAACCATACCCTGCGCTGCCCAATTAGGAGTAATATTTGCAGTTTTAGCGGGGCATCCTACTGCTTTATGGCTCTGGGTCGCCATTATGTTATTACTATACATTATAATTGGACTAACCGCAGCAAAATTACTGCCTGGTGAGAATCCAACATTTTACATGGAACTTCCACCTTTAAGATTACCCCGGGCAAGCCATGTGCTGAAAAAAACTTATACAAGACTAATATGGTATTTTAAAGAGATATTTCCGTTATTCATACTGATTAGTATCCTATTATGGGCTTTAAGCTTGACTGGAATCCTCAGTCTGATGATTGCACTGGTTACCCCAGTAATTACTGCCCTAGGCCTACCCGTTGAAACGGCTGAAACATTCATCTTGGGATTTTTCAGGCGAGACTATGGTGCCGCGGGATTGTATGGTATCCAGAGTGCCTTAACAGGCGTGCAGTTATTAGTTTCTGCCATAGTACTGACCCTTTTCATGCCATGTGTGGCCCAGTTCATGGTAATGACCAAGGAGAGAGGCTGGAAAGTATCTCTCTTAATAGCGGGTTTCGTGGTTACCTTTGCATTTACCATAGGATTTGTCCTTAATTGGGTATTGACCAATTGGGGGGTTGTTTTATGAAATGTGCGCTCTGTGGACATGTTTTTGATGAAACTAAGCGTTTGGAAATCTGCCAAGGATGTTTGGGATCGGGCTGTAAAAAAATCAGATGCCCCAATTGCGGCTATGAAACTTTACCTGACCCTGAAATTGGTTCAAGGATTATGAAATTCTTAAAGAGGAGGTTTAAAAGTGAAAATAAGTGAACCTGCAGAGGAATTATTGGGGAAGATATGGGAGTTCCTGGAAGACAATAATATGGAATATTCCGACCTAAATCAAGGCAATTTAGAATTATTATACCCTGAAATAGAATTATTCCTTAATGGAGAGGGATTACCTGACAAAAAAGCAGTTGAAGAGCTAAAAAATCTGAAGCTGATAGAATTTCAGGACAAAAAAGTTAAACTAACCCCAAGAGGATGGGAAGAATCTAAAAATGTTATTAGAAGGCACCGGTTAGCAGAAAAATTGCTCCACGATGTTTTAGGCCTGACAGGAGAAGATATGGAAACGGCAGCCTGTAACTTTGAACATATAATGGAAGGAAAGATGGAAGAGAGCATATGCACTCTTTTATCCCATCCCCAGACGTGTCCTCATGGGAAGAATATACCTGCCTGTAACTGCCAGAATGGAAAATCTCATGGCACTTCCTGTAAATGTGGTGAATCTGTGAAAAAAGTTTTAGAGAAATCAGTTTTACCATTAAATGAAGTAAAAAAAGGAAAATCAGGCCAAATCGTTTATATCCAATCAAAAAAGCGTGAAAATTTAAATAAAATACTGGCCATGGGTGTTTTGCCCGGAAGAAAACTGAAAATCATTCAAACTTATCCATCCTATGTTTTCCAGATGGAACACACCCAAATGGCCATAGATCGTGAGATTGCGCGTAGCATATATGTGGGTAATTTAGAATGATAAAATTATTTTATACCCACACATCAATTATTTATTCCTTAAATCCGTACAGCATCTTTTCAAAACAAGATTTCAGGCGTAGAGCATCCTGGTCAATGAGAGGCGTTTCACAGATAACCGTAGATTCCCAACCCGCATTAATCAATGTTTCAATGAGGGGTTGGACTGGAGGACCGTATTCTGTCTCATCTAAGGTATGGTGTTTTCTTTCACCGGCATTGGTGTATTCAATACGGGTAAAATGACAGTGCAAAATATTTATATCTAATTCATGATCCAGATAGTCCAATATTTTGACATAATCGTCAGCATTTTTGATACTACCCCGTTCACGGGCATGTATATGGGCAAAATCAATGGTTGGTTCAAAATGGTCAAAGCTTTGACATAATTCAACAATCTCCTCCAGATTACCCAGTTGAGACCTTTTTCCCGTAGTTTCCGGGGCAAATGTAAATTTTTTTATGCCTAAAGAATCTAATTTATCCAGAATATCCCCTATAGCTGTTTTACATACATTCATGGCCTCGGAAGGAGAATATTTGGTGTAAAACCCCGGATGGAAAACAACCCGATAAGCACCTAACCATTCTGCAGCCTGGGCAGATTGCACCAGACGTTCTATGGATCTTTCAATCACCGCAGGGTCCTGAGAGGATAAATTAATGTAATATGGAGCATGCATGGATACCCGTATTTTATTTTCTTCAGAATTCTTTTTCAGTTCCCGGGCCGATGCTTCACCTATTTTAACGCCATAGGTGGCCTGATATTCATAGGCATCCAGTCCTTCCTCCGCAATATAAGTGCACACCTGGGGGCTTTTCCCCTTGTACCCTATAGGATTCCCTGCCGGGCCAAAAAGTATTTTTTTACTCATGTTTTCACTCAATGATGATTAAGATTATATTGATATTAAATCAAGAAAATATTTGTAAAATAACTATTTTTTATTATTTAAGTTATTATTTCGGTCTTAAAATTAATTTTAGAATTTTTACGAACTTAAATTAAATATATAATCGCTTATAAAAAATTAACAAAAATAAAAGAAATGATGGGTTAAATTATAGGTTAAATTATAAGATACCCATAGCTTTATTGGTCTTTGCAATGGATTTATTATTATCTTCTTCCATTTCCAGCATAGCACGTATGGCATCTACATTTTCAGGAACCACATCAGATTCCTGGTGCACGGCCTGCATGTAGTACAGTTCGCCATCAACCACATTAAGGGACTCTTCCCATACCGGAATTTCAAATAAATCATTTCGGGATCTGCCTAATTCCTTGGCATATTCCATGATTTCTGCAGTGGAACCAATTCCTTCACTGGCTTTTACCAGCAATACACGGGGAGTTTCATTGAGTTTGGCCTTAATCTCGTCCACATCTACCGGGTTTTCCAGTTCCACCATGAGGTTGTGCTGGTGCATAAGAGTGGTAGGTACCAGTAAGGCCACTGTATTAATATCCACACCATACATAACAGTTTTAAGGTCAGGTCCGTGGTGAGAAGGTACTGTTGGTGGGTTAGGGACTACAGCATTGATTGGTCCTTTATTAATCTGAGAAGGATCTCCTCCTCGCCTAACCATTACTGCTCGTACCTTTTTAATGCCACATAAATCATCTATGGGTTTTAAGGTACGGGTGAGCCCTGTGGTATTACATGATACTACCCGGGCATAATCCTTCCCATAGGAGTCCGAATAATTGGCAAATGAATTAAAGGATAATCCAATGTTGTCGTGTTTTTCTCCACCCTGAAAGATAGCTTTAACCCCCATCTTCTTGTAGGTTTCCAGATTACGGGCCCCAATTCCTTCAGGAGTACAGTCCACCACAATATCTGCTTTTTCCAGCATTTCATCCACAGTACCACTAATTTCAATACCTGCCTGTTCAAAAAGCTTCTCACGTTCTGGTATACTGATATACAAGTCATAGCCTTTTTGTACAGCCATGCGGGCTTCAAAATCAGGCTTAGTTTTACTTACCCCAATAATTTTCATGTCTTCCTGGGCAGAAACCGCATCAGCCACTCGCTTTCCAATTGTACCATAACCATTCACTGCAACAGATTTCATTAAATACCTCCCATAAATTACCAGATCCTGTAAAAAAGACCTTGAAATCTTTTTTAAAAGAATCTTGAGTAAAATCTAAAGTAAGAATTATTATAAAAATATCTAACTCCAGTTCATATAAATTTTATTATAATATTTTTGCACTTAAATGCAAGCATAGGCATAATTGGAGATTTAAACTTAATTTAAATAGAATTAAAAGATTAACCTAATATTCAAAATTGGTATTCGCTTTTTCTAAGGAATTAAGTTTTATTCCCGGATATTAAAATTAAAAATGTATGTTTAAAATAAAAAATAAGAATTAAGGGCCCTTAAAAAATATTAAGGCCCTCAGATTGATTTTAAGGAATGGGTTTATTCCAGTTGTTCCAATTTTTCAGGGAAGTAGGTATCTACTACGTACTCCAGCCCATACTTAGAGAAGGACTGCTGTTCTGCCTTTTTCCCGATTTTAAGCATCTTTTTGATTTCCATTTGCCAGTTTTCGTCCTGGTAACGGGGATCTTTGCTTAGTTCTTTTAATCGTAGAACATCAATATCCTTTAAGGGATCAGTTGGCAAATCGTAGTTGATAATATCACTGGCAGTAACTCCCAAGAACTTGGCATCAGGAGTAGCCAAATCATGGTTTACGTGGGCCAGTTTAGCACTTCCCGATATGATAACCATGGCTATGTGGAATCCCCATGGGTCTCCGTCGTTACAGATATAAACTGGGAGTTTTAATTCCTGATTTACCCGTTTAAGGAACCTTCGGGTTGCCCGTGCGGCCTGTCCTTTGAGTCCTACAATCAAAGTGTCGAATTTTTTATAGGCTTCTTCCTGCACCATCCGGTGGAACATCCCCATGGTCTCAACAGCTATAACCCGTTTAACATCGTGATCTACGAATTCCACTTCGTCAATGGTGGGAGATATAGTATAACCAGACTTTCCTGCTCGCAGAGCATTTATTTCAATGTCTCCTTCCTGGAGAGTAATTTTTCCATAAACAGAAGCCCCGTCCTCTTCGGGCATTAAACCAAGGTCCTCCCGGGTCATCCCCAGAGTTACTTCCAGATCCTCACCTACGATGTTGGATTCCTGCTGGTCTCCGAAGTCCACATCCCATCCTTCTGAGATATAGTAAAGCTCCCTGAGTGTGGCGGTCTTTTCACGGGCCACCAGATCTTTACAGAAATTAGCAGTGTAAACCATCTGACCGATTTTCTTGATTTGCTTAACATTACCCAGGGATCGTTTACCATAGCGGTCCCCTAAAACGTAATGACGCTTGATATCATCGTAAACAATGTTGGAGGTACCTCGAGAAGGTACTCGTAAGGCCGGAACTTTGTTCTGGTGCACATCTTCAATTATGGTTTCTCCCAGACTTTTGAGTTTGTTAATGGCTATATTTTTTCTATTCAACTTGGCTTCTAACTTGGCATCATTATTCATCGACATGTGCCCCCATTGATCTAGTTAAAGTTTTTGTGATCTGCCGTGTAGTCTGCACTAAGATATGCAGAGTGTAACTTGGGTCTCTATTCTTCATCGACAGGTTCCCCCAGCAGTTCTGCTTGTGCTCTTCTGGTAACTTTTTCTAACACAGGTTGGTAGTCTGGAACTTCTGTTTCAGCCAGGTTAGCTGCCTCTTTTAAGATAACCGGCACATAAGTATCAAAAACCTTTGCACGGAGAGCTTCTTCTTTAGCCGCTTTTTTGGCTCTCAAGTATTTCTGAAGCTGCCTGGCAATTTTCATGGTGGTCTGTCTGACTTCGTGCAGGATTTCTGGCTCTGGAGCCACACTCTGCTTACCTGTTGAGAGATAAGGTACCTGAGTAGATACTATATTTACAAATATGGTTATTGGTGCATTATCCATATCACGAATTCCGTATCGTTTCCAATCAATACTCTTTAAACCTTCGGTTATGGCACAGCTTCCCTGGTCAAAGGTTAATGGAACCCGGTTAGCAAAACGCATAATTTCTGCCTTTCTCTGTTCCCCTACCATTCTTCCGGAGTCTCCACCATAGGCAATACCGGCTTCTATGATAAAAGCAACCCCTCCCCGATAGGTTACAGGTTTTCGGGTGGTGGATGCTACGAATTCCGGGTTAAGAATTTCAATCATACCTTTCTCAATCTGTTCTTTACCAATAGGTATGAGTCCAGATGTGGGTGGAGCCATGAAGTCCATCTTAGCGAATAATTCCACAATTCGCTCGGCTTCATCCCATTGCATGTCTTTAGGCCGTTTGTTAAGATCAATTCCCGTGATTTCCTGGATCTCATTAACTCTCTTGGTGGACATCCTGGAAAGAGAACTGGTCAATAAACTCCTAAATCTACGTTTATCAGTGTGCTTGGCCATAAAAATAAGATCATCAGCTGTAACACCTTTGGGGTGAGGCAAAACCTCTTTGGGAAGAGGTGGAATTACGTCAGAAGCCCTTTTAAATATATATTTGTGCCCAGTAGGGTCACGGAAGATAATTTTAGAGTGAGGGTTTCCAATCATGGTTCTACGGATGTATTCGTAAGCACCCTGCTCAGATAAGGAGTAAGAAACGTCCTTAAAGTGGAGTTCTATTTGTACACCTGTTTTATCGGCTTCCACTTCTCTTTTTTCCAGCACAAGACCCTGATTGGTCTTTACATCCATCTTCAAGACCATTTCCACTGCCTTGATTTTTCCGTTCTCTTTGTAGGCCGAGGTGACCTTGGCGGGTTTACCCGTGGTCATTTGGGACAGTAAAACACATCCACTACATCCTAAACCCTGCTGTCCCCGTGATTGGATATTCCTGAATTTAGAACCGGCAAACATGGTACAGAATACTTTGGTAACATAGTCTTCGGGTATTCCCGGACCATTATCAGAATGCTTTAAGACGTAGTGATCTTTATCCAGCCTCTGCAGATCTATTTTTATTTCTGGAAGTATTCCTGCTTCTTCAGCAGCATCAAAACTGTTAGTTATCAATTCGTGAAAAACGATGGTAAGTGATCGTATCTTACCTGAAAATCCTAGCATCTGTTTATTTTTACGGAAAAATTCAGATGCTGTAAGTTCTTGGAACTCTTCAAAGAGTTCTCCAGCTTGTCTTTCCAAAATTACCCTCCTTGTAAATTTTTTACCTGATAGATAATGAATGTGATAATCTGTGGTTGAGATTTTGTTTGAGATTCTCATCAATTATTAATTTATCAGGATTTTCGATTAATTTTCAACTAATCAAGAGATGGGTCATACTCTTAATTAATTAAAAAATATTTTTAAAAAAATTCTCTAATTGATAGTTATGTGTTCATCACATATATACCAATTAGGTTCTAAACACAAATAATTACAAGTTATATATATAATGCTGTAAGTTGAATTAAATTAAATAAAAGAAAGATGTATTCAACTTATTTTATATGAAAAGTTTCCTGAAGCTCTTTCAATTTAAGGTCATGCTTCTTCTTTTCCAAAAATCCGTATACTGATTTGTGTCTGGCCCCATTTAAAATCATTTCTACGGCTTCTTTGGCAACCATTAACTTTTCCAGTTCCCCAATAAGAGAAACTGTTTTACCATAGACAGACATGTCCACTCCAGTCATTTCATGGATTATTTGACGGGTAATACCATCTCTACCAATAATACGGCCTTTCTGACGGGCAATTGCTTTTTTTGACTTTCCCACATACTCTGTTAGCTTTATTACGTCTAAAGCTACATCATCATCTATAAGTCTTAAAGCAACCTCTGGATTAAAACCTCTTCCAATAGCTTTCACTATGCTGCGGGTTTTCCAGGGAGACAAGGGATCTTCCATTTCCTCCAGGGGATTTATGGAAACTGTGCCTGCTTCACTGTCAATATCAAGATAAGTTTGAGTTAATTTTTCTATATGTTGCTTAACTTCTCCATTTTTTCCTATTAAAACCCCTACTCGGTCACGGGGAATTTTGAGGTATTCTGTGGTGGGCAAATTATTCACCTCTTTAATTTTTTATTCATTAATTGTTAAATTTACTTGCTGAACAGATCTTCTTATAAGAGTATGCCGTTTTTATATTCTTTTATTTTTTAAAGATTTTATAAATAATTACCCGGTAATTAAATTATAAAGTTGATTAATTATTATAAAAGCCCCTTCAAACCAGTTTAAAACATCTTATAAGTTCTAGAATTACATTAAAACTATTTTCAGAATTTTAAATAATTTTATGAGTATTATATGTTAATAATGATTATAAATTTACTGGGTTTGACCAGTAATCTCACTTTTTATATCCTCTCGGGATACTACCACACCAAATTTTTTGAAATCACGAACTACATTTTCAATATCCCTTTCCAACAGTTCATGAGATATAGGGTGATCCAGGACCATGGACTGGGAAACATCAATTATTACCGGCTTTTCATCATGATTTAAGATATTGAATCCCGATAAATCACCATGCACCAGATGGGCCTCTTGATGTAATTTCTTTAAATTTTCTATGAGTAATTCAAATGTTTTTTCCGGGCATTTGGGAGGTTTATTTCTTAAGGTAGGTGCTGGATTTCCCTTTTCATCCCCAATAAACTCCATGACCAGCACGTTGTTTTTGGCCACTATTGGTTTGGGAACCAGTACCCCTGCTTCCAGAGCTCGGCTAAGATTACGAAACTCCTTATTTACCCAGGCATGAACCAGTTGTCTTTTATTAGTAGTCCTGACTTTAAAACGGGGGTCTCCCTGTATATAATATTGCATTTTCTTAAAGTCAGAGGTGGAAATACGGTACACCTTAACCGCCACAAAATGACCATCCTCGTGGACACCTTTAAAAACATTGGCTTCTTTTCCAGTACTTATAGCACCATTTAAAATATCCAAATAACCGGCATTAGCTAATTGATAGAGAGTCTTCATAGTTATCCTATCAAAGACTTCACTACTTACTCTACGGTCTTCTACACTCTTTAAACGCTTTTCTGAGAGCATTTTCCGCAAGTCACTGTCTGCTTTGGAAACCTTGGGATCCATGAGATACCTTCTTTAAACTTCAGTAAATTAAAACTGCTAGGGGGTTAATTATTGAAATTATTAGAATAAACTTAAAATCAGATAATAAAGTCGCATTATAATAATGGGAAATTTTCAGGGATTAATTCCCTGATAACATTATAATAAGCATATGTTTAAAAGGGTTAAAGATTTAAATAGCCTCTTTTCTCTAACCAGTTAGCTTCAGTACGGGTGTATCTCCATACAATATCTGCCTTTTCGTCACTCTGGAATTCCCATGGTTTAATCAGAACTACGTCTCCTTCCCGGATCCATATCCTCTTTTTCATCTTCCCGGGTATTCGGCCTAATCTAACTTTGCCATCAGTACATCGTACTCTTAATTTACCATGCCCTAAAATCTGCTCTACAACTGCGGGAATTTCTCCTCTTCTGGGAGTTCTAACTCTTCTTGTTTCTTGTGGTACTTGGGGTCTACTCAAAAACTCTCCTCCTAAATTACGTGGAAATATTTTTCTAGAAATAGTATTCTAAATTTTTAATTTCACTAAAAATATGATTAATCTCATAATCAAGATTTAATTTAAATATTTATTAAATATAAGATGTCCCTCTTATATAATGGTTTATAAATAAAATACTTTATGAAATATTTTCAGATAATATTTTAAGTTTTAGGTTAAGTCTTATGGTTAATACCATCGGAGATGATTAAATAAAATCTTAAATTAATCTTTATTTCATTAAATAGTATAATTATTATTTGACTTTATATTTTATTGATTTAATATTCATTTAATTAATCAATTATAAATGATTTCCTGATAGAAGTCGTTTTAATCATGTTTTTAGATAAAAAAAGTTATTTGAAAATTAAAAAGATAATTAAGGTGTTACTTAATGGGAACCGAGTTTTTAAAGATAAGGGAAGTTGCTGAAGTAGAAAAGATATTACATGACTTGTTTCAAATGCTTTATTCTGCAAAAAAAGTGGAGAACGTACCTCTGGATGAAGCAGGCACAAGGGTTTTGGCAGAGGATACTTTCGCATCCATTGATTTACCCCCTTTTAATCGGGCTTCCCGGGATGGATACGCTGTGAAAGCTCAGGACACCTTTGCAGCAACCGACGAGAAACCAGTAATTCTGGACTTACTGGAAACTGTAGAAGCAGGCACAGTTCCCAAAAAAAAGGTAATCACCGGACAGTGCACGGAAATCAGCACCGGTGCTCCCCTGCCTGATGGAGCAGATGGTCTGGTAATGGTGGAGTTCACCGAGAAAATAGACGGCAAAATTCACATCTACAAACGTGTGCATCATGGAGAATTTATAGCCCATAAAGGCACGGATATTGGTAAAGGGGACTTGCTGCTCCCTAAAGGGAGTGTTCTCAGTCCTGATAAAATTGGTGTTTTAAGTGCCATGGGATTAAGTGAAGTTGCTGTTATTGCAAAACCCCACGTTGCAGTAATTTCTACTGGAAATGAACTCATAGAATCTCATGATGAGCTAAAATACGGGAAAATATATGATGTGAATTCTCAGAGTATTCAAAGCGCAGTTAAATCCTGCGGAGCTGTGCCGGTCTTCGGGGGAATAGTAAAAGATAACTATGATAATCTAAAAACTGCCATTGAAAATGGTCTGCAAAATGCAGATATGGTAATTACCTCCGGTGGTACTTCAGCAGGAGTAGGGGATGTTCTAAGGAATGTATTAGATGATATGGGAGAAGTACTGGTTCACGGTATTTCCATAAAACCTGGAAAACCAACCCTGGTGGCGAATGTCCAGGATAAACTGGTGGTGGGTCTTCCAGGATATCCAGTAGCCGCTTTAACCATATTTCAGGTTTTTATAGAACCATTACTGCGAAAAATGGGGGGTTCTGAAGCATCCCTGGAAAACGCAACAATGCAACTCCCTCTAGCCGAAAGATTCTACTCTTCCAAAGGTAGGATGCAGTATGCTCTGGTAAAAATAATAGAAGGACAAGCCCATGCTATATTAAAAGATTCAGGTGCCATTACTGCATTGGCAGAAGCGGATGGTTACATTAAAGTCCCTAAAAATGTGGAGATTGTCCAAGAAGGCAGTACTGTGGAAGTAACTCTCTTTAATCGGAACTAGGGTTTTTTTAATTTAATTTTTTGGTATTTATTAAATTTTTTTAATTTATGCTTTTATTTTTTAGTTTTCGCGGTTTATTTTTCTAATTTTATTATAATAGAACTATAAATAAAAATAATACTTATTTAGAGATAAAATAGGAATAATGAGAAGAAATAAAGAATGATAGAGATGAAATAGAGAATAAGTAATGAGAAAATAGGACTAATTCTAAAATAAAAATAATATGGAGAATATTATGAACACTGGCGTGCTAATCCAACTAATCATCTGAATTCATTACTTAAATAAATCATCTAGCTCTTTTTTTAAATCATGAAATGAACTGACCACTATCTTTTGATCCAGTTCCGCGATTCTGGGCCTTGTGACCAGCACAATATCCACATTTAATTCCTGGGCTGCATCGATTTTAGAGGGAACCCCCCCAGTTTCTCCACTTTCCTTGGTGATAATCACTGAAATATTGTACTCCTTCATCAGGGATTTATTAAACTCCTTAGAGAAAACACCTTGCATGGCCAGAATATGATCCCCTGGAAGGCCCAGCTCCCTGCACTTTTCCAGTGACTGAATCGTGGGAAGTACCCGGGCATATAATTTCTCATCAGGAACTTGCTTTAAAACTGGTTTTAAGGTAGAAACCCCTGCCAGATGGAGTACCATTCCAGAGCCATGTTTATGCTGTTTCTGACTGAGTTGATGGGCCACTTCTCCAGCCTCATCAAAGGAACCCACCAGGTGAATAAGGTGACTTTTTTCAAGGTCCAGATATGGTCTTTCAAATCGGATATAAGGTGTGAGTGTTTTTTCCGCCGCATAAATGGCGGTGCGGGTTGCTTCCGCAGCAAAGGGATGTGTGGCATCTATCAGAACCTCAACTTCTTTATCATTTATCACACCTACCAGTTCATCCCGGTTCAGGGCCTGGGAAATGACTTCATGGGCCCCGGCATTTTTAGCTAGTTGCGCCCCATAATCCGTGGTGGTGGTGGCTAATATCCAAATATTATCTGGATTACATATATCCGGATCACCCTTATCTGATTCATTTATATATGGATCACAGATATTTTGTTGATTATTGGAGTTATTTATATTATTAAAAGATGTTTCACCCTTTTGGGAAAGTATTTTAATAATATTAACGGCATCCTGGGTTCCGGCCATCACCAGAACCCTCATCCATCCATCCTCCGGTTATCCAGCAATGCCACAAATTTCTCGAAGATAACAATGGTAAAGGCCACTACTAATATTAAAACCCAGTCCATTACCCCGATAGCAGTGGTTTCAAATATCCCCTGGAAGAATGGTATGTAGATTACCACTAGTTGCAGCAGGAATGATGCCGCCACAGCAATTAACAGGAATTTATTGGAGAACCCTGTTTTAGACTTGCAGTTGAATACATTGAATATCTGGAACATGACAAATACTGTGAAAGCAATGGTGGTGGCTTTTATAACCGGGACTCCCAGAGAAAGCTCGTAGATATATAAGGCCAATGTACCAATGGCCATGACCACCCCAGTCATGACAATCCGGATTAGATTTTTTCTGGGCAAAATATTTTCTTTTTCAGGTTTTCGCAGCATTATACCTTTTTCAGCGGGTTCCACACCTAAAGATTGGGCCGGTGGACCATCCATGATAATGTTAATCCATAATATCTGAATAGGGTTAAATGGAATGGGCAAACTCATAATAGACGCGGATGTAATGGTAATTATCGCCCCTACATTGGTGGAGAGCTGGAATTTCACGAAGCGACGGATATTGTCAAATATGGTTCTTCCCTCTTCAATGGCATGGACAATGGTGGCAAAGTTATCGTCCTGAAGGATCATGTCAGACGCTTCCTTGGCCACATCAGTTCCGGTGATGCCCATGGAAACCCCAATAGATGCTTTTTTAAGTGCAGGAGCGTCGTTAACACCATCCCCAGTCATGGAAACTACGTTTTCCTTATTTTGCAGAGCCTGTACAATGCGCACCTTTTGTTCCGGAAATACCCTGGCATAAACCTGTACCTCTTCCACCATATCTTCAAATTCTTCATCAGAGAGTTGATCCAGGTCCTTACCCGTTAAAACTTTTCCATCATCTAAAACACCAATTTCCCGGGCAATGGCAGCAGCAGTGTCCTTGTGATCCCCAGTAATCATCACTACTTTAATACCTGCCTTTTTACAGATGGCCACTGCATCAGCTGCTTCTTTACGTGGTGGATCCATCATACCTGCCAGACCCACGAATACCAGGTTGTTTTCTAGAGTTTCTTTATCTTCCAAATCTTCTTCAGTACCCACTTTTCGGTAGGCCAGGCCCAGAACACGCAATGCGGCGCCGGTCATTTCATCTAAAGAGTTCATGATTTCCTGGCGATCATTTTCAGTTAAGTCCCGCACATTCCCCTCTTCTTCAATGAAATTACAGCGGTTTAGAATAATCTCCGGAGCACCTTTGCTGTAGAGATAAATCTCATCTCCTTTCTGGTTCAGGGTGGTCATTCTCTTCCGGGTACTGTCCAAAGGAATCTCCATTATACGAGGATACTGTTTTTCCAGTTCTTCCCGGGAGTAATCTTCTTCTTCAGCAAAAAGGAGCAGGGACCCATCAGTTGGGTCACCAATCACTTTTCCTTTAGATAAGCTGGCATTGTTACAAAGAGCACACACCTCTAAAGCCCTTTCTGCTGAGTTTAAACGGGCGTCTCTAACGGACATTCGATTTAGGGTTAAGGTTCCTGTTTTATCAGTACAGATTACTGTACAGGACCCTAGTGTCTCCACCGCCAGGAGTTTGCGTACCACTGCATTGACCTTAGCCATTCTCTGCATCCCCAGCGCCAGAGTAAGGGTTAAGATAGCAGGTAAACCTTCTGGTACTGCAGCTACTGCCAGGGACACTGCAGTCATGAAGGTTTCCACTATTGGAATTCCCTTGGCCAGTTGCAGGATGAATACTCCCACACAGACAATTACTGCGATGAGTCCCAGCATTTTTCCCAGACCCGAAATCTTTTCCTGCAGAGGGGTGGCGGTGTCTTCACCCTGGAGCATCTCAGCAATTTTTCCGATGGAAGTTTCCATGCCTATTTCCACCACAACACCAATTCCACGTCCAGATATAACGTCAGAATCCATGTAAGCTACAGTTTCCCGTTCATTTTCCGCTTTTTCCAGATCACTAACTTTGGAAACAGGTAATGATTCTCCAGTAAGGGATGATTCATCAATACGTAGATCATAACTTTCAATTAAGCGAATATCTGCCGGTACATTATCCCCCTCTTCAATGATGACCACATCACCCAGGGTGAGTTGTGAGGCGGGAATTTTTTGGGTTTTACCATCCCGAACCACCACTGCTTCACTGGATATCAGGTTCTTTAATTTTTCCATGGCCTTTTCTGCCTTATTTTCCTGTAAAAATCCTACAGTAGCATTTAAAACCACCACAAATAATATAACTGCCGCGTCAATGGCATCTCCCACCCAGTAGGCAGCCACCGCAGCCACTATTAATAATATAATAAGAATATCCATAAACTGCATCAGGAACTTCTGCACAGGCCCTGCTTTTTTCTCTTCCACCAGCTCATTAGGGCCGTATTTTTGCACTCTGCCCTGGGCTTCGGCTGAACTTAAACCATCACGAGTGGTTTTAAGTTCATTTAAGGTTTCTTCAACACTCTTTTTTTCCCATTTCATTTTTAACACTCTTTTTGGAGATTAGATTAATTTTGAATAAACTAAATTGTTATCGAGTAAGACTTTTTTTATTGACTAATTATTTTAAAAAATTTTAAAGAACCTATAATTAATTTTTTAAATTTAATTTTAATATTATCATTTTTTAATTTTTTAGTATTAATTTTTATAATTATTATAATCAATATAAGAATATCGTTATAATCAATCAGAATGAAAACATGAATTTATGATTGGTGAAATTGGTGGAAATCATAATATCTTTATATTATATTCACTAATAAATAAAAGATTATAAAATTTTTTTATATTTTAAGGATAAATGTAAAAAGAAGCTTTTTTATAATTTACCAGCCTCATCTTCTGTTTGGTAGATATATCTTCGTTAGTCAGTGGTTTTATAATCAGCGCCGCACCCACCTTATTGGCAATATCCATTAAAGCCTGATGAAGTTCGCTAGGAGGCCTAATAGAGTAGATAAACCGCGCACCATCATAGATTTCCAGACAGGGCTGGGTAATATCATCCTGCAACACCGTACTATGGGAAGGTTTAATATCAGTTAGAACTAAATCAATTTCTGAATAATCTTGCAAGGTGCTGGCCACCAGATGAAATTTTCCCACTCCCACCTCAACCACTTTGTCTGAAGGGGAACAGTGTTCTATAATATACAATGCAATATCTTTCCACATGGTTTCACCGGAGATAAAAATGATAATACGGGAATTTAAACTTTCAGACCTCAAAAGGGTCATAGAAATCGAAGAGATGTCCTTTGATGACCCCTATCCACCCAGTATTTTGAGAGATATTTATAATCTGGGGGCTGGTTTTTTGATAGCCCAGCAGGATAATATAATCTTGGGTTATATTATATTCTGGATAAGATTTGAAGATGAAGGTCACATTATATCACTCGCAGTAGATAAAGGTTACCGTCGGCAGAATGTGGGAAGACAGTTAGTGGAAATGGTCATGGAAATTTTCCAAAAATTTGATATGAAAAATATTAAATTAGAGGTAAGGGCTGAAAATACCGGGGCCATCAACTTCTATCGCAATGTGGGATTTAAAGAAGAAAAGTTAATTCCCGGGTATTATGAAGACGGAGAAGATGCCGTGGTCATGAATATGTCCCTGAATAGTAGTAATCCAATTAATAGCACATGATAGGCCGATACCCGTATTAATCTCTATTAAATTTAAAACTTATTATATCATTCAAATATTAGACCATTCAAAATTAATCAGAACATTAGAATAAAAAAATAAAATTCTAAAATAAAATATAAGAGATATAAAGAATTGAAGAATTCTAAAATTTTATCAAATTATCTATACTAATACATGGAACAAGGTTGAATTCAAGATTATGGTGATGAAATGCTAAAGGAAGCGAAACTAGCTTTAGAAGACGGGACTATACTAAAAGGAGAAGGTTTCGGATTTGAAACAATTAAAACTGGTGAGGTTGTTTTTGCCACAGGAATGACCGGGTATGTTGAATCATTAACTGATCCATCCTACAAGGGTCAAATTTTAATGACCACCTATCCCCTACAGGGAAACTATGGTATAAGTAAGGACTGGTATCAATCTGATGGTATAAAGGCTGAAGGATTCATAGTAAGGGAAGAATGTGTACATCCATCACACAGTTTATCTGAGAAAGGATTATCTGATTTTTTAAAAGAATTTGAAATTCCCGGCATCAGTGGGATAGATACCCGGGCTTTAACCATTAAAATTAGAGAGCACGGTGCCATGAAAGGTGCCCTGGCCACCACAGACATCGAGGACCAGGAACTTCTGGAACTGGCCCGGACCCAGCCCAGTATTGTGGATTTGGATCTGGTGGATCAGGTTTGTGTCAAGGAACCTAAAATACTGGGGGATGATTTTGATAAAAGAATAGCCATTGTGGACTGTGGAATCAAAAACAACAGTATAAACGCCCTTTTAAAACGAGAGTGTGGCGTGGTGGTTCTACCATATCATACCGACCCTAAAGACATCATTGACTATGACCCAGATGGAATCCTTATTTCCAGCGGTCCTGGAGACCCTACCCGGGTGGGTGGAGCCATAAACACCGTACAGAAACTCGCCGAAAGGTTTCCCATATTTGGAATCTGTTTAGGTCAGCAGATAATATCTCTGGCCTTTGGTGCCAAGATCTACAAAATGAAATTCGGTCACCGTGGAATTAACCAACCGGTGAAGGACCTTAAAACAGGCAAAGTATCCATCACTTCACAAAATCATGGTTTCTCCATTGATCCCGAATCTCTGGAAGATAAACCCTTGAATATCACCCAGATAAACCTCAACGACGGCACAGTGGAGGGTATAGAACACGATGAACTAAGCATAAGCAGTGTGCAGTACCACCCAGAAGCAGGACCCGGTCCTCATGATACTGATTTCACCTTCGACCGTATGGTGAAGATTATAAATGAATACTAAGACTTATCTGTGACGTATGCTGATCATTAAACTCATAATATTATTAAAAAACGGTTTAAATTTATTTGAAAGATCAAACCGTTAATAAAACCAATATAATAGATTGAAAATATTTCAAAATTTAAAATTATTCATGAATGGAACTAAAAACGGGGATAGTAATGCCGAAGGATCACGACATTAAAAAAGTATTAATTATAGGTTCAGGACCTATTCAAATCGGTCAGGCGGCCGAATTTGATTATTCAGGTTCTCAAGCATGTAAATCGCTACAAGAAGAGGGTATAGAAACGGTACTGGTAAACAGTAACCCTGCTACCATACAGACTGACATTGACATGGCAGACCGGGTTTATGTGGAGCCACTCACCCCGGAAATTGTGGCTAAAATCATTGAAAAGGAAAAACCAGATGCCATACTACCAACCATGGGCGGTCAAACCGGACTCAATGTAGCCACCGGTCTGGAGAAAATAGGTGCACTGGAAGGTATTAAAGTCATAGGATCATCAGTGGAGACCATACGCAATGTGGAAGATCGGGATCTTTTTGATAGTTTCATGAAGGAATTAAATGAACCAGTACCCAAGGCCCGAGCAGTAGAATCATTGGAAGACGCCTTAAAAGCAGTTAAAGAGATTGGTTACCCGGTGATTGTGCGACCGGCATTTACCCTGGGCGGAACCGGAGGGGGCGTTGCTTACAACGAAGAACAGCTCCGGGAAATAGCCACCCGGGGTCTGGACATGAGTTTCATTGGCCAGGTCCTTATTGACGAATCAGTGATGGGCTGGAAAGAGTTTGAATACGAGGTAATGCGTGATAAAAACGATACCTGTATCATTGTCTGTAATATGGAGAATATCGACCCCATGGGCATCCATACCGGTGAGAGTATCGTGGTGGCCCCTTCCCAGACCCTGAGTGATATCGACAACCAGCGCTTACGTGATGCCTCCATTAAGATTATCAGGGCTTTGAAGATTCAGGGAGGGTGTAACATCCAGTTTGCTGTACACCCCACCAACGGAGAATATAAAATCATCGAAGTAAACCCCCGGGTAAGCCGAAGCAGTGCCCTGGCATCTAAGGCCACAGGATATGCTATCGCCAAGATTTCAGCCAAAATCGCCATTGGGATGACCCTGGATGAGATTGAAAACGACATCACCAAGGAAACACCGGCTTCCTTTGAACCCACTCTGGACTATGTAGTGGCCAAAATACCCCGCTGGCCCTTTGATAAATTTAAGGGAATCAGTAAGGAAATTGGGGTGCAGATGAAGTCCACTGGAGAAGTTATGGCCATTGGGCGAACCATTGAACAGGCCCTGCATAAGGCTATTCGTTCCCTGGACACTGGTCGCTTTGGATTTGATGAAGTACCCTTCACCAAAGAAAACCTGGCCAAGCCCACCGATGAACGTATTTTCCAGGTTTACACTGCCCTTAAACAGGGCATGAGTTTAGAGGAAATTAAAGAAATAACCAAAATTGACACCTTCTTTTTACATAAAATATTGAATATTATTGATTTTGAAAAAAAATTAACAGCAGATTCTATTAAAGATCCCCAGTTAATGCATAAAGCCAAGAAGATGGGCTTTTCAGACCGTAAATTGGCCCAGATTACTGGGATTGAGGAAAAAGAACTGCGAAAAATGCGTAAAGATGCAGGCATCATCCCTACCTATAAAATGGTAGATACCTGTGCTGCTGAATTTGAAGCTAAAACTCCTTACTACTACGGAACTTACGACATGGAGGATGAAGTATCTGTTTCTGATAATAAAAAAGTAATTATCATTGGTGCAGGACCCATAAGGATTGGTCAGGGCATTGAATTTGATTACTGTTGTGTACATGCTGCTATGGCCCTGAAAGACCAGGGTATAGAAACCATAATCATCAATAACAACCCGGAAACAGTGAGTACTGATTACGACATCTCCAGCAAGCTTTACTTTGAACCACTGACCTTTGAAGATGTGATGGGAATAGTGGACAAAGAACAACCCGAGGGAGTAGTGGTACAGTTTGGAGGGCAGACTTCCATCAACCTGGCAGTACCCCTGGCTCAGGAAGGGGTTAAAATTATGGGAACCCCCCATGAAAGCATTGACCGGGTGGAAGACCGGGAAAGATTCACCAAAGTTCTGGAAAAACTGGACATACCACAGGCACCCTACGGAATTGCATATTCATTTGAAGATGCCCGTAAAGCTGCTGAAAGAATAGGTTTCCCTGTTCTGGTACGTCCTTCCTATGTGCTGGGTGGTCGGGCCATGGAAATAGTCTATGACGATGACGAGCTACGGGAGTATATGAAAGAAGCCGTTAAGATTTCCCCAGAACACCCCATACTGGTAGATAAGTTCCTGGAAGATGCCATTGAAATTGACGTGGACGCCCTCTGCGATGGTGAAGAAGTATTCATTGGAGGAATAATGGAACACATCGAGGAAGCGGGTGTGCATTCTGGTGACTCCGCCTGCGTTATACCTCCCCAGAGCATCCCTCAGGAAATTTTAGACCAGATTAAAGAATTCACAACAAAATTGGCCCTGGAACTGGGAGTTATTGGGTTGATGAACATCCAGTACGCGGTGAAAATGGATGATGAAACCCAGGTGTACATCATAGAGGCCAACCCCCGGGCCAGTAGGACTGTGCCCTTTGTCAGTAAGGCAGTGGGTGTGCCCTTAGCTAAAATTGCCGCCATGCTCATGATTGGGCATAAATTATCTGATTTTGGATTAAATGACGAGATAAAGATTGATCATGTGGCCGTTAAAGAATCTGTTTTCCCCTTCATAAAATTACCCGAATCTGATTCTATTTTAGGTCCGGAAATGAAGTCCACCGGGGAGAGTATGGGTATTGATGAAAATTTCGAACTGGCTTACTATAAATCCCAGCTATCAGCCAGCATGGACCTCCCTACAGAAGGGAAGATATTTATCAGTGTGCGGGACATGGACAAGGATAAGATAGGAGATATCGTGGAAAAAGCATCAGAATTAGGATTTGATCTGGTGGCTACCCGAGGTACCGCCCGTGCTGTGGAAGATTTAGCCGAAATAGAAATTATCCGTAAGGTAAGTCAAGGTTCCCCTAATATCAGGGACGCTATTCTGGAGGGAGAAATAAGTATGATTATAAATACTCCTTCTGGTAAACAATCCGCCGACGACGGATACCTTATCCGACGAATGGCTGTGGAATTAGGAATACCCTATGTTACTACTCTTGCTGGTGCTCGAGCTGCCTTAAATGCCATTGAAGAAGTTAAAGATGGTAAAATAGTGGTAAGATCTCTTAATGAATACCATGCCCAGTGATGATTTTTCTTAAAATGAATCATCACCCATTATCCTTTTTTAAAGCTATTTTAAGCTATTAATCTATTTTAATTTAATTTATTTAATTTATTTTACCTGTTAAGATATTATTATAGACATAAGATCATTGTCAATAATTAATCAGGTTTTCATAGATTTTTAAGTTATTTGCTTTTCAAAATTTCTTAAGACAACTGATTTTATAATGATTTTAACGTTTCATTGCTAATTTAAAGGATTATATGGGGAGAAAGAACTAATAATTAACTGAAATAATTACGTGACTCTGGGCACCATGACCCAGAAAAAGTTGATACTTTGTGAGTAGAACAGATATATAAGGTATAAAATGGTAATATAGAAGTTAAAAATATAGCTAAGATCAAAATAAAAATTTAGATATAAATTTGGTTTTTTTATATGGTTAAAGATCAATGCGAATGTATTATTTAATTGTGAGATGATGTGGAAATGAAAGGAAAATTTGGGAACAATCGTATTGTACTAATTTCATTGATGATAGTGGCTTCACTATTTACTTCAACTTTAATAGTTATGGATCCTCTTGATGCCCATATCTTGATTATTGGTGATTCATTAGGGGACTGTCCTGATTACTATGCCGAAATCAAAAATGTTGCTGAAACATTAAAGGCAAAGGGATACCCAGTATTAGAATTATACAAAGGAAATGCCACCGCTAAAAATATAATTAAAGGTATGTATGGTGCCGATGCCATAATATATACCGGACACGGCGGATATGAAACAGGTCATTATAATGGTAAAGGTGGTAATGCCACGGCACCCTTTGCCATTGTAGGTTCTGATGAGTTTATATGGGGCATTGGGGATCAGATGAGAGAAGGGTTTACGGGTAAAACATTTTATGCTCCCCTCAAAAATGGAACACCAGTTATTCTACTGCATGCCTGTTTCTCCACGGGATGGGTGGAAAATTACGAGGTCAATAATTCCATACAGACCATATATAACTTCGCCAGAATGTTTACCGGTTCTGGAGGTAATTATTATGCTACAGCCTACTATGGGGCAGACATCATCTACGATTTCCTCAATGGAGCCCAGAACTTCAGTGTGGCCAATCAACAAAACAACGGAGAAGTACTCAGCACCAGTACCATTTACAATGGTACTATAATCTGGAAGAATCCTAAGGGTTATGTTTCCTTTGTAGGGAACTGGAGTGGAACTTTCCCCAGTGTAAATGCTACCACCCCCTACAATGACGAGGCTGCTGAAGCATGGTACAATGGAAACCGCTCTAAAAACCTATTCCAGTCTGCATTCACCATTAGTAAATCACCTTACTACGTCAATCAACCACTTACATTCACAGAAAAATCCTATGACACTAACTACAGTATCAACACGTTCATATGGGACTTTGGAGACGGGAATATCCTGGAGTTATACTCACCTCAAAATTTAAGCCATATCTATAACACTCCTGGAACTTATCTAATCAACCATACCGTGATTAACAGCCAGAACACAACATCATCCTATACTAAAACAGTTAAAATAGAAAACAGAGCACCTGTAGCTAGTTTTCAGGTCTCTGCCAGTAAATACTATAATGGAACACCCATTACCTTCACCTCTACCTCCACCGACCCGGACACCGGAGATAGTATAACATCTCTTAGCTGGAGTTTTGGTGATGGCAGTGCCGGTAGTGGCTCCACTGTGCAACACAGTTACTCTAAAGCAGGTACTTACACGGTGATATTAACTGCCACAGATAGTTATGGGAAAACCAGTAGCAAGTCCACAACATTGACCATTACTAACCCCGCAGCCAAACCGGTTTACAAACCCGATCTGGTGATTACCAGTACCCGGAAATCAGGTAACTACCTATATGTAACTGTGAAAAATCAGGGCAAAGCTACGGCTAAATATTTCTATGTCCGGGCCTGGTATGGTAAATATTCCTACAAAAACTATAAGAACATTTATATCACCAGTTTAAGCCCAGGAGTAAGTAAGACCTACCGAGTGTACTTCCCTTACCGTCATGGGACAGTGAAGGCCGATTACTTTAGCAAAGTAGCGGAAAGTAATGAAAACAACAATTTTAGAGTTTTTTAAGTGACTACACTTAGAACTCTTTTTTAAATTATTATTTTTAAGAATAAATTTTTTAATTATTAAAATATTTAAATTAATAATAAAATTTAAACTAAATCTAGAATAACTACATTACATATTTAGCATCTATTTTAAAGAATTAAGATCATAATTCATCTAATTTTTTAAAAAGAATTTCTAATGGGTTTAATTATTTCACCTACATTTTTTAACTGGTTTATTTTGTTTTTATTGTTTTTATGTCATTTATCAAGGAGAAGTCTATGACATAAATTAATTTAATTACCTGCAACAAATATTAATGGGGAATTGTTTATGGAGATTAAAGAAAAAACAGTAGAAGAAATGAAAGTAGCTTATGCCGAATATACCGGTACCTACACCAAAATACCCGACTATATCCAGGAGGTAGGCAAATGGGTGATTAAAAAGCACCTGGAAATGGGTGGAATTGTATACGGAACTTATTATAACAGTCCCGAGGAAGTGGCTGAAGAAGATCTGCAAATATGATATAGGTTTCTCTATTATAGGTGATGCACCGGCAGAAGGAAAATTCATGATTAAAGATGTGCCTGAACACCGGGTACTGTGCGCCATACATAAGGGCCCTTACACCGAAGTTGGCCCGGTCATCCATACCCTGGCAGAATATGCTATTAATAATGGTTATGATATCATTGGACCCATTACTGAGGTTTATCTCAATGATCCCCTTAATGTTGCTGAAAGTGAACTTCTTACAGAAGTACAGTTTCCAGTAGCTAAAAAGTAAAATTAGGCAATAATAATATATTTAGAAAGCTCCGGCGAGATCCTGATCATTATTCATCAAATATTTATAATTTTAAAATTCGCCAAAACAAATTCGGTGGAAATTTGGGCATGATTTATGCATAATTATATTATATAGGTTTTAGATACCAAAGGTAGTTATAATATTATAACCATAAATTATGATGGATTGTTGAAGCTATCTGACAGATAATTATAAGCATTATTATTATCCGTGCATTTAAAAAGAATTGGAGGAATAAAATGCGCAATTTAGAAAAATTAAGTTCATTTAAAGAATATCTTCCCCTGAAAACCAAAAAAATTGGGGAAAAAAATGTGGGGCTGTTAGTGGATGGTCCTAACATGCTCCGTAAGGAATTTGGTCTGGATTTAGATCAGATCAAAAAAATAATTGAAGAGAATGGAAATTTAAAAGTGGGAAAAGTTCTACTTAACCAATATGCTTCAGAAAAGCTTATTGAGGCCGTGGTGAATCAGGGATTCTCCCCTATGATCGTGGCTGGAGATGTGGATGTGCAGTTAGCTGTGGAGGCATTTGAACTCATTTACAACCCCAATATCGACATAATAGCCTTAATGACCCGTAATGCTGACTTCTTACCCCTTATAAACATAGCAAAAGAAAATGGTAAACAGACCATTGTAATAGGTGCTGAACCCGGTTTCAGTATAGCCTTAAAAAACTCGGCAGACAGTGCCATAGTATTTGATACGCAGCCCAGCCACAGTTAAAGATTCATCTATAATTAAAAGGAGTCTTAAATTAGTAAAATCATTATTAGAGTAAAAAAAAGCCAGGATTAGTTATTTGGGTATTAATAATGAAACTTATTTTATAAAAAAGGAAATCTATTCTAAACTAATCATCTTTTCTATAATGATCTCTTTTTTGAATTTCCACACCACTTTTTATACTGAATAGACCAACTGCAGCAGTAATATTCCTTTTTTCTCCCATATCCAGTGAAATTCCACATTCTGGACAATTCTGTGAATTATGGAAACCTCGGTAACCACATAAGGGATTGGGACATTCAATGTCATAAACCCCGGTATCTGGATTAGGTTCAGTGATATTCTCAGTACTATTTGTCCATGCATCCATGGATTCTTTGAATCCACGGCCAGTGACCCGGGTACCACACTGCGGACAATCCTCACCTTTTTTTAAGGATTTTTTATAGCTACAGTAAATATTAGGGCATACATAGGAAGAAGTGTCTCCTGGATCCCCTACCATATCGCCGTCAGCTAATTCAGCAATATCCTCAATGAGCTCCAAAAATCCCCCACACTCGCAGCTTTCAAAGTCTTCTAAGAATTCATTCTCTTGAAGTTCATAATAACCAAAACAACGCTGACATATTAGATAACTCATTTGAATCAGTCATTAATTTAAACTAATTAGTATTAAAATGTTTCCCTTTGCTAACAATCAACTGACTATGGAGAGATGCCAGTGTTTTACCATTTTCCATTCATAAAACTTATTAAATCACTTTAAAGCCATTATAAAGAAGCCTGTGCTCTTAAATTTTTATTTATGAAGAATACTAATAATTAGGGAATCCTGTTTTATCCCCAAAATTAAATAAAAATAATTTATAGTACCAGTTACAGTTTTAAAGTCTAAGAATTAAATAACAATATAAAATCATTCCAAGGGATAAAAATGGTCAGAAAAGACAACACCACCCCATATCATTCAGAATCATATGACACGCATATAATAGACACCCTCCCCTATTATGAGGCTTATCACCGGGAAACCATTAACTTAGTTCAAGCCCTTCCTTTAGAAGTAGAGTGCTGGCTGGATACCGGTTGTGGAACGGGTTCTCTGGTGCAGAAAGCACGGCAAAAGTTCCCTGAAACAGAATTTTTATTACTGGATCCTTCCGAGGCCATGCTAAAGCAGGCCCGTTTAAAATTAAGTGAACCGGACACCGGGAAAATAAAATTCCTGCCAGCGAGCCCTACCCAGGATTTTGCCCAGACACTGGAGCCCCAGCCAGACATAATAACCGCCATCCAGTGCCATCACTACCTCTCCCCTGAAGACCGGGAAAAGGCAGTCCAGGTATGTTACCGTCTTTTAAAAGAGGATGGTGCATTCATCACCTTTGAGAATATACGTCCCCTTACCAGTGCCGGGGTTGATATCGGGAAAAATTACTGGAGAAATTTCCAGTTAGCCCGGGGCAAGGGTCCCCAGGATATTAATCAGCACCTGGCCCGTTTTGATGTGGAATATTTCCCCCTGACCATAGAGGAACACCTTTCCCTTCTCCGGAATACTGGTTTTAAGACGGTGGAATTACTGTGGTATTCTTATCTGCAGGCCGGTTTTTACTGTATAAAATAGTTTTAGGGAATAAAACAACAAATAAGATTTACTGAAAACATGGCTTTTAGAGAATAAAACAACAAAAGAATAAGATTTTACTGTAAAACATGGTTTTTAAGGGAATTAAATGATTAAATATAATTTTTTTGATGGTTTAGTGTAAAGATAATTTGTGAGGGAGTCCTATCTATAATCAGAGGAATGGTCTTAAGTCCCCGAGCTAATTAAATCAACAATAAACAGGTTTATCTATTTTAAATTAAAATGAAATATAAAAGGTTTATACTAGCGGCAATAAAGATATATGAGTAAAAATCGCATTCCAGGTAGATATATAATCTGAGAGGGTTTCTATGAATAGTACATTACCTGCACATGACTCTAAAAAGAAGCTGGCTGAATTCATTTCGCACAGCACCCATGCCCCCTTATTTGCCATCATCGCATTTACACTTATAAATTATTATTACCTTAATTTTCAAGATTTTATTATAATAACCAGCATATGTATGTTTTTTTCGGTTATAGTGCCCTCGTTAGGCGTGTTCTTATGTAAGCATAAACATGACATCCCCCTGGACATACCCCAAAAAGAACACCGGAGTATCCCTTTAATAGTGGCCATTATTTCCTATTTAATAGGGGTTGCCCTGCTTTTCCTGTTGAATGCTCCAGAAATATCCACAATTTTGATGTTCTGCTATTTCTCCAACACAGTACTGGTTTATTTAATAACCAGACACTGGAAAATAAGTATCCACGCCATAGGTGGTGCGGGACCCACCATTGCCCTGATTTTTGCCTTCGGATATAAGGGAGTCCTTTTAGGGCTTTTAATCCCATTTATAATGTGGAGTAGAGTTTATCTTAAAAGGCATACCCTGGGACAGGTGATTGCCGGGGCAGGTTTAGGCCTTATATTTACCACCGCCCAGATGTACTTTTTCCTGTATTATTTATAGCCAATTCTAAACAGTTTCAGTTAGGTAACGGGCTAAAACAACGTTCATCCATAAGTTTTTTTGTTATAGAAACTAATTATTATAAGAATTATGAAAAATAAAATATATATTCAAAAGTGATTTCATGGTAACCGGATCCGAAGTGGGCAGCTTACTCAATGGTAAAGACGCATTAATCCTATTTTTTGGGGTTTATTTTACCTTGCTAATGAACCTGATACGTAAATACCGTACCTTCGATTTACAATTATTATTTTCCGAAGATAATGATAAGAAATCCCGTTTCAGGAGGAGGTTCCTGGTGGGATTTGTGGTAATAGATATACTGCCCATAATGTTCTTCTTAGTATTATATCTAATTATACCTGACCGTAGCGGACCATTCCCTATAATGGGGGCTGCTTTTGCCTCATTATCGGTTTTGGGTTTTGTAAAAATATTGCATGCCATTATAGCCACAGAGAATTATGCCCAGTACTATACTCCCGAAGAGTTCCAGTATGTTTTAGGGCAGTGGGGCCGGAAAAATGACACAGATAATAATTTTAAGGCCCAGATAATACCCGGAATATGTTATTTAATTGTATTTCCCGTACTGGCTTACATTATTGCCCACATACCTTTTTAGAGGAACCTGATAAATCAGGAGAAAAGTCTCCAAGGCCTAAAAAGCAATCTTAATCAACAATACCCGTAATGCGGAATCTGTTTTAATATCCTCACTAAATTAAACATCTTAATTCACCGATACTCAAATATTTATTAAAAGATGACCATAACATAATAAATACCCAATAAATTGAGAGATGACCTTGCAAGCAACTAACTTAAAAAATAAAATCTGGTTTTTAGGAAGAGGCTTTGCCGAATACCTGTTGATGTTTGATTTAAACCTGGAAAATCTTAAAAATTGCCGCATATTAGATTGTAATGCAGGGGCCAGTTCTTTCTGCTGCCATATGAATCACCAGGGATTTGATGTGGTGGCTGCAGATATTCTATATGGACAGAACCCCCATATAATGGAACGAATATCTGAAAATGACTTCCGAACCCTGATGGATGCCCACCATGATCTGGAAGATAAGGTAGACTGGAATTTCTTTAAGAACCAGGAAGAAATGATCCAGTATCGTATTAAAACTTATCAGAATTTTTCTAAAGATTATAAAAAAGAAGAAACCGAGCACTATGTGAATGCTGAGCTCCCCCATCTTCCTTTTTTGGACAACAGCTTCCACCTGGTTTTATCATCCCATCTGCTATTTTTATATGACGACCGCTTAGATTACCAGTTCCATTTAGATTCTATAAAGGAAATGTTAAGAGTCAGTAGTCAGGAGGTTCGTATATATCCTCTGGTGAAGTTGAGGGGTCAGGGAGAACACTCTGATTATGTGAATCAAATAATAAATGATCTCAGCACGGAGTATCGGGTACGGATCCAGAAAGTTAATTATCAGTTCCGGAAGGGTGCCAATGAAATGATGTGTATCTGGAAAAAAGGTTTGGGTGAGAGCCACTGCGGACTGACGGTTTATGATGCCCTGGAAGTTGAGGGGAAATAGGTAATTTGCCATGTAATATGGACATCTTAGCCCAACAAACCATTTTAATAGAAGGTGTTTTTAAAATTTAATGACATTAGCCAGTAATGTCAGATGAATATGTTATTGGCCCCCCATCAAGCCGGAAATATTTCCCCATCTTGGCTTGTTTTCTGATAAATTGAGATTTTATTTTAAGTTCGTTATAGGCCAGTTTAGCGAAGATCTTTTGCATATACTAAAGAAAGATAGTTTGAATTTAACATATATTCAAAAACAGGTTTATTTAGTTTTTTATCAAAAAAATCAGTTAGATTGAATTTTAAAATTAAAAAACCAAGAGACCAGCAAGTATCAGGAAATTCTTTCTCGGGGTATCCCCGAACCAGGGTATTCATGGAGATATCAAAAGATTTTACCATGATTTTATATCCGTGAATTCTTATAACCCTCACCGAGTATATTTCCAGAGCTTAATTTTTATCCCATATGGCTATTTTATCCTTAATA
>DATN01000007.1:196570-199797 GCA_002504725.1 Methanobacteriaceae archaeon UBA587 | reverse complement strand
ATGGCTATTTTATCCTTAATAACAGGAATACTTTAATGGATCCTGGTAATTCCATCCACCTTATCAAAGTCAGAATCAAAAGAAACTATTTTATCTATTTCCCAGTCATGCATTATTTCTACAGAAACCGAATCGGCAAAGGAAAGCGTACCATCATACTTAAGGAATGTTTCCATAGCACGAAAACTCAAATCTTTATCTGGATAAACAACTTCATGGTTATCTAATATGTAATTAAATAGAATTACTCCTTTTTTACCTCCAAATAGTCCTCCAGTGAGGGTAACTGATTCAGATAAAATTAAATGTGAAGTTAACTTTTCTTCTTTTTTAATTAGGGGGAGTAGTTCCCCGGCATCTTCATGCCACTCATCCTTTTTATTAAGAGCAGCAATGAAAAAGGAGGCATCTACGAATATCAAAGTTTCTCTCCTCTTTGCACTTTCTTTTTAAGCTCAACTGCATCAGTTTCCGGACCATCGACCATTCCAAAGATGTCATCTATGGTTACTTTTTTACGGAATTTGATTTCTGCACCATTTTCGGTGGTTATCCATTCCAAAATGTCTCCAGGACCTACATCAAATCTTTTTCTAATATCTGATGGGACCACCGTCTGGAAACCTCTTGAAATTTTTGTTTCAGAAGCCATATTATCACCATTTGAAATATTGTTTTTCAAAGTATTTAACTTTTTCAAAGTAATTACTAATTCAATATGATTAATCCTGAACTAACAAACTAACTTCAATTAACAAATACACATTTCAATCCCAATTTGGTCTGATTTAAGCCAAACTCCAGGACACCAAGGCCGCCACCTATAAAGATTTCAATCCCAATTTGGTCTGATTTAAGCAATATTCGGTAAAACCGTAATTCCAAAGACGGTATAATTTCAATCCCAATTTGGTCTGATTTAAGCCATAATATAACTTATGAGTATTATTGTTCTAAATGATTTCAATCCCAATTTGGTCTGATTTAAGCCTTTCCTGGAGAGTAATGTTCCCATTCCTAGACTATATTTCAATCCCAATTTGGTCTGATTTAAGCGAATTCTATCCATACGTCTTCGTCTATGTTGATTGTATTTCAATCCCAATTTGGTCTGATTTAAGCCTCAAAAAAAGAATAAACACAACCGCCAATATAAGAATTTCAATCCCAATTTGGTCTGATTTAAGCCAGGACCAGCCAGTCCATTTTCTTAAATTCTGCTATTTCAATCCCAATTTGGTCTGATTTAAGCCATGGAACGGGCATTATTAGAAGATAAAATAAGGGAATTTCAATCCCAATTTGGTCTGATTTAAGCGGATTACTCGATTAGATATATCGTATGTGAAGACTGATTTCAATCCCAATTTGGTCTGATTTAAGCAACTTGGTTTATATAAGGAATATAACCATGTTAAGAATTTCAATCCCAATTTGGTCTGATTTAAGCCCTTGGGTTGGTGCCCTCCAAGGTCATTGAATGGGTCCATTTCAATCCCAATTTGGTCTGATTTAAGCTTATAGAGCTTTTTATATTTCTTTAATTTATCATAGATTTCAATCCCAATTTGGTCTGATTTAAGCTGTATATCTAATAGGACATTTCCACACATTAATGCAAATTTCAATCCCAATTTGGTCTGATTTAAGCAATCCTGTCGTTCCCATTTATGGCTATTAGTCCAGCTATTTCAATCCCAATTTGGTCTGATTTAAGCTGATTTCTTTGAAAATCAAT
Organism: Methanobacteriaceae archaeon UBA587; assembly: GCA_002504725.1. Taxonomy (GTDB): domain Archaea; phylum Methanobacteriota; class Methanobacteria; order Methanobacteriales; family Methanobacteriaceae; genus UBA587. The sequence continues at coordinate 198,059 of DATN01000007.1, read as the reverse complement.
CAACTTTTAAAATAAAATTTCAATCCCAATTTGGTCTGATTTAAGCACAACACTCTTTTCCACATCCGGCACCATCATATCAATTTCAATCCCAATTTGGTCTGATTTAAGCTTTTTTTATCAATATTTTTATTATTCATTCCTGCAATATTTCAATCCCAATTTGGTCTGATTTAAGCCTCCAACAATCTTGATTAGTACAACCTGCCTCTTTAATTTCAATCCCAATTTGGTCTGATTTAAGCTCAAGCTGCCATCCATGAACAGCTACAAAAAAAAAATTTCAATCCCAATTTGGTCTGATTTAAGCCTTGCCAGGTTAATCCAGAGAAAAGCTATTGATATACATTTCAATCCCAATTTGGTCTGATTTAAGCTTTAACCGATTGTATCCGGATGCTTATACTCGTAGTGATTTCAATCCCAATTTGGTCTGATTTAAGCCTAACCACCTATCTACTTTAAATTCTTTATAATCCATTTCAATCCCAATTTGGTCTGATTTAAGCACTAATGTTAAAAGTACCAGGACAAGTTCTGAGTTAATTTCAATCCCAATTTGGTCTGATTTAAGCATTATCAAAACGCCTCATAGACTCAGAAACACCATCATTTCAATCCCAATTTGGTCTGATTTAAGCAAAACAGCCTTATCCAACATCAACTTACCAAATAAATTTCAATCCCAATTTGGTCTGATTTAAGCAGCTGCCTGAAACCATCTCCCTCATATTCTTAGTCCATTTCAATCCCAATTTGGTCTGATTTAAGCTTTCAGATACCATCACTAATAAAAACTGATAAAAGCATTTCAATCCCAATTTGGTCTGATTTAAGCTTTTATGTATATATAACGAAGTTAAAGGGGGTATTAATTTCAATCCCAATTTGGTCTGATTTAAGCAAATAATATAAATATAGTATGATCCCCCTTTCAGGCATTTCAATCCCAATTTGGTCTGATTTAAGCCCGGTTACTCCTCGGCAGTTGGAGGGTCTTATACGGTATTTCAATCCCAATTTGGTCTGATTTAAGCAGTTTAAACCAGATTTGAAATTAGAAGGAGAATCATATTTCAATCCCAATTTGGTCTGATTTAAGCGATTATATGTCATTACGATTAAGTGTTAGAGAATTATTTCAATCCCAATTTGGTCTGATTTAAGCATTTTTAGAGTCCAGTTTCCTTAATTTCTCCAGTTGCATTTCAATCCCAATTTGGTCTGATTTAAGCACCCGTAGACAAAACATCCCGTGCAAGTTGTAACATTTCAATCCCAATTTGGTCTGATTTAAGCATAAGGACAGAAATTAAAACAATTAAGGGCAATAATATTTCAATCCCAATTTGGTCTGATTTAAGCCCCTTCTGACTAGACTCAACAGCACTTAATAAGTGACATTTCAATCCCAATTTGGTCTGATTTAAGCCATAATCCTCCCTCTCGTAGTTTCCAGTTTATTTCCCATTTCAATCCCAATTTGGTC
>DATN01000007.1:196188-196417 GCA_002504725.1 Methanobacteriaceae archaeon UBA587 | reverse complement strand
ATTTCAATCCCAATTTGGTCTGATTTAAGCTAAATAGTTGTTTGTCAATAATAGACAGTCTATCAGTATTTCAATCCCAATTTGGTCTGATTTAAGCAGCCACTGAGTTCGCCTATGATTGTGTCTTGACTAATTTCAATCCCAATTTGGTCTGATTTAAGCATGGAGTGCATGATGATATAGTTGATTGTGTTAGTTAATTTCAATCCCAATTTGGTCTGATTTAAGC
>DATN01000007.1:194050-196053 GCA_002504725.1 Methanobacteriaceae archaeon UBA587 | reverse complement strand
AATTTGGTCTGATTTAAGCAATAGTCGCCGTAACCCCATCAATCCGTGCATTAAGATTTCAATCCCAATTTGGTCTGATTTAAGCTAAAATGGGATTAATTAAATAATCCCTACCCTTAAGAATTTCAATCCCAATTTGGTCTGATTTAAGCTTTGAGTCATCAGAGGAAAACAAGTATAACTTGTATATTTCAATCCCAATTTGGTCTGATTTAAGCCGTTTTAAGATTATTTATAGCATCATCGATATGTTTCATTTCAATCCCAATTTGGTCTGATTTAAGCGTTTTTAGCAATCGAATAGTTTGTGATTATTTATGTATTTCAATCCCAATTTGGTCTGATTTAAGCTGATACTCGGGGTAGGGCTAATGTCTATGAATTATCATTTCAATCCCAATTTGGTCTGATTTAAGCCCTGGATGAGGTAATCCAGAAATACGATGAACTAAAATTTCAATCCCAATTTGGTCTGATTTAAGCTTTTTTTAATTAGATTAATGATTAAGGAGACAAATAAATTTCAATCCCAATTTGGTCTGATTTAAGCCCAGGTCAATCTTACGACCACTCACTGGTATGTAGTAATTTCAATCCCAATTTGGTCTGATTTAAGCAAAGTTTGAAGTTCCACTCGTCCTTGTTATTTTTATATTTCAATCCCAATTTGGTCTGATTTAAGCTCGTGTTCACATTTATCACACTTAACCGCCTCAGGTTCATTTCAATCCCAATTTGGTCTGATTTAAGCGTTGATAATAAACATACCGAAGCCGCCCGAGCTACATTTCAATCCCAATTTGGTCTGATTTAAGCGAGGCAAACATCGCAAAGAGTTACCAAGAAGGACTATTTCAATCCCAATTTGGTCTGATTTAAGCAATTACATTGTGTTTCAGGAGACAGAGGTTTACGGTATTTCAATCCCAATTTGGTCTGATTTAAGCTTAGTGCTGTTTTTGTTTTTCTTCCGGCTTGGGGGTATTTCAATCCCAATTTGGTCTGATTTAAGCTATAGCTGAGTAAATACTTGAGAGAGTAGGTGTATCCATTTCAATCCCAATTTGGTCTGATTTAAGCTTAAATATGTACTTCCTGAACTTCTTGTTAATTTAATATTTCAATCCCAATTTGGTCTGATTTAAGCTCAGGGTCTAACATAAATAATCACACCCCATAAGGAATTTCAATCCCAATTTGGTCTGATTTAAGCCTGATTGCATCATAAAGCCTTCCTTCTTTTTCTTCAATTTCAATCCCAATTTGGTCTGATTTAAGCATATATGTTAAATGAAACTATACACGAGGAATTAAATTTCAATCCCAATTTGGTCTGATTTAAGCTCTTAAAACTAAAGTAAGTGAAACTGGAATGTTCTAATTTCAATCCCAATTTGGTCTGATTTAAGCTTCCAAGATTCAGTACTAAATCATTCGAGGAAAGAAATTTCAATCCCAATTTGGTCTGATTTAAGCCTCCGTCTTCGGATTAAAAAGCTTAGTGGAAATCAATTTCAATCCCAATTTGGTCTGATTTAAGCGCAGTACAAAGCATAACTCATGAAGGATAATCTAAAATTTCAATCCCAATTTGGTCTGATTTAAGCATCGAAACTGTATAAAAGCACTTTCTCGATAGGTATATTTCAATCCCAATTTGGTCTGATTTAAGCCAAATCTCACGAAAAAGACAAATACAATAATTACACATTTCAATCCCAATTTGGTCTGATTTAAGCCAGGTATACTCCGAACTGACTGCTATTAATATAAGCATTTCAATCCCAATTTGGTCTGATTTAAGCGAATGTAAAAGCGTAAACCTGGAAAAAGATTTCACCATTTCAATCCCAATTTGGTCTGATTTAAGCTTTTCAGAGTATAAGATTTAATCAGTTCATACCTGAATTTCAATCCCAATTTGGTCTGATTTAAGCTAGACCAACTACGACCAGTATGTGAGAAATACCCATATTTCAATCCCAATTTGGTCTGATTTAAGC
>DATN01000007.1:176447-193889 GCA_002504725.1 Methanobacteriaceae archaeon UBA587 | reverse complement strand
ATTTCAATCCCAATTTGGTCTGATTTAAGCAGGCCGGAAATTTCACCCATTTCGGCCCATACTTACTATAATTTGTCCATTCATACTATATAATTTGTCTATCCCCAGTTTGCATATTCTTTTATATGGAAAGACGACAGAGCCATATCCATTTTTACAAAGAATAACTCAGTTGAAATCAATTATTTATTAAATGATTAGATATTCCTACGATATATAATCTGAAGTGACTGATAATCCATATCTAGAAAAAAATAAAAATTAATAACCAGGAGATACTTTAATCATAATTCAAAATAATCATTCATAAACGCACTAACTCCAGTTAATTATAAGGCATTTAAAGAAATTAAAAAAATTAAAATAAGTTATTTATCTATCACATCAGAGTATACCATCAATAGGGGCTTTTTCAATACCTATAACCTTTCTTTTGAACGCATTCTCGGTACGGAATGAATATATTATCACGGAATCCTCATCTGGTTCAATAATCGCCTTGAGACCACTTTTTATCTCCACAAACTCACTGGTGGTCACTTCACCCTCAAATACCGAATTCTGAATCCAGTAGAGGTGGGTGCGGAGAAATCCTTTGACTTTGTTCACCCGTTCCACCTTGATATCGTAAACAATTATCAGATACATAAACTACCACCACATCACAAATGGTTTGTATTTTTTAGATCCCAATAGGTGTTTGGTGATTTTATAGGCCTCTAAACGTATCAGTCTACGATAGGAAACGTTTTTATTTAAGTCCCTGTGCTTTATAGTTTTCTTTAGACGATTATCATACTCCTTTAAGAAAACCTTTCTCCCTTTCTCATTCAGAAGACAGTATTCCATGTCTTTTTCAAAATCATCCTCACTCAGCATTCTCTTTTTAACCAGATAAAGTATCAGACGATCCACCATTATGGGCTTGAATATCTCACTTAAATCCAGAGATAATGAATACCTGCGCTCTGATGGTTCGTGGAGATAGGAGATAGTGGGGTTTAGCTGAGTATTATAAATTTCCGAAAGGACTGTGGAATACATCAAGGAATTCCCAAAACTGATTAAAGAATTAATCATATTTTCAGGTGGTCTCCGGGTACGTTTGCCTATCTGGAAATCTTCCGGGAGCACCTCATCCAGCCGATTATAGTAATCTGCCCTGATCCTGCCCTCCACATTCATGACTTCGGTTATTCTATTACAGCCACCTAATTCACCCAATATATCATTTATGGGATTATCTACACTGTAATAAGCCAGAACCTTTAACATGTTGCGGGCAGCACCCTCCACAAAACTCTTGGCCATGAAAATCCGTTTTTCATGGTCTAAAAAGTGTTCTGCCTGGTTAATTAACAAGTCCCCTGATAGAAGAGTCTCGCGGGGATAGAAACTACCATTATAAAACCCATAATAATTGAAAAAATGTATGGGAATTCCTTCTTTGGCCAGCAAGTTAACTACTTGAGAAGAAAATGTTAATGACCCATAGGCATAGATGGAGTATATCTTGTTTATGGGTATTGGCTTTTTACCATTTTTATTTACAAAATAGACCGTGTTTTCTTTTCTTTTTAGGATACCATCCGACATTAGATAATAATTTTTTCTGGTCATCTTAAAATGTTAGTTACCATCATGTAAATGATTGAGATGATAGAATGAACTTAAAATAATTTAAACCCAGCACAAATCAAAATAAGCGCACTTGCGACAGAATGGTTTTTTAACGGGTTTAGGTAGTTCACCATCAACTATTTCTTTAATTTTACCAAATACTTCCTCAAGTTGTGACTCTTTTTCAAGGTTGAGTTCAAACTCTTCTTTTTTACGGATTTTAGGGTAATCTATGAACCCTTTAACATTAGAAATTCCTTTCTCATGTTTAAGGTAGTATAAATAGTATAAAAGCTGGAATACGTGGGCTTTTTCCATTTTAGTACTTTTTTTAACCTCGTGGATTTCCAAAAACTCTTCTTTTCTAATAAAATCCACATTTATGATATTGTCCAAGGCAAAGTCCCGTTGCTCCCGTTTATAAGAAGTTTTGTGAATGATCTTTCCCATGGAAACTAGATCAGACTCCTGTTCCATCTGGATATGATGTGAAAAGAACCATAGCTTGGTATTGCAGATAAAATAGTAGTTTATTTGGGTTCCTCTTATTTGGAGGTGGTTTTTTGTGGACATTTTATCCCATTAACTTCTTCATTTGATTTATCTTTTCTTAATAATCAAAATTTAAGATTATCTTTAATTCCTCTTTCAAATCCTTTTCTGGATTCGTTTATTGTTTCTTAAATATTTCAGATAATTAACCATTTTATTAGTTAATTCCTCCACAGAAAGAAGAGTCCAAACACTATCTTATCTTTTATAAAAACTACCTAGTCCCCAGAAACAATATTAAGATAGTCTCTTACTTCCTTGGGAATTGTAACCTGAAAATTTTTAGTAACCCAGACCATATTATCACGCAAATGAAGGTTAGTGGAATTTAGTAATTCATAACCTGTTAAATCAGGATCTAAAGGTGATTATGATAAAATAAAATGTGAAGTTACCTTTTTTTCTTTGTTAGTATGGTAAAATTTTTTCCTCTTGCAATTTCTTTTTAATGTCAACTGCATCTGTTTCATGGCCATCAACCATTCCAAAGATGTCTTCGATGGTTATCTTATCCCTATTCTTTTTAGGTTCGTTTTTATCGATCATCTAATCCGCTCCTAATCTTTAATAAAATCCATCGTCTTCTAATTCTAACATTAAACCTTTTCTTGAATCATAAACTGTGCTGACAAAATAAGTATCCTCATCAAACTCAACATTATTCTCTTTTTCTAGTTTTTTAAATTGGCCAACACTAATGGACAAAATATAACCCATAGCTTCATAATAGCGACCATTCTCTATCTCTTCAAGATAATCTAATTTATATTTAAAAGGTACAACTTCATAAGAGTTGAAAAGTGAATAAAACTCGATTTCATTATTTTTATCGTTGATAAATGGAACTATCTGATCATGAAAAGATTTAAAATGTTTTTTAACATTATCAAACTCTTTTTGGTCTTTATCATCATAACCATTTCCATATACTTCATCTACAAGACTTTGAATCAAATCTTCTGAGAGAATACTCACATTTTCAAAACTTTTAATAGTTTTCTCTACTAAATCGGGATTGTATATGTATTTATCTTTATCAGAACCTTTCGAGAAAATATTTACCTTCGCTAGATTATTATTTTCCCATCCTTTTCTGTTTACTCTGCCAAATCTTTGTATTAACGCATCAATTGGGGCGGGTTCTGAATAGAGTACGTCATAACTAATATCAAGAGATACTTCAATAGCCTGAGTTCCTACTAGTAAATTTAGTCCATCTAATGATTTTTCAATTTTTTCTCTGTCTTTTAAAATAAACCTGCTGTGTAAAAGAGCACTATTCTCAACTTCCAATTCTTTAAAAACATTTTGAGATTGTAAAACAGTATTACAAACAACCAAAACTCTTTTACCTTCTTTTAAATCCTTTCTAATACAATCTATATTATCAAAAATGTCACCATCAATAATCTGAATCTCATGACGGGTAAATGATCTCAATTCGTCCTTTTCCATCACAATATCTTGAGAAATATCCAAATATTCTTTAAATAATTCTTTAATGAACTGAGGAAGTGTTGCAGACATAATAAATAATTCAGCATTATAATCTCTTTTCAATATCCTCAAAATTTCGAGTATCAAAGAAGTAGTGTGCGCATCATATGCATGAATTTCATCCAAGATAAATAATCCATTTGTCATTTCTGAAAGTTGCATCTCAAAGCCTTTAGATCCAAAAAATGATTTTAATATCTGAAAAGGAGTTAAAACTTTGTAAGGCCTGTATATTTTCTTTGTTAATCCCTTAATATCTCGAATTAACTTTTTCTTCGTATCATAATCCATGTCATATTCTGAAAGAGCTTTATAGATAAAATATGAAGATTTACCATGTAATAAACCCACTATCTCTTCTTCACCAAAATCCCTTCGCAGCCGATTATACATGGCATTTATGCTTGCCGTATATGGCAATAAATAGAAAACTCGCTTAGAATTATCAGAATTCTGATTTGTATCGCTCCAGAATAAAGACGCCTCTGTTTTGCCAGTTCCAGTAGGTGAAGTTAAAAATGCACTCCCCCTAGTTTTTAAAGATTCTTCCTGAATTTTTCTTAAATTTGAGAAGTTATAAATTGATTTCATGTTGGAAATGCCCTTTAAAATTTCATATTTTGAACCAGAAGATAAATGATCACATGCATTCAAAAAACCTCTTAAAAAAATCCCATACTTTTTATGGAGAATCGTATATTCTTCATCTTCCCAATCAAAATAATAAGGCAACACTGAATTTTTATAAACATCCTGCAAATCATCAAAAGAAATTAAATTATAATTTTCCAGTTTGTAACCCAAATATTCCTTACTTAATTCTGGAATAAGTTCAAAATAACTTATTATTTCTTCAAAATTAGGATTTATTTCCTTTAATTTCTTATCATACAGTTTTTTCCCATTAAGGCTTGGAAACGTGTTGTATCTTTCTCTTAAGACATTAATATCTTTGTGATGAGTAATTATTGCTAAACCAATAGCGTCTTCATATAATTTTTCATAATTCAAAGAAGAAATAAATCCTGCAGATAATATCTCATGCCGATATTTCCACCTTGGACCTCTTTTAAGCATCTCCTGAAATCCTGTTGCCCCTTTACCAAAATCATGTAAAAAAATAGAATAAAAAAGATGTTCCCAAAAATCAGCTACACCACATATTTCAGGAACATTAACATAAGACTCTTTGATGCTTTTAAATACTTTTAAAGCATTTTCAGTATGTTCTAATATTGTTTCATCAGGTTTGGCCAAAAGTTTTATGTTTAAATGATTATTCATGTATCCAAACACCCCAATCCATCTCTTCGTCAAAATAACATTCTTCAGAATAGTCAAAAAACTGATTCATTAATATAAATGGCTTAGTTCCCATAGCACTTCGAGGAATGGTATCTGAAAAATGAGTGGGTAATGCTTGAATAGTGCCAAAAGCACCATTGGTCCCAAATGGCAAGATTGTTTTTCCCAATTTAATGTTTGATCTTTTTTCCAAATCGATTTCTTTAATCTCACGTATAGTTACAAGATCTGTGGAGCGTCCCAAAAGTAGAGGATAGTGAGGTCTTTTAAAGTAATCCAAATACTCTAAATCAGTTAAATATAAATAAATTTTAGGATTAACTAAAAATTCCCTTTTAATGACATTTGATTTTCCTTTGAGGCCAGATAATTCATAGATAGTTTCCAAATCAACAGCTTTACCTTGATGATTAAAAACATAACCAACAGATAAATCGTCTGGTGTAACTAATTCCCCTTTAGCAGCAGATATAAGGCCATAAATTGTACTAAGAGGTGGAACCGGTAAAGTTGGTTGGAATCCACTTATAAAAGCAGGGTATCTAAAAGAAGTTACCCAACCCTCAATTAGAACTCTTATCGTCTTCATGATTTCATCAGCTTTTCAATATTATCTGAAAACTGGTCTACAGCGTCTTTAATGGAACCTGATTGGATATTGCTGTTTTCTTCGGTTAATTTAGTTATATCTTGTTCTAAATTATCCATAAACCCTTTTCTGCGACCTATGTAAACATCAGTCAGTAAACAATCCGAATATTCAATTATTACTTCTTTTATTGCTTCAATATCAATAACTGCTTCACCATCTTCTTCTTTAGCTATATTCATGAATATTTGATTGCCGCCATCAAGGGCTGCCAGAATTACAAATTTGGGAGATACATCTGTCAAATGGGAAGTTAATTTGGCTCCACCTTGGATATATGGAAGTGCTTTGATTACATCTTGAGCTCTTTTAAGCCTAATTTCATCAGGCATGAACCATTTACCATTTTCTTTATCATTAGTAAGTCCTTTTTCTTCAGCTTCTTCCTCTAATTTAGGATACATATTTTTGTATCCTGTTTTTTCATTGGCATAAAATACACCCAAGCTATCTAAATCCAATGAAAATATTCCTTTAAGGACTGTAGAATAAAATTCATGCTCATATGGTACTGGATCTCCATTATGTCGAGCCATAACCCCAAAATCTTGAGTTGGGGCCTGTCCGATTACTGAAATTAATGGGGAATTTTTCAGTGGCGAGATTCTTGTTACAGCCTTTCCCCCAGTTTTCTTTTTATGTTCTTTTTTTGATGAAGCCCTCATATATCCAAAAACATCATCATCATCATAAACAATAGGATTAGCATCTGTAAATGCTATTTTTGTTTCTCGGACTATGGGAGACATTTTCCAATCAAATCTCTTCTCTAAAGTATCCCTCCACCAGTACCTTAATGCTTGTCCGGAAACATAAGGATAAACTTTCCTACCTCTTCGGATTGATTTTACTCTTACAATATTATCTGTTCTATCTCCTGCATCATCACCAGCATTATTTAATGCTGAGTGTGGTGCATCCACTAACATAAATCCTACAACTGTTTTAGACATTTTCTTCAACCTCTTCAGCTTCTTGGTTTATTAATTCTTCAGAAATACCTTGTTGAATTATCCAGTCATGTAAAACCTCGTAAATTCTAAAAAGTATCAAATCTTGCGTCTCTTTATAGCTCAAGTAACCCTCAGGGAATAAATAAGTAATATATTCATCAAATGTGAATAACGGACCATCTGCACCACTTTTAATTCTCTTTTTGATAATAATTCGAAGTAAATTACGGTAATTTTTATAATTACTGGCCATTTCCAATTTATTCAATGTTTTCAGATCTTCTTCTGTTTTTATATAAGTTGCAAGTTCATCTGCGACATTTTTTATGGTTTCAATCCGTTTTTTATCCATTTTTATTACCTCCTCCAAGTAATGGCTCATTAAATCCCATCCACCAATCGCTTCTTTATTTTTCCTGTCAATAAAAAATCCAATAATCGATTTATTCTCTAAAAGGTTGTTATAAACCATATTTTCTCTATTTTTATATTCACTTTCTTCTTTGACCTTTTCCCAGTTTACGTACCTATAACCTCTCTTGACGATCCTTAGCCAATCTCCAAATTTTTCATGCTGGGGAATATAAGCTAAAAATCTGAAAACAGTTGCAGGGATAGAGTATATGGTTAAATTTGGACCCTGAATATAGTTAGTAAAATAGTAAAAGTTTATAGATGGTGTTTCATTATGCCATCTTTCTTCCTGTTTAAGAATTATATTTTGAATAATATGGAACACAGCGTTTTTTGGATTCTTAAAACCCTCATCGAAACATCCAGTATAATTATTAGATAATAATTGACCTCTAACATTGTTAATTGCTTTTTTTGACCAGTGCTTCATTAATTTATTTGAATTTGAATGCATCAAAAGCATGGATACACATGAGTAAGTGACCAATGGGGAAAATTGTACTGCAAATGCACATGCTGGACAATAATCCGCCCCATCAACCCCAAAAGAAAAATAATTAACCATGGATTTAGAACCACTCAATGGAATTTTATCTTTAGCAAATCTTGAAGACCCTTTTCCACCATTAGTCTCTATATATTTAATATTACGCCTTCCACATGCAATGCAATCACCACTATCTCCCAAATACTCGGATTTATTTATTAATTCATTTATAAAACTAGAATAAGCAATTTTTTTCTTTTCTTTGCCTTTTACCGAAGGGTTGATAATAGGATTATTTGGAAAAATTGAATAAAGCACTTTAGACCAGCTTTTAGTAATATATATCTCAACTAAATCTTCAGCACTTTTAAACATGTCATCTTTATTTAATTCTCCAGGCTTTTTACCAGCCCATTGACTTATTGCATATATCCCCGCATCCACAAAAGGATTACCTGTGAAATCAAAGATTATTTCACTCATTATTTACCTCCCGCTTAATATCAACCATCCCAAACCCCATACTATTCTTCTCTCCCAATCCACAATCATATCCAAACTCTATCAACCGTTTATCTGCTTCTATTTCAAACTGCATTAAAAAACAGCGGTGATGCGTCTCCTGATCCATCTTGGGAATAGTTATCCTCTTTCTTTTAATTGATTCCAGTTTGGGAACTATCTTAACATAGGTATCCCCATCATAATCACCATATAACTTGATGTATTTGTTTATAAGATTATTCTGCAGGTTTTCATAAAATTTAAGGTCGTTGGGGTTTAAATCCCACACCCTGAGCTTGCCATCCACTTCTTTCTGTATGCGGGCCATCAATGGTGAGAGGGTCTTCATGTGCATCCTCTTTTTAATGGGAGGCATCTTCAATAGTTCCACTTGTTCCACCAGGAGATTTTGACCCATAAAATTCACCTGCCCATCCTCCAGATAACCCTCAACCATACTCTTAATAAGCTGATTATTGGGAGAAGATATTAAAAAACTAATTTTACCGTCCCGAGATAACATACCATCTCTTACCGGTTTTCTTCGGGGAATATTGATTTGAGAAAAAGTAAAAAATTTATAATCTTGAGAAGCATGCAGTTGACTGGCCAATTCCAGATCGGCAATCTTTTTGTAGATTATGGCTGAAAGAACGTGATTATAGTTAAAAGGAATTTTAAATTCTTTTCCATTAGCTGATAAACTTATTTTTAGCCGCACCCAATGCCCCCAATTGATTATTACAATCAAATTGTAGAATAATATTAAAATAGTTTTTGATATTTGTATTATTATTGATTGAATATATAAAATTAATGTTTAGGGTTAACTTGAAACTAGTTATCCGTTAAAATAAAATAAACAATATATGCAGTATATACTTAGTATATACATATTAATTAAATAAATATTTTTTTATTACAGCAAAAATTCCTATAATCCATATATCCCCTAAATGGTTGTGAACTATCCAAAATAAGTTATGGACTATTAAATAAAAAATAGATAATCATTATATTTATTCCGGATAAATAAATCCCCTTAATACAGGGAATACCACAACTGCTATGATTATAGCCCCTAAAAAGGTCCATATGGATGAAGCAATATTAAAAAAGTTAAGTATCAATAAATAGATGGTCAGGATAATTATGGTCAATCCATACAATGCAATACGGTGCATTAGTGTCACTTTACTGGACTTTCTAAGTTTTTTAATTTTTCTGGATTTTTTCACTAGATTATCCCCATTTAAATTATGTAAATGATTGTATTTAAATTATGATGTAAATTAGATGGAAAAAAGAAGATTTACAGATTTATTATAATAAAATAAAAATAAAAATAGGGTAAAGAAAATAATAACGAATTTTTATTTATCCTCAACCGGCCTAATTGAATAGTAACTTCAATAATCACATAAGAGACTGTTCTTTCTTGGAAAACAACAAAGCCGCTACAAATATCATGATTAGCGCAAATATTATAATGGCCAGAACGTCAATTCCCAAGGGAAGGGCTGATTGGTTCAGGATAATACTGCGCAGGGCATCCACCCCATAGGTTAGGGGATTCACATAAACCGCGGCCTGCAACCAGGAAGGTAAACCTGTGATGGGGAACAGGGCTCCACTCAAAAGGAACATTGGCAAAACAATGAAACTCATAATCAGGTTAAATCCTTCCATACTGTCGGTGAATGCGGCTATGACCAGTCCCAGGCCCCCTAATCCCACCGACATGATGAGGGAGACAATCATGGCACTGATAAATACCAGTGGAGACATGGATACCCCTACAATAAAGGACAGTAACAATAGGATAGTGGCCTGGATCACTGCCGCCGTACTTATACCCAGGGCCTTGCCCATGACAATGGCTGGCCGGGAAATAGGGGCCACCAGTATCTCCTTTAAGAACCCGTACTGACGGTCCATGATCACCGAAAGACCAGAGAAGATAGAGGTAAATAGGATGGTCTGGCCAACGATCCCCGGGTAGATAAATGCCTTATATCCCCCGGCGGTGGCCCCGAATCTCACTGCCGCCCCCAATCCTGTCCCAAATATTATCAGCCATAAGAGGGGCGTCACCACCGATGTGACGATACGGGACTTGTAGCGGAAAAACCGCTTGGTTTCCCGAAGCCAGATGGTGTAAATTCCTTCTAATTCAGCCATGGTAAAGTCTCCCCTGCTCTTTTGGTATGTGGTGATTTATGGTGTTAATTAAGGACATGGTGTGATTATTTAGAGAATAAAAAATCCTGTATGGATTATTGTTAATAATTGACATTTATTTGCCCTCACTGCTGATTTTAGAACCAGTGAACTTTATGAAAACATCCTCCAGGCTGGGGTGATCCAGTTCTACTGATTTTATGGGAAAACCTTCCTGGCTGGCGAATTCCACCACAGCCGGTATGAGGTTTTCTCCCATCTCCACCAGGAGCTTAACCTCACCATCCATGAGGAAGGCGTCCTTTATGAATTCCAGACCCTGGATTTTCTCCACAAATTCCTGGGGCGAATCCACATTAATGGTGATGGTATCTGCCTTCAGTTCCCTTTTAAGGTTCTTTGGTGAATCAGCTGTTATTATCTGACCCTGGTTGATGATAGCCACCTCATCACAGAGTTTATCGGCTTCTTCCATATAATGAGTGGTTAGAAGCACGGTGAGGTCCTGGGCCTGGTTCAGGTTCTTAATATATTCCCATATACTTTCTCTGGTTTGGGGATCCAGTCCCAGGGTGGGTTCATCCAGAAACAGCACTTTTGGGTGGTGTATCAGACCCCGGCCGATTTCCAGTCTCCTTTTCATCCCCCCGGAGTAAGTCTTCACATACTCATCGGCCTTCTTGCCCAGGGCTATGAGATCCAGCACTTCATCTATCCTGTCCTGGCGCACATCATGGGACACCCCATACAATGAGGCGTGCATCTCCAGATGTTCCCGTCCTGTTAAGATATCATCCAGTGCCCGGGACTGAAATACGATGCCTATGGACTCTCTAACCTCCTTGGCCTGTTTCAGGATATCGTAACCATTTACCCGCCCGGTGCCCATGGTGGGCTTGAGGATGGTGCATAACATGGATATCAAGGTGGTTTTACCGGCACCGTTAGGTCCCAGTACCCCATATACACTATTCTTGGGGACTTTAAGGTTGATGGAATTCACCGCAGTGAAATCATCGTATTTTTTGGTTATATTTTCGGTTTCAATTATTAGTGACATTTTAAACCCCGGAAAGGATTTTATTCATATAGGGAGGACTTGAATCCTCTTGCATCTCACTATACTTATCACATCATCCCTTACATATCAATTGGAGTAATCTATGTAGGCCGGGCGATATGATTTTCTTAATTAACTTGTTATTTGAATATGTATGGGGAATTATTTAATAAATTTTATTTGATTTTAATTCCATAACTAATTAAGTAAAATAATAATTAAATCGGCTAATGCAGTCCATGGCCGTTATTATGATGGAGGGTGATTATGATTCTGGAAATGGTTAAATCAGAAGGTATTGCACATAATTCTTATTTTGTTGCCTCGGGAGGAGAAGCCGTAGTAATTGATCCCCGCAGAGATGTTGATATCTATCTGGAGTTATCCCAAAGACATCAGAGCAGCATCCGCTACATCTTTGAAACTCACCGTAACGAGGATTATACCATAGGGTCTCTGGAACTGGCAGCGGCGGTGGATGCCGAGATATTGCACGGATCCCAGTTAGATTTCCAGTACGGGACCCCGGTTCTGGAGGGAGATACCTTCCATCTAGGTAAAGTAGAAATGGAGGTTTTAGAAACCCCTGGCCACACCCCTGAGAGCATATCCATTGCCATCAGGGATAAAAGTGTTTCTGACCAAGTTTACATGATTTTTACGGGAGATGTGATATTTGCTGGGGAAGTGGGTAGAACCGACTTCTTTGGAGTATCTGAAACCCCCCATATGGCAGAATTATTATATCAGAGCATCCACGAGAAGATTCTGCCCCTGGGAGATAATGTCCTCCTGTGCCCGGCCCATGGTGCCGGGTCGGTTTGCGGGGCAGATATCAGGGACCAGGACACCACCACCATAGGTTATGAGAAAAAAACCAATCCCTTGTTGCAGCTGGATAAAGATGAATTCATACAACGTAAGGTGGAGGAAGAATTATATACTCCCCCTTATTTTTCCCAGATGGAGAAGAATAACCAGTACGGGGCTAAGATTCTAGGGAGAATACCATTTTCCCAGCCATTAGATGTGGCTGAATTCCAGGAGATGATGGAAGAAGGAGCCCAGGTACTGGATACCAGAAGACCCACCAGTTTTGGGGGAGGGCACATTCCCCGTACCCTGAGTATCTGGCAAGAGGGAGTTCCTGCATATGCCGGCTATTTTTTAAACTATCAGGACCCCATAATCATAATTAACCACGATGGGCGAATGGTGGATGATATAATCCGTTACCTGCTGCGTTTAGGCTATGAAAATTTCGGGGGGCATCTGGCGGGAGGATTCCCTTCCTGGTACATGGAAGCCCAGCCAGTAGAAGGTCTGGATATGTGGACGGTGCAGCGTCTCCAGGAGGCCCTTGAAAAACAGGACGATATATTCTTACTGGATGTGCGGAAGCTGAATGACCGCAGGAAGTCATATATTGCGGGATCACAGCATATCTGGGCAGGTGATGTCCCCCAACAATTAGATAAAATACCCCGGGATAAAAGAATTGTGGTATACTGTGATTCTGGTTATAAATCAACCATGGTGGCCAGCATACTGCAAAAAAATGGATATTCTGAGGTGGCCAGTGTTCTGGGCAGTATGGGTGCCTGGTTAAATGCAGGATACCCTCTGGTCAAATAATATAAGATTTAGTTGCTTAAAATGTCTTAAAATGGATGAAAAATGATATTGGTTGGCTTAAATAATACGATTTATATCCCGATCCCGCTTTCGGCCCCTAAAACCCCTTATTATATTAATTAATTCTAAAAAAATTACAGGTGATTGTTTTGAGTCTGGTTAAAATACCTCTGATGGAAAAAGAAGAATATGATGAGTTGATAAATGAAAATTACATTTGTAGAATTGCTTTTTATGGCGAATATCCCTATATTGCACCATTCTTGTATGTTTTTGATGGTAAATACCTGTACTTCCTTTCCACCAAATACGGTAAAAAGATCGATAGGTTCCATTCCAATCCCCATGTGGCAGTAGAAATAGAAAAATATCTCCCGGATTTATCTGAGTACAGATTTGTGACCTTGCAGGGCACCATATCTGAAGAAAAAAATCCTGAAATACAAAAGAAAGTGAGGAGTATGTTCGCCCGCATGATAGAATCCCGGCAGCTTTCCCGGAATGTTATGGCGGCTCTGGGTCACTCTCCAGAAGATCCCCTGGAAGCACTGATAGAAAAAGAATGCTCCTTTGTGTGGAAGCTGGTGGATGTTAAGGAGATTGTGGCCATCAAGAACTCTCCATAAAATCCTATTTTATTTTTTAGATTTATGGAAGGATACTTGTCAGTCATTCCTGTAAAAATTTGTGAATATGTTTTTACGGAAGTTCCATTATCATTAAAAAGAATAGTATATCAAACATATATCATAAAGAATATTTTAAAACCTTTTTATCCAATTATCCTTAAAATAAGAAGTATTTTTCAAGCAAATATTATTCAAAGGAAAATTTGTCTTTTCAATAAATAATAAAAAATTTAATTTAAAATTAAAAGGTGAGTCTTGAAGGAGGTCATAATCTGGTACTGCCAAATAATTGGGGGGGGATATGGTTAGCACTTCGAATTAACCTCCATTCAAAGCTCATGGTACCCTACAAAAACATTATAGTCACTACTATTAAATCTTTAAGAACAATATTGTGACCATAATCACAAATACTAATTTTTTTAACTTTAATCTAAATGTTTCAAAATTAAAATTAACTTTCATTATAGCATTAATTTGATTAAAAATATATTTTTAAACTTATTTTTAATTTTTTAGCTTTTTAATTTCCTTAAATCATATGAAGCAATGCATAATGCTGTTTTGAACTTAGGAGTATGTATCTCCTCCACCAACTAAGGAGCATTAATATTTAAGTCATGATTGCTCTTACCCCTCTGTTTTAAGGGCCTTACAGTTGCTTTTATTATTAATTTCTGATTAAAATTAGATTCTAGGATTGATACAGGCCAAAAATTCTGAAAAATGGAATTCCATCCCATTTTCATCGTCCCTCAGCATGGTGGCTCTGGGCACAAAACCTACTTTTTTCTCGGTAGCTCCCACCTGCCAGGCATATACCATCCATGTTCTAAAAATATTTCCCCGCCCCCATTTTCGGATTTTGAATTATTAAAGTCCCTGCTAGGTAGAACTTATTATTCAGAACAATTTAGAAAGTATTATATTCCAAGATTTTCAGTATTAAGATATAACTGGTTTATTATAATAACCTAATAGTCTGCAAACAATTAGGAACATTATAGAAATTATGAGAGGTGAACTTATGGATATTGATCAAATGATGTATGATTCCCTGAAGTATCCCCTGTCCAGCTGGGGCAAAGTGGCTACCCTGGGAGCAATAATGTTTTTGATGATAATTATAATGGGTATGGGTATTGGTGCAGCGATATTTGTGAATAATATGATAGTTACCGCAGTAATACTTGTTTTAGAAGCAGTTATAGGCTTATTAGCAGTCAGCCTATATTATGGCTACCTGTTTAAAGTCCTGAAATCTTCTTTGAAGGGAAAGGATAAACTGCCTAAATTTAAAAACTTCCCTAAGATGATGGTCAATGGATTAAAGGTACTGGTGGTTAACCTAGCCTATGGCCTGGTATTAGCCCTCATATTAGGAATATTCATTGGAATCATGTTATTAATCGGATTTTTAGGGGGAGGCTGGGATTCAACTTCTTATATGTACGCTGCCAATGCATCTGCTACTACCAGTTTCCTGATGTTCTGGCTGTATTACGTGGTCTACTACATATTTCTCACGGTAAATATGTTACTTTCCATCCTGTTCTCCCTGGTAATATCCATAGCCATAGCTAACATGGCCTCCCAGGGCAAGTTTGGAGCAGCATTTGATATCAGCGAAATAAGGGAAAAACTGGAAAGTATCCGATGGGGAAAGGCAATTGTATGGGTTTTCGCCATTAACATCATCACCACAGTCATCATGTTATTGGGATTAATCAGTGTTATGCTGGTAGTTGGTTTCATACTGTTACCACTGCTCATCATACCTTATCTGTCTATTTTTGAATACCGGGCCATAGCATTACTTTACAAGTCTGCCTAGGCCTCTTTTTAATCTTTTAATTATTTTTTTCTATTTTTTCTTTTTTAAAAAATCATCCCCCTATTTTTAATAATTATTAACACGTCTGGCAAATCCTGCTAGAATTATATTAATTTATGGTACTTTTTATGCAGTATATGACTTTTAAAATCCTCTAAACTACGAGAAAATTAAGAAAAATTATATATTAAATAAAAAAATAATTATTAATCATAAAATTAAAATGAGGTGATAAAATGGAACTAGACCAAATACTCAGTGGATCTCTGGGTTATGCCAAGTCCAGTTGGGGCAAAGTGGCCACCCTGGGAGCCATCTATCTGGTAACAGTGATAATAATGTTTGCCGGTATGCTTGTAGCTGGTTTTATTAACAACTTTGCCGTATGGATTTTAATGGGCATTGTTTTGTTTATTATAGCTTTGATTGCCGGATTAATTTATTCTGGATATATATTTAGAGTTATAAAAGCTTCTCTTGCCGGAATAAATGAACTACCTGGTTTTGATGAATTCCCTGGTATGATTATAGATGGAGTTAAAGTAGTAGTGGTAGGCATCATCTACGGGATCATCTACTCCATAATAATGGGTATCATAATGGGAATCTTGTTCTTAGTAATGATGATAGCTGGTGGAATGACTTCTCTTACCTATGCTGCTTCCTATACATCATACATGGATCCTACAGCCATGATGGGATTCTTCCTTATGGGATGGGTAATGTACCTGGCAATCTTTATTGCCATGTTAATCTGGTTAGCCATCACTGCCATATTTGCCATTGTGGTTCCTATGGGAATTGCTAATATGGCCCTTAAAGGAAGTATAGGTGCGGCATTCAGTATCGGTGATATTAAAGAAAGAATAGAGAATATCCGCTGGGGTAAAGCATTGCTATGGGTAGTGGCCCTCTATTTCATATTTATAATAGCCTGGTACGTATCCATCGTATTAAGTCTGTTATTAATAGGTCTGATAATAGTGCCCCTCTTGATTATGCCTTATCTGTCTATTTTCTTTGCCAGATCCACCGCACTGCTATTTGAAGAAGGTGAATAAACCTTCTAATTTTATTTTTTTAAAAAAACTAATTCTAAAATGATATTTCATTATTATAAAAAAATATAGGAGTTATCCTATCCCCATAACCATATCCATATAATCTATTGTTTAAATCCGTTATTTAACCTATTTTAACTCTATTCTGAGTTTATACTTTCTTATTCCACCTATTTAACTCAGCTTAACCGTATTATCCCTTATTCAACCTATCCTGGATTTTTTCACTTTCCAGTTCCCTTAGAGCATTAGAAGCAATCCATTTAGCACTTTTAGAATCCAGAGATTTTATCTCATTGGCCTTCCTGATTGCTTTGATATTTAACTCTTTATTCCTCTTTCCGATCTGTCTTAAGGCCCAGTTAACTGATTTTTTGACGAAATTCCGGTTATCATCAGATTCCCTGATGATTATAGGGAAAAATTGTTCAAATTTCTCATCAGGGGCTTTTTTATCATGGACCGCCAGGACCGCCATTAAGGTGAATGCTGCTCTTTTAACAAATTCTTCTTCCCTTTGACTCCATTCAAATGCTTTTTTATAAGCAAAGGGTGTTCTGTCAAATAGATTCATGCAGCACTGGTCACAGACATCCCATGTATCAAAATCAAGTACCCATCGTTCCATTTGTTCCTCAGTAACCTGTTCCGGGTCATCCACCATGCTGGCCAGTATCCGGGTCTCATGATAAGCATAATCCCACAGCTCCTGAGCAAGACCATGGTCTTTACTGCTTTGCCGGGCAATACGTCTTAGTTCAGGTATCCTTACCCCATACGCCTTCTGGGGATTTATACCAAATCGGGCCATTCCCGCCACGTCCTCTGGACTGGAAAGTGATTCTAATTCTTTTATTATTTCTTCAAGTTCCATAAAAACATCCTACATCGAATAATTCATTAATGATTTAGCAATAATGCAAACTAAGTGCATAGACTGAAAATTTAAATTAATTAAAATACTTTAACTCAATAAACACCCCAATTTAATGCCTTGAACGGATTATCATAGTTAATATCTGTGTTTTCAGTCAATACCCTGCCCATATATAGAAATACTT
>DATN01000007.1:85344-176221 GCA_002504725.1 Methanobacteriaceae archaeon UBA587 | reverse complement strand
ACCTGCCCATATATAGAAATACTCTGGGCCAGATAAGCCATTCCCGTGGTTATTACCGGAACTATTAGGTAAGTAATGCCGATGTCCATCATGTAATCGGTGAGATTCATGTGCATGGGACTTTGCGGCAAGAACATGATCAGATCAATGGCCACCATCATAATATACCAAATCAGACCTATCATCAGACCTTCCTTTAAATATCCGGTTCTTATTTTCCTTAGATAATAGTAGGATAATTTGATGGCCACTATGGTAAGTACCAGGGGCATGATAGATTCAAATAAAGCCCGGTTTGATTCTTTCAATGGAAACACCACCAGAGAAACCAGAAAGGGGATTAACCATAATAAAACCCCAAATAGAACTATCTTCACATTTTTATTCATTTTCAACACCATTTAGTTTTCAATTATGATTATAATGATTAAAATATAATGACAATAGGTCTAATGCCCATAAGATATTTTACCTATTTCAACGGCTGTCTGATAATGGTTCTCAGTCTCTCTGGTTTGGTACGGCGCATATCACTTAGATAAATCTCATGATGTTTCTCTCCCAGCCGGCTGCCATCAAATTCATACCCCTCTTTTTCAATGAAATCATGCAGCGCCGCCACTGTGGGACCTTCATCGGAGTATGGTCCCAGGTGCAGTATCTGGGCAGATAGTCCTTCTTCCAAACTTTCAAACCTCATCTTAGAAAGTGCTGCAGGATTCTTTTTTTCTTCAACTTCTTCTTTGGCCTGCTCAATCATAGCTTTGGTGATAAAATCTGGCTGCATGATCATGGCCGTCCATTTCCAGGAGCTTTTATCTTCAATGGAAAATTCGTCCATGTTATCCACCCACCATAATCCTTCCAGGGGCATTACCACGTAATCCTGGGATTTTTCTTTTTTAGAAATAAATTTTACCTTGAATGAAACTGGAAACAGTGCTTCCATAGCATCCTGATATTCCTGAGAAGTATTGGGATCGCCCTGCCCATCTATCATCAGATAATTCCATTTTGGTACTTCCACCAGTTTGGCCTGCTTCTGGGAAGCAGTGTAAATATCTTTAAATTCTTTTTTGAGGTCTATTTTTGGCATATTATCACTTATGTCTATTTTTATCTATTCCAGATTTTCTTCTCTTTTCATTATTTCAATAAAGTCCAAGACCCATTCTTTTTCACATTTTAGCTGTTTTAGTGGCCTATCAAAAAGAGCAATCACAAAGTAGGGTGATTTTAGTTCTTGGTGCATCTTCACCGATTTTTCTAAAAAATCCATGCGTTCCTTCAGAGATTCCAAATACATCTCCAGAGATTCCAGGGCTTCTTCGGGAGATATAACCTTAATATTAGCTATTCCCAAATCAAAAGGAGAAATTAACTTCTCATTTTCAGATAGCGTCGCTTTAACTTTTTCCTGCATGGCCTCCTCTCCCTCAGCAGTTATAGTGTAAATCTTACGGGCAGGTTTTCCTTTTGTGGGCTTGATTTCCCCCGATATGTAATTTTTTTTCTCCAGACGTTTTAATACATAATAAATGGATGAGAATCCTATTTCTGTCCAGTTACGCATTCCCCTTTCTTCCACAATCTTTTCCAGATGGTAACCATACTGAGGAGATTCACAAAGTAGGCCCAGAATAGCAGCCTCAATATCTGATATTCTACTCATAGAATATGATAGATATAGAATATATAAAAATGTTTGGGTGATTCCTATATGAAGAAATTGAAAAAAATATGAAAAAACTCAATAAACAATAAAAATCAAAAGAAGATTTAAAAAAGAATATAAAATTGAAAATACAGACAATTTAATTATTTTGGGCTTTAGATTCCACTTTCTCTTTTCTATAGACTTTATAGGCCGCATAAGTGATTCCCAGTATCAGAGGTCCTACAAAAAGACCGGGCACCCCCATGGTAACCGCCCCGTAAATAAAACCTAATAAAAATACCAGGGGATGAACTTCCGAGTATTGAACTGATATCCGGGGCCGGATATAAAAATCGGTGGCTGTTTCAATTATCCATCCAAAAATAATTACCATTACTCCCTGGAAAGTGTTTCCCAGAAGGATACTGAAAACCCCAATAAGCCCATAAACTATCCATGGCCCAATTATGGGTATGAACATAGCAATTCCACTTATAATGGCCAGTAATAATGCATAGGGATACCCTAGAAAATAATATAATATTCCAGAAAGAAGCCCAAGAATAGCAGCAGGGATTACATTACCCACAATTATACTTTTTAAAACATCATCGGCTCCGGCAATAACTTCCCTGAAAAAATATTTATCTTTATCGGGAACAACGTCTTTGATATACTGGACAACCTTATCACCATCTCTGGCAAAATAGAACACTGTAAAGATTAAAATAAGTAACTGAGCAGCTATACCCGGTATAGAACTTAACAAACTAATTAAAGAACGGGCCGTGTAAGAAATAAACTGAGTAATCCCTGTTTTTATTAGGCCTATCATACTTTCAGAAATACCAGGGGGAATTTCAAGATTCTCAAAGGCTTGATTCATTGCATCCATCGCTACAGACGAATTACCCGAAGCTGCTTGCTGCAAAGAGCCAAAAAATGATACTGTAATGGCAAAAAACTGGGCAAACGTGAAATAAAGCAACAGGACTATGGGAATTGAGAATAAAACCATTCCTGCAAAAACGGCCAAAGTATCGTTTTTAATATATCTCTTAAGTTTTTTAGCTATGAATCGGATGTAATATGCTAAAATCGCTCCAAAAGCAATCGTAATTATTATTGGAGATAAAACTGCTAATGAAAGAAGAGTTAATATAATTATAAGAGGTATTATAGTCGAGTTAGACATTTTTTTAATACTAGAAAGCATTTTTCCACCTTTAAATATTATTTATTATCTACTGCCAGATAATAACTGTTTTTGAATTACTTATTTAGCAAATAAAAAAGGGACTATTTAATCGTATCATATTTTTAAAAATATTAAAAAATATTAATTTCATTTTAATTCCTTTAAATTAGAACTCAAGCACGATTCTGATACTATCCATAACAATAATTGATGTTTCTCATGCCGATTACTAATATTTTAAATAAATAAAAGTTAATAATATTAATTGGTTGCTGGAGATGACGTGGATAAACTCTAAAAAAAAGTTTGGTTTAATAATAGTTTTAGTAATTATTCTAATTGCAGTTGCAGGTTTTGTTTATTATGTTTCAGATTATTATCACGCAGACAGTACTGCTTTAGCTGCTATCCAATCCACAGATAATTACAGTGTAAATAATAGTTCTGATTTTATTACATTTACTCCCGCCAAAAATAAAACCTCCACCGGTGTGATATTCTATCCCGGTGCTAAAGTGCAGGCCGAGTCCTACTCGGTTTTAGCTTCTGAGCTTGCTGATAATGGATACACCACCATAATTATTAAAATGCCGTTTAATTTAGCATTTTTTGGATCAAATAAAGCTGATGAAGTCATTAAAAACCATCCTGAGATCGATACCTGGGTCATGGCCGGTCATTCATTGGGGGGAGTTTTTGCCTCAGATTATGCCGTAAATCACCAGGATCAAATTCAGGGAGTGATTTACCTGGCAGCTTATCCATCTAAAGATGCAGCCAATGCTACCTTCAGTGCGTTGTCTATAAGAGGTTCTTTAGATAATCTAACACTAGAAGAAGATATTGCAGCAAATAAAAACAAATTCCCAGAAAATACTACTTTTATAACAATATCTGGAGGCAACCACTTTAATTTTGGCTATTATGGTTTTCAAGAAGGAGATAATAACGGAACCATAACCAGAGAAGAACAATTAAATCAAACCATCCAGTACATACTGGTATTTCTGAATAATCTCTAATTTAGACATAATACCTATTTAATGCCTTTAATTAATTTAATATTAATTTTAATATATTTTTTTTAAATGAATTTACATTTAAAGTCCCAAATAGTCTAAAAAACTTAAAATAAAGGCATTCAAGTTATTGTTAAAAATATAATAATAAAAAATAGAATTTAGAAAATTAAAGAAGCTACAAAAGGCGATCCCATGGCAAAGCCGATGAAAGCTACGAACATGCCAATTTTTATTCTCTTAGAAACATTATGCATAGTTTCCATGGATTGATCTTTTAAAACAGCCCATGCTCCGGTTAAAAATAGGGCTATGGCCACTAACAGTATAAGTAAATAAATTAGGTTAAATATACCCATAATATAAAGAATAGGGCTGGCTAAACTGGCAAATATCATAAAAAATGCCGCCAAATACGATGAAACCTTTTTTCCATACACTATAGGCAGGGTAGTAGCACCTTCGATTTTATCACCTTCCATATCCTCAACATCCTTGACGATTTCCCGGGCCATGGTCATTAAAAACGCAAATGAACCTAAAAAGATGGAAATCAGTATTTCCCCCACTACCACCCCACCAAATACAAAGCTAAGTCCTGTTAAAAAAGAAATACTTATATTTCCAATTAAACATCTGCTTTTAAGATCGTAAGCATAGTAAATCATTAAAAGTGAGCTGGATAATACAATTAAACCAGGAAGCAAACCTATAATAAATCCTATGATGATGGCCAGGGCAAATAGGACCAGAGAGTAGATTCCTGCTGATTTTAAGGCAATTCTGCCCGAGGGTATGGGCCTTTGTGGCCGGTTTATGGCATCGATTTTATGGTCGAAATAGTCGTTTATAGCATTTCCAGCCCCGGTAGCCACAAATACCACGATTCCTGCCAAAAATACATTGAAAGTAAATTGTCCGCTGATTATAGCCATCAATAATATGGTTATTACTGCCATTAGAGCATTCCATGGCCTTAGTATCTCCAGATAAGCATTCATTAAAACACCTGAAACTTTTGAATAGATAAAAATAACAATAAATTATTTAATTTAATATTAATTACTTAATTTTGATTTAATTTAATTATAATATTTTTAATTCAACAATATTATTTATAGGATTATTCTCCTTTTAATTAGAATTTAGTGAGATTACTAATAAACTTAATTTAATCAAATTTTACTCATCAGATTTGTGGAGTTATATCATAAAATTATACTTTCATCAGTAAATTGTAATAATTATTAACATACATTTATTCAAAATATAATAACAATTAGCAATTTTTTATAAACTATGCTCGTTTTTTAGTGATGGAATAAAATCAAATCCAAATTCTCTTATATATTAAACAACCTTATAATTTCATGGATTATCACAGCGATTTATTGGGATTAATATTTGTGTATGGTTATGTGGCCCTTTTACTCTTAATATCAGAAAAACTGCTGAGCAAGTACCCCACCTTCAGCCGTAAATTCGTGCATATCATGGTAGGGAACGTGCTGTTTATCTTACCCCTTTTTGCCACCCGAGAAGCTATGACCTTTCTAGCAGCATTACCATTTGTTGTTTTAACCTTTTTAATAAGTCCCCACTCCCCTATTAAAATAAACCATAAGGTATCCAGTTCCGGGCATGGATTGGGCCTGGTCTATTATGCTATTGCCTGGACCGTCCTGGCATTCTTCTTCTTTGATCAGCCATGGATTATTGCAGTGGGAATCGCCGCCATGTCCTATGGTGATGGCGTGGCCTCCCTGATTGGAGTAAAATATGGTAAAACAAAATACAATCTTTTAGGGGACACTAAAAGTATAGAAGGGTCTCTGGCCATGTTTTTAGTACTTATAGTATCTTTAGCAGTGGTTTTATTATATTATGGCCAGCCCATTAATGCTTTAACCGTGATTGTGGTTTCACTGGTAGCCACTTTACTGGAAGGAATTACTCCTAAAGGTTTAGATAACTTAACTGCCTGTTTTGGGGCGGTTGGAACTTATATCTTAATGGGAATATTATAAAATAGGAATACATAAAAAATAGGAAAATGAAATAAGTTGAAATTAGTATTCCTAAAGAATAAATAATACCCCATTAATCTTTTTATATCCCAAAAATAGCCATACTCATTTAGTAGCTGGGCCCGGCCTTTGAAAGAAGTCCGAGTTCCAGATAAACCCATATATACCGTGAATGGTTTCCACAAACTCTTCATACTGGTTCCATATCCCAATAGCAGTTTCAGATAGGGCATCCTTCCCGGAAAGCTTACAGAATGCTATGAGCATTTCCTGTTTATCCCTTACCAGTAATTTGATGTAGGGAACCGGGAAAAACTTTATTTCTGCAGGTAACCCCTCCATGATCTCCATGGTGGGTACTTCCACCCCATCCACATGACAAACCGGTGCCGTCATGATACGGGACATCACCCCCCTCCGGGATGCGGTTTCCAGCTGCTTTTTAAGACGTGCGGGTTCCCCCGGGAACATCAACCCACCCATTATAAATAATGATTCTTCTGTGCGGGCTATAATCTCCAGTTCCTTGTTAACTATTTTATCTGGCCCATGTACCATCCAGATAGGAGCCGGGACCTGGGGAATCTGGTTTTCATAGACCATATTCAGTTCTGCTTCGGCCCGATCCATACTCCTTCTTAATTCACTACGATTTCTTTCAAATATTTCATGGGGAGATATTACGGTGAATTTAATAGGTTTTCCTGTACCCATCTCAATAAATTCCTTTTTAGCCAGACTTTTTAGGACAGGGTACACCTTGGGTCGGGGCACCCCTGCCACCTGACTAATCTCGGCTGCAGTTCCTGTTATAATAGAATTAATAGCCAAATAAGTCCGGGTTTCGTAATCGGTGAGTCCCATTCTTTTCAGGGCATCCAGTGTTTCTCTACTTACATCCATTTTATCAGTTCCTATTTTGTATAATAAATCTCTACCAATTTCTCGAAAATTTGGAGCACTGAATTATTTGTATCTTTTTACCCTTACTTAGTTACAAAAGATATAAAAGTTTATGGCCCAAGAATTATATCAAGTGAAATTGAACCATTGAAAATCAAATCTGCCATTTATGGATTATGATTAAAATGGAGGTGTAAAATTGGAGTTGGAAACAGAATATGCCATTCAAACCTCATCTCTGAGCAAAGAATTCTCAGGATTCAAGGCCGTGGATAATCTAAACCTCAGTGTAAAAAAAGGAGAAATTTACGGATTACTGGGACCTAATGGTGCTGGTAAAACCACCCTCATCAAGATGCTTTGCAGTGTCATTACCCCCAGTGCCGGGAAGGCCCATATTCTAGGGAAGAGTATTCCTGATGGAAACATATCCTCCCAGATTGGTTATATGCCTCAGGAGACCGGGGTTTACCTGGGGCTGACTGTGGAACAGAATCTGAAATTTTATGGTAGAATTTTCGGTATTGAAAATGATGAAATCATGAAAAGAGAGGATAAATTACTTAAATTCGTTGATCTAGTGAACTGGAAGCATGAAATGGCAGAAAATCTCAGTGGTGGTATGAAACACCGGCTTTCACTGGCCTGCACTCTCTTACACCAACCACAACTCCTCTTTTTGGATGAACCCACCGTGGGGGTGGACCCTGAACTGAGGGTTTCTTTCTGGGATTACTTCCAGGATATACTCAAACAGGACACCACCATACTCATAACCACCCATTATATGGATGAAGCACGTCACTGTGATCGAATCGGTTTTATGCAGCACGGACACCTCATAGCCGAAGATTCACCCCGCGTACTCATGGAAAAATCTGGAAAAGATTCTTTGGAAGATGCCTTCCTGGAATTTTCAAATCGTGATAAATCCCCGGCAGAAAAAAGCCAGGGCGGGGTGAGTCAATGAAACTCTACCGCATAATGGCTGTTAGCCGCCGGGTTTTTCAGGACGTAGTCAATGACAAGCGTACCCTGGCCATGCTATTTATTGCCCCTATATTTGCCATGACGGTCTTTGGACTGGCCTTCAGTGGGGATGTGGAAGACGTTAATGTAATTATCGTCAATCAGGATCAGGGATTTGCCCCTCCCATGGGAAACACCACCTATCTCTCTAAAACCATTATCTCCCATCTGGATACAAAGGTGGTGAATATAAAATATATGGACAATCCCACCACAGCCCGTCAGGAAGTGGTGGATGGTAAAGCCTATGCCTTGATACTGTTCCCAGAAAACTTCACTGAAAATGCAGTTCTAAAATCAAGAAACTCCTCTTATCCCGATAGCGCAGAAATCATGATTCAGGGCGATGACAGTATAACCAATATTAAAAACGCCATCTTGAAGACGGTAAGTGATGCTGTTTCAGAAACCATGACTGATGAAGGCATTAGCCCCTCCTTAAAAATCATTTCTGATCCGGTTTATGGTGAAGATGCAGAATTCATTGATTTCTTTGTGCCGGGAATTTTAGCATTCGTTGTATTCTTACTAACCACCCTTTTAACCCTCATCACATTTGTAGGGGAACGAAGTAACGGTACCTTAGAAAGAGTGCTGGCCAGTCCAGTTACTGAAGGGGAAATTGTGGCTGGATATGCCCTCACTTTTGGTCTGCTGGGTATGATACAGGTGGCCTTTCTCTTGTTGGTGGCCATTGTTTTCTTCAATATAATGATAGTAGGTAATGTTCTCCTGGCCTTCCTCACCGTGGCCCTGCTGGCCCTAGTAAGTCTATCCCTGGGAATATTACTCAGCAGTATGGCGAAACGACCAGAACAGGCCATTCAATTCATTCCATTTGTGGTGTTGCCCACATTCTTACTTTCAGGGATATTTTGGCCAATACAAGCCATACCCCAATGGTTAAGGCCATTATCTTACCTGGTGCCGCCCACCTATGCCGTGGATGCCTGCCGGGCGGTGATGCTCAAGGGTTGGGGATTAGACAGGATATGGCCTGACATACTGATTCTGCTAATATTCGCCGTCCTATTTTTAGCGATGGCCACCTGGTCCTTGAAAAGAGGTAAAAAATAGTAAATATAGTTTTATTTACCTTTTAGCTGGTTTTTTTCTTTTAATTTTCTTTTAATTTTTAATTATTAGTTTTTAATTTTTTTATTAGTAGAAAATCAAATCCAAATTCATTATATCCAGAACAATCTTATAATTTTATGTTATTGAGTAAATCCTATGTTCTATTAATCCTGAAAAATTAATCCTGAAATCCTTCCAGGAATAAAAATAAAACTTAAACATTCTTAGCAATTAATTAATTCCCGAACATATATTGATAGTAATTCTCAGATATTTACAGGTGTATAAATGCGATTCATAATCATAGACGGCTTAGACGGAGCAGGAAAAGACACACATGCTCGCTTAATTGTAGAAAAATATGTTTCCCAGGGCGAAAGAGTCATCTTTCGTTCCCACCCCGAAAACGATAATCATTATGGTTTGAAGGCAAAGGAAGCCCTGTTGGGTGAAGGAAAAATAAACCATATAAAAGCCGCTCTTTATTATGCTGCGGATGTTATTAGATCTCTAAGACTTTATCATGATAAGGATGATGCCCCAATAGATACCCTGGTTTTTTCCCGCTATCTCCTAGGGGTGGCTTACCTACCCAATCCCCTGGGCAAAACCCTCTACAAAATCCTGGCCACCATTTTACCCACCACCCGCTACATGTTTTTCCTGGATGTAGAACCAGAAGAATCCTTGCGGAGATTATCGCAACGGGACGAACATGAAATGTTTGAGAACCTGGAAGACCTTACTAAAACCCGACAGAAAGCTTTAGAATTGGTAGATGACTGGTATATCATAAATACCTGCGGCAGTATTGAAAATGTTCAAAATACCATAGAAAACATATTAGATGATCTGGATAAAATTAATAAAAATTATGAAAAATAAAATTATAGTGGGTTAAATTGAGGTTTTAAGTTGCAAATAACTACATTAATTGAAAATAAAAATTCTAATCCAGATAAATTTGTTGCTGAGCATGGTTTATCCATTTATATTCAAAAAGAAGATATTAATATCCTTTTTGATACCGGGGCCACTGGAATCTTTGTTGAAAATGCCCGGAAATTAGGTGTTGATTTGTCTGGGGTGGATATGGCTGTAATATCCCATGGCCACTATGATCACGGAGGAGGACTGGAGGCTTTTTTAGATGAAAACAAAACTGCCCCAGTATATTTAAAAGAGGGTGCTGATGAGGGATATTTTGCTAAACTATTTTTCCTTATGAAGAAACCAGCCAGTCTGGACAAAAAACTTTTAAATGAAAACAAAGGCCGCTTCAAATTTATCAGTGAAAATACTGAAATAGGAAGGGACATCATCCTCATTACCCACATAAATAAAGATTATCCTGTTCCACCAGGCAATAAATATCTCTATAAGGAATTGAATGGGAAATTAGAAAGAGACGACTTTCAACACGAATTAATGATGGTTATCAAAGACCAGGACGAGTTGGTGCTTTTCACTGGCTGTGCACACAATGGAATACTGAATATGGTGGATACTGTCCGTGATTTATTCCCTGATTACAAAATTAAGGCATTATTTGGAGGTTTTCACCTCATAGGGATCACCAGGCTGGATATTAGTGCCCCCTCTAATTCCCAAATTAAGGAACTAGGCCAGAAATTAATGGAATATCCTATAGGAAAAATATACACCGGACATTGTACCGGAGAAAGAGCTTATAATATTTTAAAAGGAGTTATGGGCGATAGATTAGATTATTTTTCCACAGGAAAAATTATTGAAATCTAATCATTTTCATAAAAGTTCTCAGGGTCAAAAACTATTTTTAATATTTTTTCCATATATAAAAGCATGACATTTTCTAAAAGGTCTAAATGGGGAATAATGGGGGTCTTTCTTCTAATTATTTTTTTATGTGTTTCTCTAGCCAGTGCTCACCAACCACGCGAGGTCACAGATACCAGTTCTATTGAAAATCCCATAATAGTAAGTAATCCAGAAATCTCGCAAGCATTTTACGGAGAACTCAATGGGAATCCTGCTTATTATCAAATAAAAAGCAGTAAGGAATTTCGATTGTATGTAAACATCCTGATTCCAGACAATCCGGGGCCAAAAAGTTTTATCTCTATGGATATCCTGGATGATTCAGGTAAAGTCATAGCCACCTTTGATGGGCAAAATTCGACCTGGAAATCCTACTATGAAAAGTTTGGTGGGGATTACTACCTTAAGGGGCCTGAATTTAACCAGACCATTCCTGCAGGGACTTATTATATTAAATTATACAATAACGATAATCAAGGATTATATTCATTAGCCATTGGAGATATAGAATCATTTCCAGCGGATGAATCGTTGAATGCCCTCATCACACTACCTATACTTAAATCAGAGACTTTTAGAATACCGATAGCCTCCTTATTCATCCAGTTTATGGGAATAATTCTGGCCATGGGGGTTTTCTTGGTTCTTTATGCACTGATAATTAAGTCCCGAAAGTCTGAAGAAACACTAGAAATAACCAAAAAGGTTTATCCTACAATTAATCCACTTATGTGGTTAGGAATATCCATTACCACTATCATGTGGTTGTGGACCTACTATCCCAAACTAACAAATATACTGGGTGGTGTCGAAACTTTAATTCTCATAATAATACTGTTGATGCACTGGAATGTGAATTCCAAGCTTAAAAAATTATCCGTGAATAAAATTCCCAGCACAGTAAGCACTATACTTCTGATACTGTGGATAATTTTCTTATTCATCCGGATAACCCTAATTCAACTTTAAGGGAAAAATTAAGGCATTGTGATTAATCTATGTGAAAATAAACAGCAAAAATAAACAGCAAAGATTTTTATTAAAAGTTAATTTGGCAATATGTTAAAATTGAATAGAAATAAGTTAAAAATAGGCCGTAAATTAGGTATTTTAACAGATTGCTGAATTTTAAATTATTTTTTCTAGATTATCTAATTTTAAATCAAGTTATTTATTATGATTTAAATAAGAGATATACAAAAATTAAAATAACTATAATACTTTTATAAGTAAAATCAGACATTATACAAAAATTAAAACCACAATATTGAATTTTATTAAATTGAGGTAGAGGAGGACATCATATAAGTCTTTTTGAAATACTTTTATCATTTCTAGGTGTATTTTTATTAGGAGTGCTGGAATTATGGGCAGCCGTACCTGCAGGACTGGCTATGGGTA
Organism: Methanobacteriaceae archaeon UBA587; assembly: GCA_002504725.1. Taxonomy (GTDB): domain Archaea; phylum Methanobacteriota; class Methanobacteria; order Methanobacteriales; family Methanobacteriaceae; genus UBA587. The sequence continues at coordinate 164,110 of DATN01000007.1, read as the reverse complement.
TGAATCCCCTGACCATAATCCTTGCCAGTTCCCTGGGAGCCATAAGTTCGGCATTCATAGTTATTGTAATCGGAGAAAATATTAGAAACTGGTTATTAAAAAACCATGATTTCAACTCACCCGGCCTGCGAGGGAGATTTTTAAGAAATTTATGGGAAAAATACGGTGTAATTGGATTGGGAATATTTTCTCCATTACTATTTGGTGCTCCGCTGGGAGCTGCCATTGGTGTAGCCCTGGGCGCTCCACGCAATCCTCTTCTGATCTGGATGAGTTTAGGAATTATTATATGGTCTATTGGACTAACACTGACCGGAATTCAGGGGATTACAATCTTCCAGACTATTTAATTGAAATATTATTAATCCACTGTTCTTATCCTATTATTCTTTTCTTAATTCGGAACTTTTTTAGTTTTTCCTAATTTGCTATACTGATTTAGGGGCTTTATAAAAAATATCTGGTTTTTGGCAAAACATTTAATAGTAAAATATCTAAATTTAAAGAAAGATAGTGCATAGGCAATTACTAATGTTTATATCATGCAAATATAAACTAATATGTACAGCAACTATGATTATAATTCTGTTTTACACTGAACTAGCACACATTTTAAAGAGTATTAAAGGTGTTTCGATTGGATAAAATAAAAATAGCGATAATAGGTGTGGGGAATTGTGCAAGTTCCCTTATTCAAGGCATACATTATTACAAAAACAAAAGCCCAGAAGATGCCATAGGATTAATGCACTGGGAAATAGGCGGATATCAACCCAGTGATATTGAGGTGGTAGCTGCTTTTGATATAGATGAACGTAAAGTGGGAACAGATGTCAGTAAGGCCATTTTCGAAAAACCTAACTGTACCACCATTTTCTGTGAAGACATTCCAGAAAGTGGAGTCAAAGTATCCATGGGACATGTCCTGGATGGTGTGGCCCCTCATATGGCGGATTTTGAAAAAGATTACACCTTCATGGTATCCTCAGAGGAACCTGCGGATGTGGTTAAGGTACTGCAAGAAACTGGTGCGGAAGTTTTATTGAATTATCTGCCAGTAGGATCTGAGGAAGCAACCCGTTACTATGCCCAGTGTGCCCTGGATGCCGGGGTGGCATTTATCAACAACATGCCGGTATTTATTGCCAGTGACGAAAAATGGGCAGCTAAATTTGAAGAAAAAGGAATTCCTATTGTTGGTGACGATATCAAAGCCCAAATTGGTGCAACTATTACCCATAGGACTTTAGCAAATCTTTTCCGAGAGAGGGGAGTTAAGTTAGATCGCACTTATCAAATTAACACCGGCGGAAACACGGACTTTTTAAACATGCTCAACCGCAGCCGGTTGGACTCTAAAAAAGAATCAAAAACCGAGGCAGTGCAGTCTGTTTTAGGTGAAAGGATGGATCCCCACAACATACACATCGGACCCTCTGATTATGTCCCCTGGCAGGAAGATAACAAGATATGTTTCCTGCGCATGGAAGGTAAGACCTTTGGAGACGTCCCTATGAATATCGAACTGCGTCTCAGTGTTGAGGACTCACCTAACTCTGCTGGATGCGTAATAGATGCCATTCGCTGCTGTAAACTAGGTTTAGAGCGAGGAATTGGTGGGCCTTTAATCTCTATTTCTTCCTACACCATGAAGCACCCCCCAGAGCAGTTCACTGACGATATTGCTGCAGAAAAGGTGGATGCCTTTATTGAAGGAAAATTAGACAGATAATTAATAGAGAGATGAGATAAAATACTTATTCTAATCTTTTTGCTTATTTAGCCTCAAATTAAATTAAAAGAAAATACTCTTTTAATTATTAAACTTACTCTTTTTTTTGATCTTTTTTAAAATAAAGTTATCATAAACGTTATTGCTATGGAACATTTGTATAACTATTAATTTTATTTAATCATAGAACAATGAGTTTTAAAATAGATTAAGATATTTAATTTAAATTTTGAACTTGAAAATTAGATTATTCCTTGAAAACAACAAAAGTTGATAAAACTAAAATAAAGTTAAAATAGGGTTTAAAAATTATTAAAACAATAAAAAGGAATTTAGTGAAATAAAAAATAATCTTTCATTTAATCCGTTACTTCAATGCACTCATTAGGGCAAACATCCACACAGACTTCACACTCATTGCATTCTTCCACATTCTGGATTTTTATCTTTTCACCATCAATAACCAGGATCTCCATAGGGCAAACATCCACACATTCTCCACATTCGGCTCCATCACAGTTATCATGGTCTATAGTTACTTTTGGCATAATATCTCCCTTTATTTTATTATTCATTTTATGTCAGATTATACATTATAATTGAAACCTCATGGTAAAATAGTAATTAAGTACATTTAATCTTTTCACTTTTTAGTGGAATTAGAAAATTGCGAAGTATATATGTTAGGTAGACCTATGTATATAGAGACAATCTAATTTTTATATATTACAGTAATATTACAATTGTGAGGGTCACAATGAAAGGAATAAAAATCGTAGAGACTGCATTTCGGGACGCACACCAGTCTCTCCTTGCCACCCGGATGAGAACCCGGGACATGCTACCCATAGCAGAAGAAATGGATAAAATTGGGTTCTTTTCCCTGGAAGCTTGGGGAGGTGCAACCTTTGATACATGTATAAGATATTTGAATGAAGATCCTTGGGAAAGGCTACGTAGCCTAGAGGAACACGTCAAAAAAACTCCTTTACAAATGCTTTTAAGGGGTCAGAACCTGGTAGGTTATAAGCACTACCCTGACGATATTGTTAAGAATTTCGTGGAAAAGGCTTATGAAAATGGGGTGAATATATTCCGAATATTTGATGCCCTGAATGATATCAGGAATATGCAATACTCCATTAAAATAGCCAAGGAACAGGGAGCTCATGTGCAGGGCGTTATCAGTTATACCACCAGTCCCGTACACACACTGGAAAATTATGTGGAATTTGCCAAAGAACTGGAAGCACTGGAATGCGATTCTGTGGCTATTAAAGACATGGCTGGTTTAATAAACCCCCATGACACTTACGAACTGGTTAAAACTTTAAAAGAAGAAACAGACCTCCTGATAAACCTTCACTGCCATTGTACCAGTGGAATGACCCCTATGAGTTATTATGCTGCTTGTCAGGCAGGAGTGGACATACTGGACACTGCTATTTCACCACTGGCATGGGGAACTTCCCAACCACCAACCGAGAGCATAGTGGCCGGTTTACAGGGAACCCCTTATGACACCGGACTGGATTTGAAGCTTTTAAATGAAATTAAAAAATATTTCGAAGAGATCCGGAAAAAATACAGCAGTCTATTAGACCCTATTGTGGAAAGAATAGATACTGACGTCCTTTTATACCAGATCCCCGGGGGAATGCTATCTAACCTGGTTTCACAATTAAAAGAACAGGACGCCATGGACCGTTATCAGGATGTGCTGGAAGAAATGCCCCATGTGAGACAGGAAATGGGATATCCTCCCCTGGTAACCCCTACCAGCCAGATAGTGGGAATTCAGGCTGTTATGAATGTTTTAAATGGTGAGCGCTACAAAGCGGTTACTAATGAGGTAAAAGAATACTTTAAAGGTTACTATGGAAAGCCACCAGCACCGGTGGATCCTGAAATTGCCAAACAGATTATTGGTGATGAAGAACCCATCAGTGTTCGTCCCGCCGATATCCTGGAACCCCAGTACCAACGGTATAAGGAAGAAGGAGAAAAAATGGGCATAATTCACCAGGAAGAAGATGTCCTTACCTTTGCCCTTTATCCTGCTGTGGCCCCTAAATTCCTGAAAGGAGAAGCTAAAGAAGAAGAATTAGCTCCCCCAGTAGAAAATAATGGTTGTACAGAACCGGTGGGAATACCTACCGAATACAGCGTGGAAGTAGACGGTGATTTGTTTGATGTTAAAGTCATGCCTACCGGCTATGCCATCCAGGAAGTGGGAAGTGTAAGTGGTCCTTCTGGTCCGGTGGAAGGCGGAGTGGAATCCACCATGCAGGGAATGATCCTCAAACTTAAAGTCAATGCAGGAGATAAGGTAAATGAAGGAGACGTGGTGGCGGTGGTAGAGGCCATGAAAATGGAGAATGATATCCAGAGCCCTCATTCAGGAACTGTTGAGGAAATCTTCACTGCCGAAGGAGAAACCGTCAATTCTGGCGATACTTTAATGGTTATTAAATAAAAATAACCTTTTTTATCTTCTTTTTTACAGATTATTACTCATTTTTATTTTTAAAATTTAATAAAGGTAATATTATGATGGAATACGAAGGACTAGTTATTTACACCCACCCCGAGGTCTATGAACCTGCAGAAGACACTTTTTTACTGGCAGAAAACTTAGATATTCAAAGAAAAGACGAAGTGCTGGAAATTGGTACTGGAACCGGATTAATAGCACTTTACACCGCCCAGAGGACCAAAAATGTGGTGGCCACCGATATCAATGAACAGGCCATTAAATGCGCCTTGAAGAATACTATTTCTAACAAGACTTACAATGTGGAACTACGCCATGGAAATCTATTTGAACCGGTTGCTGGTGAAAAATTTGACCTTATCTTATTTAACACCCCTTATTTACCTACATCTGAGGATGAAAAGTTAGATGATAACTTGAATGCTGCTTTTGATGGAGGTATGGATGGTCGGGACACCATAGACCAGTTTATCAATGCAGTGGCAGAATTTCTAAAAGAGGAGGGTCGGGTACAGCTGGTACAGTCTTCACTTTCTGATAATGAGAAAACTCTTATAAAACTGAAAGAATTAGGTTTTGATGCTGAAATCACTGCCCGTGAAAAGTTTTTCTTTGAAGAAATAGTGGTTATTACTGGAAAATTAAATAAATCAGATTGAACCGTTCAATCTTTGAATAATTTCTATTTTTACTTCATTTTAAAAAAAAAAGATTTAAAGAAATTAAATATTATTTTTTAATCAATTAGAACTTTATTTTCCAGTTACAAATTCAGATTCTGCTAAAATGGTGGGGTCTACCTTATCCTTTATTATCACAATAATCACCATTATTAAAGCGATTATTGAGGTAACTGTTCCAAATAGGAACAAATTGGAAAATGATTGGCTTAAGTTACCCATTCCACTGGTGGCATTGACTAAAAAGCAAGCCCCAATTACCGGTGCCACAGTAGAACCAACACCTTTAAAAGTATTTAATATCCCAACCCCTGTTGCTTCTTCTTCTTTTGGCATGAAAGACATCATAAGAAGCTGAAATGCACTCCAGGTGAAACCTACACCTACCCCTATTATTGCTAAGCAAATTGCCAAACCGGTTGAATCTGTGACATAGTATGTCAAGCCAAAAAGCCCTGCAATTAGTAATGGTGATCCCAATAAGAGCATACGTTTAGATCCAAATTTATCTAAAAGTACTCCGCCCAATATAGCCGTTATACATACTGCTACTGAAAGTGGTGTCAACACAGCACCACTGTCCTGTACATTCAAATTTAGTACAGTTTGGGCGAATGTGGGCACATATGTAAATGCCATAAAGGTACCAATCCCCGATAAAAGGATTGCAAAGTTGAGTGATAGGATTTTAGGTTTTTTTAACAGGGGTATATCTAATATTGGTTCTGGTACACGTTTTTCATAGGCAATAAGTGCAATGAATAAGGCCACAGCAGCTATGAGAAGGGGGAACACAGTTAAGTCTGTAAAAGGTGCACTTTCCAGCCCTATAATACCCAATAACATAGAAGCTATTGTTCCTACAAGTAATGCGGATCCAATGTAGTCAATATGTTGATTTCGATCTCCGTATGTTTCTTTAAACTTAAAAGCCAGGATTATGGCCAGAACTCCCAGTGGAATGTTGATATAGAATACGGTTCTCCAACCAAAGTTTTGGATCAGGAACCCACCTATGTTGGGCCCTATAATGGTAGCAATGGAGGACATGGCCATGAGTACACCCATTGTTTTTCCTTTTTGATTTTCAGGAGCCGAATCATTCATACTGGATAAGGCCGAAGGCAGAACAATACCGGCACCGATACCCTGTAAACCCATGGAAGCTATTAATGAATATATGTCCCATGATAAGCTGGCCGTTATTGATCCTATGACGAAAGTGGCCACACCAATTATATATAACTTTTTTCGGCCGAATACATCAGATAATTTCCCTGCCAGTGCCATAACGGCCGTCATAAATAACATGTATGTTGTTAGGGTCCAGGTTACCCAATCAAACGAGGTGTGCAGGTCTGTAATGATAGTTGGTAGTGCCGGCACGAATATGTAGGCATCCATGGCCGTCATGAATACACCTAAAGCCAGTACTATCATCACAAAAATTGTGGATGATCCTAAACCCTTTTTATTTTCAATTGTTTCCGTAATTTCGCTCATTTTTATCTCCATCTTTTGACAAAATTAAAGTCCGAGAGTTCATAGGATATTGATTTTTTCCCAGTTAATTCACTATAGGTATCACCATAATAGAAATCCGTGAAAATAAATCAAACCCCAGCATTTAATGCTTTTAAAACTCTCTCAAAAAAACTTAATTTTGAAATTTGAGTGTATTTTAATCTTCCCAAATAACAATTTAGTAAGTTGTTAAATACCTTACAACAAAGATAATATTTTCTGATATTTATATTTTTTGAATTAGTTGTTAATCATATAACAACTAAAATAAGTTTAAATAGCACAGACATACAGAAGTTTATATAGTAATTCATTATCTAACAACAAAGTCGGAGATATTATATGGATGAAATTCCTCAGGAACTTGTTAAATCATTGATGGACCTCGGGCTTCTCGAATCTGAGGCAAAAATATACATAACCCTGGCCATGATGAATAATTCCGAAGTAAAAACACTTATAGAATTTTTAGGCATATCAAAACCAAATACATACGAAAGCCTTCGTCTTTTAGAAGAAAAAGGGCTGGTGTCTTTAATAAATACCCGGCCCATGGCCTATCAAGCATTACCTCCAGAGATAGGATTGGAAGTTTTATTAAAAACACATATTGATGCCAAAGAAAAAGCAAAAAAGATCTTTTCAATTATGGATAAAGAAAAATTTGTGCCAAGAACTTCTGAAACATTATGGAATGTTTTCAATGGAGAAAGCATAGATTATAAAATTAAAGACATGATCCAAAATGCTAAAGAAAGTATATTCATGATATCCTCCCCTAAATACATTAAATATCTTAAAAATCTAGATACAGATTTAAAATCAGATATAGTCATATTCTCAGAGATATCATCCTTTGAAACATTAAAAAAACAGTTTAAAGATAAAAAAGGCAATTTTCAGATTGTAAATGAAGAAGAAATGATTAATATCTTGGCATCATCTAAAACCAAAGATCAAAAACAGTTTGAGATATATAAAGAAGCTTTGTTAATGATTGAATATAGAAATATGGTAATGTTAGCTGTAGATGATGAAGAATTATTATACATGCCCCCCATGTCTACAGACTCACTTACAGCCATTAATACAACAAATAAAGCCATGATAATACTTATGAAAATTGGGCTTATGGATCTTATAACCCAGTTATCTTGAATTATTAACTAATCTAAAATACTAATTTAAAAAATAATTTAATTAGAATCAGAAAATGAAAAAAATATGGAAAAATTATGGAAAAAATGAAGATTTTAGTTCAGTTTTTATACTCAGTTTTATCCAGCACACCCGCCATCTCAAAAGCCCTCTTACGTCGCATACAAGACTCACAAGTACCACAGTGTTCTTCTTCACCCATATAACAGGAATAACTTATTTCCATTGGCGCATTTATATTTTCGCCCAGTTCCACAATCTCTTTTTTACTCATATCAATGACGGGAGCCTGGATTTGAACCCCTTCCAGAGTTCCAATCTTCAGAGTCTGATTAAATGCCTCTAAAAATTCTCGGGAATTATCAGGAAATGTCACTGCCTCTTCCTTATCCCAACCCACAATAATGATTTCTGCATCCTCGGCTTCGGCAAATGCAGTAGCAATGGCTGTAAATACCACGTTACGTCCGGGAACCCACACTTTACGGGCAGTTTCATCACATATTTCTTTATTATCCAATTCATCACCGGCTGGTTGGGGGACCTCCTCCTCGTGCATAGTCAGAGCAGATCTACCCAGTTTTCCCAGCCAGCTTAAATCCATAACTGTGTGTTTAATCCCTAATTTTTCACATATATCTTTTGAGGATTCGATTTCTCTTTTTGAACTTCTCTGACCATAATCAAAGGTCAAGGCATGAATCTCGTAATCTTTATTAAAAAATGAAGTGGCTACCGTAGAATCCAATCCTCCAGAAAGGACGGATACTGCTTTTTTTTGTTTTTCGGACATTATATCTCCTGAATAAATTTTATAATATATAATTTAATATATCCTCTAAATTTTTCATTTATTACTGAAATAATTTAAAAATAATGAATAAAAAGATTTAAAAAATAAATATTTAATCATCCTTTTGATTGATTAAATATAATTTAAAAGCTTCATCTGCCTTTTCCATTACCTCTTTTAAAGGAATACCTGTTTCTTGAGAAACCCGACGGGCATCTTCATATTCCACCCGGGAATTTACAACTTGCTGGCCTAAAACCCCTACTTTGAATCTTATCTTCCTTTTACCATTAATATCCACTTCTAATGGAATTATCTTTCGATCCAGAATACTGCGATGAACCTGGGGAAAGGTTCTTATGCCTAAGGTTCCAGTCTCCCTGAAAATAGCTTCCAGGACTTTTTCAGAATCTTTTGATTTGCATAAAACCCTTAAAAGTTGGCCCGGTCTATTTTTCTTCATTATCAGGGGTGAAATTGTCACATCCAGTGCCCCTTCGTTCATTAACCTTTCAAAAATGTGACCAAGTACTTCTCCACTGAGATGATCGATGTTGGTTTCCAGTAACACGATTTTATCTTGTTTTAATGGACTTAATCCCCTACTAATACGTAGAACATTGGGAAAGTCCAGATCCATGCTACCTGCACCATAACCTGTGCTCTGGTGTAAAAAAGGCGGGTAAAACTGCTGGAAATTATCTGCCATGGCCATCAAAAGAGCAGCGCCTGTGGGGGTGGTGAGTTCCTTATCCACCGGCCCCCCAAAACTGGGAGCTCCCTTTAGTATATCCAGTGTTGCCGGAGCAGGTACCGGAATCCTACCATGGGATTTTTCAATTATTCCGCCCCCTAATGCCACTGGAAGTGCATATATGCTCTCTTTATCAAAATTTAAATTAAAATAGGCAAAAGCAGAGCCGATTACATCTGCCACTGCATCAGCCGCCCCCACCTCATGAAAATGAACTTCATCCAGTGATAATCCATGGATTTGTGACTCTGACTGGGCAATGTGATGGAATACTCCCCGGGAAAATTCCATTACCGGTGGTGTTAACAATTCATGTTTAATTGACTCAAAGGTCTCTAAAAAATCAGGGTACTTAATAGACGGGGCCATCTCACACTTTACATTAACATAAGTGGCCTGCACCCCCGATTTATTAACCGAAGACACCTCCACATCCGCACCACCAAAATAAGAAGCAGCATACTCCATAACTTCTACAACTTTTTCTAAGTGAGCCCCTAAATCAATAAGAGATCCCACTATCATATTACCGGAAATACCCGCTGTTTGAGGGTCAATTACAACTACCATGGTGTTACCATTTTTAAATCGTTTATAAAACTTTAAAAGTTATTTTAATCAGCCAGTATAATTAATATACACTATTTTAAATAAATATCTTAAATAATTACTTAAAAAACTGTTATTATTACTTTACTAAGTGAGAAATAATTAAAAAAATGATGAATAAGAGTTTTATTCTATGTTAAATCTATTGTTTGGGGGAATTAACTATTATCCTCCGGATAGGAACCTCTACTATGGTGTATCTCTCATTTTTTAGAGCATCATTCATCTCTTTAATGACCGGATCGACCTTTTCCTCATCAACCACACTGCACACCAGGATGGCATCCCGGGCAGAGTTCCTAATAACAGATACAGCCGATTTAGGATCTTCTTTAATGGCAAAACCCTGCCATTCCTGAGGAGAAATTCCTTTATACTCTACAATATAAAAACCAGTAACCCCTGCATCAGAAAGGATGTTCATGACCTTTCCCAGGTTTTCCACTTCCACAAAAACTCGCAGATGAACTTTCATATCAGCACCCCTTTTTTAATATGTAAGTTACATTATAATAATGTTGGTGATAGAATGAATCAGACAGACATTAATACACCTCATAATTCAACAATTCATTTTAACTCGGATTCACTGGTTATTCACCGTGAAGAAGGTTTTTTAAGCATTGGAGACTGTGATATTGGCGCAGGATTTACTAAAGTTCAAAATATAATTGCTTATTATCATGATGGTTCTTCTGATGATGTTCTGACTTTTTCAGATGATCTAAAAAGCATTATGGATAAAAATAATCTTAAAGGAAGTTATTGTGCAATTAAAACTTCGGTTAAGCTAGATAATTCAGTTTTAATTTCTAAAGGAATGGTAAGCACCATAAGTATCCCTGAAAAAGAGTTCTTATTGAAGAAAATATCGGAAAATCTCTTAATCATTAAGCAGACACCCGACACAGAGGATAGGTTAATTGACAATATTATTATAATAAACCAGTTTTTAGACGAAAAAGCACTTATTAAATGTTTCAAAGCAGCTATTGAAGCTAAAACCCAGGCCTTGAATAGTTTAGGTTTATACCAGTCCCCCAAAACTAATCAGATAAATTCAGAATCCCTGATAATTGCCAGCTTAGGTTCCCCTATATCAGATGAAGAGGCATCACTCTTAGAAATATTAAATGATATTGATTCCTGCATTAAAGAGAGTATTCCTCAAACACTGCACAAAGCCGGTTTTTCTCAGGGAATATTGGATTACATTCACCAGGTAGGGGTTACTGTTGAAGATCTGGTGGAAGCAGGCATGGCCCTTTGTGTAGGGGTGGAGGTAACATCTGCTTTGCAAGAAAAACTCCGTGGACAAATATTGAAGTCACTGGAAGATATCAATGTAATGGCCCTAATTATGGCTGCCATAAGGGTGGAAGAAGATTTCAGTGGGCACCGCCTGAGAGAAGTAGACGTGGATGATGACCCCGCCTACCTTTACACCGACGAGGTTTTAGGAATGGCTATTGCCAACCAAATAGCAGGTACCAAAGCCATATTCAATTTTAAAAGGTATGATGAGGAAAAACCAGGAATAATCAGTACTCTGGGCCCCATGTTAGACGATATCTTCGCCGGCCTGGTGGCAGGTTGTATGTCCAAGATATTCGAGGAATAACCAGTAATTGATAATCAGATGATTAAATCCCCTGATTAAACTAATTCCATAATATACTTATCAAAAAATCGGCAATTTATAATTATAAAATAATTACGGCCCTGAGGAAATCCCATGTTACAAAAAAAAGACAAACCCCTAAGAAGTAGTAGGCTCAATCCCCATAGCGAATATGTTTGGTATAGAGGGATAGGAGGATTGATTTCCTTCTCCACCATCATCCCCTTAAATATCCATACCACCATAGCCGAAATGGCCGCTTACACCTGGTTGTGGCCATTAATTGGAGGATTAATTGGAGCAGTGGTGGGTTTGGTAGCCCTGGGATTAGGGTTTTTGAATTTACCCAGCCTACTTATAGCTGCCCTTATCTACAGTTTTGCCATTACATTTACGGGTTTTCATCATTTAGATGGGTTAATTGACATGGGTGATGCTTTAATGGCACACGGAGACCATTACCGTAAAATCCAGATTATGAGAGATACCCGCATAGGTACCGGTGGTCTGGCCCTCTTTTTTATGGTGGCCATTACCACAGTATCTTCCCTGAACTACATCCCCCTGGTAAGCCTGTTTTTAGTGCTTTTTATTGGTGAAATAGCTGCTAAAATGGGCCTGGTTAGTTGCTGTACCATTTCCCAGTCATTGGGTGATGGTACTGGACGCTATTTTATAGAGGCCATGAATATTCCCCGTTTGATAATCATTTCCATTATTACATTAATTATTGGGTTTTTAGCCCTGCAATGGGTGGGAATCATAGGCATCATTGGCGGAATTTTAGGGGGCTTATTTATGGGTGCCCTGGCCCGGAGGAGTATGGGCTGGGCTACTGGAGATGTTTTAGGAGCTTCTAATGAAATTGCCCGGATGAGCTCATTATTAACCATGTTACTGGCATTTATCTGGATTTAAATTAAATTTGATTACATCTAAAATTATCTCTCAAAAATTACCCATATTTCTAAATATTTTTAATAGATGGATTTTAGAAGACTAAATCTCAAGGATTGCATTAAATTAATCTGAACTTAAACACGAATTTTTTATTCATATGATTATATTCTATTGCAAATTTCTATAACCATACTAAATGAGAAATATTAGATAGAAAAAAACTAGATTAAATATTATGATTACAGATTTAATGATTACGGATTTGATAAAATGAATATCAGTGTTTTACGATTAGATCATCGCCGGCGCAGAGACGCCCGCATAACCACTCATGTCTGTCTTACTGCCCGGGCCTTTGGTGCCGGTGAAGTGATTTTAAGTGGTGAACATGACAAAAAACTAATGGAAAATGTAGAAGATGTGCGAGACCGCTGGGGAGGATCCTTCAAGGTATCCTATCAAAAAAACTGGGATAATGTTATAGAGGAATGGCAGAATAACGGTGGAAAAGTGGTTCACCTAACTATGTACGGCACACCGGTGCAGGAAGCTGTTCCCCAGATTCGAAAAAGTGATAAAGATAAACTGGTGATTGTTGGAGGGTCCCGTGTACCCACCCCTGTTTATAAAGCTGCCGACTGGAATGTTTCAGTCACCACCCAGCCCCACTCCGAAGTATCATCATTAGGAGTGTTCCTCCATATGTTAATGGATGGAAAAGAGTTTGATCTGGAATTTGAAGGTGGAAAATTAGAAGTAGTTCCATCAGCAGAGGGTAAACAAGTAATTACCCATGATGACAAAGATTAATAATATTTCGTTCAAATTATACTGATAATCCAATCGGATAATCAGAATAATAACTTATGATAAATTGGATGAACTTATTGATCATTCCCCCATAATCAGGTGATTTAATGCTTAAGATAGTAGATCATTTGCTGGTGCAAGAAAAATTAACCAAGATACGGAAAAAAGGAATTAGTTCTGCCCGCTTTAGAAAGGGGATTATTGAAATTGGCCGGTTGATGTCCTACGAATTTGCCAACACCCTGGAAAAAGAAGAAATCCGTGTTGAAACACCCCTGGGCACAGCAGAAGGTATAAAAATTCCCTCAAGAAACGATATTGTAATTATCACCATATTAAGAGCATCTTTACCATTAACCAATGGCATATCCCGGGTTTTTCCAGAAGCACAGTATGGGATGGTTGGAGCCTGGAGAAGAGAAACTCCTCCCTTTGAGGTGTGTATGGACTACCTCAAAATACCTGATTTAAACAATAAAATCGTGATTGTAGCCGATCCCATGCTGGCTACAGGCAATACCATGGAATTAATCCTGGAAAAGCTGAAAAAGTTTGGTGAAGCTAAAAGAATGGTCCTCTTCACGGTAATAAGTTCCGAGCCAGGCCTTAAAAAGATTAGGGCAGGCCATCCTCAACTGGAAATCTACACCTGTTCTGTGGAGAAAGAACTGAATAGTGATGGATACATTGTACCGGGCCTGGGAGATGCCGGAGACATTGCTTTTGGCAAACCTTCCCCTTGAATTATTATAAAACATGTCAGAGACATGCATCTATTTTATTTTTTATTGATGAATTAAAAGGTCTATAAAAAATATTAGAATATGAAAATTAGAAAAGATTAAGGTATTTTAACCGAGCATACTACCATTTTAGAATTAGGGACATTTAATTTTAAATAATAATAATAATAATAATAATAATAATAATAAGTTAAATAAGAATAAACTAATAAATAGACTTTCCATGAGCAATAGCCACTATACCCGGAATATTTTCAACTTCCAGTTCAAACATGGCTTCCATACCCTCTTTTGAAAAAGCAACTACTTTTTTAGATTTTACCTTGCTACTTAGAAGAGCAGCCACCGGTGGTGTAACTACAAAGATAGCCCCTGTTTCCTTCAGAGCAGAAATCGTGTCTGTTCCCAGCGTTCCCTTACCCATATGAATTAAAACACCTGCTCTAGCCAGTTCAGGTATACTGCCCTCAATTTCTTCTTTATTACTGGTGGTTGGGGCAATTCCTGCCTCACTCACTGCAGTGTGCATGATGGCTGAACCCTGTAGATCCAGAAGTTTTTCACCATTTTTCAGTGATTTTACCAGTTGAGGTAATGCCGCATCCCTCCCTGTTAACAACCGACCACTTAATAATATTTGGTCTCCCACATGGAGCTCTTGAATAGTTTCTTTGCTGACAGGAGTCGTTATATTTCTCATATTATCATCCTAAATTGTTAAAATACATGAATTGCCCTAAATGATTTTTAAAATAGGGTTATGCTTGATTTTGTTTTTTTGAGTATTAAAATACAAAAAGGATAGTGATTTATTGAACCAGATTTTCTCTCATTAAGTTAAAGGTGGAGGTATGCATATAATGAGAAAAGCATGATTTATCAATTTAATTGAAGGACTATTCAATATTTTTAAGGTCATCCAGAAATTCCACCATATGTTCTCGGCGTATATGGGGCATGAGCACAATTCTTATGGCAGGTGGACATGATGAAACTGAAACCGCCCAACCCATCTTATCCAGACGACTGGCCAGTTCATGGGCAGATATCTTAGAAGAATTAAATGCCACTATATTTAATTCAGGAGGACTAACCAGTTCAAATCCCTGTTTAAGGAGGCCTCGAGCCAGAAAATCTGTGATTTCCATGGAATTCTTGGCAAGTTTGGCATAGCCTTCCCATCCCATATATTTCATTATGGCCCAGGTGGCTGCTGCGGATGCTCCAGTACGGGTGCCCACAATAGTGGACTGCTGTTTTTCAGTGAGGTAGGGAGTATCTATACTCATGAGATCTAGATATTTTTCCTCCCGGAATAAAATACACCCCGAGGGTATAGGAGCCAGACCCATCTTATGAGGATCTATAGTAATAGAACAAACCCCCTGTAATCCAAAATCAAATTCAGGAAATTTATAACCAATATCACGTAAAAAAGGAATTAAAAACCCACCAAAAGCCGCATCCACATGTAGATATATATCTTTTTCCAGACAAAGTTCCGATAAATCAGCAATAGGGTCAATTTTACCCAGCTCCGTGGTCCCTGCTACACCTACAATGGCCACCGTATTAGGGGAGATTAATTCTTTGACCGAGTTTAAATCCATACAATAATTTTCATCCAGTTCTGCTTCTTTAAGTTCCAGATTCAGTATATCTGCCGCTTTTTTAAACGAAAAATGGGCGGATTTAGGGGCGATGATTTCCCCGTTTTTGATGGATTTTTCCTGACGGGCCTGATTACGGGCTGCACGCATGGCCATTAAATTGGCTTCCGTGCCCCCGGTGATCATGTGGCCACAAACATCTTTTTTCCCTAAGATTTCACCCAGCATAGAGATTACTTCATCTTCCAGGGCTTTGGTACCTTCAAAAAGCCCAGGATCTCCCAGATTAGACTCCAAAAAATCATGGTAAGCTTCTTTGGCCACCGGGTGAGCACAAGTACACATAGAACCCAGTATTCTCCCTGAGCTATATTTAAGATCTCTTTTTTGAAATTCTTTAAGCCTTTCTGATACCTGATGCTTGCTGAGTCCTTTTCTATTCATTGATATGACCCTAAATTATCTTAAATTTCTTAAATTATCTTAAAATTATTTTAAAACACTTTAAATGAAAATAAAATTTAATAAAAAGAATAAAAAATGATTTTAAAAATAAACGATCATTATTGATGTTTATTCACAATCATTTTATTTAACCATTTTCCGGGCAGCTCGCAGTAACAATTTCTGCTCTCCCCGGGCCACAGTCTTGCGTACTTCAGCCACGGCATCGGTGTTGGCAGAAACACTGTCAATTCCCAGTTCTACCAGTTTTTCCACGATTTTAGGAATACTTCCTGCCTGACCACAGATACTGGTCTTGACACCGGCTTCATTACATTTAATGATAACTCTTTCAATGAGTTTCAATACTGCAGGGTGGCCCTCGGTGTATAATCCTGCCACATGCTCGTTATTTCTATCAATAGCCAGTGTGTATTGGGTTAAATCGTTGGTTCCGAAACTCACGAAGTCAATTCCCACGTCAATGAATTCCTCGATGATTAAGGCGGCGGCAGGGGTTTCCACCATTATACCAAACTCTATATCCTTCTGGGGTTTGAGTCCTACTTCTTCGGCTATTTTTTTGGCCTTTTTGAGTTCATCAGGGTGCTGTACCAGAGGGATCATAATACCCACATTGGTGTAACCCTGCTCATGGAGTTTTTTAATGGCCTTAAATTCAGCTTTCAAGATTTCTGGTTCGTCCAGTTCCCGGCGAATTCCCCTCCAACCCAGCATAGGGTTGTGTTCATAAGGTTCGTCCTCTCCACCATCTAATGTCTTGAATTCGTCAGTAGGAGCATCTAAAGTCCGGTACCACACGGGTCGTGGATAGAAAGCATCTACTACCTTTAAAATATTTTCCACCAGTATTTTAACCAGTTCATCTTCCCGACCATCGGTGATGAATTTTTTAGGGTGAACCCCGGAGGTTAACATCATGTGCTCTGTACGCAGGAGCCCCACACCATCTGCTCCAGTAGCCGCAGCTTTCTGGGCAGCTTCAGCCATACTCACATTTACTTTTACTTCAGTGACGGTGAGTACAGGTGCTTGAGCTGCTACTTCTACCACAGTTTCGGATTTTTTCTCCTCAGTTTTGAGTTTTCCTTCATAAACCATTCCCTTGTTACCATCCAGGGTAACTATCTGGTTTTCATCCAGAACTTTAGAAGCATCAGAAGTTCCCACTACACAGGGTATACCCAGTTCCCGGGATACAATGGCTGCGTGACAGGTTACTCCTCCCTCATCGGTGATGATTCCACTGGCACGCTTCATGGCAGGAACCATGTCAGGGGTGGTCATGACTGTGACTAAAACGTCACCTTCTAAGATTTTATCCAGTTCATCAATTTCATTGACAATTTTGACTGCTCCAGAAGCCAATCCCGGACTGGCCCCTAAACCTTTAACTATCACTGTTCTTTCACCTTCTTCTGATTCTTCAGATGATTCATCATGATTGCCCAGAGTAGTTACTGGTCTGGATTGTAACATGAAAATCTTTCCATCCTTAATAGCCCATTCAGTGTCCTGTGGGAATTGGTAGTGCTTCTGGATTCTTTTTCCCAGTTGGGTGAGTGCCCCTAATTCTTCTTCACTTAATACTCTCTTATTTTTGAGATCATCCGGGACTTCGGTCTTGATGGTTTTACCTTCTTCCGGGTCCTTGATGAATTGGACGTTCTTTTCACTTATGGTTACTTCCAGTACTTCTTCAGTGGCCTTATCCACCCAGTAAGTGTCTGGAGTGACAGAACCAGATACCACAGCTTCTCCCAGTCCCCAGGATCCTTCTATAAGGATTTTTTCTTCACCAGTGGATGGGTGTACAGTAAACATTACACCTGCCTTTTCAGCGTCCACCATTTCCTGAACCACTACAGCAATGTAAACTTTGGAGTGGTCAAAATCATTTTCTTCCCGATAAAAAATAGCTCTTGCTTCAAAAAGAGAGGCCCAGCATTTCTGAACGTATTCTAAAACCTCTTCAGAACCCTTAATATTTAAAAAAGTATCCTGTTGCCCAGCAAAAGAAGCTTCAGGCAAGTCTTCTGCAGTGGCAGATGACCTTATAGCTACAAATGCATCTTCAGTCCCTATCCTCTGACAAAGTGCGTTGTAAGCTTCTATAATAATGGTTTTAATATCTTCAGGAACTTCAGTAGAAATAATAATATCTTTAATATCCTTAGAGGCTTTTTGGAGTTCTTTGTTGTTGTTTACATCCAGAGATTCCAGAAGAGCCATTACTTCGCCGTAAATCCCCGTGTCTTTCATGAATTTATCATAAGTTTCTGAGGTGACCACAAACCCTGGAGGTACTGGTATCTTAGCCTGGGTCAATTCCCCTAGATTAGCACCCTTTCCACCGGCAATTGCCACATCTTCTTTATTCAGTTCCTCGAAAAATGCCACGTATTTCATTTTATCCCCTTAAAACCTCTTTACATTTCAAATTCGCTTAAAATTTGTTTAAAATATGATGTAAGTAATGATCATAATAGTCCGAAATATTTGTGAATTTGACTGATGAAACTTCTAATTATAAATTCAAGATTAAATTCCACAATTTCGACTTAAATTACTAAAAATTATAATAAAAGATTAAAGGTTAAATTGGTCTTGATTTTTAGGACCAATTTAATTTTTAATGAATTAAACATGATATTTTCATGCCTATTTCACTAATTCTTCTCCCCGGTCTACAACAATCCTACAGGACACCGGGAATTTCATGGCAGCTCTTCTAAGGGCCTCTTTGGCATCTAGGAAGTTCTTCTTGTTGGTCTCAATAGTGATAATTTTCTGGTTTTTCTTAACTATAGCCACAGAACTCACTGCTTTACCAAAAGCCTTTCTCATACCGTCTTGTACCCGGTCAGCACCTGCTCCAGTTGCCATTGGGTTTTCTCTAACTATGTGGTGAGGGTAAACCCTTATCTTCAAGTGGTAACCCATCCTACCAGCTTTTCTCTGCATAAATCTGTTAGAAGCAATCCTTGCTGCCTCTAAAGCATTATGTTGAATCTGAGTCGGACCCTTTACTGCTACACTTACAGATATAGGGAATTCTGCTGATAAGTTACCCATATCATATTGAACAATCCGTGATCCGGGGATTTTTCTAATGTACTCTCTTCTTGTGTACGCTCGAACCATAAATAATCCTCCTTAAAAAATTTAATCTCTATCAATGCAATATTGAAAATTGAGAGTGATAACTTAGATTAAGTTAAGTTCAATTTCTCAATCACTATTAATAAACATTACCTTTAACCAATATTTTTCCATATTTATTTACCATATTATTATAAAGATTATTTTCAATATATACCATAAATTTACTCCAATATTTTAGAATTTCATGATAATTCATGAAGCCATGAAAACTATGAATGATGGGAGTACTAATCTATGGACTGATATTTATGCAAAAAGCAGATGTTAAGTATTGGAATTTATTGGATAATACTAATTATATCTTAATGATCTAAAATAATCATTTTTTTGCTATGAACTCCATTTAAACGATTAAATGCAATAAATAAAACCATATAAACTCACTTTCAGGTGATATGAAATGAAAATTGCCATAACCGGAAAAGGAGGGGTCGGTAAAACAACCCTTTCTAGTACTTTATCTTGTATATTCTCACAGACTTATAAAGTATTCGCCATCGACGCAGACCCTGATATGAACCTGGCATCCAGCCTGGGAATTCACGAGCAGATCACCCCTATTGCTAAAATGAGGGATCTTATTAAAGATCGGACGGGTGCCGAACCCGGTTCTTCCTTTGGGGAAGTTTTCAAGATGAACCCCACCATCAGCGACTTGCCAGAGACATTAGCCATCAATTACGGGCCTAACGACAACCTGAAGCTCCTGGTAATGGGAACCGTGGATAAAGGAGGAGATGGTTGTGTTTGTCCCGCCTCGGTTCTTTTAAAGGCCCTGCTCCGCCACATGATCCTTAAAAAAGACGAGATTGTTATACTAGATATGGAAGCTGGAATAGAGCATCTAGGACGTAAAACTGCTGAATCAGTAGATATGATGATTGTAGTGGTGGAACCTGGCCTTAAATCCCTGGAAACTGCCCAGAGAATAAAAAAACTGGCAGGAGACATTGGCATAAAAAATATCCAGGCCGTGGTAAACAAGGTATCCAGTGAAGAGGAAGAGGTTTTCGTGCGTGAAAAATTGCATGAACTGGGCATTGCATTTTTGGGAAGTATTCCCCGTGATAGCACGGTAATCAAAGCAGACATGGAAGGAAAGCCTTTAAACAGTTACGGGACCTCGGCATCATTACAGTCCATTGAAAAAATTGCAGAAAGAATTTTAAATCTGGAAGGTTAATGAAGAATTAAGGTTATTAAATAATTAATAGGAACATCTCATAAGAATCATTTAAAATAAAAAATCATTAAAAAAATGAAACCGTTGATTACTATGCATATTAAAGCCAGCATAACCATGGAATATCATGAGACAAAACAGGCCGAAATAGCCTTTAAATCATTGAATCCAGATAACATGGGCTATGTTGAAACCGAATTAAATGATAGCAAAATTATCTGTAAACTGGAAGGGGATTCCCTTAGGACCGTCCTGGCTACAGCAGATGACCTGCTATTTTCTGAGATGACCGTGGAAAAGATTGAAAAGTTATCTCAAGATTACCTAAAACATCCTCCGTCGAGGGATGAATAAAACTTATTTTTATTATTAAAAACAATAGAATATAATTAAGAAAGGGTATTTATCAAAATTAGAGTATTCTTACCCTTTTTTATAATATCACTATCCAGAATCAGGCAATTGATTATAAAACTGTTGAAACGGATATTCAGAATATATTATCTTAAATTAATTCCATTAAATGATTATAAACAGACATTATACAAATATTGTATGTAAAATTAAATGTGGTGGTCTTTAAATGAAATTCACATTAGAAGGACAGATATTGTTCAGTAAAGAAGCTCCAGAAGCTCTGGAAGATTTAAATAATTTTATAGAAAATGCTAATTCCGAATTATTAGTACGGGGAGTTCCTGAAGACCAGAAGGATCAGGCATCCCAGATTACCCTCTGGAAACTGGAAGGAAACACTCTAAAACTTACCATAGAATCCGGCAGAAGAGCCCGGGCCCATGACGCATTACTGAGAATGAAAAAACCATTAAGTGAAATTTTAGGTCCTAAATATCATTTAGGTGTGCGTAAAATAACGGTGGATGAATACACCATAGAGATACCCACCTCCCACAAATTGGATCTTCCGGAAATGCCCTATGTGACTGAAATGGACATCCAGGAAGATAAAGTGACCATCACTTTCCATGACCTGGACGAATCTGAACTGCGAAAGCATGTGGTGGACCGGGTGGTTAAACAGGTGCTTACTGCTGCGGAAATGACCTTTGATGAGGAAAGTCCCAGCGACATCCTCACCCGCCAGGTAACCAAAATCGAACCAGGCACCATCATCGCCAAAAGTAGAGAGCAACAATTTTTCTTTGAAGGAGACCCCACCGAAGAAGCGGCAAAACTAGGATGGGTTAAACGTTTCCCTGGAAAAGGACAGTGGTTCTATGGCCCACAAATCATCAGCCTGCAGCGGGCCATCGAAGAAATATTCATAGAAGAGTTAGTAACTAAGCTGGGTTTTATGGAGTGCATGTGGCCTAAATTAATACCACTACCTGTAATGAATAAAATGAGGTACCTGGAAGGCCTGCCCGAAGGAATGTACTACTGTTCTGCCCCTAAAAGGGACCCGGAAGTCTTTGAGAAATTCAAACAGGAACTATTAATCGATAAAGATGTGCCTATAGACCGTTTAAAGGAAGGATTAAAAGACCCCTCCTATGTACTGGCCCCGGCCCAGTGTGAACCATTCTACGAATTCTTCTCCCACGAAGTGGTTGATGAATCAGAACTACCCATAAAGTTCTTTGATCGCAGTGGCTGGACCTACCGCTGGGAAGCCGGTGGAGCCAAGGGACTGGATAGAGTGCACGAATTCCAGCGGGTGGAACTGGTCTGGCTAGGGAAACCAGAAGATGTGGAAAAAATAAGGGACGCCACCGTGGAAATATCCCAGAAAATCGCTGATGCCATGGAACTGGCCTGGTACACCGAGGTAGGTGACGACCCATTCTACCTGGAAGGAAGAAAAGTGGAAGATAGAGGAATAGAATTCCCAGATGTCCCTAAATACGAAATGAGACTGGTTCTACCTGGTCAAGAGAAAGGTGTGGCTGTGGTATCTGGAAATGTGCACGGGACCCACTTTATAGAGGGTTTCTCCATTAAAGAAGCCCATAAACATAACATCTGGACCGGATGCACCGGTATTGGAATTTCCCGGTGGATAATCGCCTTCCTGGCCCAGAAAGGTTTCGATATGGAAAACTGGCCAGATATGGTTAAAGAGAGAGTAGAAAAGGTAAATGCTCCTAAAATACTCACCTGGCCTTAATCCACATTATTATTTATTTTTAAGCATATTCGCTTAATAAGTGAGCTTATGAAACCATGATATCTAATTTTTTCTAATATTTTTTCTAATTTTTTCCTATCCTTTTTATGTTTTTATTTTTTTAATTTTCCTGGTCTAAGGAATAAGTTCAAATATCAGTTAATGAACTAATAATTAAACTATAATATTAAAAAATGAAAGCCCATAAAAAATTATTTTTAAGAAAATAGTTGCTTAAGATAGATTTTAAGAGAATCTGGATTAATTTATAAAATTAAATAAGGTAAATATTAGATAGTGGCTGATAAATCGTAGATATTAAGATATAAAAATCTCTTAAATCAGAATAAGTCTTAAAGATGGATACCTTTTTACAAAATTAGTAAGATAATAACCCTATAAGGAGGTTTTAATATTCCTTGTGAAAAACACCCTGATAAAGAAGGCGTGGCACAATGTGTGAGCTGCGGAAAAGAACTCTGTGCTGAGTGCCGCTTAAAGTTGGCTGGAAAAAATTACTGCCAGGACTGTGCCGATGCACTGGTAGCAGGAAAGTCCCCTGCAGTAGAAAAATCTGAAAAAGAAGAACCTGTGGAATCATTCCAGCGGAGACCAATGGCCCGGGAAACACTCAAAGATAAATATATGGAAAAAGAGAGGAAGCCACCCCGAGAACGTCCTTCCATGCACGAGATCCCCCAAAAGAAGTCGGGGTCTAATAAAATGTTAATTTTCTGTATAGCATTTATACTGGCCCTGTTTATCATAGGCCTGGTTCTGTACATTGTATACCTGGTTTACCTGGCCCCGTACTATGGAGATTTGCAAAATCTATTGCAGGTTCTTTCCAATGACCCACAGAGTGTTTTAAATTATTTAAGCCAATGATTAATAAATAATATCATAATTAGAGCGATTACGAAACTTTTGCTCTAATATTTCTATTTTTATATTTAAATTTTCATTACTAAAATTATTTTAAAAATTAAAAAATTCAAATAATCCATTTATTTATTCATTATTTAATTTTAGAAGAATATATTACATTATATTTCAATCTAATATATTTTAACGAGATTTAAACAAAATAAACAATTATAATTAATAAAAAAATATTAAAAAGATAAAAAAGAATAGAAAATAGAGGATTATTCCTCTTTGTTTTCTTCTACTGATTCAGGGAGAACTTCTTCAGCTACCTCTTCAGCCACTTCCTCAGCGACTTCTTCTGCAGCTTCTTCTTCTTTCTTCTCAAAGACATCAGCGAATTCTACCTTGTCAATACTTTCAATGTTTTCCCAGACATCCCGGGCAATCCGGAACCGGGCAAAGGTAATGTCCATGTAGGAAGTTTGATCAAATCGGGCTAATTCATCCATGACAATGGTCAATACACCGTCTTTAATGGTGAGCTCGGTTTTATCCATGTCCAGTTTAGGGTTAGGATAGTGGAGCTTGATCATGCTTTTGATCTTTTCCTCATCATCGGTGATGATTTCTTTAACTTCCAGTTCATATTCCAGGGTTTTACCAGCTAATTCGTGGTTGAAATCCACTCGGACTCGACCACCAGTAATATTGAGGATCCGGCCATTGTGACCTTCTACAGTGAGAGGCATTCCCACGTAAGGGTTAACACCCTGTTTTTTGAACTCCTTCATAGGTATGATCTGCATTAATTTAGGGTCTCTTTCACCAAAAGCGTCTTCTGGAGCGAGTACCACTGTTTTCTTTTCGCCTTCTTCCATACCAATAATTTCTGAGTCCAGGCCTTTTAGTAAGTGTCCACCGCCGATGATAATCGGTATAGGACCGTATTCTTTTTCTACTTTAATTCCTGCTTCTTCAGCAACTTCTGCGATAGTAGTATCAAAGACCTCACCATTCTCTTTGGTTCGACCGGTATATTCAATTTTAACAAAATCTTTTTCATTCACTGCCATATCTGTATCCTCCTGTGAGGTATTCTATTTTTAAACTCTTGTAAAACGTGTTTATCTTTATAATTTAATACACGAATAAGAGAAGGGTAATTTTCTATATATTTATAAATTGTTTCCTTATCAACTTTTGCCTCCAGAGAAGATAAAACCCTATGTTGGAAGTGGGTGGAGAAACCCCATGAGATACATTTCTGCAACTGATCTAAATCATTAAAAGGACGCTCATCCATAATCTTCTGGACAGTTTTTGCATCTAACAATGCCAGATTATTTAATTCATCCTGAGAATATTCGTTGGCCGTTTTTAAGATGGAATCAACATCTCTTTTATCATGAAGCGGTGCTCGACCATTTTCCATCTCCACCCGCAATACCTTGATGGTTTCAGAAGGTAGCATATCCTGGGCCTGGTTTAAGTCACCCTGAAGTACTGCTTCCCGGATTATAGTACCACTTACTCCCGGGATGCGTTTTACAAACAAAAATTTGCCCTTGAAGTTAAATCCAATTTTATGGAGTGATCGGGAGAGGGATGCTATCACATAATTATCCTCCTCCAGTTTCCCCTCCAGTAAAACTTCACGGGTGGTTAAATCCACCATTTTATATGGTTTAGGGGCTACGGCATGTCCCTGGGAGATGCGATCCATAATGATATCAAATCCCTCCACAGGCTTGTAACCCCGGGGGATGTAATCCGCATCCAGGGCCTTGATCATCTTGGCCAGGCACAGAGAGTACTGTCCTGAACCCATTATACCCATGGGAGGTCCTTCCACCACAATATCTGCCCCTACAGCCACTGCGGCTTGGGCCCGGGCCTGACGGGTCATGATATAGGGCAGACCACGACCACTTCTCTCAGTAGGTCCCGGAACTATGGCCACGAAAATACCTTGTGGAACCTGTTTTTTGGCCGCCATCATACAGTGGCGGTGTCCTTTATGGAGAGGAGAATATTCTGTGAAATCTGCTATAATGGGATGGTCTTTGGAAACTTTATCTTTAAAAGAAGGGGTATTGGAAGCATCCTGAAAAATAATTTCACGATCTCTTTCCATAATATCTGCAATTAAATTTTCTTTAATGGACATGTTATCCTTATTTTAATGCGTTGATAAATTATTTGTCAAATATCTACATTACTATGCAAAATTATTTGTTTATCTTTACATAAAAATTGTGGTAGATGAGTAAATACAGTACGGGTGCCCATAATGATAGATCTATGCCTAATAAATTGTAAACTTTCACCAGAATCAGATTTATGTTGTATTGGAGTGGAAAATGGCCAGATAGCTTCCCTGAAAAAAACCCATATCCCCGCTGAAAAAACCATTGATGTTAGGGGAAAAATCGTTTTACCCGGACTGATTGATACACATGTTCATTTTAGAGATCCTGGACTGACCTATAAGGAAGACTTTAAAACAGGCAGCCAGGCAGCAGCCAACGGCGGTTTTACCACGGTGTTGGATATGCCCAATACCATACCGCCCACCAACACCGCTAAAGAATTCCAGAAGAAACTAAAAATAGCTTCCCAAAAAAGTGTGGTGGACTTTGGGCTGCATGCTGGTGTAGGAGACCTGAAAGAGATTGAAAAAATCGCACCATTACATCCCGCCTCATTTAAGGTATTCATGGATCTTTTAGATAATGGTGTTCTGCAGGACATATTTCAAAAGATAGCCCTGCTGCCTGGAAAGAATATTATCAGTTTACACCCGGAAGATAGGGACATTGTAAATCACTGCACCTCCCGGTTAAAATCAGAAGGGATTATGGAACCTGAGGATTATGCACGGGCCCGACCTGCATTGGCCGAGGAATTGGCGGTTTCTCAGGCATTGGTACTGGCTAACCATTACCAGTTACCAGTTCACCTATGCCATATCAGTTCTAAAAAATCACTGCAACTGGCCAATATGTCCAAGTCACTGGGATGCACGGTATCCTCAGAAATAACCCCTCATCACCTGTTTTTAGACTCTTCATGTTTCCTTAAATGGGGAAATTTGACTAAAACCAACCCCCCCCTTCGTAGCAAATCAGAGAAGATCTCAGTTTCTGAACTGGATCAAGTGGATATTATAGGAACCGACCATGCCCCCCACACTCTGGAAGAAAAAGAGAAAAATGTTTGGGAATCATCCCCGGGGATTCCCAACCTTGAAACCACCCTGAAAGTACTTATAACCCATTATAATAAGGGCAATATATCTTTTGAATCAATAAAAAGAGTTTTATGTGAAAATCCAGCCAGAATATTTAATATGCAGAAAAAGGGGTTTTTAAAGGAGGGTATGGATGCAGATATAGTAATTGTGGATCTTAAAAAAACCGGCCGCATAACTTGTGAAGATTTCTATAGCAAAGCCCGTTACACTCCCTTTGAAGGTTTTGAATATGTAGGGGCCCCAGTGATGACTTTATGCCGGGGAATGACCGTCATGGAAGATAATCAAATATTCCCTAACCCTGGACGTCACATTTACTCTTAAACATGAATTAAATATTAACTATTTAGGATAGGAGCAACAAATTAGCTCTCGGTGATAAAATGTGCGAATCTAATGCTTACACTACCAATGGTTCAGTAATCATGGAAGATGTAATCTCCATGAAAATTGATGGTGAAAAAATCCAGATGATGGACATATTAAACCAGAGAAAAGATATTGCAGGGACTATTGTAGAGATAGATCTGGATAAACACAGGATTTATATTGAACCCCTAGAATAATCTTAAATCCATCAAATCTTATCATAAATATCTTTTTAATATTAAATTTTATTTTTTAAAGCTAAAAATATAGGGTGTTATATTGCTCAATGAATTGATGTTACAGTTACAGAACTTCTTCATGGATTATGGATCATTAGGCGTCTTTTTAGGGTCTCTTATCGAAGAAATAATTGCCCCCATACCATCCACCCTCATAATCTTAGGTAGCAGCTTCTTTATGATGCATGGCAGCCCTATAACTATTGAATCAATGGTATCCCTTATATTATATGTAGCTATCCCCGCAGCAGCAGGTATGACATTAGGATCATTGTTTCTGTATGCTATTGGTTACTATATTGGCAAACCATTCATTTGCCGGTGGGGAAAATATATGGGGTTTTCCTGGGAGAATGTGGAAGAGACCAGAACTAAGTTTGCCGAAAGTAAAAACGATGATATTGCATTATTTTCTTTAAGAGCAATTCCTGTAGTTCCCAGCGTAGCTATAAGTATGTTCTGTGGGATTATAAGATATGATCTCAAAAATTACGTGATAATAACATTTTTAGGAAGCATAATGCGGGCAGCCATTTTAGGGTTTTTAGGATGGCAGTTCGGACGATTCTACCTGCAAATTGCCGATCAACTGGCCATATACGAAGATATAATAATTTTAGGATTTATTATACTGGTAGCTGGATTTATACTCTATAAAAAGTTCGGAACATCCAAAAAGGAACTTGATTAGTTTAAACAATTTTATTTTTTAAACAATTAAAAATGAAATTATTTATTATTTATTTTTTAATTTCAATAACTTATTTTCTTATATTTAGTATAATTAGAAATTAGCTGTTATTTTATTAAAATAAAATGAATACGATAGACTCACACAAAATCAAATATATTGTTATTATTTAATTCAAAAAAAATTAGAAAAGTGGTGGTTTAAACCACCTTAATATGTCTATTTATTTTAAAGATAATGCATTCTTTGGACAGGCAGGTATGCACTGGTCACAAAGTATACAAAAACCCTTGAGTGGTACTTTCTCCTGGGTGAGTTTCAGCATGTTGTATGGACATACGTCCAGACAGTCACCACATTCATCACACAGAGCAGGGTTGAACTGAATCCTCTTCCTTTTAACGACTTGTCCATCAACCACTTTGTCGATTTCAACTAATGACAAAGCATCTTTTGGACAGGCCATGGTACATGCACCACAGCGGGTACACATAGAGAAGGATGGTTCAGCATCTACTTTTTCCTGTTCAGGAAGTTGCATACCGGTTTGGGTAACCACTCGTATGGCATCGTTTGGACAGATATTAGCACAGCCGCCTATGAAGTCACACTTCTCAGCGTCGTATACTAAACCTTCATCACTGGCTGGACTTGCTGGTCCCAGTTCAACTTCCAGTTCTATGGAGTCCACAGGACAGAGTTTTTCACATAGACCACAAGCAGTACAAATCTCAGGTAATTCTACAGTAAGGTCAGAGCCTTTAGCTGCAATGAAATCACCAGGACATGCTTCCACACAAGTGTTACATCCGATACAAGTTTCCGCATCCAATTCGAATTTCTTCATGTCTTTGGTACGTTTAACTGGTTTTTTACCGGATATGAATACTGCGTTCCAAGGACAGGTCTGAGAACAGACCCCACACTTGATACAGACATCTTCAGCGATTTCAATTACGCCTCCGACTTCTGGTAGAGTGATGGCATCTACAGGACATTCAGGGACACACATTCCACAGCCGACACAGTCCGCGATGAAAATAGATCCTTCGATTTGTAGATCTGATTTGGCAGGTTCTTTAACACCATCAATTCCAATAACGTCCACAGGACAGATATCTACACATTTCTGACACATTACACAGAAACCTTGTAGAGGAATCTTTTCAACCTTACCATCTTCCAGTTTAAGGGTTTGAGGTGGGCAGACATCTATACAGTCGCCACATTCATTACACTTAGCCGGGTTGAATACAATCCTACCCTGAGTAGTGCCTTCCTCGTCCAAAACCATTTCCTCTATTTTTAATGCATCTTGAGGGCAAGTGGCAACACATTTTGGTTCGCCACCACAGATATCACAGTAAATCACATTTTCAGGAGTTACTTCGATAGCTGCAGTAGGGCAAGTGCCTTGGCAAGCGCCACACTTGATGCAGTCTTCTTTGTTGACTACTATCATTTTTTACCACCTTCGGTAATTAGATTTTGTTGACGAGGTTTCCCTGACTGTCAAACACTTCTAAGGTGGCAAGTCTCATTTGGCTGTCGATGGTGTGGGTAGCACAGGATAGACATGGGTCGTATGCCCGGATAACCATTTCCATTAAGTTGAAGATCTTGTCGTCTACTTCGACACCAGGTTTAATGTAGTCTTGTGCAACTTTGTGAATACCCATTTCCATGGCAGGGTTGTTCTGGATGGTTGCAACTACAATATTGACGTCGGTCATGAGACCATTATCATCAGTCTTGTAGTGGTGGATTAAAGTTCCTCGAGGTGCTTCTACAATACCTACACCTTCACCGGCAACTCTTTCGAGGGAGTCTGGGAATTTTTGTCCAGATAAATCTCCTTCTAATGCGTCAGCAGCACATTCTGCGGATGCTAATAGTTCTATGAGTCTTGCCCAGTGGAATAATAAGGTTTGTTGAGCGTATCCGAAATTGTCACGGAATTCGTTGAGTCTTTCTTGAGCCAGTGGCGCTGCATCTGGCATTTTATCACAGACATTTAACCGGGATAATGGTGCAACTCTGTAAATACCTTCTGGGTATCCTAATTCTTTAATGTAAGGGAATTTTAACCAGGAGTAAGGTTTAACGTGCTCGGCAACGGTGTCTAAGTATTCACCAGATTTATATTCACGGAATAAACTTCCGTCTTTGTCTTTGATTCGTACGTCACCATTGTAAACATCCCATGCACCATTGTTTACTAAACCACAGTGTCGGGTTTCAATAGCTCCTAAAGAGTTGACTAAGTCAATGTTCTCTTCGAATATAGGAATAGCCAAATCTAAGGTTGCTTGGGCTAATTCCACATTTTCTTGAGCTTTTTTCAAGAGGTCTTTTTGGGTTTCTGCATCCAATTCAGTGGAGATACCACCGGGAGTGGATGAAGTTGGGTGAATAGGTCGTCCACCAATGGCTTTGACCATATCTAGACCGTTTTTCCTGAGTTGGATAGCTTGTAAAGCTACATCAGGAGCGTCTTTAATAATTTGGAATACGTTTCTGGTTTTTCGGTCTTTCCCTGCAATGAAATCAGGTGCTGCTAAGAAGTAGAAATGCAGAGCGTGGGAGTGCATGTATGAACCCCAGTTCATGATTTCCCTCATTTTGTAAGCAGTTGGTAAAATTTCATCATCTTGGAATCCGAAAACCTGGTCCGCAGCTTTAGCAGCGGCTAAGTGGTGTTGGACATCACAGATACCACAGATACGAGGTACGATTCTTGCTGCCTCTTCGATTGGTCTTCCTTGCATGAATTTTTCAAATCCACGGAATTCCATAACGTGTAATCTGGTTTCGTCCACGTTTCCAGCTTCGTCGAGGTTCACGGTAATTTTAGCGTGACCTTCAATTCTGGTTACTGGTTCCATAGTAAGTTTAACCATTTATTTACCCTCCTTTCTCATTTTAACTGGTACTAAAGCCGCTGGGAGTGTGTAAGTGTAGAAAGTACCAACGATATCATCAAGTTGGTCAGCGACTTCTTCAGGGTCCACAGTTTTGTCTTCTTCGACTTTGTAGTCAGAAGCAATAGCACTGATCATTTTTGCACCCTGATCTTGAACCTTAGGAGTAGGTCCGTAACATCCTCTACATTGGATAGCTATACTTGGGCACTCTGCTCCACATAAGGAAACAGTAGCTGGTCCCATACAGATTAATCCTTGAGGGATGAGACATAATTCATCTTCAGGCCTTCCGATTTCGAATTGTCTCTTAATAACGTCCATAGCCAATCCTTCTGGTGGCTTTTCACGTGGACAAACTTCACATAAGTTTGTAGTTGGTAATTCAGGTGCTTCGCCTTTGAGTAAACCTAGTACTGCTTGAGCAACCACGTCAGATCGTGGAGGACATCCAGGTACTGCTAAATCAATATCAATTACTTCAGCTAAAGGTCGTACTCTACTTTCCAGGTGTGGTACTTCTTCATTTGGAATTATACCATCTGGGTTTACAGTACTTGGTGAGTTTATGTAAGCTTCCTGAGTTAAATCGTCAACGGTGTGTAAGTTTCCTAATCCAGGGATTCCACCGTAAACGGCACAACTACCGTAGCTGATTACAAAGTTAGCTTTTTCTCTCAGCATTTCAGCTAATTCACGGTTTTCATCGTTTCGGATTCCACCTTCAACAATTAAAACGTCCAATTCTGGGACTTCATCATACTTAGTGTCCATTAATACTGGGCTGAATTCGAAGTCTGCTAATTCCATAACATCTAAAATAGCTTCGTGGAAATCAGCAATGGACAAGTGACATCCAGAGCATCCGCCCAGCCACATAGTTCCTATTTTTGCTTTATCGGCCATTCTATTTCCTCCGCTTAGGCTTCAGCCTCAATTTGTGCTTTCAAAGGAGAAGGACCTAATTCCTTAATCCGGTTCACCATCATGGTAACAGTGTTAGCGAATTTTTCTCCTTCAGATGCAGAGATCCAGTCGTGGTAAATTCTTTCTTTACCAATACCCATATCTTCTGCCAGTTTGTAGATAAGTCTCATTCTTCTATCGAGTTTGTAGTTTCCTGCGTCGTAGTGGCAGTCCCCGTGGTGACAACCTGCTACAATAACACCGTCAGCGCCTTCTCGGAAGGCCTTGAACACAAATTGTGGTTCAATACGTCCGGAACACATTACACGAATTACTCGGACATTTGGCGGGTATTGCATCCTTGCTGTACCTGCAGTGTCAGCCCCACCGTAGGAGCACCAGTTGCAACAAAACATTACAATTTTTACGTCATCCTCAGCCATAGAGTTTCCTCCTTGCTTATATGCTGTACATCAATGGTACCATGAAATTGGTCTATTAATTGTACTTGTTATATGCATTTAAAACGAGTAAGTATAAAGGTTACTTCTAATTACAAGTAGAAAATTTTAAATATTAGATTAATAATTTCCATTTTAGTATTACATGGAAAAAAGAGCATTTTTGTTCGTTTTCTGATTTAGGGAGATTAAACATTTATTACAAACTTAAAAAGTTGAAATAAAGGCATATACACCCCATCTAAAGATCCATATTCTGTATTATAAAGTATTTTATTATGTATAATTAATACA
Organism: Methanobacteriaceae archaeon UBA587; assembly: GCA_002504725.1. Taxonomy (GTDB): domain Archaea; phylum Methanobacteriota; class Methanobacteria; order Methanobacteriales; family Methanobacteriaceae; genus UBA587. The sequence goes on along the minus strand of DATN01000007.1, from coordinate 131,737 downwards.
AAACCATTTTTTAGTATATCATTATAAATAATACAATTTTTTTAAAGTACATTGATATTAGCTATAAATAAATTAAGAGATAACTAGTTTTAGATTTATCCATACCAGCGATATCATTTTATTATTATTTTTCTTAAAAATTCTTAAAATGCTACTATTTTTGGAATAGAAATAGGATAAGAAATTGAATAAAAAATAAAAATATAAATCCGAAATAATTAGAAATAATTTATCAGACCAGAGTTACAGATCCTGGAAGGTTTTTAGATAGTTTTCTGGCCAGAACAGGAATAGTAGAACTTATAATAGACGTATCCGCCATATTATACGCTTCATTATCATTAGAATTTGCAGGAAGGATATCTGTTTTTAATGTAGATTGGAGATTATCCACCGTAACCTTCTCCACCCATGGATCAGCATCACTGACTATAATTTGATCCACCAGACCATCTAGTGATTGGGCCATGGCCCATGAAACAAATCTACCTCCAAAAAGAGCCACTGAATCTTTAATTTCGCCCTTATCAACCATTTGAACTATATCTGAAACTGTATTTTCCACTTGGGCTTTAACATAAAGGGGTGATTGAGCAATACAAACCCAGTGGGCATCTCCCAGTGGAAAATCACCTATTTTGTTAGGATAAACATTATGCGGACCTACAACTTTAATGGAAGTGGCCAATGCCTCTAATTCTCCCCGGCCAATGGGGGCATTGGTTTCCCCACCACAGCCACAACCACAGTTGATTTCTTCCCGAATAATCTGAATAATCCGAGGCAGCCCAAAATTGCCTCTCCGGGCAGTTCCAGGCGAATATCCACACATGTAACCATGATGATTCTGGGGAAATCCTGTGATAATCGCATTTAGCCCAGACCTTAATCCAACACGGCACTCATCATCATATGCCCCATTGGTGGCCACTACTTTTCCAGGAACCATTATACGGGCCATAGCCACTGCTCTGGCAAAATCATCCAGACGGTTAGCAGATAGATTAAATGGCCCTCCTTCCAGGACAAATACATCAGATTCCAATCTCAGAGCCTCAGAAAATCCGGTTATTAAGTCGTCGTAGCCATCACCAATAAACATAATGGCCTCAATCCCTTTTCCATGTTTTTTAGCAATATCTGCCACGATTTCTGCTTCTTCCAGTGGCGCTGCATGTCCTTCCCCACCCTGAGCACTGGTGAGATTAATAGCCACTGATGAAGACAACTTTATCCATTCCTCCATGTCCCCCAGTGACTCTTTTTCCTTTTCCAAGAGCCTGGAATGTATTCTACCCCGAGGACATTCTTCAAAGGGAGGGCCCTGATTGTAGCACTGACCAGAACAGCCAGAGATATTCTTAGGAAATCGCATAGGCCCATATTTGCCAAAGTGATCCAGATCAATAGGTACATCTGTGCATTCCCTAACTTCCCGTATGAGATCCAGTGGCTTCATCCCGAAATTTTCGGCAATATCTGCAAAGGCATAGGCACAAACGTGTATCCCTGCCCCAATCATGTCTGAAACAGTGCAGTTACCCATTAAATCTATCTTATCCAGATCAGAGGCGCAGGTTCCCACCAATATCTCGGTTAAGTCACATCCCAGGGGGAATTTTTTAAAATTCATGCCCAATTGCATGGCATCTTCTCTGCTGAGCTGTGAAATGGCATCCGCCATTGTAATAACGTCTTTATCAGATTTACTTAACTCCAATGCCGCATCCATATCATTAACGGCTTCCTTTACCAGATCATACATAATAGCCACCTAATTTTTAATTCTTAAATAAATGGTATTTCTAATTAATATTCCAGATCCCAGGGGATGTTCTAAATGTATTTTTAAATTATTTCTTTTCTCGCTAAAGTTATTCTACAAGATCCAATATTATTTTAGAATTGATATAATAAAACACCTATTTAAATATGATAAATTTATGTTTATGTATTATTACTTTTATAAGGTTTTGATTAAAATTCGTAATAACAATTATTTTTCGATTTAAAGAAGTATTAAATTTTTATAAAATTATAAAAAGCCAAGTAATACTCTAAAAAGATTTATATACCATTAAACTGATTTTTATTTGTACTACAAATTATTGTAGTAGTATTAATAATTGACTTAAAAAAGGTGTTTTAGTATGAAAGTTGCAATTTTAGGAGCAGGATGTTACCGAACACACGCCGCCAGTGGAATTACCAATTTTTCACGGGCCTGTGAAGTAGCAGAGCAAGTTGGAAAACCAGAAATAGCCATGACACACTCTACTATAACCATGGCTGCCGAATTAAAAGAATTAGGTGGAATTAAAGATATAGTGATTGCAGATCCTGTCTTTGAAAATGGCTTAACCATAATTGATGATTTCGATTATGAAACAGTTATACAGGCTCATAAAGAAGATCCGGAAAAAGTAATGCCCGATATTCGGGCAAAAGTAAATGAAGTGGCTAAAGATCTACCAAAACCACCCAAAGGCGCCATCCACTTCACCAACCCGGAAGACCTTGGTTTTGAAGTCACCACCAGTGATAACGAAGCTGTACAAGATGCGGACTGGATAATGACCTGGTTCCCCAAAGGGGACATGCAAATGGGAATCATCGAGAAATTTGCCGATGATATCAAAGAAGGAGCCATCCTGACCCATGCATGTACCGTGCCCACCACCATGTTCCAGAAAATATTTGAAGATTTAAGTAGCAGCGAAATGAATGTCGCCCCTAAATTTAATGTTTCCTCCTATCACCCCGGAGCAGTACCTGAAATGAAGGGACAAGTATACATCGCCGAAGGCTACGCATCTGAGGACGCCATCTGTAAGCTTGTTGATTTAGGACTGGAAGCACGTGGAAATGCTTACAAACTACCTGCTGAACTCTTAGGCCCGGTTTGTGATATGTGTTCTGCCCTAACCGCCATAACCTATGCCGGAATATTAAGCTACCGGGACTCAGTGATGAATGTACTGGGGGCCCCAGCGGGTTTTGCCCAGATGATGGCCAAGGAATCCTTAAGTCAAGTGACTGATCTCATGAATAGGGTGGGCATAGACCACATGGAAGATACACTTGATCCAGGAGCTCTTTTAGGAACTGCTGACTCCATGAACTTTGGAGCAGCTGCTGAATTACTGCCTTCCGTATTAGAAGCACTGGAAAAGAGAGAAGGAAAAGGTCCAACTTGTAAGATTGATTAATCAATCTTTTCTTTAATTTTTAGAAAAAATATAATTTCAGTATATGGTTATTTACTAAAATTACAATAATCTTAGTTCAGATCATTAAATATTTAAAAAAATATATGTAAACAAATAATTGGAAAAAATTATTGAAAAATTAATTACAATAAAAATTATGGTATAATCATTATCAAACTATGGTGTTATAAATTGATAAATAAAATTTTAAAAAAAGCATTAAATAAAAAATCATTAGAAAATAAGGAAATATTAACTTTATTTCAAATTAAAAACCCTGATGATTTCAAAAAAGTGCTGGATACTGCAGTAGAAATCAGAAGTGAAAATAAAAGGCCCATTAAGTTAACTTCTACTGTTCACATGACTAACCAGTGTCAGGTTAGTCCTAAATGCAAATACTGTGGCTTTGCTGCAGGAACTTCCCAGGAAGGATATTACCACTCATTCTTTAAACAGGACCAGGAAATATTAGAAGCTGTGCTGAATATAGAAAAATCAGGAATACCCCGAGTTAGCTGTTCTGGAGCCCATGGTTTTAAGGGCAAACACGCCGTTAAAGCCGCCCAGATTGTTAAAGAAAACACATCACTGGAATTACTGGTTAATGTAGGTTCAGATTTAACGGAATCTGCCATAGAAAAATTGGCTTATTATAATACCGATACCGTATGCTGTAACCTGGAAACAGTTAATGAAGAATTATTTAACCGATTGAAACCAGGCGAAACCCTGCAACAAAGGATAAAAGTGTGTGAAATGGTTTCTGATGAGGGAATAGAACTCTCATCTGGTCTGCTTATTGGTTTGGGCGAGTCTTACCAGGACCGCATCGACCATTTTAATTTCTTGCGAAGATTTGAAACATTGGGGGAAATTCCCATCATGGGTTTTAACCCATACAAAGGCACCCCTATGGAAAACCACCCTGCCTGCTCTTTAGAAGAACAGATGAAAACCATAGCCATTACCCGGATCTTATTCCCAGAAATAAGGATAACCGTACCTACCCCCACTATTGGCCCTGAAAACGTGAAATTCTCTTTAATGGCCGGGGCGGACAATTTAGCCACAGTTATTCCCGACACCTATCCCCATACGGTGAAAGGCGTTGGATCCCCTGTTTTTGGAAATTTAAGAGATGTTTTGGCAGTGATAAATGAAATGGGCTTAAAGCCACAGCTTAACAAACAAGAAGATAGTAATCATTATGAAAATAACATCCCTCAAACTATCGATTCCAAGTAATTGGAATGAGAGAATTTTTCATTATCACTACTCTAGATTGATGATTCTGAATAACTAATTTCGAGTTAAAAGATAATAATTAATAGGAAATTAATTAAAAATTCAGAAAAAACTGTGTTACCGAGTAACCTAAAAATTTAGAGCATATAATGACTAAGGGGGATTCAAAAAAACTGTGTTACCTGTAACTGAATTAAATTTTGGTGATTAAATGACTCTGGAAAAATCCGTCAAAAATGCTTATGGTCAGTCAGTGGAAGGTACCCGCAGAGGAGATACTTTTGCAGAATTAGAAGAAATAAAGGAATATATAAAAAATTCTAAGCAAATCGTTGTACCCAACTGGAATAAAGCAAAAATAGAGGTAATAAATCAGGTTCTTGATGAATTTGGACTGTCGCCTGCCCAGCATCTAGAATTCCATACTAATTCCTGTGATCTAACCCGTATGCCTGCCTTAACAAAAGCAATTATGGCACTGGATATTTCTTCCTGTGATCTGGTTATTGCCCGGGGCAGGTTGGGAGTACCGGGATCGGGATCCCTTTTGGTAATCCTGGATAAAAAAGGGCGTTTACTTTCGGCAGCATTATCCCCCGCCCATGTGATTCATGGAAAATCAGTTTCAGAAGCCGTGAAAGATGAAATTACTGCTGCACTAGAGAGAGTTGGTTTGGAAAAGAAATAAATGCCAATACCACATTATTAAAGTTTTTATGGGCATAAAATTATTTTTTTAATTGTTTTAAAAATTATTCTTCATTAAATTAATTAATAATTGAAAATATCATTACACTTGAACAATATAATCAGAACAATTCATGAAATGATAACGATAATTAATTAATATTTGCGAAATATGCTGATTAATTACTTAAATTTATATAATAATATACGCGCAGGGATCCCATGAAAAATCAACAGAATTCCACGGAAATGGAAATTCCCAAACAGGAACAAGGCATTACCCCTACAGTGCAAACTATTTTTTCCCAGACCACCGTGGAAGACATTATAAATTTTATTGCCCAGATGAAGGCCCAGGCCATTCTCTCCTGGTTAGAAAAAAAACAGATTAGTCCCCAGAAGATCCTAATTATAGGAATCTACCTTACCGGAGCAAAAATCGCCAATCACCTGGTAAAATCATCACGGGTTACGGTGGTTGATATTTATCCTCATCTGAAAAGATTTTTAGATACTGCGGTTTCCTATAAAACCAGTATCTATGAAATTGATTCTTTAGAAACATTTGATATGATAATTGACACCACGGGCCTGGGAGGATTAAGTCCCGATGAAATGAAACATATAAACACCCCCCAGGTATTTCTAGCCGAGAATCCCACCTCTGATGGAAGTGATGTGCGGATTAAATGTGCTGACCATACCAGGGATCGGCTGGAATATTTTAAAGCAAACCATAATGGTCAGATATATACCGCTGGCCTGAATTCTAAAACTTCCGGAACCATGACCCTGACCATGGATATACTGCGTAAATCTATGAGTGATGCCCTGCAAGAGGAGGGTGTACTATATACAGTTGCCTCCCTGGACTTTTATGAGAGAATCCTTTTCCAGGAAAGGGACTATGAAAAGTTTTTAATGGCCATTAAAAAACCGGCTCTAGTGGTTTCATCCCTGGAACATGTGAAATGCGACCAGATTATTAATAATAACCTTAACAAAATCCATTCACAAATTATAGACTATCCCGGAAATTATTGTTTAGAACCGGTTGATGGCAAAAAATAGGATTAAGAATTGAATATTAAACAGTGGATATACTAAATGATACCCGAAAGGATATATTTATTATATACGAACTTATGGTGGGAATAATGAAAACCTCCCAATTATTAAAGAAGATTGAAGATAAAATCCCCCTGGAACTTGCTTTAGATAATGATACGGTGGGTTTTATGGGATCAGAAGAAATTTTAGATAAGGATATAAAAAAAGTCCTGGTTTTAATGGATTACATACCCCAAGAACAACTTAATAAATTAAAAAATGAGAATTTGATTAAATACGATGATTTTGATCTGGTGATTCTGCATCATCCCCCTCTTTTCTTGGAAAACCAGATAAACAAACTTACCAGAGACATCTCAGCAAAAAACAGTTATCATCCCCCAGTTTATGTCATCCATTCTAACTGGGATATCCTGAAGGGTGGTGCCTGTGATGCGCTGGCAGATATTCTGGGAGTGAATATTAACCAGGTTTTAGATCCACAGACCGGCATTGGGAGAATAGGTAAACTAAAAAATGGATCCGTTTATTTGGATGACTTTGTGGAAGATGTCCTCCATAATCTGTCTTTGAATCAATTAAGGATGGTGAATACTGAAAACACCTTGATAAATAATGTAGCCGTGGTATCTGGATTTGGGCTTAATCCGTCTTTAATTAAAATGGCACATGATAAAGGAGCAGATTTATATTTATCTGGAGATCTCACCCACCCCGGTGCCATGCTGGCCAAAAATTTAGGGATAAGTCTAATAGACGCTAGCCACCATGCAACTGAGCTGCCAGGCCTATACCGACTGGGAGAATTAATTTCACAAATAGGATTAGATGTTCAAGTTTTTGATAGTAAAATTCCCTGGAAAACCTGTTATTTATAATTCAATTTTTCATATAATATCCTTCTTGCTCTCAATTTTTAAATAGATGCTTAAATGCAGATTTATTACTAATTCAAGTAAGTTAATAAAAAATAAAGGAAAATAAAGCATTTAGTAATACTTTTTTATAGAAAAGTATTTATATATATTTTGTCATATCAGTTTTATCTACTGAAGTTTGTAAGTAGATAACAATACTGCAATTTTTTGGAAGAGGGCATCTTAAACAGTTGTTTAGATCACTCGCTCAAATGTTACCACTTGTTTTTGATGCCCCTAAATTGCCTTTTTTATGGAAACTGTTCTCTAAGTCATATTATTGAATATTATTGTGATTTAATCGATTCACTGACAAGATACTGATAAGTGACTTATTAAACTCAGAAATTAATCCGGATTATGAGTACTTGGTTATAATTAAATCATAAGACCAACCAATATAATGCTGAGGAAAAACATGAAAATAGCAGCCATAGAAAATGAAAAAATTCCCCAGGGCACGGTAACATTAGTAGGGTTGGGCCGTTTGGGACTTAGAACTGCTTTAAATTTAATGCAAGTCCACCGGGGAGGACCGCGAAGAATGGTAGCCATTGATGGGCAGAAAATATCTGATGATGATTTGATCTTCAAATTTCATGGCGGATTAGAGGGAGAATACAAAGTGGATATCCTGCATAAAATAGCTGGTGCCGGATTCAGTAAAGAAATTGTAATTATTAAAGAAGATATAACTCCAGAAAATCTTAATTTAATTGGAGGAGACGTGGTGTGTGTGGAAATTGCCGGGGGAGACACCCTACCCACCACAGCTTCCATTATCAAAAAAGCCCATACAAAGGGAGCCTTGACCATTAGTACGGCAGGAGTATTTGGAATTGGAGAAGAAAAAATAAAAGTTTGTGATATTTCTCAAGCAGATGATTCCAATCCCATTGTGGAAAACCTTAGAGAACTGGGAATTACCCGAAATCATGTTTTAGTGGGAACTGGAAAGCTGATCCGGGACTGGGAACCTGTGACACCCCTGGTGTTAGATCGGGTTTCGGCAGTTATAACCACCCATATCCTGAAAATGCTCCATAATCAAAATAAAAATATTGAATAAAAATAAAGAAAAACCTTAAAGGAAGAAGCAAATGAAAAACAGGTTAATCACTGTTTCCACTGCCGAATGTTTTACCCATGGTAAGGTAGCCCAGGAGATCCACTCTTTTTCACAGAACTATCCCCAAAGTTATCTTTGGAGTCTCGATTCTAAGAAATTTAAATTATCTGTTATAGGCAGCATATTTGTCCCTACTATTTCTGGTGTAAAATCCCTGCTTCAAATAGAGCCCCTGCCCCCGGTAACCACTGTGGATGATATCAAGGTTTATGATGAAGAAGGTGATATGGCCATGGCTTTGATGATGGCGCGTGCAGTGAGAAATATTACTCAATCAGAAATTGGAATTGGAACAACCGCTGGGATAGGGAAAGGAGGCATTGCTGTTTGTAACCAGCACATCTGTTTGAGTTGTACCACAGATATTAGTGCCGACCTTCGGGTTTCATCGGCTGATTTAATCCTGCAAAGACAACAATCAGGGATAAAAAAAGCTCTGTTTTTACTGGAAAATTTACTTAAAGGAACTATGGATTTTTCAGATAGTGAAGAAATTAAAATAATAGAGTATAGTAAAAAATAAATTCCAATTAATTAGAATATTGAAAAATAATTCATTAGTACCATTGAATTAAAAAACTGATATTAATATAATCTATTCTTCAAAAGAAAACCATAACCATTATCCAGATTCATGAGACGATTTTTGAAAATTAATAAAAATTGATTTTATAAAAATTTATTCTCAATATAAATAATAGTGCTCAATAACAATAGTGAATAATTATTTATAAGCATATAAACTAAAGTATCAATGTTAAATAATTTTCATTTGAAATAAGCAAAATAAGGTGGTGGTTAAACTGCTACTTGAAATAACCGATTTAGCAGTTGAAGTAAGCGGAAAACAAGTTCTAAATGATATAGATTTGTATATAGATGAAGGGGAGACCCACGTTCTCCTGGGCCCTAATGGTTCAGGGAAAAGTACTTTGTTCATGACCATACTGGGATTTCCCAAGTATAATGTTACTAACGGGGAAATATTATTCAAAGGGGAAGACATAACCCATCTGAACACCACAGAAAGAGTCAAAAAAGGAGTTGGAGTGAGCTTCCAAAACCCTCCAGCCATCAGAGGTGTCCGGTTAATGGATCTTCTCAAGGTTGAAGGTGGTCAGGACCCATCCGATGAAGATTTATCCCCTGAAATGATGGAACTAGCCCATAAAATGAAGTTAGATCAGCGTTTCCTTGATAGGGATGTGAACCTGGGATTCTCTGGTGGAGAAGTCAAACGATCCGAAATTCTGCAGCTTCTGGCCCAGCAACCAGACTTCATCATGTTTGATGAACCTGATTCTGGAGTGGACATAGAAAATGTGGAACTCCTGGCTGAAGAAATCAACCATCTTCTGGATAAAGATAAAAAACCAGGCATGCGAAAGAAATCAGGGCTCTTAATCACTCACTTAGGATATATCCTCAATTTCGTAAATGCCGACACCGCCCATGTATTAATGGACGGTAGGATAGCCTGTTCTGGAAACCCCAGCGAGATCTTAGAAGACATTAGAAAAGAAGGATTTAAAGGGTGTGTAGAATGTTGCGGGATACACTAGGAAAAGCTGAAAAAGCCAAGGACAAAAAAGCCCTTTATGGAGAGGACATTGACCTGGAAAAATTCATAAAAGAAGATGCTGGTGACCACGAAAAGGTAACTCGGGCCAATGAAGTTCCTAAAAAAGTGCAGGACACCTTACTTAAAGTAGGTGTGGATCCTAATGAAGAGGAACGTTCTGGAACTTTCATTCAGATGGACCAGAGTGGAGTATGCACCACCTGTGCTTCGGAATCTGTGGAAATAATGGGCATGAATGTTGCTTTAGACAAGTATGACTGGATAAAAGACTATATGTGGAAAGCTGTGGCTGTGGACAGCGATAAATACACTGCCCAGACTGCCCTGCGAGAAGCAGAAGAGGGTGCCAGCGGATATTTCATAAGATCCCTTCCAGGATCAAAAGAAGTCTTCCCACTACAAGCCTGTATGTTCATTGGTGATCAGGACGTTATGCAAACTGCCCACAACGTCATTATTGCTGAGGAAAACTCAGAATTACACATCATAACCGGTTGTGCCACTGGAGAAGATGTCAGCTCTGCTCTTCACGTGGGAGTATCTGAATTCTACCTCAAACCCGGTTCCAAAATCACCTTTACCATGGTGCACAACTGGGCCGAGCAGGTGGATGTACGACCTCGAACCGGAGTTATGGTAGGAGACGAATCTACCTACATCAGTAACTACATCTTAACCAGCCCTGTGCGAAGTATTCAGACCTATCCAACTGCTTACTGTTCTGGTAAAAATTCCAGAGTGGTTTTCCAATCTATACTGGGTGGTCAGAAGGATTCTGTCCTGGATACCGGTTCCCGGGTCTTACTGGAAGGTGAAGGATCCAGTGCTGAGATGATTTCCCGGGCCGTTTCCAAAGACCAGTCCCAGCTCTATGCAAGGGGACACCTGGCGGGACGTACCCAGAATGTTAAAGGGCACCTGGAATGTCACGGACTGGTATTATCCGATGATTCCATGATATACGCTGTTCCTGAACTGGAAGGTAGTGCCACTGAACTGGAAATGTCTCACGAAGCAGCAGTAGGTAAAATCGCAGAAGAAGAAGTATTGTACTTAACTTCCCGTGGTTTAACTGAAGAAGAAGCAGCTTCCATGATTGTGAGAGGATTCCTGAGTATGGATATCACGGGACTTCCTCCAGAATTAGCTGCTGAAACCAAGAGAATGTTAGATATGAGTTTACAGGGCATGTAATGCCTGTAAATTATCTATTTTTATTTTAAATCCATTATTTTTAATTTTAATTTTATTAATTTATTGTAGTATTAATCCTTGAATTAATTAATGAAATTATTAAATATTTCAAGAGGGTCTAATAATCTTTCAAGATAATCTAATAATCTGCTTTTTCCAGGATTAAATAAGATATAAATTTTTTTACAATGCAAAGCTAATTTTAGATATTATAGATCAAAATTGTTGATTAAATGATTATTTTTAAACAAAATCATTCATACCCCGGTTTATTCTGAAAATTAAAAAAATATAAACATTAGGTTTTATAAATAATATATTAACTCAATTTTCGGTCGGTTTTAGAGATTTAGGGGGTAAAGGTGATGGCAGTAGTAAAAATTAATGTTGTGGGTGAAACCTGTCCTGTGCCTCTTGTTGAAGCTCGTAAGGCTCTTAGAAAAGCTTCTCCAGGAGATATTATTGAAATAACCGGGACCCATCCTGCTTCCAAGAAAGAAATACCCATGGCAGTTGAGGCCCTGGGATTAGAATTGGTGGAAGTTAAAGAAGAAGGCGATTCCTGGAAGATTAAAATTAAACGTTAATATGGGGGGATTTTATGGATGAATCCAACAACAAAGCTACCATCATTGTACATAGTGGCGATATGGACAAGATATACAGTGCCCTGATATTGGGAAACGGAGCACTTTCCATGGGTATGGAAGCTTCTCTTTATTTTACGTTTTGGGGACTGCAAAGACTACAAAAAGATGGCCTGGAAAAAGGGCCTCTCTCTAAGATGCATTTTTTAGGCCTGGGTAAATGGATGATCAAACGGCGCATGAAAGCCGCCAATGTGGCATCTTTAGAACGTTTAATACAAGATTATAAAGAGCTGGGGGGAAAAATAATCGCTTGTGAGATGACAATGGAGATAATGGGAGTTAAAAAAGAGGATATGCGTCAGGAACTCATTGATGAATACGGTGCGGTGGGTACCTACATCAAAGAAGCCCGAGAATCCCAGATAACCTTATTCATTTAGTTTTATCTCGAATAATTAGTTAATTATCATTAATTAAATTAAATAGGTAAAAAAAGGTTCATTATTTATAAAAGAGGTTTAAAGGAGTATATTCGATGTTGGGAGAATATGTTTACTTAGATAACGGTGCCATTACCCGCATGGATGAAAGAGTCCTGGAGGCCATGAAACCCTATTTTTTTGATGTCTACGCAGTAGCCACCTCTGAATTTGGTTATTCCATGGGGATAGAGGCTCGGGAAGCTCTGGATGATAGTCGCAAGATCTTGGCCCAGAGTTTAGGGGCTGGTGAGGAAGAATTCATTTTCACATCAGGAAGCACCGAATCCAGTAATATTGCTATAAAAGGTGTGGCTCTAGCTTTAGGTGATAAGAAAGGAAAACATATCATAGTATCAAAGATTGAAGATTTTCCAGTTTTATACAGTGCTAAATCTTTAGAAAAACAGGGCTTCGAGGTAACATACCTGGATGTGGACGATGAGGGATTCATTGATTTAGAAAAGCTGCGTGATTGCATACGAGAAGATACCATATTAGTATCCATACAGCACGCCAATCAGGAAATTGGAACCCTGCAAGATATAGCCACTATCGCCCAGATATGCCAAGAAAAAAAAGTGGTTTTCCATACCGATGCCACCCACAGTTTTACCCGGGCCCCTCTGGATGTTAACAACATACCGGTAGATCTGGTAACGGTTTCTGCCCATACCATTCACGGCCCCCACGGAGTAGGAGGATTATACATCCGTAAAGGGACTCCTCTGAGAAAATGGATGGATGGTGGATTTCAGGAGTTTAATTTCCGGGCCGGCTTAGAAAACATTCCGGGAGCCGTGGGATTTGCTAAGGCTGTACAATTAATTGATGATAATGAAAACCAGAAATTGCAGGAAATGAGAGACCGTCTCCTTGATAGAATACTAAATGAGGTACCTCAAACCACCTTAAATGGATCTCGCCTTAAAAGAAGCCCTCAAAACTCCAATATAACATTCCATTTTGTAGAGGGAGAATCCATCACCCTGCATCTGGATATGAGGGGTTTTGCCGTGAGTACCGGATCGGCTTGTTTCAGCCGGTCTCTGGAAGCCAGCCACGTTATCACCGGTATTGGCGGTGATCATGAAAGAGCTCATGGTTCAGTCCGTTTTACCTTTGGCCGTTTCAATACCATGGAAGACGTGGATAATGTAGTTGACGCAGTAACCGATGTTGTGGAGAATTTGAGGAGGATAAGTCCGCTGGGTAAAACTGATTAGAAAATTAGGATTTATCTCATTTTTTAGAATTTAAATATATTTAATGAAAATACTAAAAAAATCGAGCATGGTAAAAAGAGAAGGAGAATCAAAAATGAAATTTCCCTATGGAGATAAAGTTCTGGAGCATTTTCGTAATCCCCACAATGTTGGTAAAATAGAAAACCCTGATGGTAAAGCAACAGTTGGCAGCCCGGCCTGTGGGGATATGGTGGCTGTATACCTTAAGGTTGATGCTGATAAAAAGATCATTGAAGATATCAAGTTTGAGTCATATGGCTGCGCCTCAAACATTGCCACTGGCTCCATAATCACTGACCTGGCCAAGGGCAAAACCTTAGAAGAGGCCAAAAAGTTGCAGTGGAAGGATGCCGCCGATGCCCTGGGGGGGCTTCCTAATCTTAAAGTGCACTGTTCCGTACTGGCTATAAATGGACTGCACATGGCCATCCAGAATTATGAAGAAAGAAACGGCCTAATTAAAGATAAAGTACCCACCACCCGTGAGATAGTCATGAAAAGATTGAACTGGGTCATGGATCCCACTACAGGAATGCCTGTGGTTAGATCAGAACTGGTTAAGGATGTGGAAGTGGAAGATGGGGTAATCAAGATTGTGGTGGAATTACCCGAAGATCATCCCCTGTCCAATGCTATAAAAGAAGATATCATAGAGAAAACTGAAACATTATGGGGCATAAAAGAAGTTGTGGTGAGTTTTGCTGAATAAATCATCCAAAACTAAATAACACAGCAAGAATAAGTCTTTGATTGAAGGAGTTATCTCCTTAAATCAATACCATATAATTGCGATTTAATAATTCGCAAATCCTGATTTTTTAAAATAAGTGAAATTAGATATTATTCGGAGATTATTATAAATTCTCCGACTTTTTCTACTTTACCAAATGGCACCAGTAAAAAGTCGCCTTTTTTCTTGGCCCCTTTGACATTTACATTTCGGCCTTTTTCTACTTTAATGACAACATCCGTGATTTTACCAGTCTTATCATTAATTATTAGCTCGGCAAGTTCTCCTAAGATACGAGCATTGTTAGTGGCAACTTGATATCCCTCTATTTCAGTCCAAACTTTTTCTTCCCCTTTTATGAGTTTCCTCTCTTCAATCATTTTATCACCAAAAACCTTTCTAAGACCTTTATGTCCTGACAACTATTAATATTTAAGGCAAGTTCGATTTTAGGAACTTCCAGAACTTCCTCATCTTGTATCTTGTTTATACTCCTTAATATATTTACGCCTGATGGTACTATGCCCTCCCACACTACAGAAGGTTCTAAATGATATCTTTTAAAAATTTCCAATGGAACCACTACACTCATGGCTGGTTTTGCAGACTTTTGGTACTCTGATATTATATAATCAATAGTTGATCCTGTGACCAGGGGCAGGTCGGCAGCAATAGTCAGTAAAATTTCTTCCCGGGTTTCAGCTTCAAAATAGGAAAGTAAAAATCCCAGATCTTCTAGATATCCATTTCCTGGAGTCTCTATGACATCATAACCAGCATCCATTAGATAATTCTTGGTTTGAGGAGTGTGGGGACTGGTAGCAACTACTATGTTATCCACTTTTTTTGCCGAGCAGAGGTTTTCCAGAACATAATCCACCAAAAACTTCCCGGCAACTTTGACTAAAGGTTTTTCCAGGGGATTTTCCCGTGTGTTTTCCCTTGGGCTTCCCCAGGATGTATTCATACGGGTCCCTTTTCCACCAGCCATTACCAAAGCAGTTACCATTTAATTTAATCCCCTGTATTCCAATATTTAAAAAATAAAAAAAAGATAGAGTTGATATTTTTTTCAATATTAAACTTTTAATAAATGAATCATCAAGGTTTTTTATTATTTTAATACATTCCATAAATTAAAATAAAAAATAGAGAATAAAAAATTTACAAATAGCATATTCCCGTATTTTAAATGCAAATTTTCCCCTAAAAACCTATTTCTCTCTTTGTAGTTTACGTCTCTGACCCAAAATACATGGTCCTCCCTGTCTGCCACCGATAGGAACATTTGGAGTTCCAATAGAATTCATACATCGTGCCATGATAGCAGCACCCATAGCCAGAGCATCAGAGACAAATATACAGTCTTTAAAACTGTCTTTAGTGTAATCCATTATGAATTCTGGTTTTCTACCAGTAATCCCTGCCCGACCAGTTATTCCCAGAGCAGATCCCGGAGTAATCACATTTTCATCAAACGCCTCATCAATCAATCTTTTCACTATAAGAGCACTCACATAATCCAGTGTTCCAAACAAGGTGTGAATTCCATCATTCTGGTATATTTCATGTCCCAGATTGGTTAAATCGTCCAATTTATCCCCATTGGTACCTACATCACAACCAATCAGGGTGGTGCCTGCATCATAAGCAGCGTGGGGGTTAACTGGTACTGTACCAAACCTTTCCCGGTCTTCTGGAACTTTTCGTATGTCAATAAACTCATGAGCGCGCTGGGCATTGACCAGTGCTTTTTTCCAGTCGGCTTTTTTAAGTATGTCCCGGCTGTAAAGATCCAAGGCCGCTCCCCCTCGTTTATCCACTTTTTCCGTGCCTCTGATTAAGGCGTCAGATACTGCGCCTGCCAGACCACAGAAGTTTCCAATGGTCCGGGCATAGGGTTCATCATTATTCACAATTCTCCCGGCCAGAGTGGTCCCAAAGTCTATGGATACACAGGGGTTTCGGAAGTCCACATTGGTCCACTTAGCCCCTGCTTTGATTCCAGCAGTAACCAGTTCTCCTTCCATTTCATTGGCCACCACTTCTTTACCAGTAGGGGGAATTACACTTACCACTGCCCCGTCAAAAATAACCTTTTCAATTAGGGTGAATTCTTTTAATCTTTGGGGGAAGTTGTCGATGGACATGGCAGGAGCCATTTTTCGGGGAGGAATACCTGCATCCAGACAACCATTGGCCAGAGCTATAATTAACTTTCCTACTTCCTCAGGAGAAGCAAAGCCCGCAGTAACACCGGTTGATCGTACCACGAAGTCCAGATCCTTTTCAATATCAACCTGAGCCCTTTTAACTGACTCTAAAATGGTGTCCCGTACCATCTCAGAAACAGATTCCTTGGTTAATTCCACGCCCCATACCGTGGATCCAAAAACCTCTTCGCCCTTTTTAGGGGGTCGGATGTCCCGGGTCATTTTCACCGTCTTATCCAGCAGGTAACTGCGGCTGGTATTCAGGTTAGTGGCAGTTAAAATACACTTGGTGGTGGTGTTACCCAGTTCCACTGAGGCCACAATATAATAAACATCCGGCTTCATGGAATAGCCAGAACCAACTGTTTTTTTGGTAAAAGGACTGGTTTTCGCATCTTCAATGGTTATGTATCTACTTCTTGCTAATACTGGTTTAGGACCAAACAATTTTTTTAAAAACGACAACAAATTACCCCCGATATAGTAATTTATATTTACTAAGGCTATTCAATTGATATTCCTTATCTATGAATTTAAGTAAAGAATCATTTAAAGAATAGTCTATTTAAATAGGATATAAATTTTATGAAATAATTCTCTTAGAAATAATATACTATTTTTAAAAATATAATTAAATAAAATATAAAAATAAAAAAGTAGTCAATATATCAGCTTAAAATAAAATTAAGCCGTTCTGACCAAATGGATTGTGCAAGGAGCATGGTGGACTACCTTTTCGGATACGCTTCCCAGCAAGTGTTTATCCACAATACTTTTACCAGTACCCATGACAATGACATCAACCTTTTCCTTTTCAGCGGTTTTTACAATTTCATCAGCAGGGTTTCCTTCCAGCATTATGCTCCTGAAAGTAATATGAGGTTTATCTGGATCAGTCAATGCTTTTTCCATATCCGCTAAAATCTCTTTGCCCCTGGCAGTAAGCTCATCTATCATCATTTCCTTTACTTTTTTAGGGGTAAGGAATGGAACAGATGTTTCCACAACATAAATCGCGATTATTTCAGCATCTCTTCCATGTAACAAGTCCACAGTGTGGTCAATGATCTCATCCATGTATTCTCCCATGGTGGCAACTAATATCTTCCCGTACATTTTAATCACGCTAATACATATAATCTTAATACTGCATAAGTTATATAGGTGGCCAGCAGGATTAATCCTCCCACCCGGTTTAGTTTATTACCGCCGGCTTTGATTAGTCCTATGAGTAATAGAGTTACAAATATCATTACCGGTGCATCAAAGCTTAAGGATAGTGGTTCCACTGGAATAGCCATAAATAGAGCAGGGACACCAATTCCAATGAGAATATTGAAGGTGTTACTACCCAGTACTGTACCAATAGATAGTTCGTGCAGTCCTTTCATGGCAGAGGATAAGGTAACTACCAGTTCCGGAATACTGGTACCTATGGCTAAGGTAAATAGTCCCATTATCATTTCTGGAATACCAGCAATGGCTGCCAGTTCGGTACCACTATAAACCAGTATTCTACAACCTACAATGAGTCCTCCTAGACCCAGTAGTGCCAAAGCAGCTTGTTTTTTATTTATAGATTCTAGTTTTGAAATTTTAGTTTTTTTATCTTTGTCATCTGAATCTTCATTAGTTTCTTTAGCATAATCTTTTTGGGCTTTGATTAACATCCATAAATAGACTAAATAGAGTGCTATCATAACAATGGATGCTTTCCAATCGATATCACCAAATAACATGAAAAATATCAATATAAATCCAGTTCCCAGTACTGCTAAAGCATCTCTTTTGAGACCTTTGGAGTCGGTGGCTATGACCCCTGCCACCGTTGCGGAAATACCAAGTATACCTGCAATATTCCAGATATTGGATCCAATTACCGTGCCCACACCTAGTTCCGCACTACCCGATAAAGAAGCAATCATGGCCGATCCGAATTCAGGTAGTGATGTTCCTATGGCAGACGCCGTTACCCCCAGTATAATCTGGGAGATTCCCATGGCAGATCCAATTTCTACTATATTATCCACAAAAACATCAGCAGATTTAATAACAATAATTAATGAAACAATTAAGGCCCCAATGAGGAATATTATTTCTATCAAAATATCACCAACACTCATTTCTAATAGGTATCTAATAAATATATTGCAAAAAATTATGAAAAATATCAATAAAATGAAATTTACTTAATTAACCGTCTTTACCAGCATTATGGAACAGGGCGTGGAATGCACAACCTTCTCAGAAACACTTCCCAGCAAATGTTTATCCACGATACTTTTACCAGTACCCATGACAATGATGTCCACCTCTTCCTGGGCAGCCAATTCCACAATTTTCTCTGACGGATCGCCTTCCACTATAACTTTTTTCAGGTTGATCATGTATGTGGAAGGTTTATTAAATTTCTGGGCTAAATCGTCCAGTATCTCCTCTCCCCTTTGGGCAAGTTCCTCTTTCATGAGCTTTTTAACATTGGCGGGGGTTAAGAATGGTACTGAGGTATCCACCACATAAAGACCTATGACTTCTAGCTGTTTTCCCTGAGCCATTTCCAGAGTATGTTCAGCTAATTCATCCAAGTATTCTCCCATTACTGGTAACAATATTTTTTTAAACATTTTAACACCATTTTAACAATAAATTGGATTATTTACAACCAATTATTCTAAATAATTTGATTAATTAATAATACTATCAAATAGCAATTGAAAGATGTATTTTAATACTAAAATTGCATGGCAACTAATTATTAAAAAATTAGGTTTACCGGAAGAATGTTTCCTTGTTCCAACATATATAGTTATGTATAATTATTAATCATTATAAATTTTAGGATTGATGAAAAAAGAAGTCTAATGAGATAAATCAACAGTTCTAGATAGAACTAATTTAAAATTCAGAATATAAAATTTTTAAATTATAAAAAGACCAGTATATAACTGAGTTATTAGATTTTAAAAAGAAAATAAAAAAGGAATTGATCTAAAATTAGATCAATTTGAACATTGGGTGGCTTTCTACAGCTTCAGTTCCGATATCTTTAGCAGCTTCAGCTATGAATATATCAGCCATAGCACAGGCAGGGAATGCCATTCGAGCGTTTTCGATAGGACCAAAGAGTACGAAGTCACCACCAGCCATTTGTTGGACCAGGTTGGAACCTATGTCACACACAGGCCAGGCTTCTTTGTGTTCTTTTTTGTATCCTCTTAACCAGTCCCAAGCGGATGGTACGTTGTGGATTCCACTACCTACAGGGAGACCCCATTTACTTTTAACAGCAAAGGAAGTCCTACATGCAGGTCCAGCACCTTGACCTAATGGAGTAATAGCTACATCCATGAATGGTTTGGTGATTCCACATTCTTCAGACATTTCTAATAGACCTTTGTCTAATACGCTTCCACCGTTTTCCCAGATATTGATTTTACCTTCAACACCAGGTTCCATTGGGTTGAAACCTAATACAATGGATGCAGAAATGTCAGTATCTTTAACTGCATCTAATTCTTCTTGTTCAGAAGACATGTTGATGGAGTTGTAGATTGCTCTTTCAGATAAACCAGCTTCGTGGGCGTATTTAGCTCCTTCCATTTTAGCTTCAGCTGAAGTAGAGTCTATCATGAATGGAGCGTCAGTTACGTCTCCTACGAATTCCAGGTATTTAACAATAGCTTCTGGGGTTGCACCAAAAGTTTGTACAATACATGGGTTTCCAGTGACATCAGTCATTTCTTCCATTGTTTTTATTCTTTCTTCTGCTGCATCTTTATCAAAAATACCAGCTTTTTCATCACTTATAATATTGTGTCCGCCGTAAAATATAGTTCCGGCCAGTACGGTTGGATATTCACCAGGTTGGCCTCCAACTTTTACTCCGGCAACATCGATTACAACTTGCTCTTTATCAAACCTAAACATACGTAAACCTCCATAATCATCCTAAAGGACTTTTAGAACAACTAACAGGATTATTAGCCCTATTATTATACCATATAAAATACCAATATCTCTACCTACTTGTTGACCAAGTCTCTGAGAGTATTCACCTAAGGTGAATTCGACTTTTTCTTCCGCATCATCTAATCTCTCGTTGGCCTTATTGTATTCATCCGCAGAGACGATTACACGGGGTATTGTGGTTTTTTCTTCTTCAGACATTTAATTCACCCCATTGCGTTCCATAGGAGAGGTAACCCGATTAAGACTAAAGCCAGGATGAATCCCAGGGCCATACCATAAATACGGGTGGCGATTAATCCAGAGAATAATCGACCGTCTCTACCAATTAATTGACTTCGATATTTCATATCTTCTACGACACGTTTAATGCCACGTACGTTTGGTTTATTAGATAATATAATCATTTAGAAACCTCCCGCTTATAATAAGAGTATTGCTCCCAGGGTCAAGGTGAAAGCCAGACCAACCATGATACCTTGAACTTTACCAGAGTACATACCGGCAAATATTCTGTTGGTTGCACCAACCATTTTAATCTGGGTCTGGATATTCCTCATTCGAGCTTCGATAAGAGCGGTTTCAGGAGCGACAGGCTTTACTTCTTCGCCTTCTTCTTCTTCTCCTCCTTCTTCCACTTTAATTATCATTGCTTCTTCTTCGAATGCACCAGGGTCTTTTTCAATACACTCTTTAACTTTGGATTGTATAGCTGCGGCATCTTCTACGTCAATCATGTTTACGATTTCCAGTTGTTGCTGGAATCTTTCAATACCTTCATCAGGTATGTTTTCCACGTAGGGAATAGCCCCTGTAGCTCCTACAATACTTCTTTTTTCTGGGTCTACACCATTTGCGTGTAGAGCCTCGATACTTTGGCCTGTGATGTGCCCTTGTACTTCAGATCCACACAAAATGAGGAATCTGATGTTGGGGTTTGAGATAATGTTAGCCAGCATCTTTTCTATTCCGAGGTTTTCGGTTTTACATGGTCCAGCAATAGCTGCCCCTGCATCTACTGGTACGTCTTCATTGTGAGAAGCAAGAGTAGTAGCAGCAACAGGGCTTTCTGGATCACCGACTATGTAATCCCCGTTAATTACCGGCCATCCTTCTGCAGGTGATTTTTTATCAGCCACTTATAACACCTCCTAAAGCAGTAAAGCTATCAGCAGCACTAAACCTACAACAAATCCATACACCATGTTGGTTAACTTACCAGCAGTGAGGTATACTCCTTCCCTACCAGGGAATGATCCTTCTGAAGTGGTGGTTGGATCTAAGGCGTGCATTAAGTCGTCAGCTGTAGCTTCTAATGTTGCTATTTGATCATTTATTTCATCCATTGATAGGATTAAAACTTCTCTACCTAGAGCAGCTCCGACCATACCAGTGGAGGGATCTAAGGTTAGATTATATTCTGGAACAACTTTTACTAAAGGTAACATGTTTGATTCCTCCTATTGCTCCTCTTTAGGCCACATTCCGGACCATTTGACAGATGCAGCTTCTTCGAATGATGCTCGGAAGTATTGGTTAATGAATACAAACCATCCTAAAGCACCTACTAATGAGACAGCCCACCAGTTGATGAATAAATTCATTCCCAGAAGTCCCACAATAGCCATAGCTAAAAATCCAGTGGAAGCAGCAAGTTTTAAAGTTCTAACTTGGTTTTCATTAGGTCCCAGACAAGCGTTGAATGGGTGTTGGATTGCCATGGTATTCATGATGAATAATAATCCTATGAAACCAGTGGATACCACAGAGGTTACCATGGTGGATAAATCATAGCTTCCAGTGATAGCTGCAGAAAATCCTAATACAGATAAAGCAGCAGCACCTGAAAGTTCAGCTGTGCATCTTTCCAGTACCGGTATTTTCATTTTGACTATCTTTTTACCAATTAAAGCTACTATTAGACCTAAAATCATAGCTAAGATTAAACCCATGATTGGGCCAATAATAGCACCCATGTTTATAGCCATAGGGACGGCTAGTCCTGTAATGGCACCTAATATACCAATAGCCAGGGACATGTATCCTATGGATGGTACACCAGTACCTAAACCATAGCTGGCTACTCTCCGAATAGCGTCTGCACCCCATATAATAGCACATACTGCACCGAGCCCTGCTAATATAGGTCCAATGCTAGGGATGGCAGCGGCGTATATTCCCACAAGTCCACCGATAACACCTAAAGCTAAGGTCTTGGTTGGTGAAATTGCGGCACCAGCGGGTCCTCCTCCTGCTACTGACATTAGAAGACACCTCCTTCAATTAAAAGTACTGCTAAAGCTCCCATTACCACAGAGGCAATCAAACAGGCCACAATTCCCCGTCCAATCCTTTTGAACTTAGGATCGTGGAATCCTTCGATTGTTCCTCCTATGTTATAGGAAGCAATTACTGCGTTGATGAAGAAAATACCGACAGCAGATATGGCTGCGATACCTGCGGCACCAGCGATACCATAGGATAAACTGGTTGCAGATAGAGCATCATTTAGAGCCCAGTATATTAGTCCTCCACCCATACCCCCGAGGGCAGCTCCGATAATACCGCTGACAAAACAAACGGTTGGAATTCCGTGCCCTTCAGTACCAGGGGTTACGAATTTTTCTTGATTTAATCTAGTAATAGGATCAGTGGTTACCTTTGCAGAAGCAGGTACGGTTCCCACACCATAAACGTAGATTAAGTTACCTACTAACATGGTGATCCCAATCATCAGCATAGAACCTACTGCACCGGCAGCCATTATGGATAATGGGTCTGCGCCACTCATTGCAGCAGCTGAGATTAGTCCAGTTAAACCAGCACCAGCAGCTAACATTGCGGTACCAGTACCTACACCTGTTGCTGTAGCTATAGCTGCAGGAGCTCCACCCACAGGTACGAAGTGTACACCTCCACCTATGAGGATTCCGCCTACAGTTACGGCTCCGATTAATGTTATTGGATCCATCTTTTATCCTCCTTAATCATTCCTTGTAGGGTCCGTAAGTGTTTCTGGCGAACATTTCTACTCTGTTGTTCAAGATTATCAATAGTATAACGATTATTAGGCCAGCCACGATTCCTCCCATGGCGCCAAAGACAACAGTAGTCCAGAAGCTTAAGAATACAATCAATCCGAAAGCGAAACCAGTTAATGGTCCTCCGAATTTAGCACAGAAATTAACTACGTCAATTGAGTTTCTTGCACCTAATTCAGCTTTAGTTGCGATATCCCCGTGAATAGCTACAGGAATACCTCCACCGAATGGGTACTGTTGATATTCTCTTTCAGCACCGTAGTGAACGTCCCCAGTGGATGAACCTATAGCTCCGATGGTTATACCCCATAGCACTGCCAGTAATGGTAGTGGGAATGGGTGTCCAAAACCTTGGATTGGTAAAGTCATGAGGTAGGATAATCCTACAATACAGAATGTTGTAATAAATCCGTGCCCAGCGATAGGTCCTAAGTGCTGGGTTAAAACGTCCATAAATAAAGGTTGATTAAATTGAGATTGGCTCACAATCCTTCCCATGTGAGACGTAGCCGCATAGATAGTGTGTACTAATGCAGCAATAATAGAACCAATGGCAATAGACATTATGGTTCCGACAACTGGGGATGCTCCAAACAGAAATGCTGGTTTTAGAACAAATAATACAGCTGCAATTGAACCTGAAATACCACACCAAGTACCCATAGATACTGGCTCTCCAGAAACAGCCTTGTTGATCATTCTGTGTAAATGTCCCATTTGTGGAGCTAGTTGCACTTGAGAGTTAGGGTTACTTTGAGAACCTACATCAGACTCTAAGTCCTCAGCAGCACCGGCAATGGTTGCAGCGGCTCCCATGAGAGCAACAATACCCAATCCTGTCATAAAAGGGTCCATATTTTTTCCTCCATATATTCAATTAAATAAAAAAATAATAGGTGTATCATTACACCTATTTAGCTGGAGAGATGATTGCTCTTTCTCCGGCTGGTTCGAATTCTCTTAATGCACCTTTAGCGAACTCTGCTCGTGGGTTAGTGAAGTCAAATGCTAAGTTTTCGTCAGCAAATGCAATTTTAACCAGAGGGTTAAATACAAATGCATCTTTTCGAGCAGCGTGTGGAGCTTGGGAAATACCTGCGTATTCACCTTGGTGTCCTACGTTCATTGCGTAGTTAGGGTAGTTAGGTCCTCTTAATTCAAGAGGTAATCCTTCGTCGTTCCTGATGGAGAATACGTTGGATGCACCACACTGATCTTGCAAGTCGTAACCATAGAATCCAAGTCTGGAGTGTTGTTCTTTGTGCAAGTACATGGATAAGTACCATGCGCTTAGACCGGTTTGAGCGTTTCCAGTTGCGAAAGCAGTGGAACATCCGGCAGCAGCAGCAACAACAGCAGCACGCTGGGATCCACCGAACTGAGTTTCCAGGAGCGCTGGGTATTCTTCGTATTGCTCGAGAGCGTAGAAGGTTACTTCAGATCCTACGTCCAGTACAGTTTCCATGTTGTTAGGTGCTTCACATAGTCCACCGAATTTGTCTTCTACGTATTCTTTACCGTAGTAGGTAAAGTCGTCGAGGACATTGTCAGTGTAAGCAGCGGTAGCGTATTGGGTGAATCCAACACCACCAGACATGTAAGAACCTAACCAGATTTGGTCGTATAACATTGCTCCAGTAGCTACTACATCTAAAGTAACTCGAACTGGGTCATCGTTTACTCTGGAGGACTGACAGATGTCAGACAGGTATCCGAATGGAATACCTCCAGGTTCGTTTTCCCCTCTGGCTCTTCTTACTGGTAAGTAAGTACCCATGTGGATAACTTCTGCGTGTTTTGCAGCGTAAGCGAAGTCACCGGTTGCGGCTTCTCCAGCACACTGTTTGTATGCAGAAATCATGGACATACCTACTTGCATAGCAGACCATCGGGAAGTGGTTGCACCGTCACAAGTTCGTGAAACGATGGTTGGGATCCGTACAACTTGCCAGATTCCGTCTCCTACTTCAGCTTTTAATACTTCAGCTTGGTCGTCAGGGAACATTTCGTTAATGTCGATGACGTAAGCAGAGTCGATTTCTGAAGCGATTTCGTCGTTACCGGTGAAGACTTTTACGTAACTGTCAGCCACAAGGGTAGGGTGGGTTTCCACCATGTGTTCTTGAATAACAGCTGCACCAGGCATAGCGTGGTTTACAGTTTCTAAGTAATGGGTTATAGTTTCTGGAGAAACTTCTTTACCTAATCTTTTTTCGATAACGTTGTGAGCGGTGTTTAAACCTACAATCACAGTTCTCTTAATATCATCAGCCATTTGCTGCATAGCAGCGTTGTTTACAAAGTGCAGGTCGTCACCTTCAACAAAAGTGTCAGTAGTGGACACTTGGTAAGGCATTAATACCCGTTGACCTAATGGGGAACCTATATCATTGTTGTACTGAGGGATTCCTCTTTTAGCGGCTACTTCTTGACCTGCTGCTTGGAACTCGTTTTTACGTTCGGATTGTTTCCAACCACCTAAGTCGTAAAAGTGAGTTTTCTTGGCGTCTGGGGATTCTTCGAACTTAGTTTTTAAAGCGTCCATGAACTTTTTATCAGCCATAATCATTACCTCCCCTTAATTATTCAGGACTGTATCCACCTTCGGATCTCTTGACGTGTATTCTGTGTAAAACTTCTACAGCGTCAACATCGTCCTTGTATGCTTCACCATCTACTCGGTAAATAGTAGTTTTGTTCATTAAGGTCTCTTCGTCTAGTGGTTCACCTAGTTCCACTGTTTCGTCGAGATCTACACCAATTTGGTCTTTTACCATTTCTACTTTTCCGGTTTCTTTGTTGAAGACTTGTCTTCGGAGCATGTCGAACATCATACCGTCTTCGTCGAGTCTCAGGGAGTGTCCGTGTACGGAAGCTCCTCTAATTCCAGTTCTTGCTGGGTCGAAGAATTCGGTTTCAATTAGCTCTTTGGAGATTTTTTCCAGGTCTCTTTCTCTGATCTCAATAATTTGTCGTCCAGATAGGGTACCTGCGTCGGCTCCTCGGTATCTGCTTAAGTATGCTCTTGATCTCAGGTATGGTTGAGCTGGGGCAAAGTACATGGAGTCAGCGAACTGGATGTATCGAGTTCTGTCACCAGCTTTTGCACCGTCAATTGGTTCTACCAATTCTCGGATTGCGTCTTCTGGTTCGTCCATTTCTTCTAGTGGTGGGTGTACGCTTGGGTATTCCTCACCAGGAGCTCTGTGACCTAATATCTTTACAACATCTTCGTCAGAGAGTTCTCTCATCTTTTCTAATTCATAATCTGGGTTACAGAAATTTCGTCTGTTTTGTGCAACCTTACTAGTTCCAGGATAATATTGTGCCATTATCATGCACCTCCTAATGCAAACTTAACTTTTCTAATAATCTCATCTAACTTTTCTTGAGGACAAGTTTCTCCACGTATAACACCGTTGACAATGTCAACGACATGACCTTTAGTTTTGGGATTTTCGGGCATTACTAATCTGGTTTTAACACCAATCTTTGCAAAATCTTCAAAGTCCACTGGATATTCACATATGATAACACAGGGCCGGTCCACATTACGCAGTATCAATCGGGCCTTGTAAGTGATATGATGTTTCACTCCACCCAAATGAACCACCAGAACCTTATGTCTCTTCATTTGCTCAATCTCCTTAGGAGTGAGACCAAAAAGACTTCCTGCACCAGCGCTGGGAGCATCACTAGGAACTCCTGCCCCGGCATTTAATACCAGAGTGCTGGTCATTATGTTAGCTTCCCTTAGAGCAAATGTGATTTCACAAACAGGTTTAGTAATATGGCGCCTTCCAGGGGACATGGCCACAGCCAGTACTTCACTTCCGCATTCTGCAAAAGTCCCTCTTTGCGCTATACCGCCTCCTTCGCCCAGTCCCATTGTCTCTCGACAATCTACAACATGAGTGCACTTGCCAATCATCTAATGTCCCTTTACTGATTTTTCTTTATAATTGTAGCTCTTTCACTGAGTAGGGCATTTTGATCAGTTAGTCCTACCATCTCCGTAGGTATGTTTTCTAGATCATTCCCATATTTGATTTCATCAGTCACCGTCTTTTGATATCTAATGAAGGTACCAATATGAACATTAAATCCAAAGGGTAGTGATTGCTCACAGACCATTCGAACATCTTCAATAGTAGATTCATTTTCGATTTCAAGAAGAATGCGACCAGTCTTTACTTGTAAATCAACTTCCTGTCCTTTGACCATAATTGTCCTTCTGTCAGGATGTTTGGCACTTGCGGGAGGGAGTCTTTGTCCATGAATAACCATTCTTTTAATGGAATCTATATCTTCCAGGTTATTCAGTAATTTTTCGGTTGTATCTGCCCCGAGAAGTCTATGTGGGAATATTTCTATATCCATCTGTGCTTTTGCCCCCAAAAATATATGAGATTACTTAAATGTCGCCTTTTATGTCAGCAGCTGCCTCGTTGACATATTTAAGTGGCTCTCGGAATGCGTCCACTTGGCTGAACACTTCTTTGATTAGTCCAGAAGTTGCTTCAGGGGAGAACATCTGGGTACCTGCGTCTAATGCCATTGCAGCGGCTACGCATGGTATAGCAAATCCTTTACTGTGTCGGGTCACAATGTGGTTTCCGTTAAAGATACCAGGACCTCCACCACCGTAGATAGAGTGACTGAAGAAAGAGAATCCTACAGCTACACCTTCGGTTCTACCGAAGTCTACGCTTGGTAATCCAGTTTCGAATTCAATTAAGTCGTTGTAGTATAATAGAGTGGATGATACACCTTGAGCAGCACGGGCAGCACCTTGGTTTACCATGGTGGCAGCCATTACACCTGCTGCAGCGTAAGCGTTCCATTTAGCTAAGTCGTCGGTTCCGTAAACGTTGAATCCGTTAAGATCTTTTTCGACTCCGATAACCTTGTCAGCTGCTGCTCGATCTACGATATCAGCAATGACAGATCCGACGGTACCTTCAGCACCGTTGTCTTTAACTAAATCAAATACCAAGTTGTCAGCGTTCATACCTTGGTAAGCAAGTCCTAATAAGTGCATTCTTTCGAATGCTCCTACTGCGTCACCCATTTCAAACATAGCTGCTTGTTCTAAAATACTGGATAGAGCAGCAGACTGCATGGTGTTTTTCAATGTGGCAGCAACCACGTGGTTCACCATAATGTTTCTCAATGAGTAACCTGGGCCTTCTAATTTTTGAGGTATGTCCAGCATGGTAGCAATGTTTGCTCCCATGTACTCTACAGATTGTGGGTATCTACCGAGAACTGCGGCTTTAACCATGTTTGCGTCATACATGGACACATCAAATTGGTTTACAATTGCCTGAACAAATGCATTAGCAGTTACTAATGGGGTTGCAGAGTATTCAGCAGCAGCATCTAATCGAGCTGTTGGTATTTGTACTAAAACTCTTTTACCACCTGAGAGTAATTCAACTACGGTGTCGTCGTCTTCGGTGACCTGTATCATATCTTTAGCAGCTGCAGCAATAGCTTCTGCATTACCTACTATGTCGAGATCCATTTCTCGTCCTAATATCTTACAGGCAGGGCCACCAACTTTAGCGGCCTTCAAGGCGTTTTCAATACCTTCTAAGTTCACTGCTATAGTCCTTTTGACACCCTTAACAATACTTTTTATAGCTGGGTTCCGTAGAGGACTTAGAGCTTCTAGCGGTACTTGTTCTTCGACGAGGTTACCTCTATCGTCGTACAAGTCGATCTTATCATCAAACTTCGCCATTTTTTCCCTCCTAACAATTAATTCACGTATACTCCACCTCAGAGCAGTTGCATAATAATGCATTCAAAAAAAGTTCGCTCCAGAGGAAGTGCATTAACACATTAGTTAGTATACGAACCTCAATTTAGTTCTATATATATTATTAAACTTTCTTTCTGACTCAAGTAGAAAGATTTATAAATAGTGAATTGATAATTTTTCTACGACCTTAGATTATTTTTAATATTCCACAATAAGAAAATTTTAATACTTTTTTGATCCATATTCTAGTTTTAAGAAGTATTTATTCATAAAAAAGAATTTCATATTAGTAATTATTAATTTAAGCTCTCTAAAAAGTTATACTAATATTAATCTTTTAGTATTAATTAGAGGCCCACCATAGACTTATAATTAATCCAAAGTTATTTATTTTAATAAAACTAAGTGAAGTCCATGCAGATTATAGCAGATGTAGGCGGTATTCCTGGAAAAGACTGCAGAGGATTCTGTAAATATTGTTATTTCCGAAAAGTGACTGAATCTCACCCATTAGGATGTAGGAATTGCTCGCCTGGAAAAATAGGTTGCGAAACCTGCACAGAGGGTGTAGCCGAAACCAAAAACGAATTTTTACCCCCATTCATTGTGGCCAGTACTGTTCAAAATACTTTGATGATGGGAGATTATAGAGATCAGAATCTTAAAATTAATATTAGTGGTGGGGGAGATGTAAGCTGTTATCCTCAACTGCAAGAACTTACCAGTACTTTCCATCAGTTGGGAATACCCATGCATCTGGGTTATACCAGTGGAAAAGGGATAGATGATGGGGAATTCGCATCCCAACTTATTAATAATGGGGTGGATGAAGTGACCTTCACTATTTTCGCCGCTGATGAAGCTTTGAGAAAAAAATGGATGTCTGATCCTAATCCTGAAGAATCTCTAAAAGCAGCGCAGACCTTTTCAGAAAATATTGAACTCCACGCCGCTTCTGTTATCATACCCGGGGTAAATGATGGAGATGTTCTTAGAGAAACGTGTGTTAAATTAGAAGAATGGGGCGCCAAAGCCCTTATTTTAATGAGATTTGCTAACTACACTCATCAGGGCCTGATATTAGGCAATGAACCTATTATCAAGGATGTAGAACCCCATAACATCCAGGAATTTGAAGCCATGGTGCGGGAAATTAACAAGGAATTTAATTTACGGGTAACCGGAACCCCTGTTTGCGATCCAGAAAACGAAGCCCCTTTTGCTATTTCTCTTGATAAAAATAAAGAATTCTTACAATTTATCCCAGAAGTCACGGGAGAAGCAACCATTCTCACCAGCAGAATAGCCGCACCGTATATTCAAAGAATTATCGACAATATTGAAGCTAATGACAATGTAAATGTTTATGCCGTGGAAAAGGATATTGGGTGTCTGATAACACATGAAGACCTGAAAAAAGTTGATTTGAGTGAATTAAAAGAAACAGTTATTTTACCAGGTCGCGCTTTTGTCCATGACAGAGAGGCAGAACGAATACTAAGTCTGGACGGAGTGGATCGGCTGGTGGCACGTGGCCCAGACAAATTGACAGTGGATGGAGAAATGAGCAGCACTCTCACTCGAGAAGATGTAATTGAAAGAGAATTAGTGGCTTTTAGAGAATTAGTAAGTGCTATAAACTTCTTTGGAATTAAAAAAGTTGATTTTTAAATAATTCCATCACTTCAAAGGCCAATATTTTTTAACCTTTTTTAAAAATAATATCCCTGGAAAAAATTTTTAAATATTCTTTTATTATCAGAGTTATTTATTTTTAATTTTAATTTTAAAATTAATATTTAATTATTAATTATATGGAATAGAATTTATGGAATAGGCAATACTCAATGTTTCAATACCCAATGGATCAGATAGTGCGTATTGAATTAAAAATCGATAATAATTTATTTAATATACTAATTGATTTAATTAAATAAAGTATTCTGAGAGAAATTATCCTGGCTTTAAATTAAGTATGGTTATCTCATTACGAGATCCTAATCTCATAGGCGGCCCCCAGGTACCAGTTCCCGGGGAAACATAGATATAATCATCCCCATTCTTATAAAGTCCACCCAGATAGGGAAACATAAGCTTTACCAGCACATTAAACGGATAAAATTGTCCTTTATGAGTATGGCCCGATAACTGCAAGTTTATACCTTGTTCACGGGCAACTTCCCATTCTAAAGGCAAATGATGCATTAATATACTGGGTTGATCCCTATCAAAATCAATTCTACTCAAGAGAGAATCCAACATGTTTCTTTGCATACAATAACATATTCCAACCAGTTGTAATCCATTAAATTCAACAGATTTATTATCCAGGATATGGACCCCCAC
Source organism: Methanobacteriaceae archaeon UBA587 (assembly GCA_002504725.1). Classification (GTDB taxonomy): domain Archaea; phylum Methanobacteriota; class Methanobacteria; order Methanobacteriales; family Methanobacteriaceae; genus UBA587. The sequence continues at coordinate 100,321 of DATN01000007.1, read as the reverse complement.
CATCCTTAAAGCACTCAAAACATTGTCCAGACCCGCATACGTATCATGATTACCTGAAACAAAAAATATAGGCATATCCAGTGCTTCAAGTGGTTTAAATGTTTCTTGGGATATAGGAGAACTTCCATCCGCCATATCCCCTGTTATTAAAACTGCGTCGGGATTTATACCTTTTATTTTAAGACATAGCTTTTGAATATACCCTGAGTTTCGAATGGAACCAACGTGAACATCTGAAATTTGAACCAAGGTAAGGGGATTTTTTAAATTTTTAAGAGGTATCTCTATTATCTTTTCATGAATAAAAAACGCGTTTACGATGGAATAAACACTTATAACAGACACAACAATGAAAATTAGTATTCCTGCTTCTTTTAAGGGGACATTGATGAATAAACTAACTATTCCAAAAATGAGTAATGCCCACACAAAATACAGGACTATTCCCATCCAAGTAGTGGAGGCCGCATATAAAATTCGGGACAATATGTGCGATTCCCGCTGTTCCAGCAACATGGAAATAGGAAATGAAAAAGAAGCAATTATTACCAAAATATAAATTAAATCAGTATCAAATCCGCCCCAAAGCCAGGCCAGAGCCGATAAAACGAAATAATTCAATATTAAATAACCCAGCATAAAAAATGAAATAAATAAAGACAACTGTAAAATCCGTATTTTTTCCATAAATTGTCTTCCTAAACATTAATCCATTATTTCGAGGATGGGCATTCTATAAATGGACATTCCATAATCCATATTTATTTCATATCAATTATTGTTGATCAATTAAAGAACTTTCTGGTAAAAGCTTCACCAGCGTATAGTCATACATTCTGGATTTGGTTATTTCAGAGATTTCAGCTAAGGTATGATTATATATTTTGACTTCACTAATCTGGTCATGATACTGATCATAATTCAATTTAACCCTCACACCATCCAGCTGGCTGGTAACCGGAGTGGGAGAGTAAACTTCTTGAATAGCCGGGACTTGATTTTCTATTTCCGTTTTTACCAGTATAGAAGGTACCATGGGGGGATCCATAGACATGTCCTTTCGGCGTTCATCTAAAATATTTTCCACCACATCCACTAACCGTCGGAGAGCCCTTATGTCCCCTCCACGCTTAAGTCTGCGAGGAATTCTGCCCAGGCCACTTACATAGGCATCTGCACCAGGTAAATCCTCTAAATCTATTTCTGGTGCTCCAGTAACCACCACCGGCACATCAAGATCCTGGAAAAGATGAACTTTATCCTTGATACACTGTTCAAAACTACCAAGGGCAAAAACAGCCAAGTCATGTTCATTTATAAGGTTTTTCTCATCCTCTGAAATTTGGGATATGCCTTTTCCTGCTCCCCTGGCCAGACCAATCATGTTATCCTTGGCCCCGAATCTGCGCAGGTATTCCGATATATCACAGGCAGAGTGAGGTAAATGGTGTCTGGCCAGAGTAGGAGATACGATTGCTATCTCAGTACCTGCCATAGGGGCCACTTTAACCTTACCCAGAAGCTCTTTAGCCTTTTCTTTTACTTTATCCACATCTTCGATGGGAACCGCCAGAGTAAGTACCAAATCCATTTGTAAGAAATTTTCTTGGAGAACAAATCCTCCCAGATCCTCGATAAGCTCATTCATCTCTTCATGACGGTGCACGCCACCAGTATAGGTCAAGGTTTCGTACATATTTCTCTCTCCAATAAATTATATCTAAGATGAGCCCTTTCTACAGGATTTAAAGGCACATCACCATGGGAAGGGATTGTTATAGCATTATAATCCCCTAATTCTCCTTGAATATCAACTTCCATGTAATCCGGGTAGACCACATAGTCAGGTTCCCTCTCAGAGTGGGGACCTATGATGTGGTAACCCATATCTTCAATTATGTCTTTTAAAAAATTTGAATATACTCTGACTTTTATCTTTCGATTTATCTTTTTTAGACGCATTTTTTCCTCAGAATGCAGCCACTTAGAATTTATCTTTACAGATATATCCTTCTTTAAACGTTCCATATCCCTATTATCCATAGAATAATTTTCTGGAGAATCATCTAAATTATTTAAAATCTTATAAAGAATTATAACACTTTCTTCTATCTGTGAAAACGTGTTGAGCTTTATTTTAACCGAATCCATTTTTGTTTCCGTTTCTGAAAGCACTACTGCCAAATCAGCGTCTTCTCGATCGGGAAATTTATTAACCAAAAAATCTGTAGCTCCTGCCATCTCTAAAATTTCCTGGCACATTGGAGTAACCACTATTCTCATTTTTACACCCATTAACTGAATACTAAATTAAATAAATTTAGCCTGATTAAATAATCCTGAATTAAAATAATAACACTAATCCTTATATTTTATCTTAATGACTATATTTTTACCATGACTTAATTCATGTGCTAAAATTAATCGAGTAATGAATTATTATATTTTATTGATTAAATCATTATTTTATTATTCTAAAACAATAAATAACATAATACTAATTACCAAGCATTATAAATCAGGTTACTGAAGGATATCTAAAGGATACCTAATAACAGAAGGTTTACTCATGAAAGTGACTTTGAGCTTAGAAAAATCATGTTCTAAAGATGTTTCCATAATGGTGGATGTTTTAAGAGCCAGCACCACCATGGTCATGGCCTTAGACAATTTTAAACAGATATTCCCTGTGGTGGATCATCAGGAAGCCGTGCAGGTGGCCCAGGACATAGGAGCAGTTATTGCCGGTGAACGTCGGGGAGCCACTCTAAAGGGATTTGATGTGGGTAATTCACCAGGGGAGATTCAGAATTTTAAGGGAGAATCTCTGGTGCTCACCACCAGTAATGGAACCCGTATCATGGAAGGTATGGACTCCCAAGTACTGATTGGGTGTTTTGCCAATGCCCATGCGGTGGCTCAGGCAGCTATGGAGATAGCCGAGGATCATATTGAAGTGGTGATGGCTGGTGTGGAAGGCCGTTTTGCCATTGAAGATTTTTTAGGGGCGGGCACCATAATATCCCATTTAATAAACCAGGAAGTGGATGAATTTGCTCAAAGCTCGGTTCTGGCAGCTGAAAATATTTCAAAAACCAAGCAAGCAATTTTGAATTCACGTTCCGCCCAGAAATTAAATCAACTGGGTTTTGCAGAGGATGTGAAATTCTGTTTAAAGAGAAACATATCTTCCAATGTCCCTATACTCAAAAAAGACACCATAGATACTATAATTAAATATAATCCAAAGGATTAATCTATTTGGAATATTTTTAAAATAATAGTTAGGTGTTTTTAAAACAGGACAATACAAAAACAATATGAAATTCATTGCTTGATTCATTGTTTTAATTGTTTTAGAAGTTTATTATGGGAAAAAGAGAACATTTATCTTTATTGTTTATTAATAATATATCTTCAAAATGTATTTTTGGAAACATTTATTTATAACTAAAATAATAAATGCAAAATTCAAGTTAAACAAGAATCAATAGATACAATTTGATTTTATTAGTTTGGATTAATTTAATTGAATTATTTCAATAATTATTTGATATAATCCAGGAATTATTATAAATTAACAATAATCAGGAAAAATAATTGTATAAATAAAATATCTTAAAATAGGATTTTTTCACATGAAAAGAGAATGTCTTAAAATCATTGGAACGGCCCATGTCTCCCAGAAAAGTGTGGAAGAGGTAAGAGACACTATCCTCACCGAAACGCCAGATGTGGTGGCAGTTGAACTGGATGCAGGTCGTTATCACCGATTATTACGGGAAAAAATGGGGATAGAAGAGAAAAACGATTTTTCTATTTCTGATATAATCAAAGGAAATAACGTGGGTTTATTTCTAGTGGGCGGATTTTTAACCTACATGCAGCGAAAAATAGGTGAAGATTTAGGAGTCAAACCCGGCGCAGAGATGCTGGCGGCCATTGAAGCGGCCCAGGAAGTAGGAGCTAAGGTGGCCCTTATTGACCGGGACATAAACCTCACCCTGCGACGTGCCCTGAACCAGATGAGTTTCATAGAAAAAATGAAGTTTGCTTATGGGGTTTTAGGTTCCTTCTTTGCTAAAGAAGAGGAATTAGAGGATGTGGAGAAACTCAAAGAGGACGACACCTTAGAAGAAGTGATGGGATACTTTAAGGAAATGTCTCCCAAAGCTTACCATGCCCTGGTAAATGAAAGGGACCTTTTCATGGCCCAAAAACTACTGGAAATTGAAGAGGACCATGTGGTGGCTGTGGTGGGCGCGGGACACCAGCCCGGATTAAACCATTACCTGGATCACCCCCAGGAAATACCCCCCTTGAGCACCTTAATGACCATTGAAACCTCCCGAATCCCCTGGAGTAAGATCATATTATTTTTAATCCCTGCCTCCGTGATTGTGATATTTTTTCTGGCATTTCTTAATGGTATTAATATAAATTCCGGAATAGTAGAATTCATATTATTAACTGGAGGACTTTCTTTTATTGGTTCGCTTTTATCAGGTTCCAAACTACTTTCTGCAGTAACTGCATTTTTAGTAGCACCTATAACCATCCTTCACCCATTATTAGCCGCGGGATGGTTTTCCGGTTTGGTGGAGGCCAAGTTGAGAAAAGTTAATTCCCAGGATTTGGTGGATTTTACTAAATGCGAAAGCCTAGGTGATATGTGGAAAAATAAGATTTTCCGGGTTTTGCTGGTGGTGGTGGGAACCAATCTGGGATGTATGATTGGGGGATTTATTACCATTCCCCAAGTGGTTTTGCCATTATTTGGGAAGATAATGGGCTGGTAGTAAACCTGAAGCGTTTTAAGCCAACAAAATTAGTAATATCAGATTATTTAATAATTAATTAACTAAATAAAAATCAGCAAAAGATAATAACCTGGTCAGAGGAATAATATGTATCTGATTTTTCGTTGCGATTGTGGTAGGGCCATGTATGCTAAAGAAGGGGTGGCCACCCGTAAATGCGTGTGTGGGAAAACCATTAAAGTAAAAACCCGGCGCATATTTAAAAAGGCAGAAGACGCTGAAGCTGCCTCCGAAATGGTTCGGGAGCTCCAGGAAGAAAAATATGGTGGTTCTTTCTTTACCACTGCAGATAATATTAAAAAAAAGAGATAACGGAATTAAATTAATTGGATTAAATATATTATTAAAAGGAATCTGGTTAATTATCTCTATTATTCTTATTTATTCTTCTTATTCAATTTTAAGGATTATATTTTTAAATTAGTTTATTTTAGGGCATCAATAAAGATAATGAAATAAAATGTAAGTTTATTCAAAAGTAAAAGATTTTTAATATATTAATTTTGTTTACTTCTATTTGATTAGAATCTTCGCATAATGGTCTTTTTCATTTCACAGGCCTTGCAGATATCAGAAGAGGTGGGTTCACCACATTGCCGGCACTCCTGCAATTCTACTACGGGCTGCGGGATATGCAAACTTTTTTGGAATGACTGCATAATGGCTTTCTTGGTTCCGGGATGCCTGGATTCTGTCCGGTTAAGAAAGTCCTTGATCCTGGCCCTCAAGGATAGACTGGAATAAGGACACTCATCCAGATGCACCGGAATCTCATTCATTACCGCCCAGATACCCACCTCCCGCTCAGGAGTATTCCACAGGGGTTTGATGCGTGGTATCAGCTTGGGGTGGATGGTATCCAGTTGGGGGCCGAATTTAGAAAACTTAATGACATCTGCCCTGGCAAAACTCATTAAAAAAGACTGGATTTCATCGTCCAGATTGTGACCCGTGGCTATCTTGGAGGCACCTACCTCATAAGCAGTTTTATTCAGAATATGTCTCCGGAAAACACCACAGGGAATACAGGCACTTTTAAAATCAGAGTAAACATCATCCAGGGTGAATCCTGCTTCTTCCTGGAATGATTTTTTTATTAACTTAACCCCCAGATTATCCGCATTTTCCTGGGCAGCATCCATTCCATGGCCGCGGTAACCCTTAATCCCCTCATCAACGGCAATAGCCACCATCTCAAATTTCAGCTTATCCTGAAACTCTTGCAATAAATGTAACGTTAAAACACTGTCTTTTCCCCCAGATAAAGCAACAGCTATTAATTCTCCTTCCTGGATTAAATTATAATGTTTAATAAGAGTTTCCACCCTTTTTCTAAGCTGGTGATTGAATTCATCTTTATCCAAGGACTTCATAAAAAATATATAATTTACAGTACATATAAAAATACATGATATCTGCAGAAATCACCATCATCCCCATCGGAACCAAAAGCACCAGTTTAAGCAGTTATGTGGCTGCTGCTGTGGCGGCACTGGATAAAAAAGGTGTGAAGTACCAGTTGTCTGGAATGGGGACCCAATTAGAGGCAAACAGTCCTCAAGAGCTATTTGAAGCCGTGCAGGCTGCCCATGAAGCAGTTTTTGCCCAGGGCGCAGATAGAGTATCTACCAGCATAAAAATTGATGATAGACGGGATCGAGATAGAACTCTGGATGATAAAGTAGCCTCCGTTGAAAAAAAATTGTAGAATATTTTTTTCTAGTTATAATGCCCGATTTTACAATTTTAATTTTAGCATTATTATTTAATATTATTTTTGTTTAGAGCAGCTTGCAATAGGCATATCTTAATTTAATTAAGTTATATGATTTAATTTTAGATTAAGATTAATAAATACGGATAAAATCAATAATAAACTGAAAATTAACCAAATATAATAAAATAAGAAAAATGAATCCCTGAAAGGACTCCGACAAATCTCTACTAATAAATCGCTACTAAATAATTACATGAAGTGCCGACTGGCATCTTCCAGAGTTTGTACAATGGTTTCCAGATCCTCCACCTTCAAGCGGGGATGTACCGGTATGGAAATTACTTCATTAGCTGCTTTTTCTGCTTCAGGACAGTTATCATTGAATCCGAGTTCCTGATACAGTTCCTGTTTGTAAATTGGTTTTGGATAGTGGATACCAGTTCCTACCCCATTTTCATTGAGGAATTGAATCCATTCATCGCGGGAGCCATTTTCAATACGTATGGTGTACTGGTGGAATACGTGTTGCACGTCTTCCATTACATAGGGGGATTTTACACCTTCAATTTCTTTGATGTGCTCGCTTAAGTAGGCTGCATTTTCTATTCTCTTTTGGTTGAATTTATCCAGTTTTTTGAGTTGAGCCAGACCAATAGCTGCTGCTATATCAGTCATCCGGAAGTTGTAACCTAATACCACGTGCTGATATCTTTCTTTTTCCCCATGCGCCCTTAAAATGCGGCATTTGTCCGCCAGTTCTTTATTATCCGTGGTTATTATTCCACCCTCACTGGTGGTCATGTTTTTGGTGGGGTAAAAACTGAAACAGGCCATGTCACCTAAGGAACCAGCCATTTTCCCCTTATAAATTGCACCGTGAGCCTGGGCGGCATCTTCTATTACTCGAAGATCATGTTTAGCGGCAATTTCCATTATAGGGTCCATGTCCGCTGGCTGACCATAGAGATGCACCGGTAAGATGGCTTTGGTCTGGGGAGTTATAGCTGCCTCTATCTGGGCAGGGTCCAGATTATATGTTTGGGAGTCTATATCCACAAATACGGGTCGGGCTCCGGTATAAAGGACAGAATTTCCTGTGGCAGCAAAACTGAAGGGAGTGGTAATAACTTCATCCCCTTCACCAACTCCTGCTGCCAGCAGGGCCAGGTGCAAAGCAGTGGTTCCGGAACTGGTGGCCACCGCATACTTGGTGCCCACGTATTGCGCGAATTTTTCTTCAAATTCAGCCACTTTAGGTCCCTGAGCAATAAATCCTGATTTTAAGACCTCTACCACTTCTTGAATCTCTTCGTCTTCTATAATGGGGTTAGCAATAGGTATCATATCTACACCGGTTTTACAATTACATGATTCAGAAAAATCATTCAATTCAATCTAATAAATAATTATCTGGAATTATCCAATAAATAATTAATTTCTAATATTTCTAATAAATAACTAATTTGATTTTATTAAACTTATTTAATCAAATATTTTATTTTAATCTAATATTTATTGTAAATAAGTGTTTTTTTTAAAAATTTTAGAATAAATTTTAGAATAAATTTAAGAGTAAATTTAGGGGAGTATAATGATTTATTATATGGAATATCCCTATTGATGGACATATAATAACCAGCATAATCAATTAATCAGATGGGCGTGTGCTGGGCTCATTGTATATAATATACCTGATAATAAATACCTGCTAATGCAAATATGACCAAAATATCCTGGAAATCGTTATCTGACACAGACTATAAGAATAGTTTTTTAATTTCTTCACTTCTCCCTCTAAATAAAATCATTAGAAGAATAACAGAAGCCAGAACCATTACCAGGAAAGATAGGAAGCTGGACGAATTTATCATAAGGGAGGGTAAGCTCCCTAAACCGGCATCTGGTGCCGTGTGTATCACATTACCATAGATATTGTTTATTATGTGCACCCCCACAGCCATTTCAATCCCATTGTCCACTAAGACTATAATACCCAGAGTCATACCAATCACGAACATATTCAGTATAGAACCGATCCCATAGGTAAAATGAAGGGATGCGAATACCAGGGAGGTTATTAAAAGAGGTAACAGTGGTTTTTTAAATAATAAACTGGTGCCCTGTAAGAGATAGCCCCGAAAGAATACTTCTTCAAAGGATGCCTGGATAGGGACCAGTATTAAAGCCAGTACCAGTAATAATATGAATTTTGAAGGGTTAAAATATATCTTCAAGGCCTGTGGATTGATTGCATAAGCAATTAGATCCATTAATAAAATTATGGCCAACCATACCCCAGCTCCCTTAACTATCTTTTTCCATCTCACTTTTTCCAGGGTGATTAAGGAAATTAATTTTTTATGGTGGAGGAATCTCAGACAGATATAAAATACCAGGAAGACTATGGAGAAACTTATTCCAGTTAATAATAAATTAAACCAGGCAGAATTAACCATCTGATAATAACTATTCATATCAAAACTCTGTGTAATCAAGCCCATGGCAATGAGGGGCAGTGAAATAATCAGAGATGCGATTAAAGGCCCTAAAATCAATAAAAAAAGGATTACTATAAAAATGGTTATTAAGTAGCGCCACCAGTTATTTTTACCCTGCTGCACATTATTAAGAAAAGGTATATTTAATATATTATCAGACATAGTTTTGCTCCATAGATTAGTGAAGAGACTAAACTCGAATAGCTATTATAATCCCAATATTATAATCCTAATAGTTATTATAATAATTTTCAGACATAGTCTGCCAAATAGAACTAATTATTTAATATTATTAATAAATCTTTTTATAATACGTGATAAAATGAATGATAAATCGATTCAAGAGGGATTAATCAAGATTACAGTGCCTCCTTTTGACAAGGTCTCGGCCCAGGCTCCGGTTTTTTACAATCCCGTTATGGAACTTAACCGTGATCTCTCGGTACTGGCCATACAACAATTCCAGAGAGAACTGGATCAGGATATAACTATCTGTGATGCCTTTGGAGGTAGCGGTATACGGGGCGTCCGCTACTCCAAAGAAATAGAAGGCGTTTCCGGAGTGGTGGTAAATGACATAAGCTCCCTGGCAGTGGAATTCGCCCGGAAGAACGCTGAACTAAATGACATACAAAACCTGGAAGTATCCCAAAATGACGCCAATCTCCTGCTTCGCCATAGGAGGGGAGAATTTGATGTGGTGGACATAGACCCCTTTGGTACTCCCTCATTCTTTGTAGAATCTGCCGGCAATTCCCTTAAATCAGATTCTTTATTATGTGTCACCGCCACCGATACTTCAGCATTGTGTGGAACCTACAAAGAACCATGCATACGCAAATATAATGCCATGCCCCTTAAGAGCGAGTACTGTCATGAAAATGGGGTGCGTATACTGGCCGGATTTGTGGCCATGACCCTGGCCAAATACAAAAAGAGGGTGGAAGTGAAGTTCTCCCATAGCAGTGAACATTACATGCGGTTATACCTGAAAATCAGTAAGGGCTCTAAAATAACAGATGATTCCCTGAAAAATATGGGTTTTGTGGCCCATTGCAGGAAATGTCTATTCCGCCAACCATTAATGGGTCTGGCACCGCACATTCCCCAGGAGTGTCCGGTTTGTGGAGAGAAACTGGTTATCGGGGGACCTATGTGGCTGGGTAGTATGCAGGATTCTGATTTCATTAGAGGTATGCTGGAACTGGCTGAAGAAAAAGAGATAAACACCGAGAAAAAGGTTTTAAAGCTTTTGAATATGTGTTTATATGAAGCAACATTACCCCCCACCTTCTATGACATCCATAAAATCAGTAAAAAGCTGAAAATCAGTGCCCCACCCCTGATTACAGTTATAGAAAAATTAGAGGAAGATGGTTTTTCAGTTTCCCGTACCCATTACCAGCCCACGGCCATTAAAACCGATGCCCCACTGGAAAGGATTGAAGAAATAATATCCGAGTATATGCAAAGTCTTCAGTAATTAAATTAAGGGGCATTAAAAATAAATCGTTTAACACCCAAATGGATAATTCCTTTTTTAAAAAACGTATAAAGAAAAATAATGGGAAAAGAGCAGAAAATGCTCTTCGAAAAATGCTCTTTTTAACCTTTTAATATTCAATATTTTTTTAATATTTATATTATTAGCTTATGTCATTTTTGAATATTTTTCACATTTTAAACTGTTTTTGATAGGAATTTTACAGAATCCCCCTCATATGTCACTCCTAGATGATTACTCGTAGCTGATCATCCCATGGGTGTAATAATACTGTAATTGGCGTGAATTCTGTAATTCATAATTTCGGTAGGGTAAATTTAGATAAGGGAAAATCATACCCCTGATAACAAAAGCATAAGCTGCCAGGGTCCCGCTGTGCTCCCTCACCAGCTGATAATACAAGGGGAAACCACAACCCTGGTTTATGATAGGATCTCCTGCCCGCACCGTACCGTGGTAGAGTAAAGGAATAGGTCCTTCCTGACCATTTCCTTGAGCTACACTAAGTATGTAGTCCTCTGCTTCTTTCAGAGTGGTAAAGTTCTTTCCATCAGATCGATAAGTCCATTTATCTTCAGGTATTCCGTTAATTCCCTCTTCCCATACCTCACTCCAGTTAATACCCGGAGTGTACTGTTTCTTCTCCACATAAGCCAGTTCTAATATGGTCACACCATTACTTTCATTATAACTACGATAATTAGAACTTCCCCCATAATGCACCACCAATATGCACTTAGAACCTTTTTGCTGGGCCAGTTCAGCTAAATATTCGGAATGAGGGTGTCCAGGATACATGTCCGGGTCGGCTAATTTTACGAAAGCTAACCTACCTACAGGCTCAAAAGGGCCTTCTGCAGGGACCAAAAAAACATAGCCCCCGATAATTGCTAATATTACAATCAGGATAAGTGCGGAATATTTATTCATTAATTCACCCATTATTCTAAGTGACTAGAACCATTAAAATAAGCTATTTTTCGATTCTTTATCTCACAAATGATCTAAATTTCCATTTTAAATCATTATTCCATTTTGTATGATTTTTAAATTTTATGAGTATTCCATTATTAATTTAGGAACTGAAGATTTTGTAATAACCATAACTTCTTAAATCAATGGATTTATTTAGAGTATGTATTAATTAATTTATTTCTTTTAATTTTTAATTACATTATTATGGATATAATTACTTAATATATTTTTTCCAAGATGTTTTCCTATTTTCCTACCATCTGCAATCAATTAGTATATATAATGTAAAATTCATAAATATCCATGGCAATAGCCAAAAAGTGAAAATTGAGGTGGGAAAATGGATATTGGAGAAATAGTCTCGGATTCTGTTATGTACCCTTCTTCCGATTGGATTAAGGTGTTACTATTAGGATTTTTAACATTATTAGGAGCAATAATTGCTGTGGGTTCTGGTTTCCTAGTTATATTCTTAGGACCTCTTGCATTGATATTTATATTATTAGCGTTAGTTCCAATTATTATGGGAACTGGTTTCGGTTTTAGAGCGCTTAAAGCTTCAATGGCCGGTTCAGAAGAACTTCCCGATTTTGATGAATGGGGAGAAATGTTTATTGATGGTTTGAAAGTATTTGTAGTTGAGTTCATATACGCATTACCTGCACTGATTATTTTACTCATAGGCCTCGGAAGTACCTTCGCTGGCGCATATTTTGGTAATGGTAGCTTTGATCCCATGGCCCTTTTTGGAGTGGGAATGATAGCTATTCTTGTTGCAGCAATTGTAGGATTAATACTACAACTATTCAGTACCATTGCCGTTGCAAACATGGGATACAATGACAGTGAATTTGGCGCTGCATTCCGATTTAGTGATATACTAGAAATAATATCCCAAATTGGATGGGTAGATTACATAATCTGGTTTGTAGTGATTGTAATCATTGGTGGAGCAATAATGGGAGTTATAATTAATATACTAAACATCATACCGCTTATCGGTGGTCTAGTAGGAGTATTGTTGATTTCACCATACTACCAGTTGTTCTTCTACCGTGCTCTGGCATTACTCTATGCCTACGAATAAATTAGTAAAACAGAAGGTTTTTCAACCTTTATTTTCTTTTATTTTTAATATTTTTTTAATTAATTTAATTTTTAAAAAATAGTTCAGCTTTTTCAAATATGGTAATTTCATTATTTAATAACTAGATAAAGAAAATGATCAAGTTCTGATCTAATTTTCTATTGATTTTATAACTGCGTCTTCAAACCCCTGATTTTCAAATAGTTGTTCCATTTTAAGGCATATTGCAGGAAATAGTTATCCCCGGTTACCTGATAAATCCATTTAACCATGGTAACATGCACCCGGTGATATGACTCCGAATTTAATAACCCGTGCTTAAATTTAGAACCATCCAGAGCATAATACGTCCATTTACCCGAATCATATAGCTTAATCATGTTTTTAGTTGTTTTAAGGCCTCCCTGGAACATGGAATAAGCATAGCTACTTCTTAAATATTTATAACAGTCATAAAGCCCTTGCATAGTAATCATATGGACATTAAGGATATAATGCTGGGGTAGGAAATTATATTGCAGAAAATAGACCCCATATTTGGTACTGGCCACAAACCCGCCCTTTTTCAAGGGTAATTTAAATGAATTCAATAATTTTACGGAAATCTCTAGGTAATGGGAATCTCCAGTTATGTTATAAGCTCGGGCAAAGTGTCCAGCAGCTTTTCCCTGAGAATAACAGTTTATCCAGGGCACAGGAGATCCTTCATAATAGAAATAGATAGGCAAAGTCGCATAACTCATTCCCTGGTAAGATTTGGGTTCAATTACTAATTCCATTTCCTGGAGAATGTTCATTGCTGCTTGCTTGTTTCCCCGGTCAAAATAGGCAGTAACCCAGTTAACTGCAGTGACCGGATAAATATTGAGGCCTTTTCCTTTATAATAAACAAAAGGCAGTTTACTCTGAAAAGAGCCTGTTAAACGTGGGATGGAAGAAGAAGGAGTCTCATTGGAAAATGCTACCGCAGTATAACTTGATTTAGGGGACAAAAATTTGGTATAATATGCGTTATTGGCCTGGATGGTCTTAATCTGGATTATCTTCTCGGCAGAAGTGAGTGATCGTTTTTTAGAAATTTGGGTGAATAGATTAACCGCATAACCGGCATCTACATAGGCCGTATAATACCGTTTGTCCCGGGTTTTCTTATACTTGCTATAAAGCTGAGATCTGATTTTCTTATTGGTATTTAGGGCCTGGGAAAGTAAGCTCTTATAATTAATTAAATAATAATTTTTGACGGCAGAAACATTGCTGGGATAACTATCATAAAAGGTACCATTATCTATATCATTAGCAACTACAGAATCATTTCCCGAATCAGTGCTGGCTGAAGCTGGATTAATTAAAAATAATAAACCGATTACTAGAAAAAAAACATGTATTTTGATTTTCTTCCCCCTGATTAACTATGTTGTTCCTTAAACATAAAATTTATGAAATGTCGGTTGTTACCACATTTAATCACCCCATTATCCATAAGAACTGCATAAATATCACGAGTAAAAAATAAGCATGCTTTGAATACTGATTTCAAAAACAAAGCCATAAAAATCCAAGCAAAAAAAGAAATGTTATTGGGAAAATGAAAATAAAATCGTATTCTTTATTAATGTCCATAACTTATCATTATTAAAAAACAAATAATAATATAATCCAACTATAATTAAACAATGTTCAAAAAGATATATTCGGTGACTATATGGAAATAAAAGAGGATCCTGCATTAGTAAAAATCGATGATGTCGATAAAAAAATCATTAATCTGCTAAATGAAGATGGTAGAATGTCTTATAGGAAGATATCTCGCGATCTGGATATTTCAGTAGGAACTGTTCACAACCGGGTAGACAAACTTATGAAAACCGGTGTTATCAGCAAATTTGTACCCCAAATTGACCACTCACGGCTGGGATATAAATTGACCGCCATTATTGGTGTGCGGGTCAAAGGCGGTGTTCTGAAAAACTGGGAAAATCGTACGGCATATCATAAAAATGTGCTGGCAGTCTATGATGTTACCGGGGAATTTGACGCATTTCTAATTGCCAAATTCAAAGATACCACCGAACTGGATCAGTTCGTGAAGGGCCTGCTCAAAGAGCCTGATGTGCAAAGAACCTACACCCAGACTGTTTTAAATGTGGTTAAAGAAGAATTAGGATCTCCTAAAATGATTTAAATCATATTCTTCTGATTTTTCTTTTTTAAATTAATATGTCTGATAATAGGATTTTTTACTGGTTCTTTGATGATAATTGGGAGTAATTATGGTAATTCCATGATTAAGGATTGTTTCTTAATTATTATGTGATAATAGTAGACCGAGAGAAATATTATGAAAATTGTACCTCTGGCCTTTGAAAGCAGCGG
>DATN01000007.1:71325-85123 GCA_002504725.1 Methanobacteriaceae archaeon UBA587 | reverse complement strand
CCTAAAAGGTTTGGTTTGCCACCATCACTTCCTGAATTCCAGGCTTTACACCATACCCGGAACCTGATATGGGAATACTCCGAGAAATCCTCTGTAATTACGGTGAGCCATTATCACCACGACCATTACACTCCTTTTGAAAAGAATAATTACCTGGAATCCTCTGACATCTTTGCCCGCACATTGTATCATGAAAAAAAACTTTTTTTAAAGAGTCCCCATGCCCATATAAATAAAAATCAGAAATCAAGGGCTGAACAACTATTAATAAACCTTAAACATCATTGTGATTGTGAAATTAATTTTTCAGATGGTAAAGAATATGAATTAGGCAAAACCCGGTTAAAATTTTCACCAGCACTACCCCATGGCAGTGATAATAGCAGACTGGGTTATGTAGTTGCCTTAACCATCACCTACAAAGGTGAAAAAGTAATGCATGCCTCTGATGTGCAGGGACCTATTTCTGAAGAGGCATTTAAATACATTCTACATGAAAAGCCAGATATTTTGATTTTAAGTGGACCTCCCCTGTATCTTCTGGGATATGTACTTTCCAGAAAAGATCTGGATAAAGCTAAGGAACATCTGCAAGAACTCAGCCAACATATTAGCCATATGATCGTGGATCATCATATTCTCCGCAACCAGAAAGGATTGGAATTTATACGGGATCTGGATAAGTCTTCTCTGTCACGGGTACAGACATCATCAGAGTTTTGTGGAAAAGAACCGCTTTTACTGGAATCCCAGCGAAAGAATTTCCATAAGAAATCAGACCATATTCAGAAAAAATTATTTTAAGATAATTAGGATTAGTGGAGATATAATTAGAGTAATAAGATAACTCAGAATAAGAATGAATTAATTATTGCTTTTCACCAGCATTCTGCTCAGCAGATGGAATCAGATCAAATAAATCAAAAATAGGAGAATATTTTTCCATTTCTTCTTCATCAAACAGTACTATATAACGCTGTTCCTCCTCTAATACCAACCATAATAGGGGATCAATCGCCACTGAGACTATTTCCCCTGATAAATTGCATAAAACTGATATTTTATAGAGCGGAAAGATCTCACGATCACCCAGCGAGATTTTTTCTGCTAGAACCGTTTCTTCTGCGCGGGACCATTGATCCAGAAAATTTCTGAGTTTTTCCTCCTTCAAAAATGTTTCCATCATTAGCGGTATCTCCTCAGCTCCCACAACAATTTCAGCACTGGTTTTTTGGTTAAAAGTTTTAAAACCGCGAATATGGGACGTATCATGCGAATTTTGAAATCTAAAAACAACTCTCCGTCCATTCTGGGGTTAAAGAAAGATGGTTGGGCAGAAATATGAACTGGTTGAGAAAGATTTAGTAAAGAAGCAGCAGCCCACATATAACCCACCTGCGTAGCAGTGTCCACCGGACTTTCCATCCCCCATATCACATGTAGGTTAAATTTATACAGAGAAATTGACTGGATAATATCCCCTAGGAATTGTATAAGGTAAATACCTGCTTCCCAGGATAATCTTAATATCTTCTTAATGTCAGCCCATTCCAGGAGCGTTTTTTCTTTGCTTTTTCTTCTTCTGCTCTGAGTTTTTCTTTCTCTTCCTCCTCTTTTTTCCTTTTTTCTTCCATTTCCTTTTCGGGCGCTTCTGTTACTTCAGCTATTTCTTTATATTCCCGTTTATCAGAACTGATTTCCTTCCCTTTCTCTTTGCTTTCCTCTTCTGGAAAATCCTTTTTAAAAATTCGTATACGGAACCATCTAAGTTCAAACAATCCCTTAATATCCCCCCCATACTTTTGGAGTTTTAGGGTGATGTGAAAGGGGATTATCAGAACTAAAACTATTACTATTAAAAATATAAGTAAAATAGTGGTGATTATGCCCATTAATCCACCTATGGTTCTCACTATTAAAATTTAAACTTTCTCTGTCCAAAAAAATAGATATATTTCTTACTAATTAACAATTACCGCTTATTAGTCCACTTCTTCAATATCCACTTTTTGCGCTTCTTTTTGGGGAACTTCCTTTTTTTCCGTTTTGGACTTGCGGCGCTCTTTCATCATGGCTCCGCCTTCTTTCATAACATCGGTTACCACTGTTCCCAGTTCACCAATTACTTTGCTCATTGCACCGCCGGATGTCAGGTTCAGTACCCTAATTCCTTCGGGGCCAGTGACTCCTTTAGTCACTACCACCATGGATACTGGCTCTACACCTGCAGCGGCTCCAGCTCCAGTCCCTTTTCCGCCACCTTGGGTGGGGTTGGTTCCTTCGCCACTACCAACACCAAATCCTACTCCCATTCTCATTACAGGAATAAGTAATTTGTCTTCGGTTTCTATGGCATCTCCTACAAAATTTCTAATTTCCAGAAGTTTACGTAATTCTTCCACCGTAGTCTTTATTGGTTCTTCTGATCCCATGTAAAACACCTCCCTTCAATGTTGATTATATATAAAAAAAAGGATAAATAGTTTAGCATATAAAAAATATAACGAATAGTCATTAAAAATGGAAATTGTTGATTAAATCCCATCAAATATTGAACAATTATATAAGGTATCATTTAAATCTGTTTAAACTAATGAATTATAATTAATAATAACAATGGATAATTTCAGGATAATGATTTCCACGAAGAGTAGATGTTAATATGAAATTTAGGAAGTTAGGAGTGTAAATTATCCATTCATGATACCAATAAATCCTAATTGCCCTACCAAATACCATATATTGAAAAAAGGTGAGTAGATGGTACTAATTTATTCCCCGGATTATGACCAGCACCATGACCCCCTCCACATCGAAAATAATGGTAGGACACATGCCATTTTAGATGCTCTGGTTGAAAAAAAATATTTAGAGAATATAAAAGTTTTAGAACCGGAAAAAGCCAGTGAAAATGATATTTTACGGGTCCACACCTCCGAGCATGTGGATTATATTAGAGAATTCTGTAGCAGCGGTGGAGGTATATTGACTATGATACCTACGCCACCCCGGCCAGTTATGAAGTGGCCCTTTTGGCTGCCGGCGGAGCTATAAGTGCAGTTAAAACAGTATTAGATACTAAAAATACCTGGGCCTATTCTATTGCCCGGCCCCCGGGTCATCACGCCACATCCCAGCAGGCCATGGGATTCTGTTTATTTAACAATATTGCCGTGGCAGCAGCATACCTACTGGAGGTAAGGGGACTGGAGCGCATTCTTATTTTCGATTTTGATGTACATTTTGGTAATGGGACCTCGCAGATATTCTACCCGGACCCCCGCGTCCTCTATATTTCCATTCACCAGGACCCACACACCATATTCCCCGGGACCGGTTTCATTGACGAATTAGGCCAGGGCCCCGGGAAAGGCTACAATATCAATATACCTATGGCCCCGGGGTCTGGAAACCGTGATTATATATGGATTTTAAAAGATATTCTAGGCAAAATAGTTTCCGAATTCCAACCTCAGATATTATTGGCTGATGTGGGCTTTGACGCCCATGCCCAAGACCCCCTTTCCCGTTGTCAAGTGGATGAGGATTTTTATTCATGGATTGGGGAATATTTAATGGATTTACAAGGCTCCCTGGCACTATTTTTAGAAGGGGGTTACCACTTAAATGCCCTGGCCCAGTCTAACCTATGTTTAATCAATGCAATGGAAAAGGGCCTATTTTCTCCCTCAGAATACAAGAGTAGGGCAGAGATTGAAAAGAAATATATGGAATCTGGTGGTGTTTCCCAAGCAACAAAAAATACTCGGGAGATGCTGGAAAATAAGCTTTCTGCCTACTTCAAAATTTAAGTTCATCTGATTCAATTAATAATAATTACTTTATTTTATGAATAAAATGAATTTCAAAAAATTAATGAAAATTTTTATTTAAAATAGAACTAAAACAGAATTATAAATATTTCATGAAATAAATCTAAAAAAGATGTTTTTTAAAGGATATTTTTAAAGGATTAATTAAAGTCTTGAATATTATTTAATATATCAATTACATTTACTTGAGGGATATCTCATGGACACACTCAGAATCAAACAGGCCGAAGATTTAATTAAAAAGGCAGGAAGTGCTTCTAAAGGATCTGAAACACTAAAAGAACCGCGAGAAGGCACTATAAATACAGAATTATTTGAAAAAGCATTTAAAGACCTTATAAAAGCAGAGGATTTCATATATTCCAGTTTACCATCACATGAACTCTCTCAGGAGGAAGCTCAAGTTTTCACCAGGAAATTGTTAGATGCACGTGAAAAAATTGAAGGGATGTTGGCGGACTTTGGGGTAATGGAAAAAGCCAGCAGCGAAGATAAAATCGGAAAAATTTCCCAGGAATTCATTTTCATAACCACTAAAAGTAATTTCAAGAAGATTCTGGTAAAAATGGGTGTTAATGTCCAGCATATAATTGTAGCCGGCGTACCTTTAGAAGCAGAAGACATGAAACAGATCAACCCTAAAATTCCCGATGCTGCTCTAAAATCAATAAATAAGAAAATAGAGCATGTTAAAAATGATATTTCTCGAAAAATGGAACAACTGAATTTGAAAAACATTCTGGTTATGGCCGAAAACGATTTGAGTGGACAGTTGCTGGGAAAAAGAGCTGAAGACATTTACGGAGCACAAGTGATTTTGGAAGACAATTTAAAGGATTTGAAAGCTCCTGAATTGTTGAAAATATTATCTGATGCTCATTAAACAGTATTAAAACAAATATTATACTTTAAAAATATATTTAAATTAATATGGATTTGCATTAAGGTCAAATTCGCCTTAAACTGCGATTTCTAAAACAATTTTTGAAAATAATGTATAATAATATATAAATAACTTGTTACAGTTTATAATTAAGATAAAAGCAATAAAATCAAAAATATATTAGTAAAATAATCAGATCCGATTAAATGGATCTAATGATTTAAGCATTATCTAGAAAAAATTCATTAAAAAACCAAGGATCTATTGGAATCAATCGGGGTGGAAAATTTGGGTTTAGTATGTTTCCCTGACACACAAGATAATATTCCAAGTATTCCCGTCCACTTAACCCGGGTGGGGGTTACTGGAGTAAAAAAACTTTTAAAAATCGAAAGAGATGAAAAAAGACCAATTATTCTTTTACCTACATTTGACGCATTTGTCGACCTTCCCAGTACTAAAAGAGGCATTCATATGTCTCGAAATCCAGAAGCTATCAGTGAAGTCTTAGAAGAAGTAGTAAAAGACACTGCTGTGGAAGTAGAATCCCTATGTGCAGAAATGGTTAATTCTCTCCTGAAAAAACACAAGTACGCCAAGAGAGCAGAAGTTAGCATGAAAAGTGATTTCATGTTTATCAAGAGATCTCCGGTGACCAAGCGTAAAACTCAGGAAATGACCAAGATTATGGCCGATTCTATCGGTTATCGTGACGGTGATGATGTTATAATTCGAAAGATGATTGGTGCTGAAGTTGTGGGTATGACAGTGTGTCCCTGTGCCCAGGAATCAGTGAAAGAATCATCCAAGCAGAAACTTTTGGAATTTTTAGACGAAGAAACTACACAAAAAGTATTGGATACCGTTTCTTTTGCTTCACACAACCAGCGGGGAAGGGGAATGATTATGATAGAAGTTCCTCAAGACCACAGTATCCGGGGCGAAGATTTAATACGAATCATTGAGGATTCCATGAGCTCTTCTGTCTGTGAGCTCCTGAAAAGACCAGACGAAAACGCCATCGTGGTGCAGGCCCATGAAAACCCCATGTTTGTGGAGGACTGTGTGCGGAACATGGTGCACAAAATAGTCAGTGAATTTTCACATTTACCTGACGACACCATGGTAACAGTTAGACAGGTAAATGAAGAAAGTATCCACAGACACAACGCTTTTGCAGAAAAAGTAGCCACCATGGGCGAGTTAAAATACGAAATCGAAGGAATGGAAAACAAATAATTCCAATTCTCTTTTATTTCATCTTTTTATGAAAAATTAATTAATTGAATTATCTAATCACTCATTCTATTGCTTTAATAAGATTTGTTATTAATTATAATGGAGGGTAACCTTGATAAAGCTACACAAAGTTGCAGGAAATATAATGAGCCAGTTGGAAGCATATGACGGTTCCAGGGCTGCTTTGGATACCGAAGAAATATTAATTGTACGGGGAAGATCCCGTAAAAGAATACCTGCCGAAGAGATGAACGAAGAACTCAATAAATTAATGGCCAGTATGGAAGCCCGGGAAATTGAAATGTTCTCTGAAGAAGCAACCGATCTTATACGGCTTATGGATGAACAGATACGTTCCAGTGTAAACATACAGAGCGAGACCGATGTGAGTGGAATCGAAAGACTTAAAGAATCTCTGGAATCCATGAACTTCCATGTAGAATATCGTTTGGGCCTTTTAGAAAAAGCAGGGTTTTTTACCATTATTTATAAAGACAAAAGTGGTGTAGGTCCTTGTTTTGTGGAAGCAGTGATTTCCAATACAAATGAATAAATCCACTATTTCATTGAAAAACTTCAAAAAACTCAAGTATGAACAACTTTAATTGAAAATTTTAAAATATTTATTAAATTATTGATTTGATTATACATTCATGATGATTTTCATGATGAGGAATTAGTAATAGGGACGGATAATTTATTTTTTGAAGGTATCTACATGAATCCCCAGAAATTCTCCAAAATGGACATCGTATCTCTTTTAAATGCTAAAAAGAGCAAAATATTAGATTTAATGATGTCTGCCTATAAACAACGTGAACACCAACATGTAACCTTTTCTAAAAACGTTTTTATACCTTTAACTGAAGTTTGTCGTAATGAATGTGGCTATTGCACTTTTCGCAAGGATCCCCTACACCCCGAAACTTGTATTCTAATGGAACCTTCTGCTATAATTAGTGATCTTAAAAAAGCAGGAAAATACGGGTGTAAAGAAGCATTATTCACTTTTGGAGAGCGTGCTGATGAAACACCACAGGTAAAATCCGCCCTGGAAGAATTAGGTTTTGAGAGTATGATAGAGTACCTCCATCATATCTGTCAGGAAACCCTGGACAAAACCAGTCTTCTTCCTCACTCTAACCCGGGAACCATCAACTTCAAAGAGATGAAGATGCTGAAAGCAGTTAATGCATCAATGGGTTTGATGCTGGAGAGTACTAGCCATCGCCTGATGAAAATGGAAGCTCATGCCAAAAGCCCTGGGAAAAACCCATGGCTTAGAATTCAGACCATTGAGAATGCGGGTAAATTAAAAATTCCATTCACCACCGGACTTTTAATTGGTATTGGAGAAAGCATTGAAGAACGTGCGGAATCCCTACTGGAACTTAGAAGAATCCAGGACAAATATGGCCATATCCAAGAGATCATTATCCAAAATTTCCGAACCAAAGCCGGCATCCCCATGGAACAACACCCAGAACCATCTCTCTTAGAGATGATTAAAATGGTATCTGTGGCCAAAATCCTGTTTCCAGATGTCAGCATTCAGGTCCCACCTAATCTCAACCGGGAGAATGCACAAATATTTCTCATGGCCGGTGCCGATGACTGGGGAGGTGTTTCCCCACTCAGCAAGGATTATGTGAATCCAGAAGCCCCCTGGCCAGAGATAGAAGAATTAGAAACATTAACCCAAGACGCTGGATTCCGGATTAAGGAAAGACTGGCCGTTTATCCAGAATACACTTCTAAAGAATTCTTAAGCCAGATTATACTGGATAAAATAGAAGATATGAAATTTAAGCAGTAATCCCTGCCTGATTTTATCATATTCTATTTATCATTTTATTCTGTTTTTTTATTCATTTCTACCCGATTTTGAATTATAAAAAGTATAAAATTATTTTATAAAATAATCATTTTATAAATATAAATTATTTTAGAATTTTTTTTTATTCCAGGCCCATTATTTGGTGTTATTTAATGGAATTATTTCTTCTGGTGATTTTCTTCGGTGCTGAATTAACAATAATTAGTCACTTATTTTAATATTCTGAATATCCATCATATCCTGAAAAAAATCTTTTTTAATGAGAGGAATGATGATGGTGCCTTCTTCACTATCCCCCAACTCCTGGTATTGACCAGAACAATAAAATAACCCCGTTAGTGCGGCTAATACGGCATCAATTTCATGTGGTGATGCTTCACTTGATTCTTTATTAAAGCCGAAAAATGAGTTAAGGGTGGAATAAACATCTTCTACGTCACGAGCCAAGCCCAGAATCTTCTGCACCGTGCGGGGGTGGGTTTCCATTATTTTCAAATCAGAGCGCACATTTAAAATTTTATCCCTTAGGTCCATGCCCCTGAAGGTGAGCATCTTCATCCCGGCAAATGTTAGGGGCAAAACCGGACCATATTTTCGGATTTCGCGTTCAGATTGGCGAAAATGTCCCCCAATACTACAAGCACAATCCTTCTCCAGACAACACCTCCCCTGGGGAAGGGAAAGAGGAGCATCAATAACCACAACTGGGGAGTCATACCCATATATTCTGGCTAATATTTCATTATCTGTGAAAACTGTCTCTAAAAAAATATTTTTTCCATCTATTATTGCCAGACCGGTTTCATTTTCCACTTTTGCCGCTAGATCTATGCCGATTATAAGCATGTTATCTAAAGTACCTAAATTATCCTATCTCTTTCCATGTGGCGACTGCACATTTATCATATTAGGAATCTGGGTGTTCTTTTTTACCTTATCTAGTGTCTCTTTTAGCAGAATTTCTTTTTCCTTTAAAGAAGTCTTTATTATTTGCTCCATCTCTTTTCGGTGGGTGATGTCCCGGATAGTTGCCACATAACCTTTAGGCATTTCCCGGGCATCCTTAGAAAGACCAATATTCAATTCCGCCATAAAAGTGGTCCCATCTTCTTTAACAATAGTGTGCTCTATATTATGCAAAAAACCGTTTATTAAAATTTTTTTCATATTTTTTTGAATTATATCATGTTCTGAGGGGATTACAATGTCAAAAAGACTTTCATTAGTTAAATCCTGTGTTTTCCAACCTAACATAAGAGCCGCTTTTTTAGAAACATGAGTTAGATTCCCCTCCATATCACAGGCCAATAAACCATCTGGATTGGCCTTTAAAAATGTGGTGTACATCTCTTTCATATCATTACGATCCTTTTCAGCTGCTTTTCGAGCAGTGATATCCCGGGTGTTAATCACTATTCCCCTAACAGCAGGATCAGAAAGAAGATTTTGTGCAAACATCTGACAAATCCGCCAGGTCCCGTCTTCGTGTTGACAACGCACTTCAAATTCAACATTGGAGCCCGGTTCTTTTATTTGATCAGATAATGCCCAGGTGGCCAGGGCGGCGTCCTGATGATGAATAAAATCAAAAATATTGAATCCTAAAATTTCATGGACCTTGAAGCCGAAAACCCGTTCTGCTGAAGGGCTGGCATAGTTAATATCCCCCTGTTCATTTAAGACCAGTATAACATCTAAAGCATTCTCGATTAATGACCTGAAATGTCTTTCACTGAGCTTTAATGCTCTGTTAGCTTTTTTTAATATAGTTATATTTCTAGCAGCTGCAAAAACGCCCTGAACTTCCCCATTCCGGTTTCTATAAACACTGGCATTATACAAAACATCCATTTTACGGCCAGATACATGACGCAAGGTAAGAGGATAATCCTTTAAAGATCCATAGAAAAGAGTTTTCTGGTAACCCCTCATGGCCTTTTCCGTGTCGGTGAAATACTGGGAAAAGTCAGAACCAATTAATTCATCCCTGGAAAGTCCAGTAGCATCTTCTGTGGCCCGATTAACATCCATTATTTTTCCTGACTCACTTATGGTTACCATGGGATCCAGACTAGCTTCAATAAGATTGCGCGAATAGTCTAAGGCAGATTTCAATTCTTCTTCAATCTCTATTTGCTGATTTATTTCCCTACTACTGAATACTGCTCCTTTTAAATTATCTTCCTCGTCAAAAATAGGAGTTCCCCGTGTTTCAATCCATACATAGTCCCCAAAAGCATTAATAAAACGGTTCCGTATATTAATTGATTTTTTAGTGGCAATACAGTTATTGAATATTTGATAGGTCTGCTCTAAATCATCAGGATGAATAAATTCAAAAATAGATTTCCCTATGACCTCGGCAGGTTCGTATCCTAACATTTTTTTGATAGCCGGGCTGGTATATAAGAAAATTCCATTTTCATCCACCTGACCTACATTATCCAGCATGTTATCAGTAATTAGGGTTAAATAGTCCTGGGTAGTTTTTAGTTTTGATTCCATTTCATGACGATAAACCGCCATTTCCAGTGCAAAGTGGAGTTCATTGTCATCGAAAGGTTTTAGAATATAGTTATGGGGCTCTGTTGTCAGGGCCTCGTTCATAGTCTTCTCATCAGCATATGCCGTGAGATATATTATAGGAACATCTAAAAATTCTTTAATCTTTTTGGCAGCATCTACGCCATTTAGATCTCCGCGTAAAACAATGTCCATCAATATGATATCGGGTTTAAGATCCCGGGCATGGTTAACTGCTTCTTCTCCAGAAGAGCTAGTTCCTAAAACCTCAAAATCCCATGAAATAATCTTATTCTTTAACTGCAGTGCAGTTATGCTCTCATCTTCCACAATAAGAACTTTTAGTCGGGACATTTTTTTAACCTACATGTTGAGATTGAGTAGCGGCTTGAGATCACTTACCTAATGTAAAAACATGTTTTTTCATCTTAAATAATTCCAGATGACTGCGTGAAAAATCAGAACAAATATTTGCTAGACCTAATCGGGATAATGATTAAATTGTACCAGCATAGTCCCCCATCATCCCCAATAATGACTTGGAGGAAATTATTAAAGTTTTTCCGCCCTTTATCCGAATATGAAGTGTTAAATGACAAAAACATCAGTTTTACTGTCTTTAAAGTGTAACAATTTACCCATATTATTTTTAGATTTGTACTATTTAATTGTAATTATTGGTGAAATATCCAAAAGATTAATTAATAAAAAAATCCGGCTTTAATTTGATCAAAAATATACGATAATTCTAAAAAAAATTTAATAATTTAATAGAAAAAATAAAAATTATGAAGGGACGATAATTTTAAGGATTAATTTATTTGTGCATCTACCACCACATGGAAAACCCCTGGAGAATATTTTTTTATGATCCTCTGGTTGATTATGGTGACTTCACACTCCCCCGCGGCAGCTTTTATGCGATCTACCGGTCTTTTAAATTTTATTTTATCGGGAACCGTTTCATGATAATGGATTATGCCACCCTCCCTCACACAATCCATGGCTGCGTTTAGATAGTGGTGGGTGGTTCCCACATAACCCATTAAAACCCTGTCCGCTACATTTTTAGGATAAAATTCACTACAATCACCTAAAATAGTCTGAACTTTATCTTCCACCTTGTTCAAAGAAACATTTTCATTTAAATAATGATAAGCAACTGGATTAATTTCAATAGAATACAGTTTCTTTAAAGGAGAATGCACTGCTAAGGGAATAGAAAAATAACCAATCCCTGCAAACATGTCCACCACAGTTTCGCCTTCTTCCACCAGATGAGCTATCCTAATACGTTCATTGCTGTTTCCTTTGGACCACATAACATGGGCCACATCCAGTTTAAACCAGCAGCCGTTTTCTTTATGGATGGTTTCTGTATTTGATCCTGCTAAAATCTTGACATCAGGTTCTCTCTTGATTCCATTAATAAATCCTAATTTAACCACAGTTTCTACTCCGGGCATTTCTAAAAACCTTTGAGGATCTTCAACATCCTTATTTAATACCAGAACATGGCCGATTTTCTTGTATTTCATTATAATACCTTGATAATAATTATACTCGGATTAGTATTGACTATGATACTATGATAGTATTGACTGATTAAATTATTTTTTTACATCATATCTTCTTGCTATTATAAATTTCCAATTAATAATCACTTGAAAATAAATACCATATTCTATTTCGATTACAAAATAAATAACATGGATTAATTAATCAGACTTGTAATCAAGACAAAAAAAATAACTATTAGAATAAGCCAATATCGAATAAATATAAATAATTTAATATTCCTAAATTCAGTGAATTAATTTCATTGCAAATCAATTCAATTAACTTAAGGGGAATTGTAAATGAGTAAAGTAAACAGAGATGATATTTTAAACATCCTTGCCAATTATAACAAGGAAGAAATAACTATTGCTACATTGGGTAGCCACACATCTCTCCACATCCTGAAAGGAGCGAAAAAAGAAGGATTTAAAACCGCAGTGGTCTGTGAGAAAGGTAGAGAAGTTCCTTACCAGCGCTTTAAAGTAGCTGATGAATACATCATTGTTGATAAGTTCAGCGACATCGTCAATGAAGAAGTACAGGAACAATTAAAGGCTATGAACGCCATAGTAGTGCCCCATGGATCTTTTGTGGCTTATGCGGGACTGGATAATATAGAAAACGATTTTTATGTTCCCATGTTTGGAAACAGAGATATATTAAGATGGGAAGCAGAAAGAGACCTGGAAAGGAAACTTATACTTGATTCCGGTATTCGAATGCCTTTTAAATACAATAAACCAGAAGACATTGATCGTGCCGTAATGGTGAAGTTTCCAGGTGCCCGGGGAGGAAAAGGATACTTTGTGGCATCTTCTCATGAAGAATTCCAGGAAAAAATCTCCAACATGATTGAAAGGGAATGGATTACCGAAGAGGACATTTCCAGCGCCCACATTGAAGAGTACGTATCCGGAACAAACTTCTGTATCCATTACTTCTACTCAGTACTCAATGATGAAGTAGAACTTTTAGGAATGGACAGCCGATTTGAATCCAATATCGACGGCCTGGTACGTATTCCTGCCAAAGACCAGATGGAAATTGGACTAGATCCATCTTATGTGATTACCGGTAACCACCCAGTGGTAATGCGTGAATCATTACTACCCCAGGTTTTTGATATAGGAGACAAGCTGGTGAAAACCGCTAAAGAATTAGTGAAACCCGGTATGAATGGTCCATTCTGTTTACAGACCATGTGTACCGATAACCTGGAAATCGTGATTTTTGAGATGAGTGCCCGGACTGATGGAGGAAGTAACACATTCATGAACGGTTCTGCCTATAGTTACCTGCTCTTTGATGAAGAAATGAGTGTGGGTCAAAGGATTGCCCGGGAAATCAAGAATGCCATTACTGAGGACAAATTAGAGGATTTAATAACCTAAACCACATCCTTTGATTTAATTTTTTTCTTTTTTAATTTATAATCGATTAGAGTAATTCAATTAGAGTCAGTTGATTTAATTGATAAGTTTTAATTGATAATAATAACATAATTCAAATCTATACCCTCATCCAATTAAAGATCACTAATTTAACTTACAACCAAACTCTAAGACCATGCTTAATCTTTTAATAACCATTTCTGTGGCAGTTAGTGCATTTATAGCAACTAATCTAGATGATCTATTTATTTTAATGGTTTTCTTTGCCCACCCAGATTACGATTCGTCTTCAGTCATTATGGGACAATATTTAGGAATAATAGGCATCATACTGATTTGTATTCCGGTTTATCTACTAAAATCATTTATTCCACCGTTTTGGTTGGGATTAATGGGTTTAATCCCATTATATCTGGGATTGGAACAGCTTTGCAATCTTCGTGAAAATAAAATCAATTCTGATTCTTCAATTTCGGATAATAACATATTTAATGAATCTAAAAAAAATTCAAACACAACTAATGAAAAATCA
>DATN01000007.1:47801-71173 GCA_002504725.1 Methanobacteriaceae archaeon UBA587 | reverse complement strand
AAAATCAGATAAAAATAAACAAACTGAGAAAAATACTAAATATAAAAAATTAGCCTGGCTTTCCGTTGCATCCATAACCATTACTAATGGGGCAGATAACATTGGAGTTTATATCCCCCTTTTTACCAATCTAAGCCAAGTAGAACTCTTATTGACCATCCTAATATTTTTAATTATGACCGGAATCTGGTGCTTAGGAGGGCGTTTCATAATTGGAAACAGGAGATTAGGCGGGCGAATTAAGCAATACGGACATATCATTCTCCCATTTGTTTTAATAATTTTAGGAACAGGCATCTTTCTTACAAATATATTAAAAATATGAATTTTAAAATACAGAAGATCATCTTACTCCTCTAAAAATAGATAATATATTATTTTAACCCTGTTTTTAAGCCATTAAGTTAAAAAAATAGTAATTAAAATCAGATTTAATGGTAAAAAACCATCCCCTGCATTTATAAAGTTAAGAATAAACCAATAATATTTATATAACATGAGGTCTAATGTAGGGTTAGAACTGATTTTTTACTATTATTATTTTTTATCTCGAGGTGTATTTATGAACGATAAAAATACATTACATGGCACTACAACTGTTGGTATAACTTGCAAAGATGGAATTGTTTTTGCAACAGAAAGAAGAGCCAGTATGGGGAACCTTATTGCCCACAAAGTTGCAGAAAAGATCTTTAAAATAGATGATCACATTGCCGCAACCATAGCTGGATCCGTTTCTGATGCCCAGAGCCTAATGAAATATATAAGTGCCGAAGTAGCACTATACAAAATGAGAAACGGCGAAAGAATAAGTATTGAATCCGCCGCAGCATTATCATCCAATATTTTACATTCATCCAGATTTTATCCATTCTTTGTCCAGACCCTCATTGGAGGGGTGGACGAAACCGGAGCCAAGATATACTCCATGGACCCTACCGGAGGTATGATTGAAGATAAATTTATCTCCACAGGATCTGGTTCACCATTCGCCTACGGTGTCTTAGAAGACCGTTACAGCGAAGATATTTATATAGATGAAGGAGTAGAAATTGCCATTCGAGCCATCAAATCCGCTATGGAAAGAGACACTTACTCTGGAAACGGCATTTTGGTAGCAACTGTTACGGAAGAAGATGGTTTTAGAATGCTCTCTGAGGAAGAAGTGGCAAAAAAGTTAAGTGAAATTTAACTAATTTTAACTCTTTCTTATTTAAAATTTTTATTTATCCTTAATCGACTTCTAATTAAAAGTAAACTATAAGTTTACTGTATTTTCTATTTTTTTCGAAGTGATTTTATGGTTTCAGCGATTCTTGAAGAAATCAAAAAGACAATAGTACAAAGATTACCCCCTAGAGTACAGGTGGCCAAAGTAGAATTTGAAGGGCCAGAAGTAGTAATTTATACTAAAAACCCGGAAATAATAACCGAAAACGGGGATTTAATCCGGGATTTAGCTAAAGATATCAGAAAAAGGATTATCATACGCTCTGATCGTTCTGTTCTAATGGATCCCGAAAGCTCAATTAACAAGATCCATGAGATAGTTCCAGAAGAGGCAAAAATTACTAATATTTCCTTTGACGAAGTTACCTGCGAAGTAATAATCGAAGCCCGGAAACCAGGGCTGGTAATTGGTAAATACGGGACTACTTCCCGAGAAATAGTTAAAAGGATAGGATGGGCTCCTAAGATACTAAGAACTCCCCCCATTTCCTCTGAAATTATTCAAAGGATTAGGAGAACTCTCCGGAAAAACAGTAAAGAACGTAAAAAAATACTGCAAGATCTGGGGAATCATATCCACAAGGGCATTAAATACGAAAATGACTGGACCAGATTAACCAGTTTAGGAGGATTTAGGGAAGTAGGACGTTCCTGTCAATTCTTACAGACCCCCAACAGCCGAGTTTTATTGGACTGTGGAGTGAATGTTGCGGGTGGAGATGAAAAAGGATCTTATCCCTTCTTAAACGTTCCTGAATTTATTTTAGGTGATCTTGATGCAGTAATCATTACCCATGCTCACCTGGATCACTGTGGATTTTTACCTTACCTATATCACTATGGATATGAGGGTCCTGTTTACTGTACCACCCCTACCCGGGATTTAATGACCCTGCTACAACTGGACCATATCGATATTGCTCACCGGGAAGATGCCCCTCTTCCTTTCAATGTTAAACACGTTAAAGAGAGCATTAAGCACACTATCACCCTGGATTATGGTGAAGTAACTGACATAGCCCCCGATATCCGTTTAACATTACATAATGCAGGGCATATCCTGGGATCAGCCATGGCACACCTGCACATTGGAGATGGGCAGCACAACATGGTTTATACCGGTGACTTCAAATACGAACGCAGCCGACTTTTAGAGCCTGCCGTGGCCAAGTTCCCTCGAATCGAAACTCTGGTTATGGAGAGTACCTATGGTGGACACGACGATGTACAGCCATCCCGGAACACTGCTGAAAAGGAATTAATGAAGACTATCTACAATACCATTCAGCGGGGCGGAAAAATTCTTTTACCTGTTTTTGCCGTGGGAAGGGCTCAGGAGTTGATGATTGTACTGGAAGAGTATATGAGAAATGGTATGATCGAAGAGGTGCCCATATACATTGATGGAATGATATGGGAAGCAACTGCTATCCATACTGCCCGGCCAGAATACCTCAGTAAAGACCTGAGAGATCAGATATTCCATATGGGACGTAACCCATTCATATCCGATGTATTCCACAAGGTCAATAATATCGACGAGCGTAAATCAATTGTGGAAGGCGAACCATCTATCATATTATCCACTTCAGGTATGTTAACCGGTGGAAACTCTGTAGAATACTTCAAATGGCTTTGTGGAGACGAAAAGAGTTCCCTAGTGTTTGTAGGATACCAGTCTGAAGGTTCTCTGGGTAGGCGACTGCAGAAGGGATGGAAAGAGATACCCCTTAAAGAAGATGGAAAAACCAATGTTTACAATGTTAAAATGGAAATTAAAACCATTGACGGATTCAGTGGGCACTCCGATAGACGCCAGTTAATGGATTACGTGCGCCGTTTAACACCAAAACCAGAAAAGGTTCTTATCTGTCACGGAGATAATTACAAAACTTTGGATCTTGCTTCCAGTATATACCGAAGCTACAAAATAGAGACCAAGACCCCTATGAACCTGGAAACGGTGCGTATCCAGTAATACCGACTATGCATTAACTATATGCATTAAACTAGAGAATAATTTAAAATATAAGTGTTATTAGACCTAATCTCAGTTTATAATATAATTTATAAAAAAATAGGTTGGGAAATAGATAATTTAAAAATAGCGATATATTAATGAATATCAGGTGAATTAAATGGTAACCTATTCTGATTCAGGAGTAGATATTGATTTAGAGGAACGTACAGTTTCCACTTTAACTGCAAAGTTAAAAGATACTTTAAAATGGCAAGATGTAATCACCGAAAGCGGGCACTTTGCGGCCCTGGTACGTTTAGGCGACAAGGCCATAGCCATGAGTACCGACGGTGTAGGCAGTAAGATTCTGGTAGCAGAAAAGATGGGAAAATATGATACAGTAGGTATTGACTGCATAGCCATGGTGGTAAATGATATACTCTGTGTTGGTGCCGAGCCAACTGCACTGGTGGACTATTTAGCCGTGGAAAAACCAGACCCTGAAGTAGCCATCCAAATTGGTGAAGGCCTGGTGGCCGGGGCTAATTTATCCAAAATTGCCATTATCGGAGGGGAAACCGCATCTCTACCTGGAATCATCAATGATCTGGACTTAGCCGCCACTGGTATCGGACTGGTGGATGTGGATAAAATCATCACCGGAGAAAAAATAGAAGCAGGTGATGTGCTTATTGGAATTGAAAGTAGTGGTATCCACAGTAACGGCCTTAGCTTAGCCCGTAATGTATTATTTGAAAAGGCGGGACTGGGAGTGGATGATGAACTACCTGGATATCCTGACCTGAAAGTAGGAGAAGAACTTTTAAATCCCACCGCCATCTATGTGGAAAGTGTGGTGGAGCTATTTAAAAGTGACGTGGATATCCACGGACTGGCCCATATAACCGGGGGAGGATTCACCAACCTCAAAAGGCTAAAAAAAGGTGTGGGTTATGATATAACTGATTTACCTGAACCTCAACCCATATTCCAATCAATATACTCTTTTGATGTCCCCTTAGAAGAGATGTACCGGGTCTTTAATATGGGTATAGGTTTTGTAGTGGTGGTTAAAGAAGATCAAGCCGCTCAAACCCTGGATATTGTTAAAAAACACATGCCCGCCCACATCATTGGGAAAGTAAACCATGATAAGCAGGGCAAAGTGACCCTTAAGACATTTGAGGGAAGTATTTTAGAGATGTAGAACTAGACTATAAATTCAGAATTTTCAAATACTCAGAAATCTTTTTGAGGATGTTAAATTCTGAAATAATTCTAATTAAAATAAATATTTTATAAATATCTTATAATCCAATTATTAATAGAAATCTGAGATTAAATTAAAAATTGAAATTTAAATAAATTTGAAAATTATCCATCAGGAAAATAAGGAAAATCACGATTTAAGAGGTGTTTTCATGAAAATAACAGCTGAGCAAGAAAAATCAATAATTACCGATATACTGACTAAAATGGATGTTTCTCCCGAACATGCGGAAATAGTAGCAGAGGTGACCCTGGACGCAGACTTAAAAGGATTTACTTCTCACGGAATCGGTAGATTCCCTCAGTATGTTAAAGGACTGAAATCCGGCACTATTAAACCACGAGGAGACTTTGAAATAGAATCAGAGACAGATTCCACCGCTATCATTAACGGTAACCATCTATTTGGACATTACGTGGCCTACAAAGGTATGGAACTGGCCATAGAGAAAGCCAAAGAGACGGGTATTGGTTTAGTGGGAATTCATGATTCCAATCACTTCGGAGTGGCTGGATACTACTCCGATATGGCCATTATGAGTGATATGATAGGTCTGGTTTTTGCAAATACCGAACCTGCCGTGGCTCCTATTGGAGGAAAAATACCTATCCTGGGTACCAATCCCATAGCCATAGGAGTTCCCTCCAACAAACACTACGTCTCTGTGGACATGGCCACCTCTGCCTCAGCTCGTGGTAAGCTTTTGGAAGCAGTGCGTCGAGGAGAACAGATCCCCGAAAATGTGGCCCTGGATGCCGAAGGAAACCCCACCATTGACCCGGAAGAAGCACTAAAAGGCTCTATTCTACCATTCGGAGCACACAAAGGTTATGCTCTGGCTTTCATGATAGAGATTCTAGCAGGACCTCTGGTAAAAGCAGCTTTTGGTACCGGGGTCAAAGGAACAGCTAACCCTGAAGAAATGTGTACCAAGGGAGACCTTTTAATTGTCATAAACCCCTCTCAACTAGGGGATGTGGAGGTCTTTAAGGATCAGGTGGATGAATTCATTGCCGAAGTCAAAGCCACCCCTAATGTGTTCATACCCGGGGACATGGAAGTGCGCAATGTCAAAAAACACATGGAAGAGGGGATAGAGATAGATGATAAGCTCTGCCAACAGTTTAAAGATATTGCAAAGGAACTAGACATGGATATTAAAGATATATTCTCTGATTAGATTAATAATGAGAATATAATTTTATTTTCTTATTTAAAGACATAATAATACATTAATACATATCAATTTACTTTTAATTTCCCTATTAATGATTTGATTATGAGGGGCAATTCTAAACTTAACCAAAATTAATATACTCTTAAAATTTTAATATTAATAAGGTGAATATTTTGGACAGTAGTCAAGCAGTTTATCAGGCCCTTAAAGAAGCAGGAATTGATTTTATAGTGAGTATTCCCTGTGTGAATCTGGGAAAATTACTGGAAATGGTAGAATGCGATCCTGAGATAAAGCACGTGCCAGTGACTCGCGAAGAAGAGGGTTTTGGTATTGCTGCCGGGGCTTATCTGGCAGGTAAAAAACCAGCCATACTGATGCAAAACTCGGGTCTGGGAAATTCAGTTAATGTACTGGCTTCACTCTACAAGTTATACCAGTTCCCTATCCTGATGATTATGAGTCACCGGGGAACCAGAGGAGAATTCATGAGCGCCCAGGTACCTATGGGGGAAGCCACCCCCGGTGTTTTGGATGCTCTGGAGATTGCCTACATAAATCCCCAAACCCCCGAAGAGGCACGGGAACATATACCTAAAGGATGGTTTCTGGCTGAAACTGCAGGTGCGCCTCTGGGAGTGCTTTTAGAAATAACATTCTGGTAACCTCAAATAAATTGAAAAATGTTATTTTTTAAGTTATTATTTTAGAAAATTAATGATTAATTAGCTAAAACTGAAAAAATCTCGCAAGACACATATAGCATATTATAAAACATTTGGTGGGAAAATGGAAAGAATAGAAGCCTTAAAAATAATCACGGATCAGCTTAATGATGAACTGGTGGTCTGTAACATCGGATTCCCCTCCCGGGAACTATACCACGTTAATGACTCCCCCCGTAATTTCTACATGCTGGGATCCATGGGGATGGCTTCTTCTATGGGGCTGGGTTTAGCCCTATCCCAGGAAAGAAAAGTGGTGGCTTTTGATGGTGATGGATCTGTCTTAATGAACCTGGGCAGTCTGGTAACCATATACAGTCAGAGCCCAGCTAATTTTGTCCTGGTGGTAATTGACAATGAGTGTTATGGTTCTACAGGAAACCAGTGCACCTATGCCCAGCAGGTAGATCTGACCCAGGTAGCCCAGGGAGTAGGCTTCCAGAATTGCTTCAAATTTTCTGATAAAGAATCACTGCAAAATGATTTCCATGAAGTCTTAGAATCTTCGGGCCCGGTTTTTGTTCATGTGAAGGTTAATGCAGGTAATGCGGACGTTCCTGTGATTGATATGGAACCTCAAGAGATTAAAGAAAGGTTCATGGTAGAAATAAAAAAAGAGTGAGTATCAATTATAATTCTTTTCTATTAATAATTCTTTTTCATGATTTCCAGCCTAAAATATTGTAATAATCCTTTTTAGAAGGTATTCTTCTTTAGAATAATTTAAAAATAATAAATAGAAATATTCCGAAAGAGAACAGTTAAATATTTCAATTATCAGTCCTCTTTTTTAAGTTCTGGTTTATAAGTGGCATAAAATCCATCAGTATCTGCATATATACTGTGGAAACCAAATTTTTCTGCTTTTTTCATGGTTTTTTTAATATAATCCCTTCCCCAGGCAGTGATGGACTCCGCACATTCCAGAGAATACCATCTAAACCGGGAATAACCATAAACCCCGTACATGGTGTTGGCCAGACGTTTTAAGGCCTCCTGCTGTACATCCAGTATCCTCTTTTCAGTGGGATCAGTGGATTCCTTCATCTGCTTTTTTATCCGGGACCTTTCCGTAAGTACCTGGCCAATAACCGATGGTACAAAACCCTGCGGTTCTTTTAAGAATTTGTAACCATATTCGGGAGCAATATGATATTTATCACTCAGAGATTCATCAACATTAGTTTCTAAATTCAGATCATCCACCGGGAATTCAGAACCATATTCTTGACCATTCACTGATGATTCATCCACCAGAACATCAGGAGAAACATTTTTAGAGATGATGATACTGGGATACAGACTCCGGAAGTCAAATTGAACTATGTCTTCATGCAGACCCGTTTCTGGTTCCTTCACATAACCCCCCACCGCTCTTTTTCCCCTGCGCTGCGAGAATTGATTATGGGAGGGTTTGTTTGGTACTACTTCCCCATACTGATAGGCTTTTCGGATTAGGAACCACTCTACCTGTTGTCCGGTGGCCATACGGGATATATCAAATAAGGGTTGGCCCACGATACGGGTCAATTCCATATTCAGGGGCAGAATTTTCTCGGCAATCTGATAGGTGGCCTTCACATCATCCAGCGAATAATGGAATAACTGATCCAGTGCCTCTCCGTCATCATCCCAGTACTGCCACAGGGTATCCCCCGGTAGGTCGAATTTTTCCTCTCCAAATAATTCCAGGTACACCCTTTCCAGGGTGTAGCGATCCAGGCGCATGTATCTACGCATGACCAGATAAAGATCCACATGGATAAGGCCCTTAATGATGGCAGCATTGGTAAATCCCCTGCGCATGAACCTGAGCTCGGAACCATCCACCCCCATGTCCAGTTTAATACCCAGCAACTTGGCCCGATCCCGGATATAAGGGAAATCAAAATTATCAGAATTATAGCCCACAATGACATCGGGTTTGTGTTCCTTTACAATATCCACAAATCTCTGGATCATTTCCTGTTCGCTATCCAGTTTCTCAGCATATTCCAGGTGATCACCTTTAGTAGACAGTACCTTTTCCACCCCAAAGTTTCCAGAAAGACCTATCATGATTATTTCATCCTTCTCGGCATTGGGCATTCCATCAGGATTATATACCTCGATATCAAAGCTCAAAATTTTCAGGTGGGGAAATCCAGATTCCAGATTATGGGGAGATTCATCTAACTCCATGATAGTCACTTCTGGAGAAGCCCCATAAACGCAGGGTGAAAATTCCACAGTTTCACCCTTTAATTCAATTTCAGATGTAGGGAAAAGAGCATTATCAATGAGATATCTACGGTAAAAAGGAATATCATGTTCTCTAATTTCCTGGACTTCACTCAAGTTCCGGATAGTATCCCTTAGTTTAGGCACATCCTGGGGATGTTTAAGGGTGACTTTAATAAAATCAAATTCCTTTGCCAGGTCCTTCTTGTGCACTGTTTCGATTTTTTCCAAATCCAATTCTTCTAGTTGTTCCTTACAGGCATCCATATTGTAAGGAACTACGTAGATGTACGGTTGAAAAGTTTTATCCAGAGCAATAATATGATTATCCTTATCAGAACCTACTTCTTTACCAAATAAACGTATAACTGGTTTATCCTGGTGGGTGACATAGTCAATGTCCAGCAACACCATCTTCTTGGTTTTCATACGGTATTAGTTGGGTGGGGGAAGTATATAATTTAGTCCATTACTAAGCCATGATGTGGGAAATGATGATCATGGCCAGATCATAGCAAAAAGATATATAGGGGGAGAGCTAACTATGAAACCCAAGCTTTGAAATAAAGTTTGATAAAAAAATTAAAATTTGCACATGAATTAATCAAATGAATAGTCCCATTATGGAAATATAAAGTTAAATAGAGATTTTTTATCTTATGATTTGAATATTCATATTCCAAATCTGAAAAAAATAGAAAAATTGGGATTTTACATCGTCTATTATCTAGATCTATAATCTATAATATAATCTATTAATAATACCTGAAAAAATTTATAGAAATAGATTCAAAAATTATACATAAATTAATATCCAGGATATAAACCATCTAATGGGGTGAATACATGAACAAGAATTATATAATACTCATTTGTCTTATGCTGGTTCTGGCCGCAGGGGCTAGTTATGCCCAGGACGTTGTGGCTATCCAGAAGGGCCCAGCAAGTGCGGTGAAGGGTGAAACCATTACCCTTACCTATACCATTACCAATAACGGGAATGAACCAATCTATAATGTTATGGTGAGTTCTCAGGAATTTGATAAATCATTAGGTACCATTGAGGCGGGTCAAAGCAAAAACTTCACGGAGAAGATTACCATACCCACCGACAAACAGGTCCAGGAGGATTATGAACCCGATGCCACCGTACCTAATCCATTCTATATTGGCGGGGTAGGAGTAAGTTACCAGGACGCCAATGGAAATAGTTTCAATACCGAATCTAATTCCATAGAAATCCCTCTGGTATCCAAAAAAGGAGCAACCACCAATAACAACACCACCACAGATACCACCACCGATCAGAATATACTGCAGCAGATTTTAGACTTCATAAACTCTATTATCCAGTATATTATGAATCTGTTTAGTTAAAGTGGTAAACAGAAGGGTTAATTAACCTATTCTGCTTTTATTTTTTTAATTTTTCTTTTTAGGTGTATTTAAAGCAACTAAAAAAATATCTGATTAGGTATTTAGTTGTATTATTTATTTAAAAAATAGATATTTTCATTTTAAATAAAAAAATAAGAATTTAAAAGGATAATCGAGTCCCTGAAGCATCCCTGCGATATTGGGCAAACTCACCAATCATTTTAAGCTCGTGGCTCCAGAAAACAGGCCCTTCCACGCAGACCCGCCAGCCAGTATCATCCACACAACACTGCCCACACAGGCCCATGGCACACTTCATGTATCTCTCCAGAGAAAATTGGGCCGGTATGTGATGATCTTCCACCATATCATAAATCCCTTTCATCATCAGCTCAGGTCCGCAGCTAACTACCATATCATAAGAGTTATTTTCAAGTAAAGTTGCTACCCGATCCGTGGCAAATCCCTGAAATCCACAGGTCCCATCATCGGTGCAGGTGAATACCTGTGCTCCAGAATTTTTCATTCTATCCACAAATAGCAGCTCTGTCTCGGTCAAAGAAGCACTCACCACATCCACTGCAACACCCAGCCATGTGGCATAATCCACAAAGGCAGATACCGGAGCCATACCTATTCCTCCGCCAACCACCAGGATTTTAGAACCTTTAAGCTCAAATCCCCTACCATAAGGACCCCTTAAACCCAGCTTATCCCCTTCTTTAAGGGCGTGGACACTTGTGGTGAATTCTCCCACTGCCTTAATGGATATCCCTATTTCACCATTAATGGGGTCAATTAAAGATATGGACATGGGTTTTTCATCCTGAAAATTCCATAACATCATGAACTGACCAGGAAGAACCTTATCTTCTTGGGAATCCATATCCCAGTCAAAAATAAATGTTTTAACTGTATCAGATTCTTTTATAATTTTTTTTATTT
The DNA here is from genome assembly GCA_002504725.1 of Methanobacteriaceae archaeon UBA587. Lineage (GTDB taxonomy): Archaea > Methanobacteriota > Methanobacteria > Methanobacteriales > Methanobacteriaceae > UBA587. The sequence goes on along the minus strand of DATN01000007.1, from coordinate 60,269 downwards.
CTAAAACCTTGGGCGCATGCATGTTATCAGCCTGTGCATTGTTTTTTAATGGATTTACGGGTTAAATTAAGAATATTATTATAAATATAAATTATTTAGTATCAATTATGAAATATAACTTACCTAATTTCTCATATTTGAGTTTAAGGATGTTAATAGTTTCAGATCATAGTTCATGGGCCAGTCCAATCATTTCCTCTAAAACTTGAAAATCATGTTCTAACATGAATTTCTCCAATCCTTGCGTTATCTGGGCAAATATCTCAGGACCATGGTACATAATAGCCGTACCAATCTGCACCGCACTGGCACCAGCATACAGGAACTCCACCACATCCCGGTAATCCATAATACCACCCACGCCCATAATAGGCACCTTAACAGCATCATATATCTGGTAAACACATCTCAAGGCAATGGGCTTGATGGCGGGACCGGACATTCCCCCAAAACCATTGGATAGAATGGGACGAGCAGTTTCCAGGTCGATTTTCATGCCTGGGCCCAGAGAATTTATCAAGGTCAGACCATCACTGCCCCCTTTCTGGGCACTGAGGGCAATCTCCACCAGGTCAGTTACATTAGGGGTGAGTTTAGCTATTACTGGCACTGAAACCGCTTTTTTCACTGCACTGACCACCTGATAGGTCAAATCAGGGTCCTGACCAATGGCTGCTCCACAGCCACTCATGGCATGGGGGCAGGACACATTTAATTCTATCATATCCACCTTATTTTCAATAGCAGACGCCACCTGGGAAAATTCCTGGGGCGTTGATCCATACACCGATGCCACCACCGGGACATCATGGCTGAACTGGTTTAGTTCCGTTTTAAAGGTCTCCACGCCGGGATTGGAAAGGCCAATGGCATTAATTATGCCACCATCCACTTCCACAGTGGTGGGATTTTTGTATCCCTTATTTGCTTCCAGGGCAAAGGATTTGGTCACCACTCCCCCGGCACCACAACGGGCTACCCAGTTCAAAGATGCAGCGGTGCTACCCATAATCCCCGCAGCTAACATGGTGGGGTTTTTCATTTCAATCCCGCAAAAGTCTATTTCCAGCATTTGTCGACCTCATAGTTTAATTAGATTTTTTTGAATAATAATGATTAAATTTTATTGATTTATTTATATGAGTTACCTTAGAATTTGTTTTAGTAATTGGTTTTTTGTGATTTTATTTTTTATCTTTATTTTCTCTATTTAGAAATTTTAGTATTGATATAAATTTTTATATAAATTTTCTTCAAAATGTTAAATAATTTAAATTAGACCAGACAGATGTACTCTTATGAAATGTTATCTTACCAGTTGTCTTGCCGGATACCTGGCCTTTAGTGAAGATTTAACTCTCTTGGATTATGAACTTTTCCCACCCAGTAAAATATCCTCCCGACTATTAAAAATAAAAGAAGGGGTTTTATTAGGAGAAGAAGAGGCTTTACTGGTTAGAATGGTTAAAAAATACGATGAAATCATTATAGAGACCAGTAAGGGAATTTCTAATTATAAAAACCTTAAAGATAGTGAAAAATTTAAGATAGAAACTCCTAACAAAGGGGGAGAATATTTAAGAAGCAATTTAGTGGATATCCTGATTGAAATCGGATCCATAGATGATGCTGAAGAATATGAGGAACGTGTCCATGGGATTTATACCGACCTGGCCCTGCAGCAGATTAGGGAATCCTCTGAGGCCGAGGATAAACTTCTGATTCAGGCCATTAGTTCTATTGAGGAATTGGATGAATCTATTGGCAAGTTGGTGGAACGGGTGCGGGAATGGTATGCGGTTCATTTTCCAGAAATGGATGCCATAAAAAACCACGAAGCCTATGTGGCTCTGGTGGCCCAGTACGGACACCGGGACCCCATCATACAAGAGGGACTGTCTGGTTTTGATGTGGAGATAGACAGTAGCATGGGGGCGGAGATAGAAGAAGAGGACATTTTAATGGTTCAAAACTTCGCATCCTCCCTTAAGTCACTGCAAGAATCTCGCCAAGCCATTGAAGATTATGTGGACATGAAAATGGAAAAAATAGCACCTAATTTACGGGATTTAGCTGGTTCGTCCCTGGGTGCTAAGCTCATAGCCCACGTAGGCAGTATTAAGAGATTGGCCACTTTCCCCTCCAGTACAGTACAGATTATCGGGGCCGAAAAGGCCCTTTTCAGACACCTGAAAACCGGAGAACGACCCCCTAAACACGGCCTCATCTACCAGCACCCCTCCATTCGCAGTGCGCCATGGTGGATCCGGGGAAAAATTGCCCGGGCCCTGGCCGCTAAGATATCCCTGGCGGTCCGGAAAGATGTTTTCTCTGGCGAGTTTGATCCACAGTTAAAGGATTCCTTCCTGGAACGGGCCGAGGAAATAAAAAAGGACAACCCCTTCCCTAAAAAAACATCTAGTAAGGGTAAAACTGAAAGAAAAGATACCCCTAGTAGCCGTAAACAGTACAAAAAGTATGCTAAAAAGAAGAAGAAAAAGAAGAAAAAGAAAAAGTGAGGAGATAATGTGAGCGACCCAATACCCCTGATCTATATTACCTCCAGTATCATTTCCATTATCCTGGCCATTACCGCCATCTGGTTTTCATTGAGTGTGGAAAGGCGCCTCAAAGAGAATTTTTTAAGACTCAAAGATCTCATCGAACTGCAGCATACCCGAACCCAGGAACTAATGGACGGTATGGAAAGTGAATCCCAGTACATTCAAAGCGTGGTCTATGAGACCCAGGCGGAAATACATGAAACCCTGCATAAAATTTTGGAGAACTGCCAGATTTCTGAGCAGAATAAAGAGCAAAATAAAAAAAAATGATTAACTAGTTAATTAAAAGGCAGATATTTAAATAATAATATTAAATACTCATTGAATTTGATTTAAACATCTAAATTAATATTTATATAATCAATTAACTTTAATTAACATTTATAATCAAATAATAAGGAACTAATAATTATTAATTAATTCAAACAGCATTATGTTAATTCGGTGTTAAATATGGAACAATTAGAAGGATTAAATGGAGTTTATACGCAAGATCAATCCATCCTCACCCGGAACCTGGTTCCGGAGACCAAGGTTTATGGGGAAAAACTGGTGGACCACCAGGGCCAGGAATATCGGGTTTGGGATCCCCGCCGTTCCAAATTAGCTGCGGCTATTTTAAATGGTCTTCAGGAACTGAAGATTGATTCCCATTCTAAAGTTCTTTATTTGGGGGCTTCCTCAGGTACCACCCCCTCCCATTTCTCGGATATGGTGCCTGACGGCCTGGTTTATGCACTGGAGTTTTCTCCCCGGATGATGAGGGAGCTCTTAAGAGTCTGTGAAAAGAGGAAAAATATGGTGCCTCTTTTAGAAGATGCCACCCGTCCTCGCAGATATCTTAATCTGATGGAAAAGGTGGATTTTATTTACTGTGACGTGGCCCAGCCCCAGCAGAGCGAACTATTTATGGAGAACATGCGCCTATTTTTAAAACCAGAATGTGAGGGTATGATCACCATTAAAGCCCGCAGTATTGATGTGACCCAGAAACCGACAAAAATCTTCCGGGAAGAGGAGAAAAAACTTAAAACATCTGGATTTAAGATTTTAGAGAAGATAAAACTGGAACCTTATGAAAAGGATCATTTGGCGCTGGTCTGTAAAATAGACTTCTGATACAGAACCCACACCCACCTAAAATTCTAAAAAATATGCAAATAAAAAGGCTATGATAAACAATATTTAAACTGAAATTATTTTTTAAATCAATTTAAAACAAAAATAATCCTAGATTAAATTTATATTTCATTTTTAACTTATTTTTTTATCTTTAAAAAGAATTAGACATAATAGGGAGGATTAGGGTTAATTTAGATCAAAAACAGGAAAAATTGGATTTAAAATGAAAACTTTATATTAGATGAACTACATAAGTAGTGAATTGCCCATACATCATCTAACATGTGGCCATAATTTCACCTCCAGGGGGGTTGCCATAATATCAATTACTACTCCCACAGATAGTAACATCCCTGGAGGATGATTCTTATTTTTATTGCTTATTTTTATTGCTTATTTTTACTGTAATTAAAAGCTGATTCTCATAAAGATATGAGTTTTACTGATTTAAACTCGGATTCCATGATACATAATATATTATATTGTTTTATTCACTTTAAACGCTGTTAACCTAATAGTATGTGGTTTTGTCGAATTCCAAGTTTTATCCAATTCACTTTATCCATAGCAGAAACGAAAATTCCATTTTTTATCCCATTCAATTATCCATATCACAACCGGGATATTAAAAATAATAAAATGATTTAAAAAAAAGTATGTTATTTATTTATTTTTTCAGCAATTTTCTGCACTATGATCGCCGCAATATCTTTTTTAGGGCTTAATGGAACATGCTCTATTTCCTGATCCACCAGTATAACCTGGTTATTGTCTGCACCAAAGCCCGCCCCTTCCTGGTCCACATCATTGGCCACCACCAGATCCACCCCGGATTTTTCCATCTGCTCCTGGGCAGACTGGACAATTTCATCCGGGGAAACCCCGTATTCTGCCTTAAATCCGACCAGGAAGATATCTGGATTGATTTTTTTCACCTGATCGATGATTTTGGGGGTGCGCTGCAGCTGCAGGGTGATATCCTGGGCAGATGATATCTTGGATTTCTCAAATTTCTGGGGAGTGAAATCAGCCACCGCCGCGGTGGAGATGAAAATATGGTTTTCCTTAAGGAGTTCCTCCACCTTTTCCTTCATTTCCAGGGTGGACTGGACTTTAATGGTTTTTAAGGAATGGGGAATAGGTACACTGACTTCCCCAGCCAGTAGTGTGACATTAGCCCCCTGCCGGAAGGCATCCTTGGCCAATTCTAATCCCATCTTTCCTGAGCTGCGGTTGGTGATGCCCCTGATGGGATCCAGGGCTTCATAAGTACCTCCGGCACTGATGAGAACATTTTTGTCCTTTAAGATTCCCTGTGATGTTTGGCGCATGACCTGCAGTACTATGTCCCTCATATCCGGGAATTTAGCTTTTCCCTCATCTATGCGGGGAGGGATAATGGTTATTCCATCTTCTTCCACTTTATTGATATTTTTCTGCACCGCACGGTACATTGAGTCATGCATGGAGGGGACCATGATGATAGGTGTATCATGACCATAAGCCGTGATTAAAAGGGTGCTGATGGGGTTATCCGCGATTTTATAAGCGAATTTGCTGATTACATTGGCGGTGGCTGGGGCCACTAATATCAGGTCTGCCTGGGCATATTTCACGTGTTCAATGGCTCCGGTAATCTCCAGTACCACTTCCTGGCCCGTGGCAAATTCCAGGGCATAGGGGTGGATTATGTGACAGGCATCGTCACTCATGAAGCATTTTACATCGGCTCCCTGTCTACGCAGTTCCCGGGCCAACTTAACTGTCTCGGTGGCAGCCACACTGCCAGTAACACAAAGCACTATTTCCATTATTTCACCCTTAAAATTAATTAAAAACAATAATTATGAATATATAATAATTTATGAGTGATGTTAGGAGTTATCCACCACTATTGTGGTTTTTTCACCAGTTAACATCATGATAATCTCATTTAAGGTATCTAATTTGCCAGGTATACGGCGGGCATCTTCCCTCATTACCCGAATCTTGTATTTCTCTCCGTCCACCCCATAAACGATGTTTATTCCGGAAATACGTGCCGGAGCCAGTAAGTCCGTGGCAACTGATTTGAGATCGGTTTCGGATCCCACTACCCTAACTTTTTTGCCAATTTCCTTGGATATGGCCCTCACAATTTTTCCACCCTTACCAATGAGTTTGCCAACCTCATTCTTTTCTGTAACGATGATGACCACGTCTCCCATGTCTATGGTCTTTTTAAAGCCGATTTTCCCATCGCCTAAATTGTAAAGTACTTTAGCAATGTCTAACTCAAGTTGGGTTACTTCACCACTTTTGAGCTTGTTTTCACATCCCTGACATAAAATTCCACTTTGTAAACAGACATCACATATTGGCAATACCATTCTCATTCCTCCTTTCTTTTTGTGATAATTAAATTATAACCATGATAATGTAGTTTGAAAGAATATCAGCCACCAAATAAGATTAAAAAGAAAACAAACTGTTTAACTGTGTTTATATTTTATTAAGCACTCTTAAAGTGCAGATAAATAAAAAACAGTTTTATGACCAGTTAAGAATCGTGTTTCTATGATAGTGACCTATTATTATAATTCTATTGATATTCTCATCATATAAACTTATACTTTATACCATCCCTAAAGCAAAAAAACTTATCCTAGAATTATTATTATCAATTATCCTTAAAAAAACATTAAAATACAAAAATAAACTATTAAATTGGTTTTTAAGAATAGTGTATATTGTTCCACCTGAAACAAAATATTCCTATTTTATTAAAATAAAAAGATAGCAGAGATTATAATAAAAAATCCAGAAAATTAGAATTTTGAAAAAAAAGAAAATGTTGATAGATTAAGTGAATTTAAAGCTATTCACTATCATATCAAAGTTGTTCTTCTCTTTTTCGAACTGATCTGCCAGGGACGAGCATAAAATCACATACACTTGATCATCCTTTTCAATCCAGACGGCGCGCTGCTGTTTTTTTACCCCGTTGTAGTCCACCGTGTACACGTTTTCCAGGGCCTGTATATCACCGATTGTCAAATTACCCTCGGATATCCTCTGGTAACTGGAATTATTAAATAGGGTGGCGTAGTTCTGGGCATACATGGCATCCATGGTACCGCTGAGGTTTTTAACTTCTACAGTAACCACGGTTTCTGCAAATCCCGTTTGACTGTTAACCGAGTTGGGATCAGCTACTGCTGCTATGGTACCATTTACCTCAGATTCACCTAAAACCCAGGTGGCTGGATAAGTAAATGAGATATTATTCTGATCCAGAGTCTTGGTGGTGTTGGTATTGTCATCTGAGGAAGTACAACCCGAAGTGAAAGTGATTATAGAAATAACTAACAGGGCTAAAAAATATTTTTTCATTGGATCTACCTCTTATTAAAAGAATTTAGAAAAAAATTAGAAATTTAATAATTAACCGGTGGTATTACCTCCAGTACTTCCACCAGTATCACCGCCGTCATCGCCACCGGTTCCTCCACTGGTTCCCCCGGTGGAATTACTGGTGGGGACAGATGTAGTATTAGTTACCGTCTTATTATAAGTGGTTACATTGGCCGAATTATTAAAAGTGGGAAATGCACTTTCATTTACCATTACGGGGCCTTGATCTTCAGTAGATGGTAAGTTAAACAGATAAACACCAAACCCTCCTCCTACAAAGAAAGCCACTGCCAGGAAAATGGCAGCAAATATACCTAAACGAGGCATACTTTCCTTAGTTGATTGTTTCTTAGCAACAACCGGTTCAGGTGTAGTAACATACTTTTTAATTAATTCTTCCTTCTCTTCCTGGTCCTTATCTTGTTTACTCTTCTGTGACCAGTAATCAAGGGTCTTCTCCTCAGTTTTTCTACCCTGAAGTCTCCGGATCCTCTCCGCTGCCTCCAAAGTGTCCAATTGCTGAGTTAATTCATTCTTTTGAAATTTATAAGCTCTTTTGGAAATGTTTCCTGCTTCCAGATCTGCATCCAGTTCCCTTAAAGCAGCCAAGAGCTTTTCCTTATCATTAATCTTGATCATCTCCATTTTAGGATATGAATCTACATATTCATCTTATTTTAAAAACATCCCTAAGGCATCATATTAAACAATTTAATAATAATTCAGTTTAAGGATATTTTGTTACAATAAGATTGGTGGTTACATATTATATAATTTATTGCTGATCATGAAGGGGCCCCTAAGATCAATGATATGATAGGCGAATATGATCTAAATTAATTAAATTAAAACTGCCTGTCGTAGTATGAAAATTAAATCAGAAATTATTTAAACCAATATCACTAATCAAGAAATCAAGGTGAATATTATATGAAAAAAATTATGGGATTATTTTTATTTCTTTTTATAATCTTCTCAGTAATGGGCGTCAGTTTCGCCACCCAGATCGGGAACACCAGTTATGGTTACGTGAATAAAGATATTTACGGGAACCAGAGCTCGGAAGACACCATAGCAGTTATCGTGGGAGTGCATCCCCTGGAAAGCGGGACCCATACTGCCATAACCAATTATCTGAAAACCAATTCCCAGAATCTATCCAAAAGGTACATCCTGTACACGGTCCATGTGACCAGGGACGCCTCCAATAATGATAAGGGAAGAATGAATGGGCAGTTACTGGCCCAGAAATTCGTGGTCCCTGATGTAATCAAGGAGAATCCTGTGCTGGTTATCGATGCGCATGAAAACCGTTATAAAACCAGTGGTTACGCTTACAGCAGATTCCTGTACCCTATTTCCAGCTCAACTTTAACCAAGAAATACAGCAAAGAAATAATCAAACAAATGCCATTCCTAGTGGTATATTCCCCCCCAAAAGCCACCAGTACCGCCTATGTAACGGTACCCATAGCCAGTAAGGGGATACCCACCATAGTCTATGAGAGTTACCGCTACGACACCAGTAGCAGGAAAGTGAGTGATAGCAAAGCATTAATCAATGCCCTGGATAACCTGGTGATTCCCAAGGTGCTAGCCAGCCCCGCCGGAGGCAATTATTATGCCCCCCAGAAGGTTTATCTGAAGGGACGCAGCGGATCAGTGATTTACTACACCACCGACGGCAGCAGCCCCAGCAACAACAGCACGGCATACACCGGATCCATCTACCTCAACACCAGCACCCTGCTGAAATTCATGGCAGTTAACAGCAATGGTGAAGCTTCAGCAATCTACAGTGAACAATACAACATCTACCAGGCCGTGAAATACAATTACACCGTACAGGTCAAATGGAAAAAGACCTACGTGAAAAAACCTTGGAAGAAGGTACGTGGAAAATGGAAGTATCGCTGGGTAGCAGTGTGGAAATATAAAACAGTTACCAAAACCGGGACTAAATGGGTTTTAACCTGATTTTTCTTATTTAAATGAGAATTAACTAATTTTTCTATTTTTATTTTATTTTTATACTTGTCTAAATTGTGTAGGATGTGTTATTATAGGCCTATTCAACCAATCAAACAAGAAATCACTGATTAAAAAAGCCAATAAACTAGTTGATCATGAAAAATACACCGAAGCACTGAAATGCTATGATAAAATCCTGGAAAAAGACCATGAAAACATTGATATATTGTTTGCTAAAGGAATAATGTTAAGTCGTCTTGGACTTGATAGTGAAGCACTGGAATGTTTTGAAATGGCCTTAGAATTAGATCCCGAAAATTTTGATGTGCTTATAAACAAAGCAATTAGCTTAGAAAAACAAGGTAACTATTCTGAAGCCTTAGAATTTTATGATAAATCTCTTGTAATAAAATTAGACTCCAAAGCCACGTATGGAAAAGCTAATGCATTATTAAACCTGGGAAAGTTTCCTGATGCCCTGAAATGTTATGATAAATCTCTAGAAATCGATCCAAACAATAATGATGCTTGGAATAACAGAGGAAACATTTTAGGGAAGTTGGAGAACTATCAAGAAGCATTAGATTCATTCAACAAAGCATTGCAGATAGATCCAAATGATGATTATGCTTGGGATAATAGAGGAAAAGTTCTAGAAAAACTGGAAAAATATGAAGAAGCAATTGAATCCTACGATAAATCTCTTAAAATAAACCCTCAACTAATTAGCGCATTTATAGGAAGAGGAGACTCCCTCCAAGAACTAGGGAAAAATCAAGAAGCAGTAGAATCTTATAATGAAGCATTAAAGATAGATCAAACTAATATTTATGCATTGCATAATAAAGGGTTTGCTTTTGAAGAAATGGGAAGAAATCAAGAAGCTATGGAATGTTATAATAAAGTTTTAGAAATATATCCCGATTTTCAACCAACTTTAGAAGCCAAAAAAGAACTTTTAGAAAAAAATCACGATAAAAACTAACATTTGGAGCAGACCATGGGCCTATTCAACCGATCAAGCAAGAAATCAGTTATTAAAAAAGCTTATGAATTCTCTAACAAAGGCCAGTATCAGGAAGCATTGGAATGTTATGAAAAAATTATTTTAGAGATAGATTCAACCTATGCCAAAGCATGGTATGGTAAAGGTGTAGCTTTAGCAGAACTTGGAAAAAAGGAAGAATCTTTAAATGCTTATAATAAAACTTTAGAATTAGATTCACACTTTGTTGACGCATGGAACAATAAGGGCATTACCTTAGTAGAACTTATGAGGTATGAAGAAGCAATTAACTCCTTTAATGAAATTCTAAAAATAGATCCAAAACATGCTGTTGCATGGTATCTTAAAGGTATTGCCTTAGTAGAACTTATGAGGTATGAAGAAGCAATTAACTCCTTTGATAAAGTTCTAAAAATAGATCCAAAACATTTTGCTGCGTGGAATAATAAAGGAGTAGTTCTTGCAAAACTTGAAAAACATTTAGAAGCAATAGAATGTTATAATAATGCTTTAATAATTAATCCTAATGATGCTGATTTATGGTATAACAAAGGTACCTCCCTTAGAGAACTCGGAAAATATCAAGAAGCTGTAGAAAGTTATAATAAATCTTTAAAGTTAGATTCTGGGAAAATTGAAGCTTGGAATAACATGGGAAGCACCTTTAAAGACATTGCAAAATATCATGAAGCTATACGCTGTTATGATACTGCTTTAAATATAGATCCTCAACTTGAAGACGTGTGGTTTAATAAAGGACTTGTTTTTATAGAACTTGAAAATTATCCTGAAGCAATGAAATGTTATGATAAAGCCCTGGAAATAAATCCCGAATTTGAACTTGCATTAAAATTCAAGAAAGAATTATTAGCAAAAAAATAATCCCTCTTTCTTTTTTTTCTATTTTTAAATAAAATTATTAAAAATAAATAATTGAATTGATTAATTTACCTGAAAATAAATTAAATCAAGGCTATTTTTGATTGAATATCTCGGATTCATTGGGATAGGAACCTAAGACCTTTAAGAAGGGGGTTTTCTCTTTGATCATCTGGATTATGTTATCCACTTTATCCTCCCGGCGGTGCCCCTTAAAGTCCACAAAGAATATGTACTTCCCCAGTCCCTGCTTGGTGGGACGGGACTCCACCTTGGTGAGGTTGATGTTCTCGGCGGCGAAAAGTCCCAGGATATCATACAGTCCCCCGGGACAGTCATCAGACAGGGAGAAGACTATGGAAGTCTTATCTTTACCAGTCAGGGTGTGGTCTTCCTGGGCCAGTACAATGAAGCGGGTCATGTTGTGGGCAAAGTCCTGGATGTCCCGGGCTATGATCTCCAGACCGTAGAGTTCTGCGGCCCTCCGGGTTCCAATGGCCGCTGCATTTCTTTTTCCCTTGATGAAGCGGGCAGCCGCCGCGGTACTGGATGTGGAGTGGGTGCGCAGACCCAGTTTCTCCAGGAAAATCCGGCACTGGGCCAGGGGCTGGGCATGGGAGTACACCGAGTCCAGTTCTTCCATGGTAACCCCCTTATTCACCAGCAGGTTGTGGCTGATGGGTAGGATGATCTCATCCTCAATGTGGAGGTGGTAGTCCTGGGCCAGTAAATCCAGGGTGACCCCCACCGGCCCCTCGATGGAGTTCTCGATGGGCACCACCCCTTTTTCTACTTCTCCGGTTTTCACCGCTTCCAGGACTTCAATTATGGAATCAAAGGCCAGTAATTCCCCCTCCAGAAGGGAGGCTGCTTCTTCAGTAAAGGTTCCTGCCGGTCCAAAATAGGCGATCTTGTGAGTTTTATTTCCGCTAATTAGTTACCCTCCATTAATTAGAATAATCTTAATAATCTGATACGTATCTTGATAAATTATATTTGATTTTATTGTTATTAATATAAATTCTATTTAAATAAAATAAAAACTGGTATCGACTCCATAAAGTTTTGTTAAAATTGATAAGATTTTGTTTTATTTATTCTTACAATTCTATTTCAAATAAAAAAAATAATAGAGATAGAAAATAGTCTCCTAAGCATTAAGTGTGCAAGATTTGTTTATAATTGTTGGTTTTATTTTCTATCAGAAATTTTTATTAAAATTAAAAAAAATAAAAAATAAGAATTCAACTCTTNNGATAAGATTTTGTTTTATTTATTTTGATAATAAAATTCCTATTTCAAATAAAAAAAAAAATTAATAGAAATAAGAAATAGTCTCCTAAACAATAATTGTGCAGCAATTTGTTTAGAAATGTTGTTGGTTTATTTTCTATCCCGGATTTTTATTAAAAGTTAAAAATAATGAAAAATAAGAATTCCGCTCTTACTTACTCAGTACAGGCCCCCATTAAGGTAATTCCGGGTTTTATCGGTGGTGGAATTGTATATCCTCCGTATGGTGGCCTGACCATC
>DATN01000007.1:0-47543 GCA_002504725.1 Methanobacteriaceae archaeon UBA587 | reverse complement strand
AGATAATGGATTCACCCATCCTCTGGGCCCGCTGCCGGATCTCTTCCTCAGATTCCTGCATCTCATAGGCCTGGAATCCCTCCCTTATTACCCGGGAGAAGAAAAAGGCCCGGCCAAAGTCAAAGGGATAGGTGAAGGCGTATTTAACCTCCCGGTCATGGGCCTGGGATGAGGTGTACTTCAGGGGAGCAATCTCCATGAGAGGATCCTTCATTACCACCCCCTCCCTCCTCTCCAGACCAACCTGTTTTATGATCTTTTTCAGCTCTTCTGCCGCCTCATCAGCAGAGAATATGCCAAATAAATTCACCGGTGGCAGGCCGTATTCTTCTAAAATGTCCCGTTTGGCCTGCACCGTTAAGGGCTGGTTGGTGAGTTTGTGACGGATGTCAAACACCCGGAAACCCAGTTTACCAATCTCGGGGTAATACTGGGATACGTAGGGGTTATCTGTGCCCACCATCTCTCCACAGATTACCAGTTCCGGATGGTCCCTGAAGAAGGGGGCTAAATCCATGAGGTCCTGGGCTTTCTTGGTGGTGAAGGGGCAGATGTATCCTCCCCGGGTGAGGGCGATGATATTCAGCTCAGATGAGGAGTCTGATTCATCATCAGAACATCCCACACAGGCAATACGCACATTGTAACCATTCATCTTCTCCTCCACTGCCACTTTATCTTTAAAGTGAAGTTTCACTGTGGGAGAAAGTAGTAATGTTCTGCGGATCTTGGGGAACCCCCGGATGACCTCCAGCTGGTCAGAAAGATAGACCAGGGTCCCGGATTCCATATGACCCACGTCTTTGCGGAATTGCAGGGTGGGAATCCCTAAAGAATGAAAAAAGTTAATGTTACCTCTTTTAATAGCAGTTTCCAGTTTATCTGCTTTTATTCCCAGCTTTTTCTCTATTTTTTCTTCCAGAAAGTCCTCTATGGAAATATGGGAACTCAGTTCGCACTGGGGACAGTTATAAAAAAAATTGGTGAGGGAATTATCCCTCCGCCAGTCTAATTTCATCTGGGCCCCGCAGTGGGGGCACTTTATCCGGGGAAAGATTAGCGTACCCCCTCCATCTCCACTATTATATCCAGTAAATCAGTTTTGGTTATCAGGCCCACTGTATTCTGGTCTTCATCCACCACCGGGAAACCGCTGCAGCCGTGTTCCAGCATCATTTCCGCGGCCTGGGTGATGTTGGCCGTGGCCAGTATGTTCTGCACATTCTGGGTCATGACGTCTTCCACCAGCAAGTTCCTTATCCGGGCGGCTTTGTGTTTGTCTGGTACCACTTTTCGGAAGGAGGTCATGGATTTGGCTATGTCTTTGGCAGTTATTATGCCCACTATCTCCTCGTTTTCCATGACTGGAAGCCGACCCACTTTGGCATCGATTATCAGGCGCCGGGCATGGACTATCCTATCAGAAGGTGCCACAGTGATGAGTTCTGTGCTCATGGCCTCTTCCACCACCTGGTTCTCGTATGCTTTACCCCGGCAGGTGTCAATGAAGTCGGATTTGGTGACCATTCCCACCATTTCCCCATCTTCTATTACGGGCATGCCACCGATATGGTTTTCCAGCATCATATTGGCGGCGGTTCCCAGGTCTGTTTCCATGTCCACTTTAATTACCTCTTTACTCATTACCGTGGATACATGGAAGTGTGAAGGGGCCATGTTACCATATTTGGATGAACCCAGTTTCATGGCAATGTCTTTTTCAGTTACCATACCCACCAGTTCTTTTACATGGTCGTTATTGGTGTTTATCACAGGAAGTCGGGATAATTTGTGTTTTTTCATGATTCGGAGGGCGTCACAAACATTCTGGTCTTTATCTACTACCACGACATCGCTTGACATTATATTTTTTACTCGCATTTTAAATATCCCCTTGATTCTTATTTTAATTAAGAACCATTTATATCCATTATTTTACTATTTATTATTGATTAAACCGTTTATTTTCATTAAAATTCATTATCACAGGAGTTTTCCTGCTTTACTGAATGCCCTTTATTATGTCGGTTTTGGTGAGTATCCCCACCAGTTCCCCGTCATTTACCACAGGTAAACCACTGATATCCTTTTCTATCATTAGTTCAGCGGCCTGGGAAGCATCATTATCGGGTTGGAGTTCCTGCAGATCCTGAGTCATGATATCACCAGCAGTTAGCATGGATATGGTACGGGCGTTCCTGTTTTCCTCACCTTCTGCAACTGGCCGTACAAAGTAGATCCGCTCCACATTCACCCCGGTTTCCGGATCATCCACCTGGGCAAAGGAGATATTTTCAGAGCTTATCATGCCCACTGGCTCATTATCACGGATAACCACAATACGCCCTATCTTATTTTCCTCCATTAAACTGATGACATGGGTAATGGCGTGGTTCTCATTCACAGTAATCACCTCAGAGGTCATCAGATCAGAGACTTTCCATCTTCCGGTGCATTTGTCATTGTACACCCGCATGAGATCCGTTTTGGTTATTATCCCGGCCAGACCATCCTGATCTACTACAGGAAGAGAACTGATATCGTTTTTTAGCATTAACTCCACTGTTTCTTTTACGTTCTCGCCAGGAGATACCGTAATCAGGTCTTTGTTCATCACCCTGCTGATGGCTATTTTATCAATGGGTCTTCTCCTCCAGGTGGGTCCATTTCCCCTTAGTTTTTGAGTGATATCCCTTTCTGTTACAATTCCCACGGGATTTCCTTGCTGGTTTACCACTACAATGCGGCTGAATCCATGTTTAAGCATGAGATTCCGGGCATATGCTACCTGTTGGGTATCCTGCATTACCACTACTTCATCACTCATTACGTCTTTCACTTTCATTAAATCACCTGTACCTATGTTTAATATAGGATTTCCAGAATTATTTTGCTTATTCTAAAGTTCTAAGATCAATTAATGGACTATTTTTGGATTACTTTGAGCAAATCACTTTCTGTGATAATTCCCTGTAAATCACCGTTTTTAACTACAGGCATTCCTCCGATTCCTTCTTTTTCCATTAATTCACAAACGTCCCCTAGTCTGGTTTGGGGGGTGGTGGTAATAACTTCATTCTCCATTATTTCCGTGATTTTAGCATTTAAGACTTCCTGGGCGCTGTTAGAAACCAGGGAGCCAAAAGCTTTGCTGTTTCCTAAGAACTCCAGAATATCGGTGGAGGTGACTATGCCCACCAGTTTTTCATTTTCCGGGTGGGGAGTTCTTCTCTCTTCTCCCAATACTGGAATTCTCCGCAGACGATTTCGCACCATTATTTTAGAGGCGCCCTCAATAGGAGTTCCCGGTGTGGTGGTGATTACTTTGGAAGTCATGAAATCTTCCACCAGTTCATCGGTGACCACTCCTGCCATGATTAAGGCCAGATCTCTTTCAGATACTATTCCCACCAGATCCTGTTCTGCACCTAATACTGGTAGTGCCCCTACACCATACTCCATCATTTTATTTACTGCTACATCGATGGAGTCTTTATGAGTGATGTAATGAACCTCCCGGGTCATGATTTTTTTTACAGATTCATTGATGGCCGCTAAAAAGTTGTCCTCGTATTTTTCCTCCAGGAGTTTGGATTTATCTCCCCCTCCTAAGAAGTTTAATATGTCCATGGAGGTTACGATACCCAGAAGTTTACCAGTACCTGGATTGGTAATGGGCAGTCTTCTGAATTTGTTTTTTACCATTATCTCCGCGGCTTCTTTAATAGTGGCTGTCTGAGGGATGGTTACCACTTCTTTTTTGGCAATGCTCATGACATCGCCATCATGTTCGAAAGTTCTACTCTCAAACTCTATGGGTCCACGATCCATGGACCTTACTTTACTCATGGTGTTCTTTTGTCTCATTCATACACCTCTACGAGATATACATATTTTATGTAATTGAATGAACTTTAAATCAAGTTTAAATGTTTTATAATCATTTAAATCTCATAAACTCCATATTTTCATGTTATTTTGTCCATCAGGCAATTTTTATAATCACCCGGTTCATCACACCTGCCTTTTGACCTGCCTTTTGTAATAATTGAATTAATATTTTTAATATTTGGAAAGATGGCAAGGACGTCAGTGTTATAGCAGTAACTCTGAAAAATGTTAAAAAATGAATTTTCTTTAAATGATTGCTCTCTAAAATTAGTAGTAAAGCAATCCAGTCTTTCTGAGTGGTGTTTGTTTAAAATCAAGTTACATACGACCTCAAAACGTCTTCTCTTGCAACTATTCCAATTAAATCTGCTTCTTTAGATCTATTTGGTTCTTTTTTCACATACATTGGTTTTTCCACCACAGGCAATCGTCCAATATCATTCTGGATCAGTAAACCCGCGGCTTCATTCACCGGCATGTCCAATGTACCTACCACCGGCGGAGTCTTCATGATCTTCTCCACAGCAATTGATCGCTTGCTATGGTCCGACTCCTTGCCAATGCGTGCTTGACCCGAGTTTATCAGGTCTTTTCTGGTTATTATCCCAATTAATTTGCCTTTCTTTAGTACAGGCAAACCAGAATAACCAGACTGGTCCATTTGATTCCACACCTTGGAAACCATGTCTTGGAAGTCGCAATTAACGACGTTTTTGGTCATTATATCCCCCAAAGTTTTCTTATGAGGCACCAGGCCTTCTTCTAAGATTCCTCGTAGAATATCAACCACACTTAATATTCCCACCAATTTAAAATTTTCGCTGTTCTCCACCACAGGGGCTTGAATCTCTTCAGAAAATATAAGTTTACTGGCTGCTTCCAGAATATCTGATTCTGGAGTCAGTACAACTTTAGCTTGTTCCATTAAACCCCGAGCTTCGATATTTGATTTAGTAGCAGAGATGTTTAAGATATCCCCTCTGGTAATTAAACCTTCCAGACGATGTCCAGATACCACAGGGATGCAGCGGAAGCCCTCTTCCCGGAAAATAGAACGCACTCTGGTGGCAGCAGCGTCCATAGAAACAGTGACCGGGTTGGAGGTCATAACCTCTTCCACATTCAAATTATTCACCCTCTAAATCCTCTTTACACTCCTCACATACAAATTTACCATCATATTCGTCTAAATACTCCATGAAGTTTCCACAGACTTCGCACTCACCCGGTACAGGTATGTCCTGTGGGGAATAACTCACATTATTCTCTTCAATACGGGCGTTTACCACCAGTATCTCAGTGAGTTCTGGTGAAACTACCATAACATCAGTTGAGGTTAGTATACCTACCAGTTCACCATTTTCCACTACAGGCAATCTTCTAATACTGTTTTTAGCCATTAAACGAGCTGCTTCATTGAGTTCTCTTCCCGGAGCTATGCTAATGAGATCAGTAGTCATTACTTCTCGGATAGTGATTTCGCTGGCCTTCAAGTCTTTGGAAACTACTTTTCGAATGATATCACTTTCAGTAATTACTCCTTCTGGTACAGCATTGCTTTTCACAATTAAACTACCCAGTTTCATTTTGGTCATGAGCAGGGCTGCGTGGGCAACGCTGATTTCTGGATCTATGGTGACCACATTTGAGGTCATAGCGTCGTGTACTGTCACTTTAGTTTCCATTTCCATATGAAAACCTCCTATCTTACATTTAGAAGTTTATGCACTTGGGGTATGGTCAATACATCAAGTTTTTCCCCTACTATCTCAGACATCCTGAATAGACGAGGAGTGTGTTGAACCCAATACTCTAAGGGACTGGCCGGCTGAATTACCATGGAAACCAGGGAAGAATCCGAGATTTCCCTTTTTATATAATGGGCCACAAGTCTCAGAGTGTCTACATTTGTAGAAGGTAACACAACTACTTTACAATATACCTTTGCACCTTTTTCTATTAAAATGTTTGCAGATTCCATCTCTCTGGCCCAAAGATCATCCACATTCATGTCCTTAAAATGTTCAGAAAGCTTAATATCAACGGAAGCATAATCAATAAGCTCTGCTATTTTTTTTGTTTCTTTAGGTAAAGATCCGTTGGTCTCTAATAGGGATTTAAAGTCATTTTCTTCCAGAAAATTTTTAATGAAATTGGCCTGCAGGAGTGGTTCTCCCCCGGTAAAAGAAATGGAATGAAAATCAGGGGTGAGTATATTATGGACCTTTTTCTGCAGTTCTTGCAGGGATACCTGGGTTCCTGCCTGGGGATCTCTACTCTCGGGAGTATCACAGTAAGTACAGTTTAAATTACAGCCAGCAAATCGGACAAATATCTGTCTCCGGCCAATTAATAATCCCTCTCCCTGAATACTGGAAAATACTTCCATGATAGGTGCTTTCATAGTGGGCCTTTTTTAGTTTTTATTTACAATTTTGAAAAATAGCTTCGAGATTTTCCTTGAATTCTTTAGAATATTCTATGATTAAATTTCAGAGAATATCTCCTGATTTTTCAAAATTTTTTCAAATTTAATTAAATTCACCAGCATATAAGGTTTATTATTATTTAATTCCTCTAGAGAGACCTATTAAATACTTTTAGTGAAAAATGCCCCTTGTCCTATGCCCTCATTTACGCAAATCTGTACACTGGATATTTCGGCGCCTTTTTCCTGTAACCGGTCAAAAACCCGGTGGGCAAAATATTCCGAGAGATCCTCGGCAGAGGTGGATTTTAGATGCAGTAGTCGGCAGTCCTCGGCAGGTAATTTGTATTCCTTACCGGCAATGGTGAATTCCACTGAATCACCTATGGATTTGAAGTTGATAAATTCGTTTTCCAGGGCAAGCAGAACCTTATGATCCAGATCAGCGCAAACTTCCCGCACGATACCTTTCACTTCCTTGAAGTCAGCCACAAAACCAAATTTTCCACTGCGCTCCCCTTCCACCTGCACATCCACGATATAGGAATGTCCATGTATGCAACCGCAGGAATCGTGTTCCGGAATCATATGCGCTGCAGAAAATCTTAAATTAGCATGTATACCATTTATAACTATTTTCATGTGATAACCTGTATTTAGTTGTTTAAATTTTTATTTTATAATATTTTATAATTATTTAAAATCCAGTTTTATTCGATTAAATTGTTCCTAGGGAACTAATTGATGAATTAAAATTCGGTGAATTAATATTTTTAAAGTGATCGGTTGAATTATTTATGAATTAAAATTTGATTAAATTTTGGATAAAATTCTGATATATTCGAATTTTAATTCAATTAAAATTTGATTTTGATATAAATAAATCCCACTTAATTTTAAGGGAATAAGAGAATTTGATAATAGAGATGATGATAACCGAAAGGATAATAGAAATAATTTATTAAAATAAGCAAAGCATATAATTAATAAAAGCTCCTGGTTTTAGTTATATCCTTCTCAATATCCTCTATTTCACGAATATACGCTTTAGAAACATTATGTATAATTTGTATTATATGTTCTTCCTGCAAGGAATCTTTACATTCCAGAAAACCCCTGGTCTCCACGTCCTCCGGGGTGCCCTCACTGGTGATGTTCATTCCCAGGTGTATCTTCATGCTGGTGGGAGAAACGGTGGCTATGGATACAGTGAGTTTTCCAGAATCCACAAATAGGTCATCCCCGGAGCGGGTGCAGTAGATACCCATCTCCTGGAGCTGGTCTTTTAATAACATAACCAGTATCCTCTGGCGATGATAGCAGGTCCTTATATCCGCCGGCTGACAGTCAAAATGTTCCACAATAAAATGGACCATCCTATCTGATTTTATTTCCAGACCCACATCTTCCACATCCACTATATTCTGTGGTTCAATGTACATGGGACCCACCCAGGTCACGATACTGGAACCCTTTATGCCATGTTTATCCAATGCCCACAGGGGTTGTATGGGACTGCCATCATAACATAAGTTTTTCTTTAAATGTTGATGAATCATTTGCATAGTTTATGCCTCTACCTTAAAGATATTTTTAGATAAATTGATTATTTTATACCGGAGTTGGATATGATCCCTTCACTCTCTGAGGGAGATGTATCAATTGATTAATAATTGAACTTTTTAATCATTTTTGAATTTTATTAGGTTTAGTTAAAGCATTATGATAAATAAAATATGGGATTGGTGTAATATCCTAGAAGGGGTTTAATCGACTACCAGTTCTTTAAAACCAGTTGCAGAATCCATTTCCCTCCTAAATACACCATAATATTCTAAAATACATAATTCTACCGTGGTATGCACCATACAGCCCTTCTTAAGGTGACCACCCCATACCTGGCCATTTTCATCCGAAACCGCCAGATGCACATGGACCCCCTGGGGAGAGACTGTTCCCTGGACACAGACGATTTCTAAGGGACCATTAAAATGTTTTATTTCTTCATTAGACATTCTTAAAACAGCTTCTTTCAGGCTGCCCACTGCACAGATAACCATCCCTGCTTTTAAGCTGTTTTTTTGCTGCAGGTCCTGTATATCTTCCTTGAGATCCCTGCCCGGTATAATTCTACTGACCAGCATATTATCTTACATATTTAATAGTGTCCTCTACCACTTAATTATTTATGAAAGCCAGATCTATCAAAGCCCGACCACGAGATTTCATTTACACCTCTGATGATTTGTTTTTTGCCACCACATCTTACCTGCATCCTGAAGACCGTATACTGGCATTTCTGCGTTATGTGCCCGACCCCCATGGCGACAGATCCCTGAATAATAAAAGATATTCTAAAGTAGACTCCGAACAGGCTTACTCTTTTTTAAAAGAAAATTATCCTGAATATCTCTTTGACTGTGAGAATACCCAGGTGCAAATGATGGGAGTACCCCAGGACAAAGTAAAAGAGATCCTAAGGCCCCATCAACGCCTGCAGGAGATTATGAACAGCGAGCCCATGGAACCATTACTGCAAAAAGTGATAACTATTGCCCATACCTTCCATGAGGGTGCCGGGATACCCTATGAAAGTTTGGGAATTTCAGGATCCATTTTACCGGGACTATATAATCCCCACCATTCTGATATTGATTTTGTGGTTTATGGACTGGCTAACCACCGGCGGGCCATGCATCTCTTTAATGAAATTAAAGATCAGGACGTATTCAGCAGCATTAGCGATGAATACTGGCAAAAAATCTATGATAAACGAATAAAGGACGATACTCTGAGTTTTAAAGAATTCTGCTGGTATGAAAACCGGAAAAATAACCGGGGTGTTATAAACGGCACCTTATTTGACATACTGGCCACCCGGGAATGGGATGAGATTACCGGAACTTATGGAGACACCACTTACCAGCCCCTGGAACATGTTACCCTGGAATGTACGGTTTCTGATGCTCTGGCTGCATTTGATAACCCGGCGGTCTATGAGGTAACGGATGTGGAGATTATAGACGGCCCACAAGTACCTATTAACACGATAGCTTCCTTCACCCATACTTACGCCGGGCAGGCTGTGGAAGGAGAGGAAATTATGGTGAGGGGTAAACTGGAAAAGGTTATGGGGCCTGATGCTGGTTACCGGGTGATTGTAGGAACCACCAGAGAGTCTCTAAATGAATTCATAAAACTGAAAAGATTGCCTGAAAATTTAAGTTAAATCTCACGAAAATACATTAGAACTGAAATTAGATTAAATAGAATTAAATGATTTTAGATATTAAATTAAATTAAAAAATAATTAAAAATAATTAATAAATGCCCGCGTATATTTTTCATGATTTAAATAGAATTTTTATTTCAACCATAACAAGCAAATAGTTATCAATACCCCTTTCCCGGGGATAAATATATTTCTATGGCACTTGTAACGGGCATTATTAAAGGTATTATTAAAAATAGAATAATAAATAGGCATCTTATTAAAAATAGTTATTTGAGGAATTTATATGGATAAAAATACCATAAACGTAGGTCTGATTGGCTTTGGGACCATAGGTTCTGGGGTAGTGGCCATATTTAATGAGAATATTGATTTAATACAAAAAAAAGTTGGGAAAGAAGTAAATCTGAAAAAAGTGGTGGATCTGGACATCACCACCCCCAGGGGAGTAGAAATTGCCCCTGAAAAGTTATCTACTGAAATCAATGATATCCTGGAAGACCCGGAGATAGATATTGTCATAGAGCTTATGGGAGGCTATGAACCCGCAAGAACATTCATCTTAAAGGCCCTGGAAAATGGAAAGCATGTGGTGAGTGCCAATAAAGCCTTACTGGCTAAGCACTGGGAGGAATTAAATTCAGCCGCCCAGGAGAACGGAGTTCGTATTTGTTTTGAGGCCAGTGTCGGTGGAGGAATACCGGTCCTGCAACCACTAAATGAATCCCTGGCGGCTAACCATATGGAATCCATTTACGGAATAATCAATGGGACCGCCAACTACATATTAACTAAAATGAGTCGGGAAGGACTGGAATTTAAAGAAGTCCTCCAGGAAGCTCAGGAAAAAGGTTATGCTGAGCAAGACCCTACTTTTGATATAGAAGGGCACGATACTGCCCAGAAATTAATTATACTCACCATAATGGGTTTCGGCGAATATGTAAAACAGGAAAATTTCCATGTAGAGGGAATCACACGTATCACCCCCGAAGACATCCAGTTTGCCTCTGAAGAGTTAGGATACGTGATAAAATTACTGGGAATTGCCCGAAAAGTGGATAGTGAACTGGAAGTTCGGGTACACCCTACCCTGATACCACAAGATCACCTGCTGGCCTCAGTTAACGATGTTTTCAATGGAGTATATATTGTAGGAGATGCTGTGGGCCCGGTTATGCTTTATGGGCAGGGTGCCGGGATGATGCCTACTGCCAGTGCCGTATTAGGTGATTGTCTGGATATTATTAATCATCCACAAAAAAATATACCCTACGGACCCCCAGAAAGTCAGGTTAAAAATATAAAAGATTTAGACAATGTTATTTCCAAATATTACATCCGCTTAACTGCCCTGGACCAACCGGGAGTCCTATATCGTATCTCTAAGATTTTAAGAAATTACAATATCAGTCTGGAGTCAGTAACCCAGAAAAAACGAAGCCATGGCCAGGCCGTTCCCATATTCATGGTGACCCATGAAGCATTGGAAAAGAATATTAAACAAGCTATGGAAGAAATAGACAGTCTGAACGTGGTTCAGGAAAAAAGCATGTTTATCAGGGTTTTAGAAGATTAATTTTATACAAATAATTTTAGAATAATTGTTAGAAGAATTAAATGAGGGGCACTCCTTATTTTTTTCTCTTATTTTTTTAAAAAATTAGTAATACTTATTAATTAAGAAATATTAATAATAGGATATCAAATAGAAAGGTGTGATGATGTCCATTAAAGTTTCTTCCATAGGAGAATATCTCTATTGTCCAGTTAAATTATATCTTAAATACCATTTAGAAGATGATGAATACTTAGAAAACGAAAAAAAGAAAGAATTAAAGGATAATTACCCAACTAATCCCCATAATTCAGGTAATTTTCATATCAGTAAACAGTTCCTACGTGATTTTGAGGATCTACTTCGGCGTAATCTATGGACGGTGAAAAAAGATATGGATAGTGCTCAGATTGAAGATGCTCTTGCCAACGATGTGAATTCACTCATCGGAAAATATTTAGAAAGATTTGGACCGTACAATGGTGATGAGGTTGATTTAGAAAAAGTCCGTAATATTTTGAACAATTATTTGAGCTTAGAAGTCCAGATAATGACCTCCAAGGTGAATAAAATCATGAACAATACTCAGAAGGAAGGATCTCAAATCGCAGAAATGATGTTTCCCCCTTCCCTGCAGAGTTATGTGATGAGAGATAAAAGTCTGCAGATATCCGGAAGCGTGGATAAAATAGAGATTATAGAGGGAAAATATTACCCCATAATCATAAAGTCTAAGAACCCGCCATTAAGAGGAGTTTGGGATTCTGATGCCCTGGAACTGGCCGCGTATTCACTTTTAATAGAGCAGGAATTTGATACCGACATTATGGTAGGGTTTATTGATTATATTAAAATCGATGACCGTCGGCCTGTTATAATCGATTCTGAATTAAGAGAAGGGCTGTTCATGATCCTGGACCATATAAGAGATATTGTGAACCATGGTAACCTGCCTGAGATTTCAATAAACCAGCACAAATGCCTAAAATGTGATTATATGAATATTTGTCACCAGGATCAATAGGTTTTATAGGGGATTTGAAAAGCGAAAATTTCCTTAAACTTAAGAAAGATTGACCTTTAAACTTCGGACTAGTATAATCCAATATTCGGGATCGGGCAAAGTAAATTTTTAGGATACTACCTAAAGACTATGCTAAAATATAAATTACCCGGGACACAAAAATTAATACAATACTCCAGGTGATAAAATGAACCAAGACGAGCTCCTTAAAAAATGTGAAGAGATGGATGATTCCAGTGTGATGGGTGCCTGTACCGTGCTTTTGGAAATGATGGAAAAGAAGAAAGCAGAAGCAGATGAGGATTTACCTCAGACCTATCTGGAAATGGCCGAGAACCTAAAACCTTCTGATGTGAGTAGCGTACTGCAACTTGCACTTAAGATTAGAGAAAGTGGAGATATAAAAGACCCTGAACTAAAAAATGCTGCTAGTAGAATAATAAGAGCCATTGAAATGAGTTAATACTCTTATTCAATTGCTTAATTATTTTTATTATTATTTTTATTATTTAATTCTTTGAAGAAAAAAATTATTTATAAAATAATTAAAAGTTTTAAACTAATTATAGCTAATTTAATCTAAATTAATATAATTTAAGGCATACCAATCTAATTTAACGACTAACTGGAAGATAATTAAAAAAAATATAAAATTAAACTAATTTTAAAAAAATTAGAATTTTTTGTTCTGTACTCTTTTTATATCAAATACTGCTGTATCCGCCACCGCCATAACTGCTATAACACCAGCCTGTATGGGGTCAGTGACCACCAGGTCCGCCTTTTGGGTGACACTGCCCGGCATGGACAGACTGATTACCACCACCTGATGCTCCTTTTTGACGCGTTCCACTGCATCAGATATTTTTCCGCCCATGAGGGATCCCGCCAAGACCAGTGCCCCTACACGGGGGAGTCTTCCCACAGCAGAAACGGCTTCGGCAAGTTCCATTTCCCCTACCAGAGGTATGGTATCAATACTGATTCTTTCCCCCCTGATATTATGCCGGTCCGCCTCGCTTATGGCTCCCATGGCTACCTGGGCCACCTGGGCACCGCCCCCGATGATTATGATTCTTTTTCCATAGATATCATCCAGAGACTTGTGAACAATGACCTGTTTAACTGGTTCTGCTTTTCGTATCTGCTCTAGTAGAGTGTCTATATTATCCCAATCCTCCAGTTCCAAATAGATAGAACCAGATCCATCTTCCTCCACATATAAATGAGTATAGGTTATATTAATCTCTTTTTGAGCTATCAAATCAGTTATCTGACTTAATACTCCTGGACGTTCAATTGTTTTAATAGTAATGGCTAATTTGCCCATGAAAAACACCCCATTGAAATAACATCATATCTGAATTATAGATTAAATTAGTTAAAGTAGGTTGCAAATTAATTTTTTATATATAATGATTTGTCTTTTTAATAATAAATCTTTAAGATATTTTAGAATTTCATAATACCCGAGAATCAGTAGAATCAAAAATGTAAAAATATAGGTGTTATTTGGCCGCTGCAAGTAAATTAGAACCTGAGAGAAATAGTATAAATAAAACCAGAAAGAGGGATATATGCCGAGAGATGAGGCTAGATAGATAGTAGATAGGTAGATAGATGGATAGATAGAGCTAAAGGAAAAGGAAAAAGGAAAAAGAAAGATCTTGGCCAAATAACAGAATTGCCCAGAAAGATTTTTCTAATCTTGATTAATAACCTGATTTTTTACCGGTCAGTGATTTTATTTCAATCTTGATTAAGCAGGTTGAATCCAGTACCGTGCTAGGGTAAACAAACATGTTTGGAGATTTATCAAATTCATCAGAAGCAATAGAAGAATATTTAGCCATGAATAATCCCATTATCTTTTTCTTCTCCTCATTATCTTTTTCAAAAGATGCTTCTCCATGTCCTATTACAGTGCGGTATCGCATACCCCAATCACAGGGCTTATCAGAGGTTACTATTTCTAAGGAGTCTTCCACCTCAAAACAGACTTTATTATTTTTTTGCAGTATGTCCATTTTTAGACCCTTTAAAGCAGAATGCAGATAGATTATGCCATTATCCTGAGGTATTGTATGGAAAACAAAATTTAAAGGTATTATATATGGTGTTTCACCATAACATAAGGCCAATCTCATTACCGGTGCTTTTTTTAAAATAGAATGAATTAAGGAAACATCATCTATTTGTTTATCGCTTCTGCGCATATGCCTTTGAAAATCCACCATACTAAAACAACCATGCCTAATCTAATCGGAAAAAAGGAATCTAATCTGAAAAATAGATGATTATCTAACAGCTCAAAAAAAGTTAAACCTTCCTTAATCTTACTTGAAAAATTAAACTATTTTGGAGGAAATACTCCAAATAAAAAATGTCAACTATTGCGAATCTGATGCAAATTCCGATTTTATCTGTTCCAATCGGGCCTTTTCTTTTCTCCACATCCTGAGATAGTTATCTTCCTCAGTTACTGGAATTATATCCAGCCCCAAATCACGATGTTCCTGGATCCATTCCTCAGAAAACACCGGAACTTCCAATTTAATGGGTTCAGGGGTGGCATTAACCACAATAAGATTTCGGTAAGGGAATTCTGTTTCTACAATATATCCGCCTAAACTTAAGATATGGTGAGGCCTAACAACAAATTTCATCCAATCACCTGAATTATATATTTTTAATGACTAATCAAATTTAACTCATTAGAGTTACTCAATTTTATTTAATTTTAATTATAATATGGCTGATATCCCTATAAATTAATTTAGGGATTTAAATAAATGCTGCAATGATAGCCAGCACCCCTAATAATGAAAGACCCGTTACTACTGGATAGAACTGTTTGTTGGTAAATATAGGTGAAAATGCACTCATCACTGCCATGAATATAGGGAAGAGCAGAGCCACCACGATATTTACCAGTATTCCCACACTGAATAGGTTAGGTGGTATTCCCAGAAATAAAACTGAAAATAAAGCACCCAATGCGAACATCAAGAAGCCACGGGCAATATAGTTGTAAGCCCGATATTTAGCAGCATACTCCATGTATGGTCCTTCAATAACATCGGCTTTGGTCTTGAGAATAGCGAAGGGGTATTCATTTAAGAGAATCATGTACCCCATGAAGAATACTATGGCACCAATAGCTCCCGCCACTGTGAATAGAATTGGTCCATGGATTTGCTGGTAGGATACGATGTCTCCCAAGAATACACTTCCTGCCATGGCTACTGGTACAAATATGGCTAGATATAATGGGAATGAACCAAATGCAATTAATCTGAATGCCCTGAGTGAACTCAAGTTCTCTAAAAATGACCGGGTGACCTTTTGATGTTTGGCTCCTTTAACTACGTCAGGGAAGGGCATGCTCAGGGACATCACTGATTGAGAAAGTGATCCCATGAATACATAAATAACTTCTTCCACCTTTAAAAGACCAACAATAGCTATCACGCTGGCCAAAGCACCTAAAAAGTACATTTGAGGTATTAAGAATAACAATATGAAGAATATGGATAATATGGCAACCAAAGGAAGTGCATTATACAATCGGGGAACCGGAGAATTGGGAGTGATAGTCTCCTTGAAAAAGAACTTCAAAGGAGCCATGAATCCGGGACTGGAAATAGGTGGTCCGATTCTCTGTTGAATTCTTGCATGTACAAATTTTCTTTCAATTCCCGGAAGCCACAGACTGACAATAAATGCCACGATTATGGTTCCAATAACTGCCGCTGTTGAATATATGATAGTAGAAGCTTCCATGCCCTTATCTCCTATTAAATAGCATTATTAACTAATATCACTTGAAATTTAATTTTAATATTAAATATTAATAATGATTTTTCTCAATTTTTTATAATTCTAAACATTCTTGTCATAAATGATATGTAACAAATTTATGAATTTTAGAGTTTAATGATCTGAATAGCCCTATCAGTACAAGTAAAGCATGGATCACACTGCACAATACCTAACTGGGCATCGGTGATGTGGTGTCCAATACAGGCATACTGCATGGCCCCAATATTAGTCATGGATGGAGTTCTAACAATGGATCCTCTCACCCGACCATCTTCCAGCCGGTAGGAATGGTACAACCTACCTCGAGGTACTTCAATATAACTTTTTATAACATCGGTGTCCTGCATCTCCCAGGACCGGTCCGTAATAGGGCCTTTGGGAAGATCTTTAATTGCCTGACGGATGATTTTTATAGATTCAAAACTTTCCAGAACCCTCATTAACAGGTTAGCTTTTACATCGCCACCTTCTTGTGTGATTACATCAAATTCAAATGGATCATATTCTTTCATGTCTCTACGTAGATCCAGCTCAACCCCGGTGGCCCTTAAAGTGGGACCTGAAACTGCCAGTCGGAGGGCTTCTTTTTTAGGTATAGGACATGTGCCGGTGATACGGGATATTACCATAGGATCAGAAACAAATCTGTCGGCAAAGTCAGCTATTTTTTCCTCCAGATAGTCCATTCCCTGGATAATTTTTTGGATTCTCATCTCATCCAATTCACAGCGAGGCCTTACACCACCAATGATAGATACACCGTATTGAACCCGGTTGCCTCCAATCATACGCAGCAGTTCCATTACCGTCTCCCGGATATAGAAAAGACGCATGGCAAAAGTTTCATGACCCAGAACTTCGTTTCCATGGGCCAAATAAAGTAAATGGCTGTGTAATCTTTCCAGTTCCTCCATAATCACCCTGATATATGCTGCTCTTTCAGGAACTTCAATTCCCAGACCTTTCTCCGCCACTAGAACTGAATTCCAGATGTGGCTGTTGGAACATATCCCACATATCTTCTCTGTGAGACTATTAGCCTTTTCAACAGGAAGACCTTCCATTATACGCTCTATACCTCTATGGTTAACCCCCACAGTAATTTCTGCGTCTTTAACTATCTCGTCTTCCACGAAAAGTCGCACCCGATAGGGTTCTATGGCGGCGGAGTGGACTGGTCCCATGGTGATTTCAGTCTCTATGACTCCCGGCCGGCTTGATTTTTTATCTTCATCCATTATAAGCACCTTAAATTAGTTTTTGGTGTTTAAGATAATTTTTACACTTTAAACATCGGTTATTTTTTCAAATTTTATGATCAATAATAAATTATCCGTTTTTGACCCATTGATAAATTTAATCAATGGATAATATCCATGATTATTTCCTTTGGAAGATTATTTAGCTTCCAATAGAAGAGGTAATGCTGCTACAGCACCCGCAAGAACATCTTCTGGGCGTACTGCGCATCCCGGAACTTTAGCAGCCACCGGTATTATTTTATCGACTGGCCCTGCAATTTCTTCGGAAGGGATGTCTCCGTGGATATTTTTATAAACACCACCCATTAAAGCACAGGCCCCCGCTGCAATTACTGCCTTTGGCTCAGGAATAGCATCATATATCGCTTTTAATGGTTTTTCATTGTGTTTAGTTACTGGACCGGTCACCACCAGTACATCTGCTTCCCGGGGGTTCCAGGTTAAAAATATTTTATATTGTTCGGCATCGTATTTAGGTGAAAATATAGAATTTACAATCTCTATATCGCACCCATTGCATCCTCCGGTGTAAACCAGCATCACATGCACCGCTCTAGCCCTTGAGTATGATTTGAGGCTCATTTGATCCCTCTTTTTTATTTTATTTATTGAATTTTAGTTTTTATCAGATTTTAGTTATTTTATGGATTTTTTAGGATTTTGGTTTTTAGGATTTTTTGATTTAATAATTTTAATGGAGATATTCCACATTACTCCGCCAATAGAGTTATTATTTTAGGGCTTTGCCTAATTGAGCCAGTTTAGAATCCTGTCTCTTTTTTATTATGGTTTTATCAGATAGGAATTGGGAAATGAAAACCAATTTATCGTCTGAAATCTTCACTGGTTTTTCTAACATTTCTTTTACATCTGATTCAACCACTCCCACGTCATTAGGGTGTATGGTCCCCGCCTCTCCAAATAAGGCATACATGGGGCAGAAATCATGACAATAATAACAGTGCACACATTTTTCACTGTTTAAAACCGGAAGCTGCGTTTTCATCAGCCCCTCCATCAGTTCTACTGGTTCATCCAGATCCTTCATGTCGATGGCTTCGGTAGGACAGGCATTGGAACAGCCCCCACAGCCAATACAGGAAATTTCTGCCACTTTATCTGTGGGCTGAACTCGGCCTTCTAAGATGCGGCTTCGCAATTCCATGTCAGTGACCCTGTCCGAGGCAAAAACAATCCTCTTGAAATTACTGTATGCACCTTCCAGCACTATTCTAACTAAATTTTTCATCTTGATACCTCAAGGTCCCTTTTTTTATATGAATAATTTATGATATATCGAACCAATCACATTTAATTGAATATCATTAATTTACTTCATGAAATTATTTTAATGATTTTGGTTCTCCAGTTCTTAACCATTAATTTCCTTTAAATCATTTTTTTGGTTATTCTGAAAGTTCAAATTCCCTTTCAAAGATCACTGCACGAGCAGGGCAGGCATTGGAACATGCACCACAATAGATACACTTACTCTCATCCACCCACATACGTCCGTCTTCTGTTTCGGATATGGCCTCTTCTGGACATATTTTCTCACATAACTTACAATTCATACACAGTTTGTTATCAATTAAAGTGAAACCGTCCTTAATGGACTTTTTGCGCATGGTGGTTCGTGGAATAGCATCTACCGGGCAGTGAATACCACATTTTTCACAGAGTATGCATTTTTCTAAGTCCACCTCAATACTACCCCTCTTCAGGGTAATGGCATCTTTAGGACATAATTCAGCACATATTCCACAAGATATGCAATCTTCGGAAACAGTACCGTCCCATGTGACCTTTTTAAAGCTCCTTGCTTCATTGATATCACATGCCTTAACACAGCGACCACAGGATACACAGTATCCTTTTAATCCGATACCCGATTCATCAGCCACTTTAAGAGTGCCCACTGGACAGACTTCCAGACATTCTTTATCATCACATTCCATACAGATTCCGGGATCGCATCTTATTTTACCATCCACCATCCTTAATGCGTCTTTCTGGCAGGCTTCTACACATAGCCCACAGTTTAGACAGGATACTATGCTTCCCGTTATTTCTTCTCCAGGTTGTGGTTTGATAATCTTTAATTGGAAGTCTTCCATGGTTATGGCATTATTAGGACATTCTCGGAAGCACTTCAAACAGAGAGTACATTTCTGAGGATCTATGGTGAAATCTGTTATAGCATCGGCAGGACACAAGTCTTCACAGACCCGGCATTCCGTACAAACTCCTTTTTGATCCACACTAACATTTATGGCTTCGGTTGGACAGTGATATTCACATCTACGGCATAAAGTACATTTATCCATGTCCGTGACTACGTTTACCCGTTCCACCTCATTTTTATCGGTGGAAATCTTTTTAGGAGCATGGATAGTCAGGTTTAATGACTCTAAAAATTGAAGTTGTCGGTCTTCGATTATATCAAAGGCATCTACCCTTGCTTCCAGGGGACAGGCATCCACACAGATTCCACATCTTGCACAGATACCCTTGGTTATTCCATCTTCGATTTTGATGCTGTTTACTGGACAGGTGTATTCACATACCCCGCAGGCATTACATTTAGCCCGGTCCACCACATATCCACCATACTTATTTTTGAATATGGCTCGGTTGGGACAGGCATCGGCACAGGCTCCACAGGTGATGCAGCTAAAAGCTTTACCATCAATAAGCCTTATGGCCTCGGTGGGACATTCTTTTATGCATTCTCCTCGTCCATCGCATTTTTTAGTTGATAAGAACATGATTTTACCTTCCAGTTCCTGATGATTTATTGAGATGATTTATTGATTTTAATTAATTGATTTTAATTATTTTGAAATGATTTAATGAGTTATGGTTGATATTTACCGATCAAATATCACTTTTCCAGCTAAAATACCAATAATGGCCGCTACAAAACCGGTGGCTAGGGGTGTGTCCGTGTAGTAAGGAAAAGGACCTATCTGCCAGGCCATGAATAGAGCGGCAATTAACACCACCAGATAAGATGAGATCGGGAAATGGATCTTGCTATCAGGGCTGCTTTTGATTCGGCTTCCTAATACGAAGCCCAGTATGAATCCGAATAAAGTTGGACCAAGATATAACATGTTAAATTCTCCTATGGTTGTGATTAAAGAATTGTGATATGGAGGCAGTTATGTGAAAGGCCTTATTTCCATAATTATTGTCATCAATCATTTTTATTCCGTATTTTCATTGTTATTTTCATCAGCAGCCGTTTCATCTGAATCCATATGATCTTTAACCTGCATAAATGCGATTACTACTGCACTAAGACCTACCAACACTTTTAAACCCACAAAAATATTTAAATAAGGGATTATGCCGGCATGTATTGGGTCAGGGTAATCAAACAGGTTTTGAATGGCTGCTGGAACCAGACCATAAAGGTCAACTCCCAGATTGTAGAGGAAAAATCCGGAAAAGAATAATCCGGCCAGTCCCAGACCCACATAGGCCAGTGCCCCTACACTCTCCATGGCGGCCATGAAGTCGTGGGAGAAATGAAATGGGTTTTCTTTTAGTCCGTAAACAACGGCACAGAATATGAATGCACCGGCAATCATAGCTCCTCCCTGGAAACCTCCTCCAGGCGTTATGTGCCCTCCCAGTATAGTCAGTATTCCAAGACACATAATCAGCATGGCTGCTGGAAATACGAATATTTTGAGTATGGTGCTCATTTATTTACCTCCCAGTTCCACTTTACCCCTGCCAAATACCAGCAAGGTAACTACCACTGCAGTAACCAGTATCAAAGCTTCGCCCAGAGTATCATATCCCCTGAAGTCGAAGATTACATTGGTAACCACGTTAGGGGCTATTTCCGTCCCTACCCAGAGGTATAGATAATTTATGCCTGGATAAATTGCCTGGTCAAAGCCATATAATGAATCAAACAGGGTTACTCCGAATAATGCCAGAGCCAGAGTCATTATTAAGCCCCTTAGACCTTCAGACATTTATTAAGCCCCCTTTATCCATTAATTCTGTGAATTTAATTTTTTCATTCCTTGTCTTATACATTGGCCGTCCCCCAGTAGAACAGGGCAGTGATTACCCCTAAGGTTATTATCACATAAAAAATCATGTTGTGGAATGAGTCCCCCTGCTCCTCTCTCAGGCGGGGCATTAAAGGCATGGCGGCCACCAATCCAATAACCAGAGCCAGAACCACTACCACCATAAGCATATCACTTATTCTTCTGAGCATTACTGCCGCTATTAAAACTGAAGATATCAAAGTTATCTCAGCGGCCAGAGTAGAAGATGCAGAGATATTAGTGACCGGTTCTTGTTCCTTGGCCTTTCTTTGAATTTCCTGTAGTCTGTTTATAATAAGATCATACAATCCCATATAATCCCTCTAACCGATCATTTTTACTTAATTCATTATCTAATTCATTATTTAAGTCAATTAATTGTACAAGTCCATCTTGTGAAGTATTTAATTGAATATTAAATCGATTTGAAATTGTTGAAAACATCATACCAGCCCCACCGCCAGTTGTTGTAAGGAATCTGTAGCCAGCTGTGGGAAAAGACCCAGTACCAAACAGATCACCAGGAACACCATCATGGTTATTATGGTGGCCCGGGGGATCTTTTCGTTGATTATTTGCAGATCCTGTGGTTTTGGTTTTAGGTAGATGGTATAATAAGCCTTCACAAAGGTTAAGAAAGTTACAATACTCAGTAAAACCATTATGATACCCAATTCAGGTAAGCCTGCATTGATGGAAGCCTGAATCAGTTGTAATTTGCTCTGGAAAGCGTTGAAAGGAGGAACTCCTGCCATGGCCAGCCCTGCCAGTAAGACCAGGATGGCTACTTTAGGGTTCTCCACCAGCATACCCCCTAACTTATTGGTGTCGCTGATTCCGGTTTTGTAGAGAACCGTTCCAAATCCAATGAATAGGAAAGCAGTGATTATGGCCTCATTCACGGCCTGGAAGAGCCCGGCAGTTATTCCCAGGGCAGTTCCCATACCCAGTCCCAGACCAATGTATCCCAATTCACCCACAGCCAGGAACCCGATTATTCGTTTGAAATCGGTCTGCATGAGGGCCATGGTTATACCCAGTATCATGGCAGCCAGGGAGAAGAATATGACCACTGTCTCGGTAAAGGGTAGGTAAGCAAATATGCGGATGATGATTACCCCTAGAGCAGCGAAAGTAAATACCGAGAATGCTTGTAAAAGAGCAGCCCCGTGGGGAAGTGCTTTGCTGTAAACCGCGGATTTAATGGTGTGGAACGGAGGAAGTCCTGATCCATATAACCATCCAAATAGGATTAATCCACAGGCCAGCAAGAGTACAGGGCTTTGTGGATCCACCATACCATGATTTATAGCGAAGATAATGTCTGTGATGTTTACATTACCTGTGACCCCTAATAAAAGAGCAATTCCTAAAAGGAGCATTGGTGCAGCAATGCTTCCTAATATCATATACTTCAAAGCAGTTTCATAGTTATTCTCCACTTTGGAACAGATGATTATCCCCACCTGGGTCAGAGCTGCAATCTCAAAGAATACGTATAAATTGAATATATCATCTGCCAAGACAATGGCTGTTACTGCTGCTGTACCCATGAACATCAAGAATGTGTAAACCCCTGATGCACGTTTAGTCTCATTTAAAGAGGTGAAAATTGCTAGGAAGGCCACCATTCCCAGTACGAATATGAAAAGTTGCTGTGCACTGGCAAATGAATAAGTGATTGCCGGGTGGAACAGATACAACGAGGAATTGGTTATGGTGCTGGGCAGTCCCTGTGCTAATGTAGGATTATCAATAAGAGGAGCATATCCTCCAAAGTAGTGCATCCCATAGTTGGCCAGTAATGGTATGAGAGGCAAGGCTACTCCTGCTATTAGAGCCAATATTTTAACTGTTTTATCTTTATTGTGCAGTAAATTCAATAAAAGCGCACATGTTATAGGTAAAATAACCATTATAGGAATTAAGGGATTCATTATATTTCCTCCCCCTCGATTTTCCAATACTTTGATGGAAATGATTGAGATTTAAATTCTTTTGATCTTAAAGAGAACTTATGGGACCTTAAAGATGATTTAAGGGATGATGATTGTAATGATTCGTGCATCTTTAGTTCCTCCATTATTCATCCAGTACCTTGGCTGCACTTATGGTGCCGTGTTTTTTGTATAGTACTATTATTATTCCTAACATTACTGCCATGGTACTGGCACCAATAACAATACTGGTTAATACCAGAGCAAAAGGAAGTGGATAAGCAGCGTTTTGAGTAAAGAATGCTTTTCCCATCTCAGCCAGTTCCGGCAGATAGATGTAAACTATTCCCCCGGGTTTGTATCCCAGGGTAATAATGAACAGGTTTACCCCATCACCAATAAAGGCCAATCCAATAACCTTTTTTATGAGATTATCCATGAAAACAGCACCATAAATTCCCAGAACTATAAGTGCTGCTGCAGTAAAGAATGATGCGAGTTGAGTGTCAATAATCATTATTATTCCTCCTCCATCCTGCGAGTCTTATAAGCAGCTAAAGCAAAGAATACAGGTATGATGGCAGATCCAACTATGGCCTGAGTCAAAGCAACATCGGGAGCCAGTAAAAACTGGTAAAGAAATGCCATTGCTGCCCCGGGAACCCCGGTTAGGATGGCCGCCTTTAAGAGGTCTCGCTGAACCATGGCCATAATGGCCCCTACCACAATTATAATCATTAAAATGTACTCAATCATGCTTCTCCTCCCCATAGTAGTAAGCGTTGGCAATAGCGTGTGCGGCGAATGGTGCTAGTATGAAATAAGTAGCCCCTAATAAAGGATTGTATAGGGCGAAAAGAGCAATTATGCAAGCCATATCCGCTAAACCAAGGATGTGTATCCTGGCGTATAGTACCCTATCCAGGTCATCCTTGAATCTCAAAATACCAATGGCCGAGAGTATTAATAAAGCTGAAGCAATAAGAAGAACTATTGATTGAATTATAGGAATTAACTCCATTTAATCACCCCTTAATACTCGGGCAAATGCTATGGTCCCCACAGGACCCAATATCACCAGAGCGTAGGCTATGTCCCTACAAAAGGCTATACCATACAATTCTTGAATTAGTACTAAAATAGTGGCCACTGCAATGCTCAGACCAGAAATACCCACCAGACCCATTCCTATGGTCTTTCTGGTGACTATTCTAACTGCGGCCACCGAAAAAATGGCCAGTGAAGCCAGAAAAATATACTGCGAAATTAACAATATGTCCATTTATTTCCCTTCCCAGCTGTTGATTTATCCATGTAATTAATGATAAATTTGATTTAACAAGAAGATTATAGTCCAATTCATGATTATAGTCCAATCCATAGCAGTTTTGCTGAATTAAACAATATTAACTTAATAATACCACTTATTGTTTCTATAATTTCTTCAATTTTTATAGTATTGATCTTTAGAGTGATCTTGTGAATTTGATATGAATTTAATTGATTTCAACTATTCTAACATTTTCCTTATGTATGGCTCAAAAGGAATTACGTCTTCTTTACTACGGTGCACGATTGTGGCCACAGTTAAAACTTGACGCTCCGAATCCAGATCAATGGAAAGTGTTCCAGGAGTAAGAGTGATGCTGTTGGCTAGAATGGTCTGAGAAATAGGCCTCTTTAGCACAGTTTCTATTTCAACCACTACCGGTTCCACATTCCCGTTTACGGTCCTTATAGCTACATCAATGGTGGCCTTGACTATTTCATAGATTAAAACAACGAAATAAGCGATACCATAGACAAATCTCATGATAAACATGGCAGTTTAACTCCTTTTATTAAGTTAATTAATATAAGTGTCATCAGGTAGTCAATACGATGACAAGATAATTAACATGATTATTTATGATAATATAAATGTTTCTATATTGTTTAAGGGATTATTTTTGCACAAAAATAAAAAGGAAAAAAACGGATAAACCCTTTTTTTAGTAGATTTATGTTAGATTTCAATATTATAAATCCTCAAAAAGAGATTTAACTAAATTTACGTAAATGAATTAACATGAAAATTATTTAGTAGAAAATTTAAAATGATTTTTTTTAAAACAGCAGCACATCAATAAGCAAGAATACTCTAATAACCAACATATAAGACATAATACACTGCAACCAAAGCCCATAAAGCTATTAAAAGAAAAGCCCAGGCTTTTTTAAATTTTTTATCCGAGAACGGACGTAGAAATTCTACACCACTGGGTGTAAATAGATCCAGTATCACATGACTCAAAAATCCTAAAAATAAGGCACCCATAATATTATAAAGATTTAGTCCGGGAAATGGGGTTAAAAAAACACCCAGAGCAGCCAGTAGCAGGAATAATATAACTACACGTTTATTCCAGGATAAAAGCCCCAAAAATATAACAATAATCACCAGTATAGCCTGTTCAGATAGTTCCCAGGCATCCAAAAAGAAGTACAAGGAAAGCACC
This sequence comes from Methanobacteriaceae archaeon UBA587, assembly GCA_002504725.1. Lineage (GTDB taxonomy): Archaea > Methanobacteriota > Methanobacteria > Methanobacteriales > Methanobacteriaceae > UBA587. The sequence goes on along the minus strand of DATN01000007.1, from coordinate 21,818 downwards.
AGCAGGGTGAGTATGGTGGATAAAATAGTTATCCCTAAAAGAGAATGGGTAAATCCCCGGTGATGGGATAAATAAAAAATCAATGCCAATGAAATCATAATCAAACCAATTGTATAAGGCAATTTAAGGATATAAAGCCCTAATGTCAGGGACAAACCTGCGAAAAATAGTATGGATATGTTTTTTTTCTGAACAGGATGGTCAAAGTCCGGAAAAGAAGAGCCCACAACTGCCAGATATAGAGAAAAAATGTTGGGGAAAAAAGGTAGAGTGAGTATCAATGAGAATATAGCGTGTTTTCTGTAAGATGGCACTAAATCACCGTCCATGATTGCTTGAGTTTCACTTATCCCATTAAGCAAGTAATAGCTTACGGAATGAATTTATAATGAATTATCCCCCATAAATAATCTACTGTGAGATTAATAACAAAGGGATATTTACTAAAGAAGTATTTAAAAATATCCATTAAAGTATCTTCGATAATCAAACTAATCTAAAACAAAATAATGAAAATAAAGAATTGAAAATTAGATTAAAAATCCGAAAATTAAAAAAAATTAAAATATTAAAAATTAGCCTGCCCAGACACCCTCTTGTATTAAGCACCTATTTCTTAAAATAATAGGCTCTTAAAACTAAAATATCTATTTCCCAGTTACTATCACTTAATAATTTTAAAGTGCTCCAAATAATACTGCATCTGTAATAAAGACCGTTCAGGACTTCCAGAATTCACTTCACCATTCTCTGAAACCACTTCACAAGTAACTGCAGGTATACCTCTTAAATTACACTCATCCTCCAATGCACCGTTGTACATAGAACCCGCTTTATCATAACAGATAAGTTCAGAAGAAGTTTTAGTAGTAATATGATCTCCTATCTCATAACTCCCCAGGCAAGGATTTTTGGAACAAAAAACGCTTTCTCGCCCCGGATTGCTCTGGAGCTTGGTGGAATGGAAATCAGCCACCGAATCTATATTTAACATCTGGATTAATTTAAGGATATTATTGGTGATGGAACCATCACTAGAAGAAACCCGGTTGAGATCAGAACCTTTAAACCAGCGAGTGTTTTCCATAGTCGCCCATGGCGCTGCAAAAGGTATGGAATATACTGTACCCCTTAATTTAGTTTCCTGAAGCTCTTCAATTAATTGTAAAGCAGCAATCTGAGGAGGTAATTCATTTCCATGTACTCCTGAAACCATCATTACTTTAGGGCTTCCTTTTCCAATTTTAATGAGTGGGGTGCCTTTTTGAGCAGATTTAAGGATCATGTGACTGGTGGTTCCTGGAGACAGATTTTCAATTAATGAACGGTTTTTCTGGAGGTCACCTCCTGATTTAGTGGATATGAGACTAACCGTCCCACTCCCATCCAATCCTGCTAAGGTCATTTTGTCTACCACGCGGTTAAGATTTAGAATAAGAATCTTTTGATAATAATTTAGATTTATTTAGGTTCCACATTAGCCAATAAACCAATTAATATAGCCGGTTTTATTTTTTATTCCAGTTTATTAATTGAGATTACCTATGTATTTTCTCACTATGATTTTCATAATAATTATTAGATTTATATCTCTATAATATTATATCACATAATGATTTAAGTATATATTTATAGGATATTTTAAGAAATATTTTTAAAATATTTAAATTTCCATAAAATTAACAGGATATTCTAGATTAAATATTTAGATAACATAGGGGATTAATAATTCTCTAAAAACCATTTAAACAAATTAAAATGATTTAAAAAATTACTGATTATATAAATAAATTTCAAGGTGATATAATGGAAAAAGTAGTTCTAGCATTCAGCGGAGGTCTGGATACCTCCGTATGTATCAAGTTACTGGAAGAAAAATATGATATGGAAGTTATAACTGCTTGTGTGGATGTAGGTCAGCCCCGCGAAGAGATTGAACGTCCTGAAGCAGTAGCAACAGATTTAGGCAATTATAAGCATTATACAATTGATGCCCGGGAAGAATTTGCCCAAGACTATATTTTCAAAGCCATAAAAGCTAATGCCCTTTACGAGGGATACCCTCTCAGTACTGCTCTGGCCCGACCACTGATTGCCACAAAAATCGTGGAACTGGCACAGAAAGAGGGCGCTACCGCCATAGCACACGGATGTACCGGAAAAGGAAATGATCAGTTCCGATTTGAAGCGGTGATACGTTCCTTGTCTGATTGTAAGGTCATAGCCCCCATCAGGGAAATGAACCTCACCCGAAGCGAAGAAATGGACTATGCCCAGTCATGTGGCATCCCCTTACCTTCTGATAAACTTTACAGTATCGATGAGAACCTGTGGGGCCGGGCCATTGAAGGAGACATCTTAGAAGATCCCATGGTGGAACCTCCTGAAGACGCATTTAGCTGGACCAGATCCAGTGAAGATGCACCGGAAGAAGCCCAGTATTTAGAGATAGAATTTGAAAAAGGAGTTCCTGTAGCCCTGAACGGTGAGAAAATGGAACCACTGGCACTTATCAACAAGTGCAATGAAATTGCCGGGACCCATGGTATTGGTCGGGTGGACATCATTGAGGACCGTATTATTGGATTGAAAAGCCGCGAAGTTTACGAGACCCCCGGGGCTTTCTTACTAATAAAAGCTCACCATGCCTTAGAACAGACCACTTTGACTAGGAACGAACTTAAATTTGCTCAGCAAGTTACCGAAACCTATTCTGAGTTAATTTACAATGGAATGTGGCATGATCCCCTGCGAGAAGACCTGGATCAAATGATTGATCACATGCAGCGCCGGGTAACTGGAACAGTCCACCTCAAACTGCATAAAGGCAGCATGCGTGTGGTGGGAAGGAAGTCCCCTTACAGTCTTTACCAGCAAGAAGCTGTTTCTTTTGAAGATAAAGCTCTTGATCAACGGGAAATGACTGGTATGGTAAAGAATTACGCCATGCAGGCTGCTTTATACCACAAAGTATACAAAGAATAGTTAATTTAATATCTGATTAACTATCCCTCTTTTTTATTTAAAAAATAAAAATTTAAAAGATATAAAATATTCCATAAATAGCAGGAAAACAGCGAAAAATAATAGAAAAATCCGGGATTTCACCCGATATCCTTATTAGATATTTCTAAGAAAGATCTTTAAAAAGAGGCAGCACATGGACTTAGTACCAATATTAGCAATAATAGTAATGGGATTAATTGTGCTGATTTTAGGAGTTTTTGGAATCAGATTATTGCTTAAAATTGGTAAAAAAGGGATTATGTTGGCATTTAATATGATTTTAGGCTTTGTTTTTCTTTATTTAGTTAATTCAACATCTCTGGTGGAAATTCCAGTTAATGTCCTTACCCTGTTGGTGGCGGGTTTTGGTGGGATAATTGGAGTGGGCATCATGGTCATAACCCATGGATTGGGACTTTTCTAGATTCAAACCTGTTAAATTAGTATTTTGAGTAATTTAATATTTTAAGTTAATTTTTGATCTCAGAATTAACTGATAAATTAATTAAAATAGTAGCATATTAAAAATAATTTTAAAAATTGAAATAGGTTAAAGAAATAAATCGATTCAATTAATTAAAATTTCGTTTAAAGGCCCCTGGCAAAAATTCTATCATTTGCGATGTGGTGAAGTTATATCCATATTCTTTTTGAGCTAATTCCCCTGCTCGTCCATTTATAAATGCAGCCAGCCCTGCGGCATCAAATGAAGAAAGACCTTGGGCCATCAGAGCAGAAACCAGGCCAGCTAAACAGTCCCCGGTACCCCCCACTGTCATTCCCGGACTGCCTGTCTTATTAAGACGGAACTTGTTTCCCTGGAAAATTAAATCAATATTTCCCTTTAAAAGAACAGTTCCCTCTATTTGATGGGATAGTGACTGATAGGCACTGATTTTTTCCCTTAAATCCCGGAGAATTACCGGGCTGCTATCCCCAAAGAATGCCTTGAATTCAGCAGCATGCGGCGTGATGGCCAGGTTTTCCTTTTTCTGGACATTATCTAGGTCAATCAGTTTCAGGGCATCGGCATCCAGTACCAGTGGTTTTTCAATTTTTTCCACTAATTCATTTAGAGCTTCTCCTGTTTCGGATTCCATGCCAGCCCCACATCCCACCAAAACACTATCAAAGCCCTTAGATAATTCTAGAATATCCTCTACCATATCTTTGTTAATAAATTCTCCAGACAGACCTTTTACAATTAAATCAGGAGAATATGATTTGATGGATGTGGCAGCACTTTCCGGACAAGCAATAACCACTATATCCGCCCCTGCAGCCATTGCCGAAAGTCCGGCAAATGCAGGAGCACCGGAATAATCTTTACTACCCCCCACTACCAGTACCCTGCCATTTAATCCTTTGTGGGACTCTTTGTCCCGGCTTTTGATTCTTAAAAGGTCCCCTTCCCCTAAGAATATTTCTGCTTCCATGGGGATTCCAATATCACAGACTATTATTTCCCCCACATATTCAGGAGAACTATTAATCAAACCATTTTTAGTTTTATGAAATGTTACTGTATAATCTGCCATAATAGCCGTGTCCCTCACTTCTCCATTTAAAGGATCTAATCCCGTGGGTACATCCACCGCCACTACCCTAGCATCGGCAGAATTAATTAATTCTACAGCAGATCTTAGGGGTTCTTTTAAAATTCCCTTAACTCCTGTTCCTAACATAGCATCTACCATGATATCTGCATTTATGTCTTCAAATACTGATTTTAGTTGAGAAGAATCAGTTATCTTCCGTACCTGGAGTTGGCCCAGACGAGGTTTCATGTTCTCCAGAACTTCCCAGTTGGTGCGGGTTTCAATGGAATTAATGCGTGAGGGTGGTGCCAACATTATAAGTTCCACTTTAAAGCCCATGTTCAATAAATGGCGGGCGGCTACAAATCCATCACCACCATTCCCTCCCGAACCAGCGAATATGCCTATTTTATAAGGTTTAAAATTAGTAGAATCAGAAATTAAAGTTTCGGCGATTACAGATATCTCTTGAGCCAGACTTCTGCCGGCATTCTCCATAAGGGAAAGTCGAGGTAGGCCTAAATACTCACAGTTAAGGTCAGTGACCATCATGTCAAGGGGAGTCATACTATCACTATTTATAAATTATAATACAAATTATTTAATAATAACTCAAGTATTAGGGCCTTTATTAGGGCCTTAGTTTAACTATCTAATATCCCTTAACTTAATCAACTGTATCTGTATCAATGAATTCTGTAATAATTTAGTCAGGATAACAATAAGAAATTACTTAATAAAATAGGTGTTTTAAGTGGCCCCTTCCCGTATTCCACAGATATCTGCAGAGGATTTGCAGGCAGTTCCTTTAGGCATATTTTATTACGCATTATTCGCCTTAGGCGCCCTTATTATCTATGGAATTATTGGTTCTTTATATATAATGAATCTGGACCCGGTAAATGCCATTTACTTTACCATTATCACCATTGCCACGGTGGGATATGGAGATATCTTACCAGTCACCGCTTTACAGAAATTTTTTGCTGTAAGCCTGGCTTTAGGGGGCGTGGGACTTATTGCTTATGTATTCAGTCTTAGTGTATCGGTGGTTACCATGACCGTAGAAGAAATCACTTCTGGCTCCAAGATACGAAAATTAATGGCTTCCATGGAGAACCATTTTGTTTTATGTGGATATGGAAGAGTAGGGGCCGCAGTTTTTAAAGAATTGAAAAAAAGGAATCAAAAAGCCATAATCATTGAAAAAAACACTTATCTGGTGGAAAAAGAGCTCTGGCAGGACCCCAACATACTGGCCATACCCGGTGATGCCACTGATGAAAGTGTGATGAAAGAAGCAGGTATTGAAAGGTCGCGTGGAGTAATAATCACCACCGGAGATGATGTGGATAATCTGTTCATTACTCTTACATCCCGGGAGATACAACCCGACACATGGATTGTGGCCCGGGCCAGTAAAAAAGAGAATATTAAAAGATTATACCGTTCCGGAGCCAATAAAGTAATTTCTCCAGAAACCAGTGGCGGAGAAGACATTTATTTTGCAGCTATTGAACCCACCATGACCAAAATAACCGTGAAACACGAGGTGGGAGACATCCGCCGGGAGTCCGAAATAATCCTCAAATATGGTGGGACTTTAGAAGACATTGAGTACCATCTACCTGAATTTAAGGAACCATTAGCCCGTAAAATAGGGATAACTAAAATTTCTCAACTAAACAAATTTTTAAAGGGAGTAGACAGTGATTTAAATCGAAAAAATTCGCTGGAGCGCATATATGAATCAGTGAGCGGAATACACTCCCACTGGATCTCTGCACCCGATAAAGAAACTCTGCATAAAATTGCAGACGAACTGGAAAAAGAAGGCTTACTTTTAGGAGTTAACCTGGAACCAGAAGAAATAAAAGAAGTGGCCCGTAAATACGGCCGTCTGGTGGAAGTGGTTATCAAACCAGAGATACGAATAATAGAAAACCACGGCGTGGCCCATATCCTGGAGGAAGCAGAAATCATCCTAAAGCATGGCTGCACCCTGGAAGATATCGAATATTACTTGCCGGGTTTTGGGGAGCCCCTGCAACGTAAAATCGAAATATCGGATCTTAAAGAAGTGGAGAAATTTTTAGAAAACTTAAGAAAAGATACATCTAAATGGGAATCTCTAGATAGGCTTTATACATTATCTGGAGGAGGCATACATTCCCACCGTATTTCAGGACCGGACACCAAGAGCCTGGATCGGGTAGAAAGCGAACTCCGGAAAAAAGGCTTCCTTTTAGGAGTTAATATGTCCAAACAAGAGATTAATGAGGTTATACAACGGTCTGGTCGCGTGGTGGAGATGCTGGTTAAGCACCATGTAGGGGAAGTGGATGATAAAAAAATCATGATTAAAATGGGAGGACGTATACTGGACTCCAAACACTACCTTCCCGGCGTGAAACAAGTGGTAACCCGAAACCTGAATATTAAGGATGATAATGATCTTAAAAACTGTGAAAAAGAGCTGGAAAAACCTGATGCCCGTCGTTCCCTGACGGCGCTTTATGAGATATCCCGCCACATACATACCCACACGGTAGCCGCCCCAGACATTAAAATTATAAATAAAATTGAGAAAAAACTGACTAAAAAAGGAGTTTTACTGGGAATAAACCTTTCCGAAGAAGATATATGGGATATAGTGGAAAAAGAGAATGTTACACAGTTTTGTATTGAATAACATTCCTGCAATTTTTTATAATTATTCTATTATTTTTTTATTTAATTTATCAAATTATTCGAAATTAGAATAAGATTATTTTGATATATTGGCTTTAAAATGAGTTTAAGAACTTAAAAAAATAAAAAATTGAAAAAGAAAAAGGAAAAAAATGTTGATTTAGAATAAATCGTGCAGAGCAATCTTGTAAGCGCCCAGGTTTCCACCGAAGTTTCCGGCACTGATTTTTAAAACACCAGGCACTGTAGTTGCGGCTTCTATGGCTGCTTTCATGGCTGCTTTAACAGATTCTTCGTCTTCACCATCAATAACGATTTCGTAAACACCATTAACATCTGCTGGGATTTCAGTGTCTTCTACTTCGTCTTTGAGAGTTACACACATTTTTTCGTTGGTGGAAGCTCCTAAGAACTTGTATTTGTTGGATCCTACTTTGGAACCAGATGCTACAATTCCACCAGGGAAAGGAGTAATGGTACCTTTAACATTTTCAATGGCATCCACTGCTACTTCAGCAGCCAGTAAACCAGCGGCCTGGTTCTCAGCCAGTATAAATATGTTACCTCCGGCCACACCTGATTTGATTCCTAGTTCCCCTTCAATTAAGAAGTCTCCTGACATGAGCGGAATGGAGAAAACTGTCTTACCAGCAACTTCCAGTTTTTTCTCGTAACCGTCCCCAAAGAATTTGAGTTTCTGACCGGTTTTCATTTTCTCATCAGCATCATCCATAGCATCAAAGACTGCCGTGGTGGCTGCGGTGAGGATACACATTCCCACACGCTCTAATAATTCGTGATCCAACTTGTCCTTGTTCATGTTACAGATCATGATGATGTAACCGGGTCGTCCGTCAGGGGTCTCTTCTGGAGGTACATAACAGTCAATTCCAGCTTCTGCTGGGCAGCCAATCACTGAAGTTCCGTAACCTGTGGCTTCGGTAGCGGCTATCTTAGCCAGTTTTTTAGTTGCTGCAGTTACCAGCAATCGAGAAACTTGAATACCGAAAGCTTCTGCAAAAGTATCTTCTATTTCCACGCCGTTTATTTGCATGATTATCACCGATGATAGTAGGGGAAGTTTTATTATATATTTTTCTATTTGATTTTAAGACCAGTCCCCCCATTATCAAATATATTTCTTAAAATTTCTAAAAATTCAGCACCACAAAAATACTTTAATAAAATAACAGTTCAAATCTTAAAAAAATTTAAAAACCTAAAAAAAACAAAACTGAGGAGATATTAAATAAAATAGGCCATTTAAAAAGAATAAAGTTAGAATAAATCATTGAAAACATTATTCAATGAAATGGATAGTGAAAAATATGAAAAGGATGATAAATAAAAGGACCTAAATTATCAAAATAAAAAAAAGAGAATTGAAATTAAAATCTTATTTCTTCCCTACGGGGAGCTTTAATCTGGAAACAAGCACCATTTTGTAATTTCATGTTCATTTTAGCATCAATCTGATCCACCAGACTATTCACCAGTAATAGTCCCAGCGAAGATGTTTTTCCAAATTCTACATCTTCAGGGAAGCCTTTTCCATTATCTGAAACTTTAAGCAAATAATGAGCCGGGAAAGCCTTGAAATCAACTTTTATTTCGCCATAAACGTCTGGGTCAAATGCATGACGGAAACTATTAGACACCAGTTCACTGATAATCATTCCCATAGGTATTGCCATGTCCAATCCCATGAAAAGTTCATCAATGTCGATATTTATAGCCACATTGCCAGGTTCAGGGGCATAAGTACTCAGAAGCCCGGATATGATACTTTTGGAATATTCCGCGAAGTTAATTCGGGTTAATTCAGGGGAATGGTGCAATTTCTCATATGCTTTACGGATGGATTTAACCCGGTTATGGGTATCTTGAAGGAGCTGTGCATCTTCTTCATCACCCATATAGGCCTTCTGCAAGTTCATGAGGCTGGTTACAATCTGCAGGTTTTTCTCAATTTGACGGTATACTTCTTCTACCAGTTCTTCTCGAGACTCGGTCTGCTTTTTAAGTGACTCTTCCCTAATTAGATGCTTCTCCACATCTCTTGCTGTTGCTATAATTAATTTATGGCCTTTAATATCAATTAAAGATGTTTTAACTTCTACATTAACAATATGTCCATCTTTTCTAATGAATTCAAATTCGTCAGGTCCACTGGCCATTCCCGAGGCGTTCTTATCCAGAATTAATTTAGACCTTGCTCTCTGAATTAAAGGCAGCATTTTAAGGCTTAAAAAATTTCTTCCAATCAAATATTGTTTTCTATGACCTAATAATTCCTCAAATGCATGGTTACAATCAATAATACGACCATTTAAATCATACAAATACCAGGGATCCGGATTATAATCAAAAATAGCATTCAAAAATATCAGAGAACCTCTAATGTCTTCCATTAATTCCAGATGATCCTCAATGGACTTATCCTCTATTTCAGGATAGCCATTGAAGCCGCCTAGACCGGGACCATGAGAAGATTCTTCGTACTGCATATTTATTCACCAAATAATAATTAAATTCAATTCAATAAAGTAATTCCCTAAAGAAAGGGGCCGGTTTAATCCAGCAATTCCTATTTTGAAATAGAATATTATAAACTAATCATGTCTATTAGAGCATTAGATTATCAGAATAGATCACTTATCTATTTAATATCCAATAATTTGCTGATTATATTTATAAGTAATCAAGAAAATTTTATCGATTAGTATTATGTTACATCTACGTTATATCTTCTTCGAAATTTTTTCAACCGCACTGGATCCAAAGTAAGGCAGAAGTAGCAAACCAATTATAGATGTCATCCAGAAGGATATTAGACGTTCTAATACTGTAGCCGCAGCACTTATGGAGAGAGGTATTCCTGCCGCAGAATAAAACACTATCATGACCCCGTCTACTGCCCCTAACCCTCCAGGAAGGAGAGGAATCATCCCAATCAGTGTGGCTAAAATAAAAACTTCGGCTATGACAATTAAAGAAACACTGGTGCCAAATGCAGAAAATATAAGATAAACCCGCATTATTTCCAGGAACCATAATAAAAAGGACAGGGGTAAACCATATAACATCACTCTCCTGTCTTTTAGCATTACTTTCATGGTAAGCTGAAACTCATGAATCGCTTCCATGGCTCTTTTTTCTAGCTTATCCGGGTTCTTTTTATAAAAACGTTTTACAAGGTTTAAAAACCAGCCCGTAATTTTTTCACCAGCCACCTTATTTACTGACATGTAAAATACCGTGGTAAATAGAACCAATATTAAAATTACAGCCATTATTAAGGCATAAACTATCCATGAGGGTAGATCCATATATAATACCATGGCGGAAATGGTTAAGATGGCTAAAAATATGAAGGGAACCGTATCAAGACCTCTATCAGCTATAACAGTGGCAAAGGCAGATTCCATGGAACTTTTGGAATATTTACCCAGTAAATATGCCCGGAGGGGTTCTCCTCCACCACGGGCACTGGGAGTGAGATTATTTATGGCCAAACCCACCATGAGCATGGGAAAAAGATGTCTTTTTTTTACTTGTATTCCCACTGATTCCGTGGTTATGGACCATCTCAAGGTCCATAATCCATAGATAACCAGTTGAAGTAAGATTGCTAATGCCACGTACCACAGATTTGCGTGTTCAAAGGCAACCAGGATTTTTCCAGGACCAATGAATAGTATCATGACCGCCAGGACCCCTAAACCAATAACCATGAGGACTAAAGTTTTATTTTTCATAGTACATTTTCCCATTCAATTTCTTGATTCTTTTTAGATTTCTCCAATAATGCAAGATTAGTTAATTAAAGCATAGCATATTATAAATAAAGTAATAATCGATTAAATACGAGTAAATCAATAAATAAGTAATATCTATAATTAAATTATAATTCTACAATCTCATAGCATAAATCCAGGGGATCTAATAAAACCAGAGTTTTTTTGCCAGACAAATAGCCGCAAGTTTCTCCGGGATTAATGGTAATTGTTCTCCCAGTATTTATTTCTAACTGATGAGTATGTCCCCTTATCAGAACATCGTAATAAGCACTCGCCATCAGAGAATCAACCAAAGTTTCCTGGTGACCATGTATCACTGCTATTTTTCGTTCAGCCACATTAAAAGCTTTAAAATCATCTAATTCACATAATTCTGCGTAGGCAGACTTAAGACCCTCTCGTTCCCCATCATTATTACCAAAAACCGCCTGGAACTGAGCTTCTAATCTATTGAATTCACGTGCTGTGAAAGGGGATATCAAATCACCGGCGTGAATTACCAGATCCACTTTTTCCTCATTAAAAAAATCAACTGCCTGGCGAATGGCAGGTAGATGATCATGAGAATCGGACATGATTCCAATCATATCATTAATTTATCTGATTAATGATTAATATAATTGAGTTAACAGGCCCCTAGTAGGAATTAACTGTTTATTGCAAATAAATATTCTAATGATTTTATGGATAAATAACACCTATTGTTTAATTTTAGATTATTTAAAGCATAATATAACTTTCAATATAATTTAAAGGATTTACGGAGTTATTTTATTCTTTTAAAATTCAAAGTTAATCTAAAAATGTTAATAAAAGCCATTCCACCTTAAAATTAAGATAATAAAAAAGATTGCATACATTTATATATTATAAAAATTAAGGTAAATTCAATGTGCATTAATATTCATAATGATATTTCTTACGGGTAAGACTACTTTTTTTGATTTAAGTATACTACTTTTGTTTGAATTGATTTTGTGATATTTTTAGTACATTATGCGAGTTAATATGGCACAATGTTCCCAGAATATACGTCATTTTGACTTCAGGATGTGATGAATTGTTTGAAAGTGATTACAATAGAAGAGAAAACGACGCTCCAGTGAATGTGGGCGACGAATACGATGTAAAAATTGAAGACGCAGGCCGAGACGGCGACGGAATCGCTCGTGTAGACGGTTTTGTGATATTTGTACCTGGCGCTAGCGTGGGGGACGAAGTTAAAATAAAAATTAACGCTACCCGAAGGAAATTTGGATTTGCAGAAATAGTACAATAGATATTTAATTATTATTAATATTTACGAATTTCATGCTTACAATTAGGATGTGATGAGTTTGTTTGAAAACGACTACAACAGAAGAAGTAATTACACTTCCCCACTCAACGTGGGCGACGAATACGATGTGAAAATTGAAGATTTAGGCCGAGATGGCGACGGAATCGCAAGAGTAGAAGGATTTGTGATCTTTGTTGCTGGTGCTGGTGTCGGAGACGAAGTTAAAATAAAAATTAACGCTGTCCGACCAAAATTTGCTTTCGCTGAAATAGTCGAATAAATACCTTAAATTCTGTGGAAAATCACTATTGATTTTTCTCGAATTTATTTTTCTTTTTGATTTTAAATCTACCCTAATATTTACTTACCCTAATATTACTTTATTTTAAATTTATTACGTTATAATAAGCTTTTTTAGTTTTATTATTTCAAGATATAACTTTATTCTTGATTTTTGTCCATAATCCTCAGAATAGTTAATTAATTATTTTTACCATCTGATTATTTTCTGAGTATAACTGAAAATTGATTAACTTCCAACTCCAAATAATAAACTAACTACTGAAATAAACTAACTATTTTGAGTTGAAAAGGAGTTTTGGAGGTTAAATTATGGATTGGTTTACCATTGGAATAATAGTTCTTTTTTTGTTGATAATTCTGGCATTGTCCATCAGAATAGTCAACCAGTATGAAAGAGGAGTTGTTTTCCGACTGGGAAGAGTAATAGGGGTTAGAGAACCGGGGTTACGTATTATCATCCCCCTGGTAGATAGGATGGTCAAACCATCTCTTAGAATCGTCACCATGCCCATTCCCGCCCAAAAAATCATCACACAAGACAATGTGACCATTGATGTGGCGGCGGTGGCCTATTTCAAGGTGGTGGATGCCTATAAAGCTGTGGTGGAGATTGAGAACTACAACCGAGCAGTCAACCAGATATCCCAGACCACAGTAAGGAGTGTGGTGGGTCAGTTTACCCTGGATGAGGTTTTATCAGATACCCCCAAAGTAAATCAGAGAATCCAGGAAATTATTGATGGACACAGCGAACCATGGGGCATAAAGGTTACCACAGTAGAAATCAAAGACATTAAACTGCCAGAAAGCATGCAGCGAGCCATTGCACTACAAGCAGAGGCTGAAAGGGAGAAAAGGGCTAAGATTATTTCTGCTGAAGGAGAATATTTGGCTGCCGGTAAACTGGGAGAAGCAGCAGATATTATCACCGAACACCCGGTGGCTCTACAGCTGCGAATCATGCAGGTTCTTAGTAACATCGCCGCTGAGAAGAATTCCACCATTGTATTCCCGGCCCAGCTACTAAACAGCATCCGGGATATAAAAGATTTCCTGGGATCAGAACTGGGCAGTATGGAAGAAAATAAAAAATCCAAATAGTGTTAAAAATTATAGTTTTAAAATATATTAACTTCAAAACTATAAATTTTTAGCCTATTTAGTTAAATATCTTTTATTATTATTTTATTTTATTTTTAGTGATTTATAATTTAGTAAAAAATCAATAAAGCGTTTAAAATAGGTTTTAAATAGTTTTAATTTATTTTAAATAATTTTCTATAAATTTAAGGCAAGATTTATATATTGTAGGGAAAATCTCTAATAAGATATAATGAAGTATGTAGGTAAAAGAGACATCTATACTGTCTCAGAGTATTTAGGAAGTATAATGCAAGGTATTGGAGTAGTTGTCCTTTTACCCCTTATCGTGGCCCTGATATACGGTGAAAGTAATTATCTGAGCTTTATAATCCCCGCTGCCATTTCACTTATCATAGGTGGCATCATTCGCCGCACAATGCCCCCTGGAAATCCATTACGCCTTAAACATGGGATGATGATTGCTTGCCTGGCCTGGTTATGGGCCGCACTCATTGGCAGCTTCATCATGATGCTGAACCTCAACATCGATTTTATTAATGCTTATTTTGAAAACATGTCTGCCTGGACCGGCAGTGGACTTACCATATTTTTGGATGTGGAGATTTTACCCAAATCCATACTCTTTTTAAGAAGTATGGAACAATGGATTGGAGGATTAGGAGTAGTTATTGTGGTTATTGGGATTCTGATACGTCCCGGTACGGCAGCTTCACGACTCTACAAATCAGAGGCTCGGGAAGAGCGGATAAAACCCAGTATCCCCAACACTGTGAAAACTATCTGGTGGATCTACCTATTCTATACCCTGCTGGGCATAGTACTCTATGGACTGGCGGGAATGTCCCTTTTTGATGCAGTTAACAATACCATGACCAACCTCTCCACCGGAGGTATGTCCATTAAGAATGCGAATATAGGGGCATATGGAAGTGACATAATTTATATAATCACCATATTCCTCATGATTGTGGGAGGTACCAGTTTTCTGGTGCATTACCGTGCTTTAAAGGGTAATTTAAAATTTGTTTTAAAGGATATCCAATTTCAAGCCACCGTAATTATTATAGCCTTATTTTCTATCTTTGTTTTCTTAAGTGGTAAAATCGCGCCACTGGACAGTATTTTTAATGTTGTTTCTGCCCTTAGCTGTACGGGATCAAATACCCAACCACTCACAGCCATGTTAGTCTGGCCCGCCTATGTCAAAATATTAATTGTAACCTGTATGATTATGGGAATGGCTGCTGGTTCTACCACCGGTGCCATAAAACTTATCCGAGTAGTCACATTCCTTAAAGGGATTTACTGGGAAATTATGAAGATTTTAGCTCCAGAAGGATCAGTGATACCCCGAAAAATTTCCGGAAAAACCGTGACTGATGTGGAAATTAGAGAAGCAGGAGCTTACACAGCCCTCTATATAACTTTCCTTTTATTTGGATGGATAGTTCTGAGCATTTATGGTTATGATCCATTAAATTCATTTTTCGAGATGGCCTCTGCCCAGGGAAATGTGGGACTCAGCATGGGGATAGTTTCACCCACTATGCCGGATCTGGCAGAGATAGTGATGATTTTCAGCATGTGGATAGGTCGTTTAGAAATAATACCTGTATTAGTTCTCTTAAGAGGAGGAATAGAGCTTTTTAAAGTGAAATAACTATTTGAGAAAAAGCTTATTAAGGGGAATAATCAAAGAATGAACTTCTCTAATTGAAATCAAGACTAATTAATTGATAAAGATAAATGATATTTTATAAATGATTATTTAATGATATTTCAAATTCATTACTATCATAATATTTAATTTGTTTAATTAAAGGTGCATATCATGTATGTAGTTATAATGGGCAGTGGTAGAGTTGGATTTAACCTGGCCCACCTCTTAATAGCTGATGGTCACGATGTAACCATCATTGAAAGTGATGATTCTTTATGTAATGAAACTGCCGCGGAATTAGATGCCCTCATCATCTGCGGAAATGGAACTGACACCAAAACATTAGAAGAAGCCAATATTAAAAATGCCCATGTTTTTGTGGCCGCCACCGGATACGACGAAGCTAACCTGTTATCCTGCATTCTGGTAAGGGATTATGATGTCCCTAAAATTATTGCCCGGGTAAGCAATCCCGACCACGAAGAGGCCTTCCGTAAGGTAGGTATTGACGCAGTTATCAGCCCTGAGAGGACTGCAGCAGGTTATCTGGAAAAATTGATCACCAGACCTAAAGTGGCTGATTTAATTGTGCTGGGTCAGGGAAACGCTGAAATACTTGATATGACCGTTGAGAATAAGAAAACCATCGGCAAAAGAGTGGCAGACCTCAGCCCCACAGAAAACTATATTATCATTGCCCTTTACCGTAACGGAGATATAATCATTCCTAAACCAGATATGGTTTTAGAGAAAGGCAACAAGGTTTCCGTGCTGGTGAAAATAGAGGCCGTTAAACAGGTTACTAACCTTTTCACCAAATAATCTTTAACAAAAAATAATCTTTTCACCAAATAAATCAATCTCTTTTTTAGTCAATGACTCTTATTTTTACTCTTACATCTGCCAAAATTTAGAAATGTTTTTAATGAATAAATTCAAGTTAGTTTATGGATTTATTCACCCACTTCCTAGTCCCCTTCATCATCCTGTACTTTGCCAAAGTTAAAGACAAGTTAGCTGGTGGTTGGGGTGGCATATCCATTGATTTTGACTTCTTTATAGCCGGAGTGGGTTTCTTAATTCCCGAATTATTTATTTTCAGCCACCGGGGCATCACCCATTCCTTTGTATTTGGATTTGTAACAGCCGTTATCTTTTTATATATTTTGACCAGACCAAAGGTCCAGGAATGGATTGGAAACAAAATTAATAGGGATATAAACCTTAAATTCACCGGAAAAACTATTCTATTGGCTTATTTTGGAGTGTTAATCCACTTATTATTGGATTATCTCACCACCGGAGGCATTCCCCTGTTTTATCCGTTTTCCTTAACCAAATACAGTGCTTATATCTTCAATTATATTGATGTATTCACCGCCATTATAGCCCTTCTGGTAATTTTCATCATCTATCTCCACATAGATGAAAAATACAAGAAAATCGCCATGATCCTGTTTGTGGTTATGTTGGTGTTTGTAGGAGGAATTCGCATTTACGAGAAAGTAAATACCATGGATGCCATGGCGAATAGTCTGAGTGGTGACTTTACCCATATACAGACCTATCCTACAGAAGATGTTTTTATCTGGGCAGTGGTTCTCGTGGATCCGGCCCATGGCCAGTACCAACTATATGAATACAACAGCCTTAATGGAAAAAAATCATTTCAGGGACAATACAACGCCATTAAAATCAGAAATGGGAGTTATCAATCAGGTTTGACGGCTATTGCCCATGCAGATAAACTGAGCGAAGTGCAGGAGTTCCGCTGGGAGTCATTCTATACCTGTGTGGATGCCCAGTATAGAGGTGATAAATGGAAGATAACCTACTTCGACTTTTTAGGTCGTGGTTATACACCACGTGATTTGACCGTCTATGTGGACACCCCATAATAATTAAAAAATTGATTGATTAAATGGATGGTTAGCAGAGAACCAGTATAAATAATCAATGCTCCCATCAATTATTTTTCCTTAACCCATTCCCCTGAGCATCTCGTAAGCCCACCGTATATGTTGCCTACCATTTTCTACCCAGGGCCCATGACCTGGCAAAAGATACTCCACATCCAGGCCATTTAATTTTTCCAGAGACCGCATCATGTCAGAGGGACTGCCCCCTAAATCCATGCGGCCAAAACCACCATTAGCAAAAACAGTATCCCCCGAAATAAGCGTTTCACCATCCCAAAGACATATCCCACCCACAGTATGCCCGGGGGTGTGGATAACTTCAAAACCGGCCACCTTATCCCCTTCCTGGAGTTTGGTTTTCACCTCCATGGGAGTTGGTGATTTGCCAAACATGGCCCCTAAAATAGCATTTGAATCAGCATTTTCCAGTGCCGGAGCATCTAGAGCATGAATAGATATATCTGCCTCAAAAAGTGGATTTCCACCCACATGGTCAAAGTGGCAATGGGTGTTGACAATATGGGATATCTCAGCAGGATCCATGCCTGCTTTTTTTATCTCAGAAAAAACATAATCCTGGTTCATACCGGTTCCGGTGTCCACTATCACATCCCCAATCAGATAAATATTAGAATCGTAACCTAAACCCTCTATAAACACTACATCATTTATTTTTTCCATTTTTTTCACCATATGATGTTATATTAGTATTATAAGATTTTAAAAGTCTAGAATTTCTGAATTAATTAAATTATATTTAAAATTTGTTTACAATTATTATATGTTTTAGTTTTAAATAGATCATAATTTCTGTTTAAACTGATTCCATAGAATTGACTATTTATTATTCAGCAGATTGTCAAAAACGGGATAATTTAGAAAAGATTTTTTAGAAAAATAGTAAAATAAGTGGGGTCACCGGGATTTGAACCCAGATCCTAGGATTTCTCTTGTCTCAGTACTCCAATTGATCATCATTGGGTACTAAACCTCAGAGCGCGCATTTCTTCAAAGACAACTGGAGTCCCAGATGATAGCCTGGTTACACTATGACCCCTAAAGATTTGTTTCCATGGGAAACCAATTTTTAGTAAAACTATGAAGCCAAGGGAGAGATTTGAACTCCCGTGTAATGGATCTGCAGTCCACCGCTTCGCCGCTAAGCTACCTTGGCACAGTAGATTAACAGTAGATGGATTAGGTATTTAAACCTTACGGAGAAAATCAGTTTCATCCTGATAGTTATGCAGATTAAATGATAAAATTATTATATCCAAATGACCATAAAATAGAACATATTATAATTTTAGGAGGGTAAAAATGGATCCAGTGTTAATAGCCAACTTAATTTTCTGTATAATAATTGTAATCCTGTCTATCTGGGCTTATAACAAAACCAAGAATCCTACCAAACTATATATAGGTGCAGCATTTGGACTATTCGGTATTGCGCATTTAGCGGTTCTCATGGGATATGAATCATCTTTAACAGCATTAATAGTAATAAGAAGTTTAGCCTACATCCTGGTGATTTTATCTCTTATCCGAGCAGGTTATACAGCTAAAACTTCATAATTCAAATAATTTTTTCAAATTTTCTGGAGAATAACTCATTTTATCTCCATTTCCTTTTATTTTATCTTCTTTCAACAATTCCAAGGTAGATTCCATGGATTTCATTGCGGAAAACAACATAATTGTAGGCCAGCTGACACGAGCCACACCACACTTTCTTAAATCTGCCACTGAAAATGAATCAATATTATAAGAAAGACCTGCCGCAATGGTTACCGGACCTTTAACTTTTTTAATTATAGTTTTGACTTCTTCCAGTGTTTCTACATAGGTTATGAAAGCTAAGTCAGCACCCGAATCCAGATAAGAATTTACTCGTTTAATAGCTATATTAAGACCTTCCACCCTATTTTCAGTTGATCGTAATGCATCAGTGCGGCCATTAATGATAAAATTAGAATTTATCTTGTCAGCAACATCACGGGCAGAGGCTATTTTCTCCTGCATGATATTTGAATCAATCACCTGGCAAAGCGGACTATTATCCACGCCGTGCAATACCTGATCCTCCAAATTAATTCCTGCCACCCCCACATCCATAAAAGATAAAACCGTATTTTTGACTGAGCTCATATCCCCATAGCCATCTTCACCATCAGCCATGACTGGAACATCCACCGATTCTACAATCCGCGCGGTTTTACTAATATTTTCCGCCAAAGATATTTCTGATTCTTTTTTAAGAACATTGGAAATTGAAAAACTGTATCCCGAACATTGCACTGCTTTAAAACCTGATTTTTCAATTAATTTAGCACTCAACGGATCATATGCATCAGGCATTATCAATGGCTTTTCATGAGCCAATAATTCTCTTAATTGTTCACATTTATCCATATTAAGGCCCCTTAATCTATTAAATTTGCTATAAAAGATTATTTCAGCAAAATTTCATCTATACTCCGTCTTCCACGGGGGTTAGGGGATTCATCTGGATAACCAATGGGTAGTAAAGCAACCACATAAATATTCTTATCCCAACCAAAGATGTTTCTAATTTTTTCTTCATCCATTAGTCTAATCCAACAGGTCCCTAAATCGAAATCCAGAGCCCTTAAAACGATATGTTCTATGGCAATGGCCACATTGGCTGCTATGCGAGGAGCAATATCCTCCACACTGAGTTCTTTTAGTTCTTCAGCAGAGTTACAAAGTATCTTCACTATCCTATCCTCTAAAGCACCTATTTTTCCCAGATCTTGAGCTCCAGACACAGTTCCCTGAATATAATCAGAGATATCTGCACAGCACACCATAACAACTGGTGCCTGGGCGATAAAAGACTGATTATATGCCGTTTGAGCCAGTTTTTCCTTTGTTTCATTATCTTCCACTATTTTAAATCTCCATGGCTGAGCATTACAACCGGATGGAGCCATTCTGGCAGATTCAAGTAATTCCTGGATAATTAATGGTGAAACCGGATCACTTTTAAATTTACGAATGCTACGTCTTTTTTCCATGGCCTCTTTGGTGGTTAACATTTTAAATCCTCAAAAAAGTCTATTAATCATTATTGGATTAAATAAAAAGATAATACTAAACTTGGATTAGAAAACTGATAAAATTCATTAAAACTTAATCTGTTTATCCTTTCCCAGCAATTCATCTAATTCTAGCCCTTTTTCAAAAGCTAAATCTTTATCAAGGCGATAATTCTCATTTTTAGTCATTATCAAATCATCCGGGGCTAAAAAAAGCCATTTTTTATATTTGAATTTAATGCCCACATAGGGCTGTGCACCAAAAATATCAGAAAACTCCCGCAACCCACTGATTTTTTGCGAATCAATATATATCCGGTCTTTGGTGGTTGTTTTGACCTCAATGGCCAGATAAATATGCCCATTTCCTGCTAAAACATCAGGTAATGGTTTTTTTGTAGCTCCGCCTGAGGCAGGAGCCCGCATAGCGGCAAAATTTTTCTCCCACAATATGCGCACCAAATCTCTTTCTTCTTTTGAACCTTTTTTTACCATAAAATCAGTTAAAGTTTGTTTTCAGAGAATAATTATAATTTACTATAGATTGCTTGATTAAATAAAATATTGAATCATTTTAAACAAAAAATAGAAGCTATTGAGAATATACATGATAGGAGGATAGGAATTATTTAAAAACTTAATTAAACCATATAACTCTCTATTCCCTTGGCATTAAAGGTGCCGCTACCCCCAGGCTCACGGATCCACTCAATAAATGCCTCTTTTATGACTATATGTTTATCTGGAAAAACAATATCCACAGTTAATCCAGGTGTCCTGTGCTGGGGATCTTCAGTGTTATAGCGACTGAAGGTACCAGTATAACGATAACGGTTTTTCACAAACCATTGCGTTAAATAGACCCCTTCCATGGTCCCGATTTTCTTACCATTGAGCATCACGTCGCTACGCATACACCCACAAGTTCTTTCCATTTTAATCATAATAAATCCCCGAATTTAATTTGTGAAATAGTTAATTTCGTGAAATATGTGATTAATTATCAACCTTATTTTAAGAAACCGGGCTAATAAATAATTTTCTCATTAATTCTGTTCTTGATTAAAAAATTGAAGAAAGATAGCAAAAATCAACACCACAAAATTGAAAATTATGGAGAATATTAGGAATAAATTAGTTCTAAAATAATAGATAGGTACTATTCAAATTTAATATCTAAAAAAAATACTTAAAATAATTTCAGTAAAAAAGTGATAATGGGGCCGGGGCCGAGATTCGAACCCGAGTCGCGGGATCCACAGTCCCGTAGGATAACCACCTACCCCACCCCGGCATGATGATTTATGTAGGTGATAGTTATTGGATACTAATCTAATTTTGTAATTATGATAAAATGATTATTTTTCTTATTCTATGCGGGGGCAGGGATTCGAACCCTGGTAGGCCTACGCCAACAGGTCCTAAGCCTGTCCCCTTTGGCCAGCTCGGGCACCCCCGC
>DATN01000006.1 GCA_002504725.1 Methanobacteriaceae archaeon UBA587 | reverse complement strand
AGTTTAAATAATCAGGTCTGGGGACTAATGCGTACTGGATCACCTGATCACAGTGTGGGAGACGAGATATTTGTCAGAGTAATTGAACTTAAACCCCAAAGAAGAGAAGTCGATTTAGGGCCTGCCAATATAAAAGGAGATTATGAGTTAGTAAAATTGAAAAAAGACCTGGCACGTACCCCAATTGGAGAAATAACCAATAAAACTTTGGGAAAAACTGTGCGCATTGTAGGGGAAGCTATCCAAATACAGCAAACTTCGGGCCCCACCATATTCACCATATCCGATGAAACCAGTACCACCTGGGCTGCGGCCTTTGATGAACCTGGAATCAGAGTATATCCTGATATTCAAGTAGACCATATTGTAGAAGTAATAGGGGAAGTTAATCAGCACAGTGGTAAGATTCAAATCGAATCAGAGTCAATTGAAAGACTTACAGGCAATGAAGCTACCGAAGCCCGAAGACTCATTGATGAAGCCATTGACCTGAAAGCCGAACCAGAAAATACCGATCTTCTTCTGGAAAGTGATACCCTTAAAAAACTCCGGCCAAAAATGAAAGCTGCAGCTCATGCTATTAGAAGAGCCGTGTTTGATGGTAGATCCATTTTAGTAAGGCACCACGCAGATGCGGATGGTATCTGTGCGGGAGTAGCCATGGAAAAAGCAGTGATTCCTTTATTAAAAGAATTAAACCATAACACTGATGCTGAATGGCATTATTTCAAAAGAGCTCCAAGTAAAGCCCCATTCTATGAATTAGAAGATGTTGTAAAAGATTTATCCTTTGCACTGGAAGATATGGAACGGCACGGGCAAAAACTACCATTAATTGTTCTTTTAGATAATGGATCTACTGAAGAAGATATCCTGGCATTAATGAAAGCCAAAATCTATGATATTGAAATCGTGGTAATTGACCACCACTTCCCTGGAAAAGTGGTTGATGGTAAAGTAGAAGTAGATGAATATGTGGATATCCATGTAAACCCCTATCTGGTAGGGGGAGACTCACAGATAACTGCAGGAGCCCTTTCAGTAGAAGTAGCTAAAATGGTGAACCCTGAAATTAAAGAAAAAATCTTACACTTACCTGGAATTGCAGCCATAGGAGATCATGCCCGTTCTGCAGAAGCAGAAGAATATATTAAACTGGCAGAAACCAAAGGTTACAGTTGGGAGGATTTAGATAAAATAGCTTCTTGTATAGACTTTGAAGCCTTTTATCTGAGGTTTATGAATGGTAGGGGCATAATCGACACCATATTAGGACTGGATAACCTCGACAAACATACCAAATTAGTAGATGCACTCTATAAAGAGTTTGAAAAACGAGTAGATACACAATTAAGGGCAGCTCTCCCTAACTTAAAGTCCCAGGAACTACCTAATGGTGTTCTATTTAATATACTCGATGTGGAAAAATATGCCCACCGCTTTACTTTCCCAGCCCCAGGTAAAACCTGTGGATTTGTACATGACGCCATGGTACAAAAACACGGAGAAGAACGCCCCATAATCACTCTGGCCTATGGGCCTGATTTTGGAGTTATAAGGGCTACTGATGCAGTTAATGAGATGTTTGGATTTAATTTAAATGAAATAGTCTGGAAACTGGCCCACGACATACCTGAAGCAGTAATTGATGGAGGGGGCCACGAATGCGCAGGTTCCTTGAAATTTATTGAAGGTCTCTCTAAAAAAGTTCTGGCAGCCTTTGCTGGGGAGATTGCAGCACTGAAGAAATGATTTAATTTTAAACATTTAGAGGATTAATATTTCTTTTATATTTTCTTTATAATCCAGAACCTAAAATTCGTATAATCAAGTAATTCCTTAACAGTTAGATGCAAAGGAGCATATTCAGTTAGATAAGTTATTTCATGATTATTAAAATATATCAAGAATTATTGAATATAGATAAGTAAACACTCAAAACTTTTATCAAAGATCTAGAAGATTCAAATTTGAAAAAAAATCTATTAAATTATGATTAAAAATTAAAAAAAGAGGGATATATTAGCTCTTGTATGTCTTTGCCAATTCTTTATTGACTGTTACAACTTCGTGAGGTAGTTCTTTTAGGTTCTCTGTAACTTCGGTTAGTGCATCTGCCTTTGCCTGAGTATCTATTACCGCACCTGCAGGAACCAGCTTACCATCAGTTATATTTACATTGTTTGTTAGCACTGCATTGTGAAGTATAACACAGTTTTTACCTATGGTTGCTTTGAATATCACTGCACCAAAGCCAATAAAACTTTTATCATCAATAAAGACAGGACCGTGAATTATACTGCATGTGTCATTGAAACTTCTTTTCCAACATAGACAGAATAATTTTTACCCCCAACAACTACTCTGGGGTCTTTAAGACCATGTATAATCACACCGTCTTGGATGTTGGAACCATTCCCGATATAAACCGGTGATCCCTCATCACCACGCACTGATGCGCATGGCCCTATATAAACATTACTTCCAATAATCACATCTCCGATTACTCTGGCAGCAGGATCTACAAATGATGTGGCGGCTATTTGTGGAGACTTTATTTGTGGATTCCATGATGTTATGGGGCTTGTAGAAATATTTGGCGATCTAGAAAGCCCATATATAGATGCAACCAATGCAATGATGGTCAGGAAAACTGCAATTAAGATTAAGTATTTCTTCATTTGATTCACATTCGTTTTAATAAAAATTTAAAAGAAGAAATTAAATTGAAACTAAATAAATAAAATAGCTAAAATGGATTAACTCATTTTACTATTTTGCATTATTTTCTGATTTTTCAGTTTTTTGCACCGCTTCTTCTTTAGACTCCATTTCTACTTTAATTTCTTCGTTATCTGCTGATATTTCTGTTTCTTTTTCCTGTGTTTGCTCTTCTTTTATTTTAAACTCCGTTTCACGTTGAGTTCTTTTGAATTCTCCCAGAGCTTTGCCCATTCCCTTGGCAAGTTCGGGGAGCTTCTTTGAACCAAAAAGTAGAAGTACTACAAAGAGAATTATTAGAAGTTCTGGCATTCCCAGTCCACCAATCATTTTTTCACCTCCTTAACCAATCGATGCATTTGTGACCTCCGTTTTTTTATCTCTATGGATGTATTTTGTCAAAAGAACACTCACCTCAAATAAGAGGATCATAGGGAAAGTGACAATAAGTTGAGTAAATGGTGTGGGATCAGGTGTTAAAATTCCTGCAATTACCAAAATACCGATGTAAGCTTCTTTTCTGTTACCTGTAAGTGTATCAGAATCAATTAGATCAAGGGATGCAAGGGCACAACATATTAGGGGTAATTCAAATAGGAGCCCGAATGTCAATATCATAAGAAGTGCAAATGAAATAAAATCCCCTAAAGATAATAGTGGCGTAACTCCTGAAGAGGTTGCATAACCAATAAGGAATGTTAATGTCATTACAAGCACAATTTTGTAAGTAAATATGGCTCCAATTCCAAAAAGTATCAATGCAGGAGGTATAGTTTTTATTAAAAAGGAATTTTCAGAACCTTTAAGGGCAGGTTTTAAAAATTTCATGATTTCATAAAGAATGTATGGTAGAGCAATAACAAACGCAACAAGTAAAGATACTTCTACTTGTGCCCATACTGCTTCTAATGGACTTATAACAATCAAACGGATCCCTTCAGGCAGTAAATCATTCTGAATTCTAATAAGTAATTGATTAGCAAATGGAAATGTTGCACAAGATAATCCTAGAACTACTATAACTATTCTTATCAATCTAGTTCTTAGCTCTTCAAAATGTGAGATTAATGATTCATCCATGATTCATCACCACTTAGGAAATTGTTCGTTATCATATTTACAGCCATTTCTGCACTTTTTGTCACATCATCTGAAAGTTCTAATGATTCTTCGATTTTATGAATCCTGATACCCAGAATGCATATATTATCCAGGATCTTCTCTGAATAAACTGATTTCATCATTGAAAATATATCAAATAGACTTAAATCATGCCCTGAGAAATAATATTTCTCCTTCTCTTTTATTATATGAGATGCCTTCATGAATATAATGTTTTCTATATCCTGATTGGATCTAAAAGCATCAACAATAATGATTTTATTATATTTTTCAATTAAACTAAACAAAATCGCCCCATATGTTCCAGCATCTATTATATCAGCCTGATTTGGAAGATCCCTTTCTTCGAGTTTTTGGATTATCTGAATACCTACTCCATCATCTCCAAGTAACAAATTTCCAAAGCCAACAACACAGATCATTTTTCCACTGAAAATAATTTAGAGATGGCACTATTCAGTGCCATCTGGGTTTTTTAGTTCTATCATGTGAGATGAACATGAACAACATGGATCAAATCCTCTTATGGTTCGGCTTGCATCTCCTAAAAGTAGTTTTTCGTCTTCAGTGGGTTCGCGTCCTAATAATGCCATTGTTTCTGGTCTTATCTCCACGAGATCATCTGCCACAGCTTCTTCAAAAGCCCCTGTGTTTGCTGTAGTTGGTACCATGCAGTCGTATGATGCAGTTTTTAAATCAGATCCTACTGTTATTGTGTGCGTCAGGGTTCCACGGGGTGCTTCAATTACACCAATACCAGATCCTGCCTTCGGGGTGGGGGGTGAATAACTGTCCACTTGAGCTACTGCATTAGCCCAACCACCATTTAGAATTCTGTCGATCATTATCACTGTTTCTATTAATCTTGTTATGTGTCTGTTTCTTGTTGAAGGAGATAATATATCATTTGCAGTAGCACCCCAATCAGATGCAATACTGTCAACTGTTGATTTTACAACGTTGTCTCCTGCTTTGTATGCTACTCCCAGTCTTGCCAAAGGTCCTACTTCACAAACATAGTTTACACCATTATGGGTATAGTATGGTCTTTTGGTGTAACTGTAGTTTGTTGGAAGATTTATTATGCTCCCGTAGGGTGTTATGACCTCTTCTTTCACATTTGTTGGGTTAAATGGTACTATTGTGGCTGAGTTGAAGTCTGTTGGATTTGAGGGGTTCCTTATTAAAACTCCTCCAGATGTTCCAAAGTATGAAAATGATCCTGAAACACCGCTGTAGAAAGGAATACCAGAACTCATATAATTACAGGGCCTTATACCAAAGTCGTTTGGCAGGGCCAATAGGGCTCCTTTTAAAGTACCTAAAAGGGATACTACATAATTTTGTATCTCTTGCATTCGGGCTTTGATCTGTCCAATTTCTGTTGTATTTGGGACTTTAGTTTGTCCTCCAGGAATACATGATGCAGGATGAACTGGTTTTCCTCCAAATACTGCTACACAAGCCTGTGCCTTGTTGTGGGCACTGATTATATTAGGAAGTTCTTGGTCTATTATATTATGGGGCAGCATATCCTTCCCAGCAAGTACAAAAAAGTGCAGAAGATGACTGTTGACTGTGTGTACTGCAAGCATGAGCCTTCTAACCGCTTTTGCATTGTTAACTATGTTTGTGCCGTAGGCTGCCTCAACAGCACATGTGCTTGCCATGTTCTGTGGGACTGGGCAAACACCACATATTCTTGGGACTAATTTTGTAACAGTTTCTGGTTGTTCTCCCACTGCAAATTTCTCGAATCCTCTAAATTCTGTGACACAGAATTTGGGATACCTTGCAGCATTATCTGTTGGTAAATTCAAAGTTCCATCGGTGGGCGTTATAAGATTTTTTACCTTTAATTTTCCATCGACCACTTCGGTTTCTAATTCAAGTTTTCCATCACCTTCAATTCTAGTTACGGGTTTTATTTCAACTACCATTTAAGCACCTATTTACCTATCATTCTTGTTTTGTTTGCTGTTGTGTTTGTGGTTGCGTTTGTTGTATTTCCACTAGGAGTTTCATTTCCAGCCCCATATTGATTTCTCATTTGTACTTGACCTTTAACATAATATGGTGTTAATGGGTACTGGTCTCTGTAACATCCTATACAAATATCATCAACCAGTGTACATGGTGCTTTTCCACCAGTGCTTCTTGTAGCTCCACATTGCCATGGACTATCGTGACCCTGGCATCCGAGATGTTTTTTACATCCTGGCTGACCTAGTTCACTTGCTTGAGGGCCTTCAGGATCATAGATACATGGATCACATACTCTTCCAGGTTTTATGGCTTCGCCAATAGCTCCACCAGTTACCATGTACCATATTTGTTCTGGTTGTGGTGGACATCCTCTGATGTATGCATCTACTGAAATTACTTCGTTTATAGGGTGAAGATCTAAAAGACCCTTTCTTGAATTCAAACCAGGAACTCCACCGTAGGATGCACAATCTCCTAATGCAACAACCTTAGTTGAAATCGATCTGGCGTGATCCAGAAGTTCTGAAGACTCAACTGTCGGACCTGCAATACCCTCGATTATACAAATATCTAGGGAGTCCATATGTTCAAATGATTCAGCTAGAACATCTACTAGAAGTGGTGCATATTTTATGTCTATTGTTGGTAGTATATCGGCAACAGTTGGGCTTGAAGAACTGATATACCTCATATCTAATCCAAATTCTGTCAGAGAAACCTGACATCCCGCACATGTTCCAAGTTGGAGTATTCCTACTTTTGGAGAAGCTGCAAAGACTTCTTCCATGGTCGCTTGTCCACTAAACAGTGTTGCCACGGTCCCTGCGCCCACAGCCTTCAGGAATGTTCTCCTATCTATTGGATGATCCAATATTTTTTTGAATTCTTTTTTCATATAATTCTCCTTTTACGTATTACTATTTTCATGTCACTTTATTTACTTAATATTACGTATTACTGATAAATCGTTCATATCATGTATTAATACTTTTCGATTTGAATCAATTGGAAAAAGTATATATATTCTATTTATTAGAATGAAGGTTAGTAATAATATAAAAATATATATTAACAACAAAATGATTTTAAAAACCTAAAATGGAAGCTAAAAAAAATCAATAAGATATTTAAAAGATCTAACTTTAATTAAAAGTTGAAATAATTACGTGATTCATCCATAAATGTTAACTTTCATTATAGAAATCACATAAATCAGTTATGGGACATTCTTCATGTTTTGGCCCAATTGGCCGGCAAATATCCTGCCCAAAACGCACAAATTTTTCATTTAAATCACGCCAATAACATTCAGGAACAATTTTAGCAAGTTCAAACTCAGTTTCATCAGGATTCTTTGTATCAACAAGCCCCAAACGATTTGAAATCCGGTGTACATGTACATCCACGGGAATAGCATTCTTTCTAAATCCATAAACCAGAACACAGTTTGCAGTTTTCCTTCCAACTCCTGGAAGGCCTAATAATTTATTTATATCACATGGAACAACATCATCATAATCTTCATGAATAATTCTTGAAACTTCCTTAACTCTCTTTGCTTTAACTCTAAAAAAACCTGCTTTTTTAATTAATTTTTCGATTCTCTCAGTTGGAGCATTTGCAATTTCTGCAGGTGTTTTATAAACAGAAAAAAGGGTAGCTGCAGCTTCATCAGTGTTTTCATCGCGTGTTCTCTGGGATAAAATGGTTGTAATCAACACTCTAAATGGATTTGGATTTTTTACAGGCTTAGCAACGTATTTATCAAGCCTTTCCATGATTTCTTTGATCTCATTTTGAATTTTAATCACCTTCCTCTTCTTTCCATTTTTTGTGTATTGAAGGACAAACAGTGTAATAACTACAAAAATTGCATTTCCAATTATTTGCATCTCCAACCGAAGTTGGTTCTCTTTTCCCAGCCCAGTATTCAAGTGCCCATTTCATACCCCGTGAAAAAAACCGTTCATCAAATCTGTATATTTCTTTGTGAACTTCTTGAAATGTTTTTTGATGTATATAATTAATTTCAATAGTTTCTGATAATGAGGGTAATGTACTGGCTTTTTTAAGCATTTCATTAATTAAATTCCCCACTGAAAGAAGAGTTCCATATTCATTCCATTCCTTTTGGGGAATTTCAAGGCTTTTCATATATTCTTCGCTTAAAATAAGTTCATTAAAATCATTTTCTATTAAATCAACACCATATACTTGCCAGAAATCTCCCATTTCAGTTTCTTTATTTATCATGGAGTTAAGCCCATACCAATAAATCATTCCCTGCATTTTATCACGAATTATTTGCTGAGCCGACGGTGGATTTAGACTTTTACGAGTTTTCATCTCTACTACTTGGGTTTTTTTAGTTTTCACCCGTTTATTATTATGAACTTCAATTTCTTCTATTTCTCTTACTTCATCAATGATTCCCATTAAAAGAGCAGAACTAAATTTGGATACTATTGGAAGTTCACGGGTTAAACCTTCTTTTTCGTAAAGTTCCAACCCTACAAGGATGTTATGAACATTAGAATGAAGTTTATCTCCAGGTGTTTTAATTTCAACAACTATTTCTTCTAAAACCTCAAGAAAACGGTTTTTGTGAATTTCACTACCTTTTTCTTTTTCTGGTGTGGAAATTTCTCCATATTTACGCCTTAAATCTACTGCCATTTCACACCAAAACTGGCTGGCAATTGTTGAGGGACCTAAAGTAATTGAAGACATGTTATCATATTAAATAAATTAAAATTTGCTGAAAATGATAAATGATGTTTAAAAACCTAATTCTTTTTCTTCCATTTCTAATTCTTCTTTTTCCCACTCTAATTCTTCTTTTATTTGGCCTTCTTCATCTTCATCGCCTTTATTCCAATTTAAAACACCATAAATAATGCAAAGAAGAGTAACTAAAATACATGCAATGTAAGCTCCCCAAACCCAGGGATCTGGTATACCTAAAACCTCCATACATCCACCTCCTAATTTTATTCAATCTTAAATATTATCTTTAATATTTAATCATTACTATCTATTTTATTTATATATTTATAAATTCCTCTAAACTAAATTAGTCAAAATAAAAATTGAATAATTAGAATAAGATAATTATTATTTAAATTTATTTATAATTCTAAGAAAAGAAAAAAAAGCAAAAAAATCCATTAAAAAGAAGAATAAATTAATTATTCTCTTTTTAAAAACCTTCAAAACATTTATCTAAGTGTTCTTTGCTTGGTGGTTTAGTTAGCAAACTAACTACCACTGTAAAGAACATGGCTACGGGTACTCCAATAACCAGAGGATCTACAAGAGGCCATGGTAGAGTATTAATAATCAGATTTTGACCACTGATCGCTTTAAAAATCCCTAAAGAAACTGCTGTTTTTTTATAAACAAACAATAACCAGAATAAACTAGTGAAAGTTCCCATCACCATACCCACTATAACTCCTGGTTTGGTTGATCTTTTCCAGAACAATGCACAAGTATAAGCAGATAAAAAAGCAGCTGCACATAATCCAAAGAATAGTGCCGTTCCTTGAGCAACAATACTCCCAGGAAGGGTAAATCCTAAAATAACCGCAATTATAACTGCAACAAGAATTCCTATACGAGTTATCAGTACTGATCTATCTCCACTTCTATTAAAAATAGTTTCATATACATCTCTACCAATAGCAGTTCCTTGAACATGGAATTGCGCACTTAAAGTAGACATAGCTGCTGAAAGTAATGTTAACAAGAAAAGATAGGTAAACCATTCCGGCATAGCTGAGTTAATGAAAATAGGAATAATTTTATCTACATTTCCTGCAGCAACTTGTATAGATATTTGTCCCATCTGTTGGAAAAAGAAAACATTAGAAAGTGAACCAACAACATAAGCTGATCCTGTGATGACAAAAATAAAGATACCACCAATAAGAACACCCCTATTGAGTTCTTTATTTGAACGTACTGTCATAAAACGAACAACTAATTGAGGTTGAGCCAGTACACCAATGCCTACGCCCATTATTATAGTAGAAACTAAAGTCCACCAAAATGGACTACCAAATGACGGGAAAGTTGTCCAGCC
Source organism: Methanobacteriaceae archaeon UBA587 (assembly GCA_002504725.1). GTDB lineage: Archaea > Methanobacteriota > Methanobacteria > Methanobacteriales > Methanobacteriaceae > UBA587. Next base: position 100,497 of record DATN01000006.1, on the reverse strand, counting down.
AGTTCCACCTACTGCTTTTACTGAATCTGGAACCAAATATGCCATATTAGTTAAAGCCTGATGTGATTCTGTAATCCCACCCAACAAATAATAAGTGACTAGAAGTAAGAAAATCATTCCCAAAAACATTATGGTTCCCTGCAATGCATCAGTGTACATTACTCCCCTAATTCCTCCGAAAATAACATAAGCTGCTACAATCAAGGCCATAATTATTAATGCTATGTTAAAATTTAGGTTAAGTGCCGTCTCCATGAATCTAGCAGCTCCAATAAGAACTACCGAAGCATACAATGGCATTCCCAGGAAAATTACCAGACCACTAAAATACTGAATAAATTTACTGTCAAATCTTCGGGATAAAAACTCCGGAAACGTCAAAGCTCTTAAATTATGTCCCATTTTCCGAGTTCTCTTTCCAAAGAATACAAAAGCTATGAAAATACCAATCAGAATATTAAAAAATACTAACCAGAGAATTCCCATCCCATAAAGTCCAGCTATACCTCCAAAACCAACAATAGCCGCAGTACTAATAAATGTAGCACCATAACTCATGGCCATAATATACGGGTGAGTGGTACGGCCAGCGACCATGAAATCTTCCGAACTTTCGGTTCTTTTCCAGGCCACATAACCCACATAACCCACCATTAAGAAATATATCAAAACAACAATACTTAATATCAATAAATCCAATTAAAATCCTCCTTTATCATTACAAGAATCTTAAGATTAAAAATCCATAAAGCCCTATTTACAATGAAACTTCTCTTAAAATTATTTCTTTAAGATTATTGAACAGTGAAGAGCAGTGCGGATTACAATTAAATGATTACAATTAAATAATGATGATATTATTTGTACAATATAAATTTTTATAAAAAAGTGTAATTAATGGTAATTAGTGCTAAATTAGTATGTAATTATAAAAACCATTATGGCACCCCTATTTGATTAAATAGAACCCCTCCATATTAATTATCCTCTAAAAACAATTAAAGAAAATAATTGGTGAAATAGTTGGGAATAATTGGTGAAAATAAATTATGTAAAATTAATAGTGTACATTAATATTAAATTTATACGGGATAGTGAAATTAATGGATAATTCAATATGGTGAAATATGGTTAGAAGAATAATCTTCTCACATCATATCAACTAATTTATATTATTCACCAATCAACATAACCAAATAGGGGATTAATAAAAATTATTTAAAATTTCAAAATCACTCAAGAAAAACAAGGGCGATATATATGATCTGGAACAAAGAAGCAGAGTGCATGTCTTCTGAGGAAAAAAAAGAGATACAGCTAAACAGACTCAAAGAAATAGTCAAGAGAGCCTATGAAAACGTTCCTTATTACAAAAAACGTTTTGATGAAATGAACCTCAAACCAGAAGACATCCAAAAACTGGAAGATATTGAAAAATTACCTTTTACCACCAAAACCGATCTAAGGGAAGCTTATCCATTTGGTATGTTTGCCGTGGCCGATGAAGAAATTATAGAAGTGCACACCTCCTCTGGAACAACAGGTAAACCTACCGTTTCAGGATACACCCAGAAGGATATTGATATTTGGAGTGAGGTAATGGCCCGTGCATTATCCATGGCTGGAGCCGGTAAAAAAGATAAGATACAAAATTGTTATGGTTACGGGCTCTTCACCGGGGGACTGGGAGTCCACTATGGTACCCAAAAGGTGGGGGCCACCGTGATTCCTATCTCTGCTGGAAACACCAACCGGCAAATAGAGATTATCCAGGACTTTAATACTAATATAATCACCTGCACACCCTCCTATGCATTATATCTGGCAGAAGTGCTGGAAAAACAGGGCGTGGACATCGATAAACTGGGTTTGAAGGCAGGTGTATTTGGTGCAGAGATGTGGACCGAAGAAATGCGTAATGAAATAGAAAAACGTCTGGGAATCGATGCACTGAATATTTACGGTCTCACCGAGATTATTGGTCCCGGAGTGGCCCAGGAATGTATGCAGAAAAATGGATTACACATCTTTGAAGATCATTTTTATCCAGAAATCATTGACCCTAAAACCCAGGAAACTCTGGGAGAAGGGGAAAAAGGAGAACTGGTACTGACCACCCTAACCAGAGAAGGGATGCCCATCATCCGTTTCCGAACTAAGGACATCACTGCCCTGAGAAGAGAAGTATGTGATTGTGGACGAACATTAGTACGTATGGATCGTATAACCGGCCGTACCGATGACATGATGAAGATAAGAGGAGTTATTGTTTTCCCATCCCAAATTGAAAGAGCTCTACTCAAAATTGAGGGCATGGAACCCCAGTACCAGATAATTGTAACCCGGCCAGAGTACCTGGATGAACTGGAAGTTCAGGTAGAAGCATCCCCGGCACTGTTTTCTGACGAAGTAAAACACGTGGAAGAAGTTAAAAGGATGATTGAAAAACAGATCCACAGCGAAATTGGATTAAGAGTTAATGTGACCCTGGTGGAGCCAGAAAGTCTTCCCAGAAGTGAAGGTAAAGCTATTAGGGTTATAGATAAACGTAATTTCGAATAGAAAATGTGAAATCAGATTAATAAAAAATCAAATGAACATTAAGGAGGGGATGGTATGAAATTAAAACAAATATCAATATTTCTGGAAAATAAAAAAGGAAGACTGAAAAAAGCGATAAACGTGCTTTCTCAGGCAGATATCAATATACGGGCACTGTCCATAGCAGATACTTCTGAATTTGGAATCCTAAGATTGATAGTTCCCCAACCAGAAGAAGCTCAGAAAGTTTTAGAGGAAAACCATTTCGTGGTCAAGGTAAACGAGGTAATTGCCGTGGAAGTTCCAGATAAACCCGGAGGTTTGGATGGAATTCTAGGAGTTCTGCATGATTCAGATACTAATGTGGAATACATCTATGCATTTGTTGAAAAAAATAGTGATAATGCTGTGGTAGTTATTCGAACAGAAGATATTGATGAAGGGATTAAGGTCTTAGAAGCAGGGAACATTCACGTTCTGACATCTGAAGAGGTCAATCTCCTTTAATAGTATTTTCCTTGCAAATAATTTTATAACAAATAATTCGATAATTTACTTTTGTTTACTTTTTTCTTTAATTTATTTTTAAAATTCTAAAAAAATAGAAATTAAATTTACTAAAATTAATGATAAAAAAATAATAAAAAATTGGCATTACTTGCTTAAAATAATCATAAAGCAAGAATAACAATTAGAATATAGAAAATAAAGAATTAAATATAATTCATTTATTCTCCAGATTTATCTGTTGCTTTACAGCATCATAGCCTTGATTAAACGCTTTTAAATTTATTTCCATCGATTTTGGAGGTAAATTTTTCTCCATGGATTTAATGATGGCTTCTTTATCCAGGATAAAACCATCGATAGCAGCCGCCCCACCCAGCAAAACCATGTTCAGGGAAAGGATATGGCCGGCTTCCCTTGCCATTTTTTCAGCGTCCAGTGCATATACCTGACGTGAATTTTTTCCCAATTCGCTGAGAATAGTTTGAATTTTAGGGTAAGGGTGTTCACTATCCATTATATTAAATGGCACTATAGGGGAAGTGTTAAGTACCAGTGCAGTGTTCTGGTTAGTTTTATGTAAAGCTCGCACGGCCTCTAATGGTTCAAATGCCAGTAAAATATCACTGGTCCCTTCTTCAATAATAGAACTTTTAGAGGGGCCTATTTTTAATTCTGTAGAGACTACTCCCCCTCTCTGGGACATTCCATGGATTTCACTCATTACCACATCCAGATCATTGTTCATGGCTGTTTCCCCAATGATAATGGAAGTTTTTATGATTCCCTGCCCACCAACACCACAGATATAAATATTATAGGAACCTTTGGAATTTTCAGATAAATCGTTAGATAAGTCTTTTTGAGTAATTTTTTCATCCATAAAATCACTTCTGTACCCTAATGGCTTTTTCATTACACATCTGTACACATACTGTACATCCATTACAAGTTAACTGGTCAATTTCCACATCGCCCTCTTTATTTAGAGATATAGATGGACATGCCAGTTGAGATACGCAATCCATGCACCCATCACATTTTCCCTGGTCTACAGTAAGTAATGCCTTCTTCACAGGTTTTTGGCCTTTAATGAGGACACAAGGATATTTAGAAATAACCACAGCCACACCATCATGTTTTAAGGCTCTTTCATAAACACTAGCCGTCTTTTTTATATTTAATGGGTTGATGGTCTCTACAAATTCAGCACCACTGGCCTTGGCTATCTTCTCGATAGATATCTCCGGAGCTAATTCACCCATACCATCTACAGGAAGTCCCGGATTTGGTTGTCCACCAGTCATGGCCGTTGTCCGATTATCCAGCACAGTGAGCACAAATTTGTGTTTATTATGAACCGCATTGATGAGTGGAGGTATTCCTGCATGGAAAAAGGTAGAGTCGCCTAAAAAACAGATTATATTCTGATCCGTGGCCCTGGAAAATCCACAACTGGTCCCAATACTGGAACCCATGGAAAGCAAGTAATCCGCCGCTTTATAAGGGGCTTCGATCCCCAGAGTATAACATCCAATATCGGTAGGGAATATCAGATCCTTTTCATCAATTTTCAGATTTTCTCTGGCTTTTTTAATGGCATAATAAACGGCACGGTGAGGACAGCCCGGACACAAAGTAGGTGGCCTTTGGGGTAATTCCAAATCAGAGTGTCCTATTTCGGACTTATTATGCAAATCATTGGACAAATCAATTCCAGTATCAATTGAAGCTTTTTCAAGTGATTCCCGAATTATGTCCTGGTTATATTCATAAATCATAGGAAATGTGTGGTCTAACTTACCATTAACTTCTTTTAATAACCCTCTCTTACCCAGTAACCCCCAGATATCTTTTTCCATTATGGGATCAACTTCTTCCACCACCAGGACTTTTTCCAGACCAGATACAAACTGTAGTATCAGATCTTCCGGTAATGGATATGAAAATCCTAACTTTAGAATAGGGATATCCAGATTATCTTCTTCGATTACGTCTATTATATAATTGAAGGCGCTGCCACTGGCTATAACTCCTATTTTGCCCTGAAATTTATTTTTTTCTGTGTCGATATTTTTTAATTCAATTTCCTGGCCCTGGTAAAATATCTGGTTGAGGGGAGAATCATTTACAATTTCCTGGAGTTTATCCATTTTTTCCACCAGTTCCCTGTGCATGATTCGTGCTGTGGCTGGCACCGGAACATATTGAGCAGGATTCTTTTCAAGGTACCCCTTTTTGGATTTTGATTGAATCTCGCCCAGTTCCACGATGCCCCTCATGTGGGAAACCCTGGTAGTGGTCCGTAGGAGAATAGGGATTTTAAATTCTTCTGATAGTTCAAATCCGTATTTCATGAATTCTTTTATTTCCTGGGGATTGGATGGTTCTAATAATGGTACGTTGGCTAATCGGGCATAGTGCCGGTTGTCCTGTTCATTTTGAGATGAGAACATGGAGGGATCATCTGCCGAAAGAATCACCATACCTCCATTAACTCCGGTGTAGGCCACACTCATAAATGAATCAGATGCGACATTCAATCCCACGTGTTTCATGAATGTAAAAGACCTTACTCCTGCAGCAGCTGCAGCAGCAGCCACCTCTAAGGCAACTTTTTCATTGATTGAGAATTCGAAATAAACGTCTGCTTTTTTAGCTATTTTAGAGAATACGTCTCCAATCTCTGAAGAGGGGGTACCGGGATAAGTGGCGGCCACTGATATGCCTGCCTCTAGAGCACCCCTAACTGCGGCTTCATTGCCCAGTAGAAATAGTTTTTCGCCGGGTTCGCCCTTTACAATCTGTTCGAGATTCATTTTTTTTCACCTTTAATTTAATCTATTGGATGAATTTTGTCAATATAGAATACCTATCTTTAATCGATCCACATTAATACATGATAATCTGCTAAATTCTCATCCTACATTACTTTTTGTCCTATTTACGACCTATAACGCGCCTTAAAAAATTATTAGAAATAGAAGAATTGTGTAGAAATTAGAAATTTAGTGAGTTTTACCTTAATTTTTTAATTAAGTTTTACTTTAATTAGTTTAATAGAAATATAATATTTTTTATCTAATTCTTTTTATCAAATTCTAAAATGAATTGCTGAAAATGATTACTAAAAACTGCACAAAATGTTACACAATTAAAGTTCAATAATCTTTATATTATATATAAAGACAATATTTTATTTACATTAGCACTTATTCTAGGCTATCTCAATGGAATAATCCTATCTCAAAAAGTGAAATCTGCTGTTATTAAACATGCTACCCGATTTTAAGAATAGATTATTCGATTTAGAAACTTAATAAATAATAATTACTGAATCAACAAGATAATAAAGAATTAATAACCAAATGATGTAGTAATTATCAGAACTGGAGATAAAAATGATAAAAATCAAGGTTTTGAGATTTAATCCAGACACCGACACCGAGTCCCATCTGGAAACTTTCGAGATTGAAGAAAAAGAGAAGATGAAGGTATTAGATGCCCTAAATCTTATTAATGAAAAATACAATAGCAATTTAGCTTTTAGAAGTTCTTGTAGAGCTGGTCAGTGCGGTTCTTGTGCATTAAAAATGAATGGAAACGTTGTTCTGGCATGTAAAGCGGAAATTGTAGATGATGCTTTTATAGAACCCCTGGACTTCCCGGTCATTAAAGACTTAATTGTGGACCGTAGTGAAATTGAAGAAAAAGCCAAGACCATGCGATTGTTTCTGGAAAGAACGTGTGCAGACTTCTCAGCAGAGGGAGACTCAGAAAAAATTTGCCCTGAAATTCTTAATCCAGAGGACTGTGCCGATTCTAAGAAGATTAGAAGCTGTATTGAATGTTTTTCATGTTTATCAGTCTGCCCAGTTATTAAAGAGAGTTCAGAATATGCAGGGCCTTATTTCATGAGGTATATATCAAAATTTGCACTTGATCCCCGCGATCAGGGTGATAGGGCTTTGGAAGGGCTTGAAGAAGGATTATACTGTTGTACAACTTGTGGTAAATGTAAGGAAGTATGCCCCAAGGAAATCAGTCTTCCAGGAGATGCCATTGAAAAACTGAGGGCTCTCGCCTGCAAGGAAGATATAGGACCATTAGAACCACATAAAGGCATTAAAAAGCTCATTTCTGAAACAGGCAGATCCATAGAACCCCTGGAAGAGGGATTTATAAAGGCTGTGGCAAAGTCTGCAAAATCCCTAAACAAGGAAGATGTTAAAGTAGCTTTCTTTACTGGTTGTCTGGTGGATTACCGAATGCCCGGCATTGGTTTTGCCCTCTTAAAGATTCTGGAAGATAATGGTATTGATGTGATTGTACCCGAGGATCAGGTGTGCTGTGGTTCCCCTATGATTCGTACCGGACAGTTAGACGCTGTGGAACAACTGGTTAAACAGAATAAGGAAGTTTTCAAAGACTATGACACCATAATAACTGTTTGTGCAGGTTGTGGGGCTACTCTAAAAAAAGATTATCCCAAATATGGTGCTGAATTTAATGTATTGGATATCAGTGAGTTTCTGGTTGAAAATATGGATTTCAGTAAATTGAAGCCATTAAATATGAGGGTTACCTATCATGACCCCTGCCACCTGGTTCGTGGTCAGGGCATTAGATGGGAACCCCGTGAGATATTAAATAAAATTCCAGGGTTGGAATTTGTAGAGATGGAAGAACCAGACACCTGTTGTGGATCAGGAGGAGGAGTTAAATCGGGTAAGCCAGATATAGCTGCTAGTTTAGGTAAGAAAAAAGCAGAAATGATTAAAAAATTAGATGTGGATGCAGTTATAAGCATCTGTCCATTCTGCCAGATCCATATTAAGGATTCCCTGCAAAAAGAGGGTTTGGGAGATATAGAAGTCCTTAACATACTTGAACTATTAGATAGGGCTTCTAAAGACCAATAAAATCATGCAGAATCAATATAAACATTATCAATCAGATATAAATGTGTATAAAATGGACCCTAATCATTTAGACAAAAATCAGGACGAAACACACTATCTTAAGGAAAATATATCAGTGGTGTTTGTGGAACCCGAATCGCCGGGAAATATCGGTTTTTTAGCAAGAGCCATGAAAAACTTTGGTATTTACAAGCTTATATTGATAAACCCCTGTGAACTAGAAAAAGAAGCTTATTATCAGGCCAGCCATGCCCGGGATGTGGTATCCAACTGCCAGATATTTGATTCCCTGGACGAATTTCTGGAAAAAAAAGAGATTGATTTTTTAGTAGGGACTACCGGGACCCCCGGGGGGAGTTACAACCTTTCCCGCATACCCTTAAAACCAGACCAGTTGGCCGAATCCCTGCAGACCAATGGTAAAATAGCACTATTATTTGGAAGAGAAGGCAATGGGCTTTACAATGAAGAACTGGCCTTGTGTGATGTTAGTGTGAGTATACCTACCCATGATGTTTACCCTATAATGAATATTTCCCATGCAGCCGCCATAATATTCTATGAAATATTTAAAAATGCCTATAATTTTAATGTGGAAGGTTTAGAAGAAGCGTCTCATAGTGAGAAAGAATATCTATTATCGGATATGGATGATATAATCCAGGACATAGGTTTACCCGCCCATAAACAAAAAGTGGCTTCCAAAGTATTTAAGAATATTATAGGACGGGCTTTCATTACTGGAAGGGAAGCCCACACATTAAAGGGCGTTTTAAGAAGAATAAAACTTAGAATGGGATAAAAACTTTCTGATAAATATTTTAATATAATTTCAATAGCTGAATATTAGTAATCCCTAATATTATTCCATATTATGACATTTATTTCAATATTAAAACATTAATATCATATTTTAATTAAATAAGATACGTAACATCCCCTACATTGGAGATAGTGCCATGAATAAAGGGGAAGTTAAGGGAGGGTGTAAATGTTATTTGGATTAGGCCTTTGGGAGTTAGTGGGACTGTTAATATTTGTTATTCTAATTTTTTTCTTTCCCCGTGTTATGAGAGCTCGCCTCATATCTTCGGTTAATAGAAACACCATGGAAATAGAGAGTATGGTGAAAGAAGCCAAGAAAAACCTGATTAATATATCTAAAGAAAAGGGTAAACCTTCCCAGGACCCCACTACTTTGATTGATAATTATTTAGAATTTTTCGTGGTTCCCCCGGTTAATTTAGATCCTAATGGCATAATCCAAAAATTTGATAAAATCTTAGAATTAGGCGAAGATCGTTTTAAGGATATGGCGGAACAGATTGCACCTCTGGCTGATGAAGAAACTAAATCAAATATAGTGATGACTTTAAAGGCCACCATTGGTATTAATGGTGTTTACAAACTGGTGCGACACAACCTGGAATTGGCACGGAAGACAGGTAACTTACAGATATTACTGGCCCTACAGATGAATTTACCCCTTATTATGAGGCTGGTTAAAGCACAATCCAAGGGGGCTGAGGCTTTTTCTCAGGGCAAGCCCGTGGGGGATGGTCTGGGCCCTTTAGTAATCTCTATGCTGATGAAGGGCGCCGATCTGAATAATTTAGAAGAAGTTCAAGACATGATATTCCTTAAAAAGAATTTTCAGGGCAGAAAACTCAACATTATGCGTGCAAAAGGTCCTGGTGCCCGGGTGGGAAAAGTAGGAAAGGCTGCATCGCATATCATTGAAAAAGAGAGTATTGACCGAATAATTACCGTGGATGCCGCAGCCAAGATGGAAGGTGAAGAAACAGGCAAAGTGGCTGAAGGTATCGGCGTAGTTATTGGCGGTTTAGGTGTTGATAAATGGTTCATAGAAGAAAAAGCTGTTTCTAATGACCTTAAGATAGATGCAATTATCGTTAAGATGAGTCCTGAAGAAGCCATCCAACCAATGACTTCTTCCATTGCAAAAAGTTCTAAAGAAGCACTTAAAATTCTGGAAAAATCCATCATGCGATCCCCGGAAGGAACAGAAGTTCTGGTGATTGGGGTAGGTAATAGCTGTGGTTTGCCTAATCTTATTAATGATACTTCCCAAATAGATATAAAAAATACTGAAAATAAATAAAAATGAACAAGTTAAATTTGATTATGAATATCGGAGTTATCCATAAACAATTATCAATGAAGCTAATATTATTAATTAACCTATCATTTTCAATTAGTGCAATAAATCAATCCCCATTAATTTAATGGACAACACTATACTGAAATATAAGATAATAAAAAGAGGGCAATTCATGGCTATCCTAAGTGACATAGACATTAAAAAATATTTAGATGAAGGATTAATAATTATAGACCCATTAGAAGACGCTGAAAGACAGATACAACCTTCTTCCGTGGATCTGAGAATTGGTAGTGAATTTAAAGGTTTCCGGATTATCCGCAAACCCTGCATTGACCCCCGTGATAAATCTGATATTGAATCTTACATGGAATCATTTCATATTGGGCCTGATGAATCCTTTATTATCCATCCCGGTGAATTTGCCCTGGCTACAACTTACGAGACTGTGAGATTACCTGCAGATCTGGTGGCCCGGGTGGAGGGTAGATCATCCATGGGACGTTTAGGTATAACCATGCACGTCACGGCGGGTTATATTGACCCGGGATTCTGTGGAAAAATCACTTTAGAAATATCTAATATTGGTAAAATGCCCGTAGCATTGTATCCTAGACAGAGAGTTTGTCAGATAGTATTTGAGACCATGACTTCGCCTTCTGTTAAGCCATATGGTCATCCTGACCGGGACAGTAAGTATATGGGTCAGACCCGACCAGAATCCAGTAGAATTAAACATGACTACGAACTCAGGAATAGAAAATAATTAAATTAGAATTAATTAGAATTAATTATTAGAATAATATCTAGAATTAATTGTCTAATAACTATCAATACCAATAAAATAAAAAAAAATACCAATAAACGGAATTAATCCCGGATTAATCACAATCCAAATATCTTAATTTTAAATTCTTTAATATAACTATTATATTTCATATTTTTAATTAATATTATGGAATTTAATCAGTATTTGGCAAAGAATAGAGATTAAATAGAGATCAATATTAGTTTATAATAACTATAACTTCATGATTACCGGTTAATATTCAAACAGCATATACAAGATTATGAAAAGTGGAGATGAAAATAATGAAGCATGATAATGTCATGAATGTGGCTAAAAAAAGAGGATTTTTATGGTCTTCATTCGAAATTTACTCAGGAGTGGCTGGTTTCGTTGACTACGCACCATTAGGGGCCATTTTAAAAAATAATATCATGAACAAGTGGAGAAAATACTATGTGGTGGGAGAAGAATTTTATGAAATAGAATCCCCCACGGTAATGCCTGAAGAAGCCCTGAAAGCTTCTGGACACGTTGATCATTTCACAGACCCCCTCACCGAATGTAAAGATTGTATGGATGTATATAGAGCCGACCATGTCATTGAGGAGGCCCTTGACAAAGATGTGGAAGGCCTGGAAAACGACAAGCTTACTGAAATAATCTCAGAAAACAAAATCAGATGTCCCCGCTGTGGTGGTCATTTGAACAAGGTCTGGAGTTATCATCTGATGTTCCAGACACTTATTGGGGCTAAGGGAAAAAAAATAGGATATATGCGTCCAGAAACAGCCCAGGGAATATTTATACCATTCAAACGTCTTTTGCGTTTCTTCAGAAACAAGTTACCCTTTGGTGTGGTACAGTTAGGTAAAGCTTATAGAAATGAAATTTCTCCACGCCAGGGTGTAATAAGACTACGTGAATTCACCCAGGCTGAAGCAGAGATATTCGTTAATCCGGAAGACAAAACTCACCCTCATTTTTCCCAGATAGCCGCTGAAAAACTTACCCTACTCCCGGCTAGCTGTCAGATGGAATCTAAGGATCCTCTGGAGATATCAGCCCAGGAAGCTCTGGATAAAAAAATTGTCTCTAGTGAGATGTTAATATACCAACTCTATCTGGCTCAGAAGTTCTTAAGAGAGTTAGGAATACCTGACGAAGCCCTGCGCTTTAGACAACACCTCCCTACAGAAATGGCCCACTATGCCATTGACTGCTGGGACGTAGAAGTACAGACCGGGCGCTATGGATGGGTGGAAATTATCGGTATCGCAGATAGGGCAGATTATGATCTTAAATCCCATAGTGAGTACAGTAAAGAAGATTTAAGGGTTTTCATCGAATATGATGAACCTAAAACGGTTAATAAAAAAATAGCCAAACCAAATATGAGTAAATTTGGCCCAACCTTCAAAGGAGCCGCTCCCCAATTAATGGAGGCTCTGAAAGAAACTGATGCCAGTACCATCCAGGATTCCTTCCAGGAAAAGGGATATTATCCCATAGAATTAGATTCGGTTTATGAAATACTACCTGAACACGTGGAATTTGCCGAAGTGGAAGAGGTGGTACGTGGTGAAAAAATATTCCCTCATGTCATAGAACCATCCTATGGAATTGACCGTATAGTATACTCTGTTTTACTCCATTCTTTCCATGAGGAAAAGGACAAAACTTACTTCAAGCTGGCTAATGACATAGCCCCGGTGCAAGTTAGTGTGTTCCCCTTAATTAACAAGGAAAAATTGGCCAGTGTAGCTATAGGTATTAAAGAAAATTTAAGAAAAAATGGTTTTATAGCAGATTATGATTCTTCTGGAACTATTGGCCGCAGATATGCTCGTTCAGATGAAATAGGAGTTCCCTACGCCATAACTGTAGATCACGAATCTCTAGAAGACCAGCAAGTAACCATAAGAAACAGAGATAACTCAGAACAGGTCAGGATACCAATTTCTAAAGTTGAAAACATCATCTCCAAGTTAATATCTTCTAAAATTTCATTTGAAGACTTATAAGCTTGTTAAATTTGTTGTTAGATTTAAATTGTCATTATGAGTACTTCAAACTCATAATCATTTAAATCATCTGAAGATATGAACTCTGAATCTTTAAAATACTTATAAAAAAACTTAAGAATTCCCCATAAAAATTACTAATCTAAAAAAATCTTTAAAATAAATTAAATTAGTTTAGTATATTAAATAAAGGTTAATTTTTTTATATCTACTTTTTTTGACCTTTTTTTATAATATTCAAATAATTCATAGCCCCATCTAATTGCATCTGAGTTGTGACTCAGTAAAACACTGGAGAAATCATAAGTTCCATCAACTGAAAACAGGCCTAAAACAAAAAAGCGGGGAGTGTTGGTAATTGCCACACCTAAATCATCATCACATAACCATAGATTTAATCGTGAACTCTTTAAACAAGATTCCAGTTTTTCTTCACCAGTATTCTCTAAAAGGGATTCCATAACTTCACGAGTTAAGATAATATCTACCTTACCTCCCTCTTTTAATATTTTGGTCACCGATTCAATGTGATGGCTAAAAAATATGGGAGAAACACATTTTATTGTTCTTTCCTGCGACAATAATTCTAAATAAGTGTTTAAAGGTTTGGTGAGGTTACTATTAGTTGATTCAATCACCGATGATTCATTCAGCATACCCATACAACGTAGGAACTGTTCCGGTATCCTGCATATATCGTGTTCCATCCAGAATTTTTGATGATTTTTCAGTGCACTGAATACCATTATGGTATTAATTAATTTCAGAGCCATTATCTTTCCCGGGGAAGACAAAGAGTAAAATTCTGTCCGGGGATTTATAAGATTCCTTTTTTCCATTTGGTTTATGGCATGAGAAATAGTTGATGAATTCATATTAGTCTCATTTCTCAGCATTTTCAGATTCTTAGGACCAAAATTTAGGCTAATCATGATTTTGATCCTTACATTAGAAATAGCAATGAATTTTAAATCCTCGTGAACTTCATCCAATAAACTTATGGTTTCATTGATATCCACATAATCACCTATTTTCGAATAAAATAACTTGCCATATCCACGGCGGATAATTTTTTGGATTTGCTTAAATAATCATTAAAAAGTCTTTCTCCCCATTCTCGAGCATCTGAAGAACTGTTTATTAAATCCCTATTTTGATCATAGGATCCGTTTGTATTTAATAATCCCAATGAGATACATTTATCAGTAACCGTAAATCCAACTGTAATTTCCCCATCATATCGCCATAAACTAAGATTATTATTAAGAACTGTGGTTATCTCTTTTAATAAATCTTTAAGCTTTATAGTCTTAACTATTTGTTCTATTACCTCATCGGTAAGTATTAAATCAATTTTAACTCCTTTTTTTGAAATTTCATTAAACAAATCATGATCTGCAGGATTAAAAAATGGAGATATGCCTTTAATCCAATTAGCATTGGTAATGACATTATAAAACTTAGAGTAAGGTTTGAAAACATCCTTATTATCAGCCTTAATCAAAATAGAATCACTCAAAACGCCAATATTTAGAAGAAGATCTTCTGAGATTCCGCTTAGATTATGATTTAACCAGAGATCCTCAAAATCTTTGGTGACTGCCATAGACTTCATTAAATCCAAAACGTGATTTATCTGAAATTTACCTGTTTGAGATATGTGATAATAATCATTCACCTTAGTAACCAGACCCCTGTTTTGGAGTAACCTCATGTTATTGGAGATGGTAGCAAAACTAAGTTCATGTTCTTTTTTGATTTCACGGATTAATCGGGGCCCATCAGCCAAACTGGTCAAAATTTTCAGGCGAATACCTGATTTTAAGATGAACTTAATGTCATCATGAATAAATTCATATAAATCAAAGATATGCTCTAAATTAGCCATGACTTCACCCTTAATAGAATAAATATATTTTCCATTAATTACTTAAAAATATTGGGGAAGTTATCAATCCTTTTTATCCCCCTCACAATGTAAGGTGACAATATGATAGATGCCCATATACATGCCGATACCAGACCATATGAAGACTTTGAAAAAATGGTAATTGCTGGAGTAAATACCGCCATCGCTTGTGCGCATGATCCCCTGAGAATGACCACTGCTGATGTAGTTCTGGACCATTTTCATCGTTTAATGAATAACGATACGAAAAGAGCAGCAGCCAATGGCTTAAAGTTATACCTGGCTCTGGGAATACATCCTCGAAGTATTTCCACTGACTTTGAGAGAATCCTGGATGAATTACCAGGAATTCTTCAGGAAGAATCTGTGGTGGCAATAGGGGAAATAGGTCTTGAAACTACTTCAGAAAAGGAAATAGATATCTTTAAAATGCAATTACAATTGGCAGAGGATCTTAAAGAAAGAGTAGTAGTCCATACTCCCCGAAACAATAAAAGTGAAGTAACCCAAACCACTAAGTCCATTATATTAGAAAATATAGATCCTTCCAGAGTTATAATAGATCATGTGGACTTTAATATTGTTGAAGAGTTAATTGACCATGATTTCATGCTGGGATTAACTGTACAACCACAAAAAATGACACCACAAGATGCAATAAACCTATTAGAAGAATACGGATGTAAAAAATTCATATTAGACAGTGATATCAGTTCTTCACCATCAGATCCATTATCCGTACCAAAAACCGTGCATCGAATGAGATTAAATGGATTTAAAGAAAAAGATATTCAAAGGGTGTCCCAGGAGAATGCCATATCTTTTTTCAATATTAATCCTTGATTAACTCGATATTGCCCCTCATGCACATTTTTATTATTCGTAATTATATTATCCGTAATTTATCAGTAACTTATTAGTAATTTATGGATAATTGGATAATTGTATAATTGATAATTGATAATTGTATAATATTACATTATTTATTAAAAAGCACCCATTTCTTGAATACATTGGGAAGCAAGTTTATTTCCGTGGCCTAAACACTCTTCCACCCGACAGCCGGTGAACCATTTAGATACAAAGCCTGCAGCAAATGCATCTCCTGCTCCAGTAGTATCTAGGACATTCACCTCTTTAGCAGGAATAGTTATCTGTTCTTTTTCAGAGTGAAAGTAAGCCCCTTTTTTCTCCTCTGGTTACTATTAAATTAGAAACCCCTGCATCCATTAATAGAGAGCAGGAATCATCTATTTCATAATCTGATTTTTTACCAGTTAATATCTGCACTTCTCTTTCATTTAAAAAGAGTAGTTCGGTTCTTTTCAAAACGGGACTTAAAACATCCATACCATAAGTGGACAACATGGCTCCCGGAGCAAAAGAAAGTCTGTTTATATGTTTTATCACTTCCAGTGCTACTTCCCAGTACATTCCAGTTAAATGAAGCATTTCAGAAGACCTCAGATAATTAATATCTGCTGAATCAAGCTTAAAATTAGCATTAGCCCCCATGAAAGAATAAATTGACCTTTTACCTGTTTGATCCACATTGATAAATGTCAGACCAGTGGGATGATTTGTCTTGATTAACCGGGAGGTATCTAAATTTTTATCAACTAATCCATCTAAAATAAAGTGAGAATAGTCATCATTACCAATACGAGCCATTATTCCTGTGTTAATCCCTTGCTGAGATAATTTAACGGCGAAATTCAATGCAGAACCTCCAGGAGATACATGAATTTCTTCAACGTACATCTCACCATCTAATTCTACTAACTGAGGCACTTTTAAAATGAAATCAAGGTTACAGGTTCCTAAACTAATAATGTCCACCGACAAGATTACACCATAATCCAATAATTAATATTTTTTTTTGAAAAAGCAAGCAAATAATCATTTTTATAAATTTCAGGGATTAATAATTCATGCATTCAGAAAATTAGGTTCCTTCTTGATTATTCAATTAATTGACAGATTTATAATATCTCAATAGAAAATAAATAGACCATAGAATTAAAAAAGAGAAATTGAAAAGGGAAACTATCTTTTCCCCATTAAACCAGATATGAGTTTAGTAATAACCCCTTCCTTATCTGGTTCGATTGGATGATACTCTTCACCAACCAAATCAGCAGCCAGCTTCATTATAGCGTTAGTTGCCTGAGACTTAGGGTTCTTTATAACTATGGGTTCACCAAAAGCTGCAGCCCTGCTAACTTCAGGATCATCCGGGATAACCGCAATAACCGGCACTTCCAGAATGGTTTCGATTTCGTCAATAGTCAAAAATGTATTATCGTGTTTCTCCCTATTAACGACCACCCCAATAATATTTACACCCAGTTTGGTGGCGATAATCTTTGTCTTTAATGCATCACTTATGGAAGGAACTTCCGGGTTAGTAACCAAAATCAGTTCATCAGCAGCAGCTAATGCAGCTAATGCATCTTTTTCTAGCCCAGCAGGAGCATCTATTAATAAAATGTCCGTATCTTCTATTAGTCGAGATAAAGCTTCTTCCAAGCGATCCATCTTCACTTTTCTTAGACCTTCTAAAGATATACCTGCAGGGACTACTCTTACACCACTGGGTCCCTCATAAATAGCATCTTCAATGGAAGCTTCACCAGATAATACTTCATGCAAGGTTACAGATTTACCTTCCATACCCAGTATTAATTCCAGATTAGCCATTGCAATATCTGCATCAAGAACCACTGTCCTTTCACCATAAGTAGAAAGTGATACTCCTAAATTTGCAGTTAAGGTAGTTTTTCCGACTCCTCCTTTTCCCGAGGCAACCGTAATAACTCTCGTCATTTAATACCTCCCATAATTCTTCTGAAATACATGTATATAAAATTCAAATATTAATTTTCTATTTAATATCTCATTAATTATATTTAAATAGTTTATTTATTAGTGTTTTAGTAATGAGTCTGAATAAGTGAATAATCTATGCTATCCACATATCTAATTCTTAGTACCCTAAGGTGAATGAATCTCTATATCAATATCAAAATTATCTACAATTTGAGGATATTCGCGGAAGCTTTTCCGGATTTCCATTTCAGTGATATCGGTTATCTGGTATCTTAGATTCTGGATATCTTTGGAATCTCCTCTGAGCCGGGAAAAAAGACCTTTACCTTCATATATGGTAATAATCTTTATTTTACCAATTAGCTCAGGTGAACTCTCTAAGAAAACCATTACTTCAGTTCCCCTAATTTTAGGGATGCCCATTACCGATTTTTTAATCTTATTCATCAGAGTTAATTCAATCTTTTCAACATCATCACTACTTATAAAGCCACCTTTGTAAGTATCCAAGATGTTTTCAACCTCGTTCTCATCAATATCCCTTAAACCATATTTCTTCATGAGATCTAAACGATCCATGGGAACTTCAGGCTCTTCCACCAGTTCACTGGATTCTTCAGTGACATCAGTTGTTTCTTGAGCTTCATTTAGGATTTCAGGCTCTTCTGATTCTGTTGATGTAACTGATTCAGCAGTATCTCCCATTTCAGATGCCACTTTTGATTGAATCTCACCTTGAACTTCTGCCTCGGGAATGGAAACTTCTTGTTCATTAACCTTTTCTTCAATAGTTAATTCTTCCGGAGGTTCTTTTGGTAATTCTTCGGGTGCAGGTGGTTCTTCTGGCCCAGATGATTTTTCTGACTCAGATGATTCTTCAGGTGGTTGTTCAGACTGTTTTTCTTCAATAATAGCTTCTGGTTCGATATTTTTTTCCACTGGAGTTTCATTTATGGGGGTTTCTACTGGTGGTACAACTTCTTCCACAGTTTCTTCCACCACTTCTTCTGTGACGGGTTCATCTAGAGAATCTGTTTTTGTTTCCGCATCAGAATTTTCTGATTGAGCATATTGAAGTTCCATTTCTTCCCGCAGAGAATCAGCAGATTTACGGTAACTTGCTTCTTTGGGGTTGAAAATATTCTCAGAATCGGAAATTATTTCTGGCTCAAGGTTAGTTTCAGTTGGGCGGGAAACTGATTTTGGTTTTTCTTCAAGTTTATAAACCTTGTTTAAATCAATCAGATAGTTCATCTGGGATTCTTTTAAATCAAATACTTCAATTAGAGTGTCACTTTTTTCAAACGATGATTTGATTTTATCAATTGCTTCCGACTTTAGAAAACGATCATAAGAGGCAGCTACCTTTTTACCTTCTTTAAAAAGAATATAACCTTCTTCAGAGCTATGAGTAATCCTGATAAAGCCATTATGCTCATTTTCAGCCATTTTTTCCAATAATTCTGAGAAATCGAGCTCATCAGCATAAGAAACTTGAGACGGTTTAGTTATTGGTAGTTCCATATATTTACCCCTTTATAACCACGGCTATCTTGGAATAGTCTTAAAACAGTTACAGTCAAATTAATCTATAAAACTATTAATCAGTCTTTTTTTACCAGTTTAATTTCAGGAGGAGTTATTATAATAACATTTTTTCCATTTTTACAGAGTAATATTACTTCAACTCCTTCAATTTCCCGGAGATTTTTTAATTTTTCACCGGCAAGCTGAAAATCTTGGTTGCTTTCATTTTCCAGTTGACTCATGTCCAGGATTATGGGGTTTTTCTCTTCTGTTATTTGACTTATAACAAAATCAAAATCATCAAGGGTTCTAGCTTTCATTAAAACAATTTCATAAAATGAATGTTCAGGAACTATGATAGTTTCCTGTTCCGATTTTTCGTCTTCATCTTCATCAAGACCAAGGTTTTTCTTAACAAAATCCACTACGTCCTTCATTTATTAATCTCCCCTAAATAATCCATAATTACTTTAAGTAATCGTGAAGCACCGCCGGCCCTTACATCCACAGTAGGTAGACCATATTTTGATTCATATTTCTCAATTTGGCCTTCTTTATCCACATTTCTTAAATTAAGAGATAATCCCACAACTTTAGTTGGTTCAACAGCTTCAATAGCCTTAATTTCATAGTTAATACCTTTAGGTTCCCGGTACGGATGGTTTGGCCGGTGACATAACACCGAAACATCTGGTTGTGATCCAATAAGTATGGATGCAGATAATCCCCGTGGATGAGGATTGCCCATCTCAGTTAAACTGGCCTGGCTTTCTACAAAGATTATGTCCGGTTCTTTCCTTTCCTCTAAATATTTTATAGAACCCATTAAAGATGATGCCACATCCATTACAGATAGACTTCCTGCGCGGAAATTTAAATCAGCTGGATGTTCTAAACCCATTTCATCAGTAGATATGACTCCAACTACCATTCCTTCTTCCTGGGCTGCTTTCCCTAACAGTCGAGTGGTGGTTCTTTTTCCACATTCCTGAGAAGTTCCACCAATGTAAACCACTGGTGCTTTGTGTTGATAATTTATCTTAGGAAGTATCTCACTACACTTGGATGGAGCAATACCAAAAATTTTATCAATTACATCTAATCTAGGACTGATTTCTTTGATTAAAACATTCTTTTGATTGGCAAACTTTTGAAGAGATGTGTTTTCAGCCACAGGAAGAGATCTAAAAGATGTGACCACATTTTTTCCTTTATTTATGGCCTCTACTGCATATTTTAAAGCTGAGCCCTCTGCTCCAATAGGGAGCATAATGGCCACACTTTTTGCTTCGGTATCTTCTAACAGTTTTAACAAACTAGGAGACACAGAACATCCACAAAAAGAGTTTCCTTGCTTTTTAGGGTCGTCATCAACAAATCCTATTGCTTTTACGCCCTCAAAATTAGCAAATTTTTCTCCTCCTCCTCCGCAGCCAATGACGATGAATGGATTAAGCTCTTGAAGTTCTTCTACAGAAGATACTATGTACAAAGAATCACTCCTTAAATGTTTAGTGAAATTTAAATAGAAACTTTAATTACTTTAAATTACTTATTTAATTAATAAATGATTAAAGCATATATACTTTAGGTAATAATAATAGTCTAATGTTGTTGGAGGCTTAATATGATTGCGAGAATACTTAAAGATTTAGGTCGGATTAACGGGGTTAACGGATCATTAGTCGTAGGAAAAGACGGTTTGATTATTGAAAGCGAAGTGCCTTCAGATATTGATTCTGAATTGGTGGCGGCTATGTCATCTGCTGTATTCGGTACTGCAGAAAGATCTGCAGAAGAAATGAAACACGAACCCCTGGAACAAGTAATGATTGAAGGAAGCAGAGGAAAAACCTTGATGATTGATGCTGGTGAAGGAATTCTAGTTGTTATCACTGACATTGACATTAATCTAGGTCTTATTCGTATTGAAATGAGAAGAAGTGCTGAAAGAGTTAAAGACCTCTTAACTTAAAATAATTAATATTTAAATTAAATATTCAAATTATTTATTAATCATTTTAAGATTTTGAGACGGAATTTTTCAATAAAATAAATTCTGGAGAGTAAAAGCTTGAAAAAGCCCTATGTGATACTGATTGGGAGTGCATCCGGAATTGGTAAGTCCACCGTGGCCTCGGAACTGGCCAGAGAATTAGGCATAAAGCACCTCATTGAAACGGATTTTATCCGGGAGATAGTGAGGGGAATAATTGGTCCAGACTATGCTCCCGCTCTTCATAAATCATCATTTGACGCCTATACCACTTTAAGAGATAAAGACAAATTCGAAAATGATATTGAAGGGTTAATCAATGCAGGCTTTGAAGAACACGCTTCTTTTGTAATTCCTGCAATTGAAAAGGTTATTAGAAGAGCTGTGGATGATTTCGATGATGTGGTGATCGAGGGAGTCCATTTAGTTCCGGGATTAGTAAATATTGAAAAATTCCAAGACGATGCATCAATTCACTTCTTTATTTTGTCTGCCGATGAAGATGTTCACAAAGAACGATTTGTGAAAAGGGCCATGAAAATCAAGCGTGGCGGAAAACATCTGGAATATTTCAAAGAGAACCGAACCATACACAACTATTTAGTTCAACAGGCAACCGAACATAATGTCCCTGTTATAAATAGTATGGGTATTGATTCCACAGTTAAAAGAATGCTTTCTCTCATTAGAGAAATCTGTAAAGTCATGATTTTAAAACATCCTGTGGATGGGCTGGAAACAGAAATTGACATTGTTTTAAATAAATACGGGGGGCGGATTGTGGATGTATCATATTTCCTTCCGGGTTTTGGAGAGCCCCTTAAAAGAAGTGTTAATGTATATGATCCTGTAGAAGCTCAGCGCTTTATAAATCAGCTTAAAAACAATCCCAAACGAAAAAGCGATTTAGAAAAACTGTATCAACTTTCTGATGATGTGCATAGTCATAAAATATGTGCCCCAGACAAGGAAACACTGAAAAAGATAATAAAAGATTTAAAAGACGAAGGATATCTATTTGAAGAAGATAATCACCAAAAGTATGATAGTTCCTCAGAAAATAACTCTAATGCATAATTTTACTCAAAAACACATAATAATGATTAATAATCTTTTTTACAATTTTTCTAATTTTAATTTTATGATTATCTGAATTTAGGACATATATTTTATAGCTCCATCAGTGAAAAGAGTTATAAATTGGATATACAAATTAATTTAAACTATAATGAATTAAACCAATAATTTCATTAAAATTTTTTTAAGGAGAGTAAATATTTTGAATAATATGAAAATGGACTGTCCTGTTTGTCATGGGCAGAAATGTATGGATGTAATTACCACAACTAATGAAATACCTTATTTTGGAGAAATAATGGAATCTGTACTTCTGTGCAGTTCTTGTGGTTATCGTCACTCGGATGTTATCTGTCTTGATCAAAAAGAACCCGTTCATTATTCCTTAAAAATTACATCAGAGCATATGAGTGCCCGTGTTGTTAAATCACAGTCTGCCACAGTGAGTATCCCTGAACTCGGATTAAAAGTAGAACCCGGGCCAAAATCAGTAGGATATGTTTCTAATATCGAGGGCGTTTTAGAAAGGTTTGAAAGTGCGGTTAAAACTGCTTTAACATTATTTGATGACGAAGAATCTCAAAAAAATGCATCTATAATCCTTCAAGAACTAGAGAAAATTAGATCAGGACAGGGAGAAGTAGAAATAATCATTGAAGATCCCTTTGGTCATAGCGCCATAATACATCAAGATGCATCTAAAAGAAAGCTAGAATTAGATGAAATCAAAAATCTTAAAACCGGATTCGTGACTTTTGAACAAGGCCTAGAATGATCTGTGAAATCAGAAATATCTTTAAAATTAATGAATATTATAACTAATGAATATTAGAACTTAGATAAATAAATAAGGAATATAAAGAAAGAATAGATAGAAAAAATAGATAGATTGAGGATTAACCTAATCTATGTAAACCGGTTCTTTATCAGAAAAGTCTTCATCTTCGTCTTCATCAACGTCTTTTAATTTTAAAGTACGTTTTACATCCATACTCAATGCATCACAATCTGCTTTAATAGCAGCTAAATGCATTAAAATCCTTTCTTTTTCTTGATTAATTCTTTCAATATTCTGATAAGGATAGATGGACTCTTTCAGCATTTCATATTCAATGGTGGTGTAAGGGTAATCGTTTAACTGTACGCAAACTTTTTCCAGAACTTCTCCCAAAAACCGGTTCATTTCTACTTTTACCCGTTCCCGGATCATTTTATCGCTGTCCAGATGCTGTTTCATTAATCGGACAACTTCTGCTTTAGCAAAGGGCAAACCTTCCTGTTCTTCTTCCTCTTCCTGTTCTTCTTCCTCTTCCTGTTCTTCTTCCTCTTCCTGTTCTTCAGCAGATTCTTCCTGCACTTCTTCAGTTAATTCTTCAGAGGAATCATTCATTTCTTCTTCATTAAATTCTTCTTGATCTTGCATTTCATCAAACATAATATGCCTCCCAATGTAATTTCTCAAATTCAGAAAAAATTTAGAACATCAATAGATGCCAATAGTATTCAATATATATTGAACTTCTCATACCAATATAAGAATAACAAAGTATATAAATATATTCCAAATTAGAAGAGTTTCTATAAATTTTATTATAGGTAACAAGGAAAACCTATAAAAAAATTAAAGGAAACTTCATTTATTACTAATGAGTGATTTCCAGACTCAAGTCCAGAGTGGGGGCAGAGTGAGTAATGAAACCCATGGAAATTATATCTACGCCTGTTTTAGCATAATCCAACATGGTTTCTGACGTTATGCCTCCGGAAGCTTCTATAAGTAATTTTTCACGGAGCCCGATACGTTTTAAAGTTTTAATAACCTCTTCAATTTCCTCAGGAGACATATTATCCAGCATTAAAATGTCCACACCCATTTCAGCGGCTAGAATTGCCCATTCCAATGTTTCGACTTCAACTTCAATCTTTTTGGTGAAGCTAACCTTCTTTTTTGCCAGATCAATGGCCTGAGCCAGATCTCCCACCAGTGCAATATGATTATCTTTAATCATAACACAATCATCCAATCTAAAGCGGTGCGTGTCGCCACCTCCAGCTTTAATGGCGGATTTTTCAAAAAATTGGAGCCCCGGAGTGGTTTTTCTGGTCCCGGCGATAATAATATTTTCATTGATTTTTCTGGCTTTTTCGACCATTTCTGCAGTCAATGTGGCAATTCCACTCATTCTCATCATTAGATTAAGCACAGTTCTTTCCACGGTTAACAAAGCCCTTGCATTTCCTTCCACGGTTAATAACACATCATCTTTTTGTAGAATATCCCCCTCACTTTTTTTAAGGTGACATTTTAGTCCAAATTCGTTAAAAATTTGTTCTGCAACATCCAAACCAGCAACTATGCCTTTCTGGCGAGATATTATTTCTGCATGGGCATTTAAACCAACGTCTATTAATGCATTGGTGGTGATATCTTCAAAACCAATATCATCGTTTATCATCTGTCGAAGCGTATTTATCATGAACATCGCCATTAAGAGTATATTATACAGAAGTTATAAATTTATGGTGAAAAGTGTTATATAAGTTCTATAAGATAATTCTAACTCTATTTTCTGGAGGATAAAGTAAAGGTTATTCGTGGTAGAATTAAAATTAAAAATAAAATTATCTAATAATTATCTAATAATTATCTAATAATTATCTAATAATTTATATCCTTAATTAATCATTAATTGAAAATAAGATTACCAATAACCAATAATATTGATTTAACAAATATTTTTACAATATTCATTTACAAGAAAAGGTTCACAATATGGAATTAATATTCTTAGGCACATCATCAGCAGTTCCCTCCAAAGATCGTAACCACTCAGCTATTGCTTTGAAAGCTTTTGGTGAAGTCCTATTATTTGATTGCGGAGAAGGTACTCAGCGCCAAATGGCTCAGGTGAAATTAAGTCCTATGAAAGTAAATAAAATATTTATCAGCCACTTACATGGTGATCATATACTGGGAATTCCCGGAATGATTCAATCCATGGGATTTAGAGGGCGCAAAGAACCACTACATATCTATGGACCCCCAGGAATATTATCCATTAAAGATGCGGCCATGCAGTTAGGTTATTTCTCACTGGACTTTGAAGTCTATGCCCATGAATTAGAAGAAGGAATCATAATTGATGAAGAAGAATATAGAATAGAATGTGTTAAAACTCAACATAATGTGCCTAATTTCTCTTATGCCATTTATGAAAAGAAGAAACCGCGTTTTATCAAAGAAAAAGCATTAGAACTTGGATTAGAACCAGGCCCTGATTTTGGAAAGTTGCATCAGGGCATTCCCGTGATGGTGAATGATAAGCTCATAAAACCCGAACAAGTATTGGGAGAAGAAAGAAAAGGCCTCAAAATAGTTTATTCTGGTGACAGTCGCCCATGCGAAGCTATGGTAAAATTAGCGGAAAACGCAGATTTATTAATACATGAGTCCACCTTTGAAGCAGATTACACTAATAAAGCCCTGGAAACCGGGCATTCTACTGCAGCAGAAGCGGCTCAGATTGCAAAGGATGCTGATGTAAAAGAGTTAATATTAACCCATGTCAGTACCCGCTACCGGAGATCAAATTTATTGGAAAACGCAGCTAAAAAGATTTTTGAAAATACGAAAGTAGCGCATGATCTAATGATTGTTGAGGTGAAGAGCATTGATTAATCAATTATCCATGATATTGGCCATCAATACTGCACTAGGCACCATTAATCCCCTAATCAAAAATTTGGTAGTGGCCGGTATCATCATCCTGGGTGCAGTTATAATAGTGAGAGTGGCTTTTTATCTGTTAAGAAGGACCACTAAACGTTGGGACATGGATTTAACAGTTGTTCAAGTATTACAGGATATTATTAAGTACAGTATTTACATCATTGCTGCTGCAATCATCCTGAAACAAATGGGAATCGATGTTAGTGCCATTGTACTTAGTTTAGGTATTGCCGGTGTAGCAGTAGGTTTCGGAGCCAGAGAAGTTATTGCTAATTTTATATCAGGACTGTTCATTTTAGGGGATAAAAGTTTTAAAGTTGGTGACACCATAGAAATTTCTAATAAGAAAGGTAAGGTCACTAAAGTTGGATTCAGAACTACTACCATCACCACTCCAAATAATAGTGTAATTACAGTTCCTAACTCAGCTTTTTCATCTAACCCCTACATAAATTACACCTATACCGATCGCCGCAGAGTTGATCTCAATGTAACACTCCCCTATGAAACTGATTTAGAAAAGATTGGCCAAATATTTGAAGAAGAAGTTTCAAAGTTTTCGTGGGTACTAACGGAACCCAAACCTAATATGCTGATTAAAGAACTTTCTGATGTGGGGATAAAGGTAACGTTATCTGCATGGACGGATGAACCATGGAAAGTTGCTAAATACAGAACTTTAATGGCCAAAGATATTAAAAAAATGCTGGGAAAAGAGAATGAATAACCGAACAGCCCCTATTTTAATTTTATCAATATGTGTGCTGATTTGTTTTGGGATTTTGTTTACAGGATATAATGATTTTCAAAAATTAAAAAGTTCCCAAAGCTCTTTACAAAAATACAAAAATGCACCTAAAAATCTTTTAGAACCAGATGTTGTTTTTAATGGCGGAACTACGCAAAATACTTTATCTTATCTTATGATCATTCCAAAAATGGATTTAGAAGTTTACATCAGATCAGATACCGTGAATGCATATGATTCAGTCTATCATTACCCAGAAAGTGTCATGCCAGGTCAAGGAGGAGACTGTGGAATATTAGGCCATAGAACCCGATATTCAGGACCATTTAATAAGATTGCCCGCTTAGAACCAGGGGATAAGGTCATCATCAAAGACTTAATCCTATCCAAAAAATATACTTACCAGGTGGTTTCCAATGGGGAAGATATCCGCTGGGACTACGAAACCAATCCCGTACAATTTGCACAGAGTGGAGAAGCTAATCTCCTGTTAATTACCTGCTATCCTCCTGGAAAAAAACAGGCAGCATGGATAACTCATTGTAAGTTAATATCAACCACGGACATTAATTAATTTAAAGTAATTTAAAGATCCCGTTAAAGCCAGATTTACAAAAAATGATTATTTGATTACCAATAATTAGTACAGATACTAAAATTAGTATAAACTACAATAAAATAGAAAAACATGTATCCTAAAACAGAAGTATATATGATTAACAGTATCGACTATTATTTCAATTGGTAATAATTAGGAAATGCAATGGATTAGATAATCTGACTTTTAAATACCATACAGCAGGTATTGAAATGGATAAATCCGCCAAAATCAAATTTGAAAAAACCCTCCATGATTTAGAACGCATAGAAGGGGTTGAAGGAACTCTGGTTGTGGATAACCAGGGGGAAATTTTGTATAATAGCTTGCTTGCTGACGATGTATCTCTTTTTGGATCCATGGCTAATATTATCAGCAACTCATCGGAAAATTTATTAGAGTCTTCCAAACAGGGAATGACAAAAAGGGTTTTAGTAGAATCCAAACACGGAAATGCTCTTTTTATTAGTCTGGAAAAAGCCCATCTGGTAGTAATGACTGCCAAATCTGCTAACTTAGGCATGGTAATGATTTCTTCTAGAAATGCCGCCCAGACCCTTAAAGAAATGCCCGAAATAAAAGAAATAGAAATCATTGAATTTGTAGAAGAAGAGATTGTGGTTTCACCAGAAATAGAAGAAACCAAATTAAGTGTCCCTGAATCGGTTCCAGAAAAAGAAGTAAGAGAAAAGATAAGTGCAACACCCGTAGAAACTGAAACTACCGAAACAGAGGGAGAAAAGGTTCCTGAAGTAGCAGCTCCACTTGAAGCCGAGTCAGCAGAAACACCTGCACCAGAATCTATTTCAGAGCCACTTGCAGAAGAAATTATAGATATAACTGAAAAGGCAACTGAAGAAAAAGCTGAAGAGAGTACTGAAGAGCTTTCAGCAGCTACTTCTATCGAGATGGAAAAAGTAACTGAAGAAATATCAGAACCAAGCCCTTCCAAGATAGAACCAGAATCTGTACATACTGAGGAAATTGGTGAAAAGATAACGGCGGTCCCGGAAACATCGGTAGCTGAAAGCAAAGAAGAACCAGTTACTATTGAAGAGACTTTAGAGACTTTAGAGACTTTAGAGACTTTAGAGACTTTAAAAACCATACCAGAACCTGAAAAAGAGATGGTAGGGGAAGAAAAAGAGCTAAAAGTAGAAGAAGAAAAAGTCCCGGTTATTCCAGTTATAAGGCCTCCACTGGCTTTCCCACCATTACCTGATAATGTGGAGATACCCGAAGGTATGGAAGAAAAGACCGCACTAATTATATCCATCTACGAATCTGTACTCCTGGCCATGTCCATTGGGGCCAGCAAGATCATGGGATTTGCCCCAGCCAGAGGGATGCTCATTAAATCACTCCCTTATGATAAATGCCCGGAAACCCTACATGATGTAAATGTAAAAAGCAACTCTGCTCTGGAATTTGACAAAATAAGGGCTAATTTTAAGGAATTACCATTGGAAAATCAGGTTGAAAAAGCAATCCAAGATTTCACCACCATTATTGCAGCCATAACAGATAATTATGGTAGAGTGATGGGTTATGATGCATTTAGGGGTATGATCCGGCCGGAATTCAGAAAAATTTATGAATCATATGGATCTGCAATGGAGGAACTTGGTATCAAAGAAAAGATCCATCCTGAACTGAGGGAACTCCTAAATAATTAAAATAAGCATACATAACTAATATTCAATTTATAACTCTTTTTTATTCATTTTATAGCAGTTTTAGGTTTTATAGAAGGTATATTCACTAGATTTTATACATGATCTACAAAGACAGATAATTATTGAAATATTTTTATAGATTAAAAACAAATCTTTATTTGCTAGATGAATTAATTATATTATCCATATTTTGATTTATTTAATCATCCACCATTTTTAAAAGATTACTCAGGATATTGTAGGTAGGGAAAAAATGCTAAATAAATTACAAGAAGAGATACTAAATCTTAAAAAAGAAAAAAATGCCATAATATTATCTCACAATTATCAAACCAAAGAAATACAGGAAATTGCCGATTTTATGGGTGATTCATTAGAGTTATGCATAAAAGCATCCCAAATAGATGATAAAGATCTGGTGGTCTTCTGTGGAGTGGATTTCATGGCAGAAACCGCTTTTATCCTTAACCCCGACAAAAAAATAGTTATCCCGGATACCGGAGCAGAATGTCCCATGGCCCACATGCTTCCCGCTCCTGAAGTAAGGAAAGCTAAAGAGAAATATCCTGATGCCGCAGTAGTCTTATATGTTAATACCCTGGCCGAAGCCAAAGCTGAAGCAGATGTTCTCTGTACCTCTGCTAATGCCCTTAAGATAGTGGAAAGCTTGGAAGAAGACACCATCCTTTTTGGTCCGGATCAAAACCTGGCCTGGTACGTGGCACAGCACACCGATAAGGAGATCATACCTATTCCAGAAGGAGGACACTGTTACGTTCATAAGATGTTCACACCTGCGGATATCCTATTTTTAAAGGAAGAACATCCTGAAGCCCCTGTTTTGGTACATCCTGAATGTAATCCAGAAGTACAGGAAATTGCCGACCAAGTATTGAGTACTGGGGGAATGCTCCAGGAAGTGGCAGAATCCGAGAATGAAGAATTTATTATTGCCACTGAAGTGGACATGGTAACCCGGTTAAAAAGAGAAATACCAGATAAAAAAACTATGCCTGCCTTTGAAGAGGCCATATGTGAAAATATGAAGCTGCACACCCTGGAAAAAGTTAAAAATTCTCTTATTAATGAGGAGTTTTTGGTCACTGTTCCTGAAGATATTGCTGCTAAGGCATTGAAATCTGTAAAAAGAATGTTGGAACTGTCTAAATAGATTTAGTATTTAATTTATTAATTTTACAGATTTCTATCTCATTTTTTAAATCCTATTTATTTTTTATTGGAAATATCTTTATTTAAAAAAATATTAATTCAAATCTCTGTTTAAATTAAGAATCTACAAAAATTAATCAAGAATACTGGATATTAATGCCCATAGTTAATGCAAATTAACTTAAAGCAGATTTAATTCTAAATAGATATATTTTTAATTCAAATTTTTAAAGTTTTCTGTGTATTCTTTGATAGAAAACCAGTAAGCAGATAACTCATGATCCAGTTCTTTGTAATTATCATATCTAGAACGTATTATTTTCCAGAAGTCTTTATTATGGCCAAGTTCTGCTAAATGAGCCACTTCATGAAAGACCACGTATTCAATTAAATATTCAGGTAGATATTTCATGAATTTATTAAATTTTAGATTACCCTGAGAATCACAGCTGCCCCACCGGGCTCTCATTTTACGAAAAGTGGTTTTATTGGAATTTAGATTCATCTGTGCACTGTAATCTGTTACTAAATAATTTACCATGGCCCTTAGATCTTCCTCACTTCGATTAAAATTAAGTTTTAGATGGCGGGAAGTGTTAATCAAAGATATTTTCTCATAAATCCAGGCCTGATGTTTTTTTACCAGACCATAATGATCTATGAAGCCCTCTGGTAAAATTAACACCAGCCGACCTGTTTTTATCTCTAAACGTGGGTTTTTTATTTTGCGGTGCACCACTTCATAGTTCACAGCAATATCTCTTATACAAACTTGATTGGTCATTTAAATCGTTATATTGTATATTTTCGTATATTAAAGTTATTTTTATAAAGTAAGCAGATAAGGTGCTATAAGTAATTATATCCTATAAATTAATTACCGGTTATAAAATTATATCTGTTATAAAATTCAAATTATATATACAATTCCATTAATAAAAGCATATTTTCAAATCAGGGGGTGTAAAATGCTTTTTAATGTGGCAGGACATGAAGTTAGATCAGAAGTAGAGAAAAAACATACTTTCCAGTCTAAACATTCCGAAAAAACACTTGAAAAACTTAAGATTCACTTTCAAGTATACAACCGCAGAAAAGTTCCCGGAACAATTTTTTCGGTGGATGATGGTCGCCAGTGGAAGGTGCTCAGTTCTTCATATTATTATACCGAAGGAAATCCGGTTATTAGATACATATTTGAAATAGAAGAGATTGAAGAACTAAATATTAAAACTTTAATTCTGAATGATTTAAAACTTAAACCATACGTTTATAATGAGGAAATAAACGAATTAAGAGGAGATTCTTTAGTTATAAAAGCTCAACTGGAGTTAGATGAAGAATCATGGGCCCATATAGAACATTTATATAGTGAGAATCGTTATTTTACCGTGCAAAGACAGGGAATTTCTCCACACAAAAAGGAAATGAGATTCGGTAAAATAATATGGTCCCATGCACCAAAAAACACTATTAAATGTGCTATTTCATTATTTGAAAAAGGATATGATGCCTTTAAAGAGCCAGCCACTTTAAATCCAGAAATAGAAAATCTCGGTAGACACATTATTGACAATACTCACACCTTATCCTCACTTATTGAAATACTTAAAGCAAAAAATGTCTTAAATAAAGAAGACCTGAAGAAGATAGCAATTATTAAAGAGAAGATGCCTAAAACGCTAAAATTTGGGGAAGTTGATGATTTAGAGGAATTTATGCAGAGATATGAACTGTAGATTCCTTAATTATCTGCAAGGAAATTAAAGGATCTTAGAGATCTGCAAATCTGCAAGGGGATTTTAAAATGGAAACTGAGGATATAATAAAGATGTTAAATGAAGATTTTGTCCATGAACTGGAAGCTACCATGATATACTCCTACAATTCGTTTATAATAGAAGATTGTGAAGCTAGCCGGCTCTCAGAAGCCATTTCTGTGGATGAAATGAGACATATGTGGTGGTTGGCAGACCTGATTGTGAAAAGGGGAGGCAAACCTACCATGGAGCACACGGAACTCGATTTTGGTAACGATGATTTAAAAGGTCAGATGATGAGGCAGATAGAGATTGAAACAGAAGGAATAGAAAGATATAACCATCAAGTGGAAGTCATTGATGATCCTGAAGTGGTAGGGGTTCTAAAACATATCATAGACGAAGAGAAGCGTCACCGTAAAGAATTCAAAATGATAATGGAAAAATTGGATTAATCATTTAATCCTTAAAATCTTTTAATGATTCTTTTATTTTTTTTCAACTATTTTTAATTGATATCTTTAACAATCTAGAATCAAATTTATAATATAAAAATTTGTTTTTTAACTTATTTCAGATTTATATATGTTTTTTATAAAATTATAGAGCATATAGTATTAAAAAAATAAATTTAAAACTTATAAAGAAGTATAACATATAAACTGACCTATTATGAGGACTATAGGCCAGATAACAAATTCTGAGTCGGCCATTGCATGAGATATAATGGCCAACTTCTTACCATGCACCTCCTTTGATTTTTTGATATAATAAAATACGTAAATATAGAATATGGTGAGTATAAAAGAAAAAACAGGGATGATATGGCAGTATATACCTAAAAAAAGAGGTATGAATGATATAATATTCAAAAGATATAATATATTTATAGATTTTTCTTTTCCTAATAGCGCAGGTAAAGTTTTAAGGCCTTCCTCTTTATCCCCCTTTGCATCCTTTAAATCAAAAAAAACAATGTTGATTAATACCCGCAAGAATATGAACAGAAACAATAAAAGAAAGGCCAGAGTAATACTCAGAGAATAATAGAAAACAATAAAAAATGTTCCCCCCAAAGCCCAGGTAAGAGCAGTATAGATATTTTTAAATAAAGGAATCTTAGTGGTGACTCCTTTAAGTGCCACACTATATAGAATTCCCCCTATTACTATCCCCAGTATGAAAAGGATTAGTTTGTAATTAGAAAACAAAAGCAAAAGCGAGCCCAGCATAACAACATACATGAATAGAATTTTGGGATAATATTGGGCTTTTTTACTTAAATAAAGGGCTCTTTCCGAATTGGACTTCATATCGTTCTCTATATCTTGATAGTAGTCATAACTATAGACTATCAGGGGTAAAAGATATGAAATGGACAGTATAGGCATATCAGTTTGGATATCCAGCATAAATGATACAGATAAAATAAGGAAAGGGCTGCCTAAAGCAGCATAGTAACCACCATACAATATCTCATTTATAATAGACGAAATATATTCAGGGAAATCATTAAAAAAGCCTACCCCTACGGCCATTTTACCCCTTTACATAAATTTACTGCAAGTTTTATGATTAATACTATGTGATAAATTTTTATTGTAAGACAGTAATAAATATATTGTAAAAATAAATCATCACCTAGTATTATTCTTAACTAATAAATTATGAGTAAGGCTAGTTGTCAATAATACTAAACTGCACTTTGAATCCTCCCTGGAGACAAAAATGAATGGGTATGCTCTTATTTCCTTGGTTGCATTTTTGGTATGCTTTTTCTTAGGCAATTTCATATATCATAAGAATTCCCAAAATAATCTAAACCGTATGTTAGCTTTCTTATGTATACTGGTGGGACTTTTAGCATTTATTGAATTCCAGTACCGACAAGCCCCAGATATAGAAACAGCATATTATTGGCTAAAAATAAGTGCCATTTGGCCATTAGTGCCCTCTGTTTTGTTACATATTGCTTTAATTTTCACGGAACACAAAGATACCTTAAGACATAAAACAACTTATATCCTGATATATTTACCTGCCATATTAATAATCGGACTTTCCCTGTCCACCAATCTACTTTTAGACGGTGCTATTAAGGAATACTGGGGTTGGACCTATACTTTCCCACAGAATCCCATCCTATTTAATATAATGAGTTTATGGACTATTATAGCTGGTTTTTCTGCAGCAACTATCTGTTTCAGATATTACTTAAAATCAAGGGACATGAAAAGACTGCAGGCCAAATACATGTTAGCCGGACTTTATTTTCCATTGGTAATTAGCATAGCAAGTGATCTGGTTTTGCCTACCACCGCTGTAAGGGTACCTGAGATGACCATGACCATGTCTACCCTAGGCATAACCATTATCAGTTATGGAATATGGAAATATCGTTTCCCTGCACTAACTTCCGCCATAGTGGCCGATAAAATTGTTTCTACCATGTCCAATTTTTTATTGCTACTGGATGAAAATAAAAGAATCGTAAATGTTAACCAGGCCACTCTTCACCTCTTTGGATACAAAAAAGAAGAATTGATAGGGAAAAAAGTGGATATATTATTCGCCCGAAAAAAAGATAGTGCCACCATTTTTGAAAAAAAGAAAAATAAGAGTTATTACAGTGTGAACTCCATTGTCAACAAGGAATCAACTCTCCACAGCAAAAAAGGAGATAACATACCCGTAATATTATCTATTTCACCCATAATTGGGGATTCATCCCAAATAATAGGTTTAGTCTTAATTGGTAGTGATATTAAGGACTTAAAACAGGCCGAAACTAGAATAAAATATTCTCTGGAAGAGAAGGAAGTTCTCTTACAAGAAGTTCATCACCGTGTAAAGAATAATCTGCAAATAATATCCAGTCTGCTGAACTTACAGACCAGATACATACATGATAAAGAAGATCTGGAGATATTCCGGGAAAGTCAGAGTCGGGTTAAATCCATGGCCATTATACATGAACTTCTTTATCAATCCTCTGATTTCGCCCATATCGATTTTAAGGAATATATATCTAGTTTAGTTGCCTATTTATTCCAATATTACTCTGTAGATCCTCAAAAAATAAAATTTAACTTAAATGTAGATAGTACTATGTTAGGAATGGAAACTGCTATCCCGTGTGGACTTATAGTAAATGAACTGATTAGTAATTCCCTTAAATATGCATTCCCTAATGGTTGTACAGGTTATATTTCAGTGAGTCTCCACCCCCATAGTGACCATTACCTATTAGAAATAGAAGACAATGGAATAGGATTACCTGATAACATAGAATTTGAAAAAACGGATACTTTAGGCTTAAGACTAGTTATGGGGCTTATTAACCAAATTGATGGAACAATTGAACTCAAGGCAGATTCAGGTACTAAATACCAGATCAATTTTAGTGAAGTGGAATATCAGAAAAGAATATAGAACAATAATAGGACTATAAAAAGAAAATAAAGAAAATAAAAGAAAATTAATAGAATAATGAGAAAATGAGAAATAAGGAATATTAATCAGAGGCATGTGAAATAAAGCACTTAAAATATTAATAATTTTATTTTGGTGCTTAAATCTGATGCTTAAATCATTTTTTCAGGTGATACAGAATATCTTCTGCTATTTTTTCTCTTAAATCATTAGAAATCTCTTGGGGAGGTCTGGGACGCATATAACCAAAGAAAGGGTCTGTGAATACTTCACCCTGAAACTCCACATCATGATCATAACGAGGGATAAAATGCCAGTGCAAATGAGGCTCTGGAGTGCCTTCCAGATAAAAAGAGTTCATTAATGAACCCCAATTAAACATGGTAGCATTAAATGCTTCTTTAAGTGAAAACTCAAGATCATCAACTATTTTAGTGAAATCAATCCATTCTTCCGGATATAGTGCATTTAAGAATCTATCTTTTCTTTTTAGAGCAATAACACATGTGCCCAGATTACTCTGATTAGGGGCCAGAAATATTATCCAAAAGGGAGTTTCATATAAAAAATCCCCAAAATTATATTTGACCAACTCCCCACAGTATTCACACTCCATATTAATAATTAGTTCTATAAAAATAAAAACCTAATTAATAAAAATCTATTAATTAAAAATAATAATATTAGTAATCAGCCTATTGGCCTATCTAGTTGAATTTTTTTCATATATCATGAACAAGTACTAAATTAAAAGATTGTGGAGACAGATCCATGCCTGAACTTCCCAGTTTAGTTATGTTTAAAAAATATTTTGATTCCCACTCACTCAATCAAAAAATTAAGAAATTAAATGTATATAATCCCGAAATATTGGTTGATGTTAAGGAGGAAACCTTAAAAAAATCGTTAATCGGGCATGAATTTATTCACAGCACCAGATATGGAAAATATTTGTTTGCATCCCTTGAAAATGATTTATTTTTAATTTTACATTTCGGGATGACTGGTTTTCTTAATTACAGGGCCTCACAAAAAGAATCTACACCACATGCTCGATTGAGTATAGTTTTTCACAATGGAAATGCCCTAGATTTTGATGATTCCCGTAAGTTTGGGAAAATAGGCATCACAACCGACATCCAACAATTCATTAAAGAAAAGAAATTAGGACCCGATGCCTTGCATATAAAATATGGTGACTTTAGAAAAATGTTTAATAATCGAAAAGGAATAATTAAACCACTTTTAATGAATCAAAACTTTATTGCAGGGATTGGAAATTTATATGCTGATGAAATCCTGTATCAAAGCAATATTCACCCACTTCTAAGAGCTAATCAACTGAAAGAGAAAGATATGCATCACCTATATGAAAATATGGTAATGGTTTTAGAAAAGGCTATCAAATTCCAGGATAAACCTCGGGCATTCCCTTCACAATTCTTACTGGCTCACCGTTATCCTGGTGGGGAATGTCCCCATGGGGGAAAGTTAGAAACATTGAAAATAGCGGGAAGAACCACATATTATTGTCCCAAAAAGCAAAAATTGCCAGAATAAACAATAAAATTAATAATCAGCATCTATGAAGATAACAAATAAGAAAACAGGAATGCACCTCCAAAAATAAGAGTGGTCACCAATATTTATATTAAAAAATGAATTAAAGTCATGTATAATTAAAGTGGTTTTATGAGCATTATTCTAAATAAAAAAAGTTCTCTCTATGTTTTAATAGTGGTTATTTTAGGTGCTTTCTTAATACCATTTATGGGTGCGGCATTAAATGTTTCCTTGCCGTCCATAGGACGAGAATTTGCCCTGGACATAGTACTCCTAGGCTGGATTCCTACTTCGTTCATATTAGCTAATGCTGCTTTCATATTACCTTTTGGAAGATTAGGTGATATATATGGGCGAAAAAAAATTTTCACCATTGGAGTGATAATCTTTATTGTGGCCTCTTTAGGGGCTAGCCTTTCTCCTTCGGTAATTTTTTTAATAATGTTTAGTTTCTTGCTGGGACTGGGTTGTTCCATGATATTTGGAACCGGTGTGGCCATATTAAGCTCAGTATTCCCCTTGGGATCCCGGGGAGAATCTTTAGGAATCTACGTGACAGCGGTTTACATAGGTCTTTTATCAGGCCCTATTTTAGGCGGTTTTCTCACCCAAAATATTGGTTGGAGAAGTATTTTCCTTTTTAATATACCAATTGGCTTGATAATCTTATCACTGATATTTCTTAAAGTAAAAGAAGACTGGGCAGGAGCTTATGGAGAGAGTTTTGATTTGAGAGGGACTTTAATTTATGTGCCCAGCATAATCATCCTCCTATATGGATTTACCAATGCATTCCAATTATATGGACAGATATTGATAATTTTAGGCGCATTATTCATCGTACTATTCGTATTTTTAGAATTAAGAACTTTATACCCTCTGATTAACCCCCGTATATTTAAAAAATTAGTACCTGGAATTTCCAGCTCAGCCACCCTTTTAATGATCACCTCCACTTCTGCGGTTTGGACTCTGATTAGTCTGTATTTACAATACATTCAAAATCTAAGCCCATTTATAGTGGGGATCATCTTAGCAATTCAACCACTTATTGTGGCCATTACATCCCCTTTTGCAGGTAGACTATCTGATAAAATAGATGGAGCACCTATAGCTTTAATAGGAATAATATTCTCCACTTTTGGGCTTTTTTTAGCGGTTTTCATCGGATTGAAGACCTCCCTGATATTTATAATCCTACTGGCAATTATTCTGGGAATTGGAAATGCCCTGTTCTCATCACCAAACACCAATATATTTCTCAGTTCCGTTGATCGGAAATTTTATGGTTCGGCATCAGCTGTCCTTTCCACAGTTATCTTTACCGGACAACTTTTAAGTTTGGGTGTGCTTCTTTTAGTATTTTCAGGGACAATCGGCGGTTTAAAAATAGTATCCTCTCAATTTACCCAGTTCATACATAGTATGGCTGACACATTCATCATATTCACGATTTTAAGCATAGCAAGTACTTTATTACTGGTGTTGTTGGTAATCAAAAAAAGAAATAAGAAAAAAATACCAGAATAACTCATAAGAGAATTAAAATTAATACTATCCCTGATGGGATAATCTAATCAATATTATATTGAATAAAAGCCATTAATAAAGCCCGTACCATCATACGGAGATTATTGCATTATTATTTTTTTAAAAAGATATTTAATTTCCATTTGAACGCTCTCCATAACTGCTTCTGGGGTTTCATCCTCCCAGGGCTCCATTATTTTAAAATTTCGACTTAAAAACAATATATTATCTTCCAGAGTTATTTCATATCCTTTAAAATATTTGGGGAGCAGTTCCTGGGAATTTTGAAGCTGAAGAAGTTCATCAGAATTTAATTGAACCGAAAAAACAGTTTTCCATCCGTGGGATGTTTTTTGCAATTTTTTTGGAATAATATCCATATGAACACCAGATAATTACCCATAGCAGAATAAAACTCTCAGATAAACGTTTAATGCATGTAAAAAAACATTTAACTGATAAAAACTCCAATTTAATCTTCCAGCACACTGGATAAAAATACAGTCATTTCTATTTCTTCCCGGGCAATAAAATCATCCATACGGATTTTTGCCTCGTCAGATCCAAAGGGGAAATATTCTTTCTCAAAATAGACTGTGATAATCAGATCTCCTGAAAATATTTCTGTTTCTTCTTCCAGTGCATCCATCAATTTTTTTTGAGCATCTGGATCCAAACCATAAACACGATATTTGACAAAATTTAGATTTTTTTCCGCTTCAAATCCATAATCTGAGACATTTACTTTCATTTTAAACCCCATTATCTCTAAATAAACTTCGATTAAATTTAAGAGTTAATTATTATTTAAAATTATTCCAGTTACGCTGCTTCTAAACAAATAAAAAAGATAAATTATGATAAGAAATAAAAACTTATTTAAAATTCTTTAAAAATTCATTAATCTCCCCAGTGACCTTATGAATTTCATGGGTCCCAATATGACCTAATAAGGAGTCATAAATTAAAAGTTGGGAGTTTTTTATCATTCTGGATAAGGGTATTGCATCCATGTGAGGTGGGAAATACTGGTCCTGATTAATTCCCACAATAAGTGTTTTTGCTTTAATATCAGATACTTCATCTTCTAGATCAAAGTTTAATGCTGCTTTATTACGCCATACAATGTCATTAGCATCGGTTTTAGATCCTTCTAAACCCATCTCTTCCATTGCAATGGCAATATCATTATTATTTGTTTCATAACGGTAGTGTTCTTTAGAGAGCCCAAATTGGTACATATACTCAGAAACCGCGGCTGTGGATCTCTGGGGGTTTTTTTCATAATATCCTTCCTTATACTCCGGGTCTTTTTCAATAAGCGAGTTCATAAAATAAAAATTAGCATAATTAAGACCAGTAACCTGATAGCTGGATACCAGTATTATCAGGAAATCCATGCATTCTGGATAATCCACCGCCCATTGCAATGCCTGGAATCCACCCATAGAGTTTCCAATCACCCCTTTTAAATGACGTATGGGAAATTTTCCATTTTCATTTAAAAATTTCTGGTGAAAATTAACCATATCCCTAATGGTGTATTCTGGAAATTCTGGGCCCATAGAAGAGCTGGAAGGAGAAGCCGATCCCGGAGAACCTAAAGCAGAAGGCGCTATTATGAAAAATTTATCAGTATCAATGGTATTACCTGAACCGGCAATAGGCAGCAATCTTTTCACAGAAGAGTAATCCCCGCTCCAGCCATGCAAATAAATAATACCATTCTCTATAAATCCATCAGAATCGAATTGGGGAGTTCCCAGAGTAGTATATTCCACTTTTAGGTTTGAAAGTACCTCTTCTGACTCAAAAACGAATTCGTCCATGGTAAAATATTCTGGTTGGTTAATTTCTTGCATAATATCTCCTTAAGAAATGAATAGACCCATAGGATTCTTGAAATTATTGAACCGACTTATATGGATTCTAATTTGAATTTATTCCATTATATTCTATTATATTCTTTATTAACTGATGTAATTAATAATTCGAACAGTTATTCTTCATTAAATCCATGAAATAAGCCTATGAATAAAAAAATATGTTAAATGTTAGATTGTAAAAGAATATATTGTAGGGATAAATTTTGCAGAGATAAATTAGGCCAGTTCCTGCTCACCATCAAATACATGGATACATAAAACCGGACATCTCTCTGCAGCATCAACACTGCAGCCCAAATCATCCAATACCTTAACCTGGAGGTCTCCTTGGGTATCCGCATCTTTTATGGATGATATCCCATCATCGGCAAATTCCCAGATATCAGGGCAAGTCTCAATACAATTTCCACAGGATATACACATACCACGGTCCATTTCTACTCTATAATCTGCCATGAATTCACCTTTGGTTATAGTTACTGTCTCTGATTAATTATTTCTCAATTATTAAATATATTATCAATTATTTATGAATCTTAATCATTAATATAATGTTATATGTACTTAAGAAATATTAAGTGAAATCGGGAGTTAGAACATGCTCAAAGGTCAAGAAGCCCTGGAACTCCAGGAAAAGTTAATAATTATATATAAATTCATTTCGCAGGACAAACTCATGAAGAGCTTCTTTTTTTCTGGATTAGAAAATGATATTCCCCACAGAAATATGGATGATAATCCCCTGGTTAAAAAAATAGTTGAAATGGATGATTCTCAGGATATTCTTAAAGCATGTATCCTGGAATTAGAACAGTTAAAACCGCGTAAATTTGGCGAAGAAGATGATTTAGAAGGTTTTAATGATAAATTTGATTACCTCCTCCATAAATATAATCTAGATTATACCTGTAAAAAATATGGTCTTAAAGATTGTGCAGAGATTGAAAAACTGGATATTGAAGGACTTATAGAATTAATATAAAAATCGGGTAATGCATAAATTATCATACATATATTATCAATCATAACCCTAATCATACTGTATCCCTTTATCATATCCTTGACTTTATCAATAATTCCATAAAAAATCCGCTTAATTAATTAATACCATCTTATTCATAATTATGGTTCTATTCAATATTATATTAGGTAAATATAAAAAAGAGGATTTATATGAAAGCAGATGCAAAAACAAGCCAGGAAATAGAAGATGTTTTAAAAAGGTATGCTCAGGGATATGGCAAAAAAGATGTAGGCACCCTTATGGAAATTATGGCTCCAGATGAAGATCTGATCTTTATTGGTACCGGTAAAGATGAATGGGTTCAGGGATCCACAGAACTAAAAAAAGGTTTTGAACGGGATTTATCTCAGGCTGAGTCAATTAAAGTGGATTTCGGAGATTTACCCATTTCTGCAGCGGGGAATGTAGCCTGGACCTCCACAATGATGACCATGCACGCCGAAATCAATGGAGAAATATTAGTTTTAGAGGGTCGGTTAAGCGTGGTATTCGAAAAACGGAAAAATAAATGGTTAATTGTCCAGTTACATTTTTCAATCCCTGCCACTGAACAAGAAGAAGGCCAATCTTTTCCCCAAGAATAAATAACAAAGTTAGAATAACCAAAATCATGACTAGCTTATGATTAAAGATTAGCTAAAGAAATGAATAACTTAAATATTATAACTTAATATTAATAACTTCTTAATATTTTAACTTTAGCTAAAAAATTTAAGTTAAATTAACTTAAAAGCAGCTTTAAAACCATCAAAAACATCTTTAGCTGATTGTAAAAAGGGATTATCTATTTTATCCAGATTATTCATATTTTCCAATCGCTTTATGCGGAAAGATATGGGTGGGTGGGGATCCCATAGAACCCAGCTGGAAAGACGATAGGAGGGCATTCGCTCGAATTGTAAGCGCTGATATCCTATTTTTCTCAAAGATTCTGCTAAAACTTCTGGTTTTCCTATAACCTGGGCAGATAATAGATCAGCCCGGGCCTCAAAGAACTTGGCTATGAAAAATATGAAGCTCATGGCAAAAATAAGGTAAATTATGGGCGAAATTATCACTAAAGGCAGTATAACTGTCAAACGCAAGATGAACTCTGCAGAAATAAGACTTAAAAGGATTATAGGATCTCTACCTAATAAATGACCCATCTCATGACCAATAACGCTTAAAATTTCCTCTTCTTCCAACCGTACCAGTAAACCCGTGGTTATGAGCACCAGACCTCTTCCCGGGCTGGGGCCTGTTGCTGCAGCATTGGGAATCATATTATTAGACACAACTATTTGTGGAACAGGTAGTCCAAACTTATCAGCAGCTTCTTTTACAATACTATAAACGTTTACCACTTTAGAACTGCGGCGAAGGGGATTACAATGAGCACCATACCTGGAAAGAACTTCTTCACCATCTAAACAACTGGGAGAACGTCCCTGGGAAAGACTAACATCATATATCTCTTTTTTTATCTTAAGAAGAGCATTTTCACCTAAAATCTTTTGAAAAAACTTGTATTCATCTTCAGGTATCTGATATTGGATTATATGCACATTGGGGTTTTCAGAAGTGATTTTCCAGTCACCCATCCTCATGAAAATCTTATCCGATACCAAAACTATGATTAATTGGATTAAGAGGATGAATATGACTGCCCATAAGCCTAATATTAAAAATAGCACTATATTAACTCCAAAAAATAAAAGATACAAAAGAAGCATACTGCTTCCAAAAAGCCTTTTTGATGTTTTCTTGCGGACAGATGGAGGTTTTTCAGGTATTATTTCCTGGCCTTCCACCCAGGCAAAATAAAGGGTAGAATGGCGAATATTTTCCTCAAATAATTGCACAGCAATGAATATATCCTCAGCTATCTGTTCTAACCTTTTTTCTGAAATATGGCCTTGCGGAGTTAGTTTAACTTTTATCAATTCTCCAGACTGGATTTGACCTTCAATAAATCCCTCAACATCTTTTTCTTGAAATAAAAAGCACAGTGAAGTTTTGCTACCTTTGGAGGTTTTCTTTATCTTTTTAAATGTGTCTGGCTGGGGAAAGAGGTAGTACTTGTAGATGAAGTCCACAATCTGATTGTAGTAATCTGGAGCAACCTCCGTCTGAATTACAAAGTCCCGGGCATCAATCATACGATCAAACAGTCCTTTATTTAAAACCTGGCATTATTATGGAATCTTGTATTTTATGAATGGTTTCTTGACGATAATGAAAGGTTAAGTGGTATTCATTTGATTATAGATATTTTGAATGATAATTAAATTTTATAGATATTTTGTCTTTCCAGTTATTAATTTTTTTACCATTATACTGATTATACAAAATTATTAGCCCGATTGCAATTATTGTGAGCTAAAGAAGTAGGAAGATAATCCGAAAGAAACGGTTATTATCCATTAAAACTAATTATTTCTATGAAATTTATATCCTGTGAAAATCCATCGGCTTCCGAAACCTTTAGAGTAAT
The DNA here is from genome assembly GCA_002504725.1 of Methanobacteriaceae archaeon UBA587. Taxonomy (GTDB): domain Archaea; phylum Methanobacteriota; class Methanobacteria; order Methanobacteriales; family Methanobacteriaceae; genus UBA587. Next base: position 56,663 of record DATN01000006.1, on the reverse strand, counting down.
TGATGAAGGACTGCGAAAAAAAGCATTAATAGTGGTATTTGCCTGTTGTCAGGCCAAATACGAGGGAAGAGCCATCAGCCGCCTGGGTTTTGGAGAGAGAGTAATAATCCTGAAACCAGACGGGGCTTTCTTAATCCACCAGGACCGTAAATTAGATCCCGTTAACTGGCAGCCCCCTAAATCACGTTCCAAAGTTAAGATGAAAGAAGGTGTGGTTTTCCTGGAGAGCATCCGCCGGGCTCCTGAGGAGAGATTAGAACTGGAAATCCGCCAGGCACATCTGGTTTCATATTATCTAGCAGAGGATTCTAAAGATCTGGAAGTGACCGGTCATGAAAAAGACATGGCCGAAATGGTCTATAAACATCCTGAACTCATTGAAAAAGGTTTCAGGCCAACAGTACGTGAGTATTCTACCAGTAAAGGATTCATCGATATCCTGGGAAAAGATAAAGATGGTGCCTTAATGGTACTGGAGCTTAAAAGCCGTAAAGCCGGTACCAATGCTGTAAAACAGCTTAAAAGATACTTGAAAGACTTTGAAGAGGATAAAAATAAAGTTAGAGGTCTTCTGGTCGCTCCATCCATAACCGAAGATGCTCTGGAAATGTTAGAAGAAGATGGGCTGGAATTTAAGGCTTTAGATCCACCACGAGAATTAAAACTTGATAAAAAAGTTACTCTAGATTTTTTTGAATAATTTTTATCAAATAATCCAGAAAAAATAAAGTAAAACTAAAAGTTAAAGCAAATCTAAAAAGTTATAGACTAATTAAATAATAGATTGATAAAATTGAATCCATTGTATCTATTAAATCCATTCTATTAGCTGTGAAAGCTGATATAAATTTCTGACTTCAGTTATATGTGCCCCGGCATCCCTATAATCAGAAACACAACTATCCACCACATCCCATTTTATTTTAGGTTCAGGATTGAGTATCAACACTCTTTTAGAATTTTTGGCCATGTATTCTATTGAATCTGCACTCATAGGCCTCCCATCTTCTTTAGGGCCTGCCCAATCCCTGCAATCACTGAGAATTATAATGGAAGATTTATAATTGAAGTTTATTTTCTTGATAAAGTCCTGGAAGGCAGTATACATATTGGATGTTCCATGAAACATGATATTTTTCTGTCTTATATCCCTGACCCTGGCAAATGCCTCCATTAAATTGTTCTCCTGGAGCGCCTCAGTATTTTCTACGACTTTATGGTCAAAATCAAAACACCGCGTACGGTAAAATGATTTTTGAGATGCATAGAGCATACAAAAAAACCAGTTACTGATCCAATCACATGACCCACTGACATCACTTAAAAAGAAGTGCTGGCTCTTTTTTAGGGGAGGTTTGCTTTTTACCAGATCAATTAAAGCACCCCCATATTTGAGATTTTTGCGGATACTTCTTCTAATATCAATCCGGTTCTTCTTAGATGTTTTAAAACGCATTGCCCTGCGATTGGCAATTTTTCGGCCTAATTTCTGACATAATTCAAAAAGTTCCGGTTCGAAAAAATCCAGGGCATTGATATCCCGCTCTAACAGAGCTTTTTCATCCAGATCAATACCCGAATAGTCTTCCACGGGAGGATTATAATTTATCTCATCTTTAACATGCTGGATCTCCCCTTGAGAGGAATCCTGGAGTTCCCGGGAAGACGGATTATATTCAGCAGATCCTTGGTTTTTGTTTACAGTTAAACTCTCTGGTAAACTACCTCTATCCCGATATTCCTCTTTAACCAGATTATTTTTGGATATCCCAAATAACTCATCAAATATCTGGTTAAAAGTATCTTGATGACGGTTATCTTTCATATATACTGCCTTCAAAGCATCTTTAAGGTAAGGACTATCCTTAAAAATTTGAAAGGTTTCATACGCCATCCTGGTGCTTCTTATACTGGCAGGAATTCCATTTTCCCGCAGCCTACCAGAAAACTTTACTATGGTGTGCATTCTAAAGCCATTATTTTTCTATTTTTCTATTTTTTGCGGATATTGGGTTAATAATCATTGTTTTCTCAATTATACTCATTAACTGATTTATAACGATTTAAAACCTGATTAATTGATAAAATTTTAGTGGAATAGTTTTAAAATGATAATAAGATATTTAATAAAATTTTGAACTTATTTAAAAAGAACAGTCTCTATTTTCTTTTTATCTTCCTGATTCTTAACTAACACCCCCACCGTGTCTTTGAGGGTGTTTTCATCCAGATCAGATTTTTCTAAAGCCATCAAAGTTTTTACCCAGTCCACTGTGGCCCGAATGGATGGTTTCTTAACCAGATTTATACCCCTTATCTTCTGGATGGCCTTTACCACCTGTTCCACCAGTGTTGAAGACGCCAGAGGAACCTGGGATTTTACAATGTCCATCTCCCTTTCAAAGGAAGGGTAATCAATATATAAATACAGACAGCGGTCTTTGGTTTCATCCAGTAAATTTCTCTGTGAGTTAGATGTGAGAAATACCATTAAATCATTTTCCAGGTCAAAGGTACCCAGATCATTAACCGTAATCTGCTGTTCCCCCAGGGCCTGCAGCAAAAAGCTCTCCACCTCCTCATCGGCCTTATCAATTTCATCAATCAGAATAACAGAAGGTTCTTTATTGATGAATGCCGAGAGTAAAGGTCGTTTTATAAAGAATTCTTCGGCAAAAATGTCTTCATCTGTATCTTTTAAGCGAGACATCTCCAGATGCAGGAGTTGTTTCTGGTAATTCCATTCCCCCACAATTTGTTCAAAAGTGATACCCTCATAACATTGCACCCTGAAAAAATCCCGGTTGAATGCCAGGGCTACCTTTTTAGAGAGTTCTGTTTTTCCTGTACCTGGCGGACCCTCTACCAGCATGGGTTTTTTCAGATTTGAAGCTAGAAATAATGTTATTAACGTACTATCATCAGGTATGTATCCATTTTCCAGAAGCCGTTCTTGGATTTTTTTTATTTGCATGTGATGAGAGTTCATACGAACCATTCCACTTGAATAATGTTTTAGATTCGGAATTTTTATTGATTATAATGTATTTTTAATTAATGTTGTATTTTCTATTTTATTTTCTATTATATTTTGAATTTTAGTTAATTTAGTTATATTTTATTTTATAGGTCATTATTCTAAAATTTACTGAAATTATACATACTGAATGGTCACTTACATTAAATAGCTTAAATTCAAATAAAAAGAATAGAAATAATGTATTGCTAAACAATAAAAAAAGAATGGATAATATGGATATAATCTCAATCATTTTATTAGGAGTTGGTCTGGCCATGGACGCCTTCAGCGTTTCTATTACACGAGGATTGACCCTGAAAATCTGCCAGGTGAAACATGCGTTATGGATTGCCCTATTTTTCGGCATTTTTCAAGCTATTATGCCTATCTTAGGCTGGATTTCGGGTATGCAACTGCAAAATCTGGTATCTACCCTGGCACCATGGATAGCATTTCTGCTTCTTCTGGCAATAGGATTGAAGATGATTTATGAAAGTTTCCACATGGAAAACGAAGATCCCGAAAAATGTGGGATATTCTCATTTAAAGAATTATTTATCCTGGCCATAGCCACCAGTATAGATGCCTTTGCTGTGGGGATTAGTTTTGCATTTTTAGAAATGTCCATATGGGTTCCTGTGCTGATTATAGGAATAATCACATTTATTTTGTCGTTTATCGGAGTTTATATTGGCAAAAGAATGGGGCATCTATTTGAAAGTAAAATAGAAATAATCGGTGGGTTGATATTAATAGGTATCGGCTTCAAAATACTCTTAGAGCATCTTCTGGCCTAGGTAGAGTTGAACTAATAATTAATAGTTAAAAATCTTGAAAAAATTCATTATTTATCTAATATTTATCTAAACCCATTAAACCAGTTATTTGATGAAATTAATCCATTTAAGTTAAAAAAAGGGATAAAATGACCTCTAAATTTACCATAGGTCTGTGTCAGATGAAAGTTGTGGATAACAAGGATCACAACATCCAGAAAGCTTTAAATATGTTGGAGAAAGGAGTTACAGAAGGTGCTCAGCTATTAATACTTCCAGAGATGTTCAATTGTCCCTATGACAATAATAAGTTTGAGGATTATGCTGAGTCAGTAGAAAACAGCCCTACCCTGAATGCCATGAGCCATGCAGCATCTGAACTAGATATACATCTTATTGCAGGTTCTATTCCAGAAAAAACTTCTCAGGGAATATACAATACCAGCTTTGTTTTTAATCCTGCTGGGGAGATAATAGGATCACACCATAAGATGCATCTTTTTGACATTGACATCCCCCAAAAAATTACTTTCAAAGAATCGGATATTCTCAGTGCTGGAAATAGTGTTACAGTTATTGAAACGGATATTTGTAAAATTGGTCTAGGGATATGCTATGATATGCGTTTTCCCGAATTATCCCGACTTATGGCTCTGGAGGGTGCTGATATCCTGGTTTTCCCAGGCGCCTTTAATCTGACCACCGGGCCTGCCCACTGGGAAACCTTAATCAGATGCCGTTCTATTGATAACCAGGTTTTTGTGGCAGCCACATCCCCTGCACTAAACAAAAAAGCTTCTTATCATGCTTATGGGCACTCCATGATTTGTGATCCCTGGGGGGAGGTTATTGTTCAGGCCGGTTTTGAAGAAAAAGTATTATGTGCCGAAGTCGATCTGGAAGTGAAAAACCATGTTCGGGCCGAATTACCTCTCCTTAAAAACCGTAGAACTGATATTTATGATGTTAATAAGATTTAAATTAATTTATAATCCAGATAGTGTTATTTTAAGTTATAATCCCGATATATTATTCTGAAATATTTATTCTGAATAATAAGGGAATATTATTTCAATTTTATTAAGCCGCATATATTGTAAAATAAAAAAATATGGTGAATTATGTCTTCCCCTAATCTAAAAGAGAACACCAAAGATCTATTAACCAGCCACGTCCCCATGACTCATCCTGATCAAACCATAGGAAACGTTCAAGAATATTTAGAGGTGCACGGACCAGAATTTGAAAATATAGATTATATCTATGTTCTGAATGATAAGAAAGTCCTGATGGGAGTTTTATCAGTTAAAGAAGTCTTAAGTTCAGATCATACTCTTAAAGTAAGCGAGGTTATGCATAGCAATCCCATAACAGTCACCCAGGACACTGATCCAGAAGAAATAGTTTTTCTGGCCCTTTCACATGGTTTAAAATCTCTGCCCGTGGTGGAAAATGGCAACATTTTTTTAGGAATCATTGCCCATGACGATATCCTGCACATATTTAATCAGGAAGTACAGAAGGACATTTTCCGGTTTGGAGGTATTTTCCATAAGGTAGGTGAAGAATACACATCCATCAAATCCAGTTCTACACACATGATTCGTTCTCGTCTTCCCTGGCTTATTGTGGGAGTTTTAGGAGGTATTGCTGCTGCATCGTTAATTGCCCAGTTTGAAGACCTTTTATCCAGTTTTATTGCCCTGGCCTCATTTATTCCAGTAATGGTCTATATGAGTGATGCCGCCGGTACCCAGTCTGAGGCACTGATCATAAGAAGTATGGCCCTGGATCCTGATTTAAGCCTTAAAAATTATATTATAAGAGAAATAAAGGTGGCTACTGTGATTGCCCTCGTATCAGGAATTTTCGCCGGATTAATGGCCTTTTTAACCCGTGGTAACCCCCAGCTTGGGGCAATCATATTCCTATCCATGTTTTTCAGTATCATGGCATCAGTTATTATTGCCACTATATCCCCTTTAATATTTAAAAAGTTTAATTTTGATCCTGCTGTTGCTACCGGACCTCTAGCCACTATTGTGAGTGATATAACGACTTTGGCCATTTATTTGGGTGTGGCTCTGGTTTTATTAGGAGCTATTTAAAAACCAAAAATAATCGATTTAAATATTTTTTCAATTTTTAAATGATTTTAAAAAATATAGAATCCCCGCCATAAGAATTAAAAACTGAAGAAAATGAAAAATAAAACTTAATAAACTTAAAAATCTGAACAGAAAAGCTAAAAAACTAAAAAAATAAAAGAAATAATATTCATTTAGATGAATATTACAAGTTATAATTGTTATAACTAGTTATTACTGGTTATTAATAGTCATTAAGAATTATTTTTTCTGAATTTTCTTTAATGCTTTGTTAGCTGCTTTTTTAAATTCTTTATCCCCTTTTCGACGGGCTTTTTTTATAGGATCTACTGCACGTTCGTCGCCTAAATCACCCAGAGATCTTACAGCAGCCAGACTCACTCCAAAATCCTCGTCTTGCAATACTTCAAAAAGAGGTTCTACTGCTTTTTTATCACCCAGTTCACCTAAAGATCTGGCAGCAACCTTTCTAACACCCCAATCATCATCATGTAGGGCTCCTATAAAGTAATCCACCGCCACAGGATCACCTATCTTTTTTAAGGCAAATGTGGCATACCTGAGTGTTTCTCCCTCTTCTTTGTTTAATATTTCAATTAAGGGTTCTGTGGCAGTTGTTCCTATGTTTCCCAGGGCTTGAGCCGCTTTAAAACGAACCTGAGGATTCTCATCCTTCAAAGCAGATATTAATGGGGCTACTGCCGACCCATCCGGGTTTTCAGCCAGCACATCAGCAGCATTTTTTCTTATTTCAGGATCATCATCCTGCAAATTATTAATTGCTTCTTCTAGAGAAATATTTTCATTTGAATTATCTTGAGATTCAGGCATTATTTCACCAAAGTATAATTTACCAAAGTATGATTTAATTTAATTCAGATAATCAATTTAATATTGATTTAATCTTTTTATTGATTTATAATTATATCTATTAAATCCCTTTTTATAATCTATAGATTCAGATAGTTTTTTATATTATTCCATATATAACGAAATATTCGTACATATAAGAATAATCATTAAAGTTCAATCATATCAAACACATTAAACATAACTAAATTCAGTTTACATTAAAACCCCACTAAACTGATATAAAGGAGATAAAGCTTAGTGAAATCTATTGAGATAAAAAAAATCATGAGTGGTGTCGAAATAGTTGATCTGGCACTTAAAATTGAAGATTATCTTATTATTTCTGACCTGCATCTAGGATATGAACAGTCCCTGAATTCTGAAGGATTTATGATACCCAAATTTCAGTTTCAGCGGATTTTAGAACGTCTTGAAGAAATAATGGAATTTCTGCATTCTAATTCCTCCCCGGTTTCTAAGATTATCATCAATGGTGATTTAAAACACGAATTTGGTAAAATATCCCGGCAGGAATGGAAGGAGGTTAACAAACTTTTGGTGTATTTAAAAGAACATTTTGAAGAAATAATACTCATAAAAGGCAATCACGACAATTTTACCCCTTATATCACAAGTATCAATGAAATTAGGGTGGAAGAAAGTTTTTCTATTGGAAGATTTCAGATGCTCCATGGCCATAAAATCCCCGAAAATTTAGATGAACTGGAGGAGGGAACATTAATAATAGGTCACGAACACCCCTGTATCGGTCTTCGTAGTGGAGAAAGAGTTGAAAAAATAAAATGTTTCCTTAGAGGCGAATTTCATGAGAAAAATCTGATTGTCATGCCTTCTTTTAATTTTGTCACCGAGGGCTCCGACATACTACATGAACAGCTCTTATCCCCTTTTCTAAAAAACCTGGAGAAAAACCAGTGGGATGATTTTGAGGTGTATGGTGTGGAAAACTTTGAAGTATTCCATTTTGGCAGAATAAAGCAGATTATAAGTGCATCACAGCGTTTTGTCTGATAAAATTGGAATATATTCCCCCAATACATCCACTATAATACCTAAATCACCAAATGCATACTCTCGAATGCTCATCAATAAATCTTACCTAAATTGCATTTTAAATGAAATCAATTGAATAGTTATAATCAACTGATTTGAGAAAATCTAAAAAAATCTGATTGGAAAAATCTGATTGGAAAAATCTGATTGGAAAAATCTGATTGGAAAAAATGATAGAAAACTGATTGAAGAATAATTAGGATAATATGATCACCCAACAGGATAAAATATACTCTGAAAAAGAGATTTACCGTAATCTGCACCCGGCGGTGCGGAAATGGTTCCAGGACAAGTTTGATAACTTCACACCCGCCCAGAGATACGCTATAATGGACATACATCAGGGAAAAAATGTACTCATATCGTCCCCCACAGGTTCTGGTAAAACTCTGACTGCTTTTTTATCCATCATCAGCGAATTAACCACCCTGGCCGATAAGGGGGAGCTGGAGGATAAGGTTTACTGTATTTATATTTCCCCCCTCAAGGCCCTGGATAATGATATCGAAAAGAACCTGGAAGAACCACTTTCCGAAATAGAAGAAATGGCCAAAAAAGAGGGGAAAATACTGGGAATAAGAAAAGCAGTACGTACGGGAGACACACCACAGTCACAAAGAGCAGCCATGCTCCGCAAACCCCCACATATACTCATTACCACCCCAGAAACCCTTTCCATACTCCTGGTGGCTCCTAAATTCCGGGAAAAATTATCCCATGTGAAGTATGTGATTGTGGATGAAATCCACTCCCTGGCCGAGAATAAAAGGGGAGTGCACCTCAGCATGAGTCTGGAGAGACTGCAGCACCTGGTGGGTAGTTTTACCCGGGTGGGACTATCCGCCACAGTTTATCCACTGGAGAAGGTGGCCAGTTTCCTGGTGGGATATGAATATGGGGAGGTGCGGGATTGTTTAATAGTGGACATCAACTACCTTAAAAAGCTGGATATGGAAGTCATCTGTCCTGTGGATGATATAATAGCTGCAGATCCCGATGAAATGAACACCGCTATGTACGATCTCCTGGATGATCTTATACAACAACACAAGACCACTCTGATATTTACCAATACAAGGAGTGGAACCGAAAGTGTGGTTTTCAATCTTAAAAAACGTTTCTCAGACAATTATCATGGGCAGAATATTATGGCCCATCATTCTTCGCTTTCCAAGGAGCTACGGCTGGAAGCAGAAAACAAATTAAAAGATGGAGAACTCAAAGTAGTGGTATCCTCCACCTCCCTGGAATTAGGAATCGATATCGGGTATATAGATCTGGTAATACTGGTAAGTTCACCTAAATCAGTTTCCCGGGCACTGCAGAGAATAGGGCGTAGTGGACACCGCCTGCATGATAAGTCCAAGGGCCGCATACTGGTGGTGGACCGGGACGACCTGGTGGAGTGTTCTCTCATCCTGAAAAATGCTCTGGAGGGCAAAATTGACTCTATCAATATCCCCACCAACTGTCTGGATGTTTTATCCCAGCACATCTATGGAATGGCTATAGAAAATAAATGGGACATTGACTATGCCTATGATGTCATAAAGAAAAGTTATTGTTATAAGGACCTCTCAGAAAGTGATTATCTGAGTGTTCTCAGTTACATGGCCGGCGAATACACCAGTTTAGAGGAGCGTTACGTTTATGCCAAGATCTGGGTGGACTATGACCAGAATATGTTTGGTAAAAGAGGGAGACTGGCCCGTATGTTGTATTCCACCAATATTGGGACCATTCCCGACCGCACTGCAGCCGTGGTAAAATGCGCCGGTAAGGTGGTGGGACGTATTGAAGAAGAATTCATGGAGAAACTGCGCAAAGGAGATAGTTTCGTCCTGGGAGGTAATATATATCGTTTCAATTATGCCCGGGGTATGAGTGTGAATGTAAGCCCTGCTTCCGGACCCCCCACCATACCCTCCTGGTTTTCGGAACAGTTACCACTAGCCTTTGATCTGGCACTGGATATTCAGCGATTCCGGGCCAATATGGAAGGTAAGTTCGAATATGGGCGCAGCAAAGAGGAAATTATGGAATTTATCCACGATTATCTCTATGTGGATTATAATGCAGCCAATTCCATCTACCATTACTTCCGGGAACAGTATTTGTATGCCCAGATTCCCAGCAACCATAAATTACTGGTGGAATTCTACACCGGCTTTGGGGGACGTAAATTCGTGGTCTTCCACAGCTTATTTGGCCGGCGGGTGAACGACGCCCTCTCCCGAGCAGTGGCCTACGTAATTGCCAAAAAGTACAAAAGAGATGTTATGATCTCTGTTTCAGATAATGGATTCTACTTAAGTTCTGAGGGTAAAATTGGAGGATTAGAAGGATTTCAAGAATTGAATTCAGACAACCTGGTGGATATCCTGATTAAAGCCATTGATAAAACCGAAACCCTGGCCAGCCGGTTCCGTCATTGTGCTGGCCGATCACTCATGATTTTACGGCGCTATAAGGGTCAGGAAAAATCGGTGGGTCGACAGCAGGTGAAGGGAAAAATCCTGCTTAAATTTGTACAGGAACTGGATGATAACTTTTCCATCCTAAAGGAAGCCCGGAGGGAAGTTATAGAAGATTATATGGATGTTAAAAATGCTCAAAGAGTTTTAGAGTGGATTGAAAGTGGACAGATGGAAGTAAAACAAATTAACACCAAAATTCCCTCACCATTTGCATTTAATTTGGTGGCACAGGGCTATCTGGATGTTTTAAAATATGAAGAACGAATCGAATTCATTAAAAGGATGCATCAAGCCATTGTAAATGAAATAGGTGGTTAAAACCAGATAAATTTGATAAGGATTATATTTTCATGCGCAAAGACCCCTAATCATTTTTAGTTAATAGCAGCATCTCATGGCCACCTTTGCGGAATTGATAATCTACTTCTACGATTTGAGCAGTTATATTATTATCCAATTGCTGAATGATTTTATCCACAAAAACGGACTTTTGTCCCTTGGTTTTTACCAGAGGGTATATTCGCACCTCAGAAGAAGAAACCCGTATCATCTCCTCCACCGCCCTCTGGTGGAATTCCCAGCTAAGACGGTGGTCATATATAAAAAGAAGGTGTGCGCACAACACCAGGTCAAAGGCATTATCGGGAAAAGGTAGGTGGTTTAAATCGGCTTTTATGTAATTCTTTCCTTTATTTTCAGCATAGTCTCTTCCAAACTGCTGGCAAGATTTTTTACGGTGCTCATGTAAGTCATTTAAATCCTTGAAAAAATTCCATTCAAAATTATTTTGTATGTGTCTTAGCGAATCAATTAAAATTTGGAGGTGTTCTTGACATTTTTCCTGGAGAAAAGAAGGACTCTGATAGTATAATAAATCACAGGCAGTTACATCATACCCTTTTTTATTCATATAACATGTGAATGAACTTGCCCCAGCAGCACAATCCAATATTTTTTTCTTTTTTAGATTAGGAATGTCCAGGTCAAACATTTTTATGTATTCCTGCCAGCTACGACCTATAAATATTGGTCCTTTGATTGGAGGTTTGAATTTCATGATATTCTTTATTAAACTAATTTTTTAGTGAAATAAACACTGCTTAATGCTTATTTAAACTAAGAATTTGGGAATTTTTATAAGATTTTAGGAAAAAATATAGTGGAAGCGATAAGTTTATATAGTAAGGTTTGATCATATAGAATTGTGTGTAGTATACACACATCACCCCCTAAGCTTTCAATGCATAATTGTTATTTTTATTGAAAGCTATAACAATTGGCTTCCAGAGAGTGTACACCTCCCCTTTTTCACTCCTAACAACCCCCTTTTATCTCTCTGGAAGCATAATACTAATACTAACATCACACCCCTAATTTTTAAGAATCATTTTTTTATTAGGATTAACTAAAATCATTTAATCATTTATTTAGAATATAAAAATTTTGAAATATAATCCTGTTTTGAATTGAAAAATATTAATTTATCTTTTTTTGTAAAAAGAGATATTAAATGGAGAATTTTAATGATGATTCCCTAAAAGTTTGATGATGATTTCACAGATCATCCCTTTCTTCTTGTTTTAAGATTAATTGTATCTCTAATAACATAGCCCACGCCTCTTCTCTCATTTGAGCCATATAGGGAGGTGCATCACGCATGAATTTTTCCAGTGCCTCCACTGCTCCCTCATATCTCCTTAAAAAACGAAGGGCGGAACCTTTACCTGCCAATGCCCCAATATTTTCCGGATTAATTTCCAGTGCTTTCTCAAAACAAATCAATGCCTCGCCATAGCGGGACATACTAAATAGAGTGGTTCCTTTGTTATTCCAGGCCCCATCATCAGTTTCATCCAGAGTTATTGCCCTTTCAAAACAGTTCAATGCTTCTTCAAATTGACTTAGAGTCCCTAAAGAAACGCCCATATTAGACCAGGCTGATGTATTATCTGGTTCCAGCTCTAAAGCTATTTCAAACGATTCAATTGCTTCATTATGCCATCCCAGATCAGCCAGAACCACTCCACGACTGTCCCATATCTTACTATTCTCAGAATCCAGTTCTAATGCTTTATCAAAAGCAAAAAGAGCTTCTTCGAATTCTTCCATTACGAAGTATTTATTTGCTCTTTTAATCCAGTAAATTGGATTTTTTTGACTATCCTCTGGAAGCAATTCCTGCATGAGATGCACCTAATTTTAGTAATTTATATTGTTTATGCTAAATCAATTAAATTAACTTTACCACATACCAAACCACCAACTACATATTCAATGATATCCCTCTATGATCCATATTTTTCATCCATATTTTTCCATACTAAAAGTTAATAATCTTATTAAATAAAATAGGTTTATGAGTTCTGGGAATCCTTCTATTCAAGAGGTAGAATTTCTTCGCATATTGTGGTGTGACAATGCCAATATCATTCGTTCTAAAGCCATCTATTTGAATCGCGGTAATGTTAAACCACCATTCAAAGTAGGTATCAGTGCGGCACAACAGGGCGTTCCTGTAATGTATGACGGAGTAGTTCCAGATTCAGGATTGTCACCTGTTGGAGAGATAGAATTAGAAGCAGATTTATCCTCTTTCTCGAAAATTCCTTATGCTCCTGGAAATGCCAGAGCAATGGGCTTCATGAAAAAAGAGGGAGATGTGTGGGATTGCTGTCCCCGGGGATTTTTAGATAGAATAATAAGAGAATTTTCCTCAGAGGATATGTATGTAAAGGCCTCCTTTGAAAATGAGTTCTACCTGCTTAAAGACTCCCCAAATATCATTCCCAGTGAAAACACGCCTTTTGCATCAACATTCTCCATGGATCTCAATAATGATTTCATTAAGGATCTGGCTCAGACACTGACCCTGCAGGGTATAATTGTAGAACAGTACTATGCAGAAGCAGGCCCCGGACAACAGGAAGTAACCATGAAATATGAAGATCCTCTGAAAGCGGCAGATAATCAGATCATATTCCGGGAAACTGTTAAGGCCCTGGCACATGAACACGGCCTTAGATCATCTTTTTTACCGAAAATTTTTTCGGATGGATCTGGTAGTGGGTGTCATTTACATCTCAGCCTATGGAAAGATGGAAAAAATATTTTAGGGGACCCTGATGACATCCATGGTCTTTCCCGGCCAGGAAAACAGTTCATTGCCGGCATCTTACAACACCTCCCGGGCCTCATGGCCTTAACCACTCCTTCTGTCAATTCATACCACCGTATTATTCCTCATAGCTGGAGCGGGGCCTATCAATGCTGGGGTATTGATAATAGGGAAGCAGCTGTGAGGGTGATATCCCATCCTCAGGGAGTGCAACACTTTGAATTAAAAACAGTGGATGCCTCATCTAACCCTTACCTTGCCCTGGGGGCTGTGATTGCGGCAGGCTTCCATGGTATAAGACAATCTTTAGAATTAGAAGAACCTGTACAACAGGACCCGGGCAATATTTCCGCAGAGGACCTAAAAACATCAGAGATCAGCTTGTTACCGCAAAGTTTAGGGGAATCAATGGCAAATCTAGAAAAAGACGATCTTTTAATTAATGCTTTGGGCCCTGCATTATCCAAAGCATACCTTGGAGTTAAAAAAGCTGAAATTGATTATTTTAAAGATTTGACTATGGAAGAAGAAGTTGAATTGCTTTTAGAAAAATATTGAGTAATAAAAATTTATTGGAAAAGATTTCAAGATATCATTTTAAAATTTTTTTAATCATAGGCATTTAAATTATAAATGCTGGTGAAAATAATATATTTAATATGAAAGCACTTGTCGTTTTTTATTCCAGAACAGGGAACACCCGTGAAGTTGCTCAAGCCATTGCCCGGGAAATGCCCTGTGATATAGAAGAGATTTATGATACACAGAGCCGTTCTGGTATTATTGGATGGTTAAAATCAGGGTATCAAGCCAACCGACAGAAATTGACTGTTTTAAAGCCAACTAATCATGACCCGGCTGATTACGATCTAGTGATTATTGGAACTCCCATCTGGGCGGGATTCCCTGCCGTGCCTATCAGCACCTACCTGGTTGAAAACAAGGACAAATTTAATAGAGTGGCCTTCTTTGCTACCTATGGAGGATCTGGTTTTAAAAAAACCGTGCAAAAAATGAGGCAATTGTGCGGGAAAGAACCCCTTGAAACCCTGGGCATTAAAGCAGAAGAAATAAAGGATAAAACCTGTGAATGCAAGATTGATCCTTTTGTGCGGGATGTGGCTGACTAGTCCACCCATCCCCTAAAGCTCCCTAATAATCAATAAAGCCTGGCCCCATCAATCATGGGATATACAATCAAGTTCCCGAACATATGGTTTGATATCCACCACCATAGATCCATCTAAAGCTTCTAAGCCCTTCACAGCCATTATCTTCTCATTTTCAGTATTTTCAATAGAAATTATCTCTACAAGGGATAGAGCAATAGGATTAGGTCGGCTGGGTGCTCTGGTAGAAAAAACCCCTCTTTTTTCAGTTTTACCTGCAGGTATAACCTTAAGAAGATTTCTTTCTGCCCGATCAAACCAGTAAAGGACAAAAATATATTTATTTCGTTCAATTCCATCTAATGCATCCAAATATTCCTTAAAAATAGTAATATGGCTAATTTGAGACGTGTTCCTTCCCTGGCGGGGTGCCTGATAAGTTTCCTTATAGGGAGACGATATAATTCCTACCGGTTTTAGCTTTATAGGGGGATATTCAACCATTTACTATCCTCTCCTTTTTGATTACCTAATTTTGAATGGCCTACCATAAATCAAGCTCCTGAATATTTAAATCCATATTAACCATGAAACATCATATTTATTAATCCTGGTTTTTAACAAAAATCATGATTATCCTATGGTATTTATGGGAATATTTTGGATGAGCTTATTTTAACTGGGCAATTACACTGCAAGGAGCACTGTCCACACCCTTAAGCTGCCAGGGCACTATAAATAGTTTCTCGATAATCGCATTTTTAGGAACCGCTTGTAGTTTCATATCCTCGATTAAAAGCAATGGTTCAGAGCAAGTATCCCCATTAAAATCTTCACTCCCCAAAAATGCAGTTTTATGGGCTTTATTTGCCGAAGCAGGGTTAGTGTAAGGAGATATGGATACACAATCAATACCCAGAGCACGGATCTGGGGAAATTTTTCCCTTAAATAGTGAATCAAATCCTCGGAGATACCCGGGTTATGGGTTAAATATTTCTCCACATTATTTTTCCGATATTTAAAGAAGCCGGTGCGTATTAATAGACAGTCCACATTATCCAAACCGGATTCAGTTAAATGGGATTCAAGTAGATCCTCCACGGTTACCAATTCGTGGGAGTTTTTTTCACATTCCCAGAGCATTACCCTGTTGAATATGAACTCAGAGAGATTATAATCAGAAATGGTTTTACCCTCTTCCAGAAAATGTGCTGGTGCGTCTACATGAGTTCCAGAATGGTTTTCAACACTGATTATGGACGTATTATAACCATCACGCGGTATGGAACATTCTGACTGTATACTTGGTTTTTTAAGACCTACATAAACTGGTGATTCTTCTTGCAAGTAATAGGAAAGGTAAACGTGTTTCATGTTATCGCCGCATATTATATGTATTAATTATATTTCTTGGATTAAACAGATAATTATTGTGACTATGAATTAGAATCAACATAGGGGACACCATAATGGACTTTAAAACTGAGAGCAGAATACTAAAAGAAGTTTTGGAATTAGAAAATGAGCCAGTTGCCGTGGCATTTACCAATCAAAGAATAGAAGGTAGCCCTGAAAGGATTTCCATGTGTAAAGCCCTGAAAGAGGCTTCTGAAGGAAAGGATTGGGTTATTGATCCGGAAAATTCGGCCTGCCCTGGGGGTACCTGGCACTGTGGTTTAGGTGAGGTTCCTTCAGGAGCTCAGAAACGGAGATTGCAGAATTTTCTTACCCGAGGCGAGAAGCTGTTCCATTCTATTGCCGTGTTTGAGCGTATGATGAAACTATCTTCTCCAGCCCCCAGTGGACTCAGTGATCGTATATTCATGGGTCCCCTGTATAGTGCACCTCTACGCCCAGACATAGTACTTTTTCTGTGTAATAGTGATCAGGCATGTAGAATTATCACCTTGGACAGTTACTGGGATGGCATTCCACCAAAAACTGAACTAACAGGAGCTCTGTGTCACAGCGCCATATCTTATCCAGTGATAAGCGGTCAAACCAACCTCACCGTAGGGGACTGGACTGCACGTCGCCACCAGAATTATGGGAAAGATATTTTATTTGTTTCCGTACCCTATGAAAGAATAAATAACCTCATCAAGTCAATACCGCTCTGTACAGCAGGTAAAGCTGAGTTAGAAATCCCAGATGATTTCGATTTGGAGATATGATTGTGTTGAATCAATGAGACATATCATCTTATGGGGACCATCATATTTTTTTTAGAAAAAATTTAAAATAAAGTATAATAAAAATAGAAAAAGTTCAGCAAGGTATCCGTAAGTTGGGAATTTTTTAGCCAATTTTTTTATTCATTTATTTTATTAAAAATTAAAAATTAAAAATCTAAAAAATAAATGATAATACCTCTTTTTTATTTAAAAATAATAAAAAAGGCATTAATTAAATTCTAAATAATGCTCTGATTATTTCTTTTTTAAAAAACAGCATTACAACAAACGATCTTCAATGCTTTCTAAATCCATTTTTAAAACAACATAATCTTTAATATCCTTTATTTCACCCTCACCCAACATAAATGGTTTTTTTCCCAGATCGGATTTGGTTTTAATAATCACATTTTCAATAAGGCATTCGTGAGGCTGGATTATCATATCCTCCACCGTACCCACTTCAACACCGTTTTGAGTAATTACTGTTTTTCCCACGAATTTTTTAAAGTCCACCTGGATTTTTCTAACAGAATCCAAGTCTTCCTGACCAAATTTTTGATCAGTTTCTTCTTTATCCAGTTTAAGTATTACATAGTCACCAATAGCTTCGATTTCTTTATCAACTACGCTGAAATACTTTTTATTTAAAACTGCAGTATTAGATATTATAACTCTGTCAATTAAACATTCTTGAGGCTTTATAATTATATCTGCAATTTTTCCAATCTCATTACCCTTCTTATCAATCACAGTTTTACCTATAAATTCACTGGCTTTCAAATAAACACCCCTGCAATCATTACAGAATTTATAATTAATATAATGGATTCTTATCAATTATATAGTTAGGGTTTGATTAATCTTAGAAAAAAATGGAAACAAAATAATAAATATTATCATTCAGCGGCGTGTTCTACACCCATTTTTATTAAGGTTATCACATGCTCATCATCCAGATAGTAACGGGCCATTTTACCCTCTTTTTTGAATCTAACCATGTTTTTATCCCTTAAAACCCTTAGTTGATGCGAAACCGCAGACTGACTCATTTCCAGTATGGCAGATAGGTCACAGACACAAAGGGGTTTTTTATATAAAGCTAACAGAATTTTAAGACGGGTTGGGTCGCTGATTGCCTTAAAGTTGTCGGTTATTTTGAAAATTAATTCATGATCCGGCATTTCTGATTTAATCTCAGCCACCGCTTTTTCATCAGGGTTTTCCACATCACAAGTCCCATCAGTCATATGAATACTTATTCATTTAAATATTATAAAACTTGCTATTAAAGAAGGAATAGTTAATAGAAAATACATTAAAAATGAGTTTGGCTCTTTAAATTTGATGTAGTTGGCTGGAAAAAATAATTTAAAAATATTTGTACCATTGCAGAGTTGATTATAGTTTACCCACCGCCGCCAGATATATGACAAATTCTTCTTCCCCATCCACTTTAAGGAGTTCATCCAGATACTCCTGATCATAGGCAGCAAGGGCACACATTCCCGAACCAATTAATTCACAAGCAAGATACAGATTTTGAGCCACATGCCCAGCATCAATAGCTATCACCTTGTGAGCAGCCATATCATACCTCCATTCCATGCGATAAGGAATGGCCGTCCATATAAATGTCACAGATGATTCCCCTGCGAATTTTTGGTCAAATGTGCCTTTAGTTATTTGGTGTCTTAAACGATTTTCCACTATTTTCAAATCGTCCTGCAAAATTAATTGGTGAGATAAAGGGAGGTAACGGTAGATACCCGTTTCCAAATCTTCCACATTCATCACTGCCAGGTAGGTTTCCAGTGCATGGCGGCATCCTGCAGAAGGCACATTTCGGAAGGCGTTGTGTCCTGCCACAAAACGAATTCCCTGAGTGGCCCAGAGCAGTAGAGAAAGTTCATTTAAACTTATTGACTTTTCACTGTACATCCGGTGGCTCTTACGATTCCTTATGGCATGAACCAGGTTCAAATCGTAATACTCCTCCCAGTCAAGTAAGGGTAGGTCAATCACATCTACCCCCGAATTATGTGATTTTTCTAAGGGAGGGGCAAGTATACCCTTGCTTTGATCAGTTTTAGAAAAATCAATGGTTTTTCTGATACTATCTTTCAAGAAATAACGGTACTTTTTTATTAGTTCATCATGATCCTCATCCAAAAATAATCCCCCCATTAGATGTAAATAAGTATATGATTTTTGAGGAATTAAAATTTTAGGGATTATCCCATGATTATCTTAAAGAATAATTTTAATAAAATGATATTATTTTAATAAAATAATTAAAGATAATTAAAGATAATTAAAGATAATTAAAGATAATTAAAATAAATATGATTAATATGATTATAGTAACTGTTTTGTTACTGTTTATTATTATGTGGTGAGAGTATGCCTATAGAATGGGTTAGAATTAAAGATATACTGGGTAAAACCTACACCTACAGTATAAAACACCGACCTAATGCTGATTCAATAAGAATAACCGAGGATAAGATTACCATCGCCCTTAAAAGAGGGGATGACGGAGTTCCCACCCATCTGGTCTTCCTCAAATCCAACATAGTCCACTATGAGTACACCTCAGAGCACTTGCAAAAACAGCGCTCAAAAGCAGGGCGTTTTAAGTTTTAGTGTTTTATATTGTTTTTTTAAGTTTAATCAAAAAAATCTCATTAATAGAATATTCTCACTTATTTTTTCCATCAACTTTGAGTTAAGGAGTGGTTTCCCATTTTCTATTTTAAAAATAATCCCTGGACTTGAAGAGAAATATTTAATAATAAAAACCACATTAAATATGATTAAAACCATTTATGTGAACAATATACTATAAGAATTTACATTGTTTCCATAAAAAGGGTTTATTACATTATTGGGGGTTTCGTTTTGAATAAAGAAAAAAATGTTCTTTTAGGGATTTTAGCAATAATTCTGGGTTTAGCAGTGATAGTGTTCCCTCTGATAAGCACTTTTACACTCAGTATTATCAGTGGTCTGGGAATAATGTTTTTAGGTGTTTGGTTACTGATTAAAAGCTTTAATATAGCCGGGGATAATTTAGCCGCTGCGGTAGCTGATTTGATTCTGGGATTTATTGCCCTGTTTATTGGTTTAGGATTTTTAGGAAATATAGCTGCTCTGAGCTTTATAACCATAATGGCCATATATGTGGTGGGATTATTCTTAATATTATCAGGAATTAGTACTCTGATGTCTGCCAAGGATATGAAAATCCAGTTAATAGGAGGATTAGGAATAATACTGGGTATATTATATATGATAATTGGAGTCTATGCCATTAATCCTCTGGTTTTAGCCGTGCTGATTGGTGCTTTCCTAATCATAGCCGGAATAGCCGAACTATTTGTACTGCCTGCTAATGAACCTGCCGAATCTTAAACAATTCATTTTTTCCTTTTTTTATGCATTTTATTTTTTTATTGAAGTGGATTTATTAATTAATGTTAATTAATACCTTCAGATTACTTTTAATAAGCTATTCTCGGTTAATTAATCTTAAAGGAGTAGAAAAAATTTATTTTCAAAAAATATTGATATTCTTCAAAATAAGCCATTAATCGTCAGAAATCATCGAAAAAAGAAAATAAAAAGAAAATAAAAATTATTTTTTAGGTAATTTTACCGTCGAATTCTGCTATAAACTACTCCACCGGCAACTCCCAGTAAACCCAGTACTGCTAAAGCTAATGGAGCACCTGTATCCTGCATAGGTACAGCACGCACAGATGGTTCTGGGGCTAGAGAAAGGAAAGTGTAGCTGTCATTGTCTACCCACAGATCATCTCTTACTTCCATGTGCTGCCATAAATTAGCATTTACAGTTATATATCCTGTGGTTTTAACAGTTGCAGGTACTATTAATTCTGCTGCTTCATTAGGATCCATGTTTCCAGTTATACGATGTATATCCCATACCCATACTTGATCTGGAGCATACCAGAAGAAGAAAGGATTAATTGGGTCATTAGCAATCCAGTTGATTCCATCAGTAGTCATCTGGGCTTTATCTGGATCAAAATCCAAACCATTTTCAGGATCTACCGTAATTTCCACATAAGGCATGTTAAGTCCATTATCACTGGCATCTACATAGGACCACACGTTTACCTCCTGTCCCGGTGTTGCATTATCGACAGGAACCTTATTTTCATCAATAACTTCTACCTCAACATAGGCAGCTGCCGATACGGCTCCAGCAAATATTAATCCTACAGAAACAAGCATTAAGAACATGGTTAATATTTTTCGCACATTTTCACCCCCTTTATGCCAAATACCGGAATAAAATCACAAATGACTTATTTGTCACTAGAATCCCTGAAAAGGCATTGAAAACTAAATATTGGATGAAATTATTGCACACTGAAAAACATTTACAAACTTGCGATAGATTCCCAGTCCATATTCAATAGTATTATTATGGACAATAAACAATATAAATGTTACTTAAAGGTTAATCTTAATATATTGTCTTTATACTGACTTATTTAATCTTTAGAGGATTATTATTTAATTTTAAAGTTAAAAACAGGGATAAAAGCTGATTTTATTAATATCTCCTAGTAGATGTTCATAAAAATCATTAAGATATAGTGATTCAATTATTAATTTTCTTCAAAATATTTATATTGAAAATAACAGAATTATTATTTAATTATAAGGGGTTTGTTTATTATTAAATGGAGGTTGAATTTATGGCTGAAGGAAAAAATGTACTTTTGGGTATTCTAGCTATATTAATTGGAATTGTGGTCATGGCCTTCCCATTAATGGGAGTTAAAGTTGCCAGCATATTGGCCGGTCTTTCCATATTATTCTTAGGAATATGGATGTTTATAATGGCCTGGGAATCATGGGATAGTAGTAAAGGTGCTAGTATCGCCCTATTAATACTGGGGATTATAGGATTAGTGGTAGGATTATCTCTATTCGGAAATATATTCTTAGTTAGCTTCTTAGCAAGCTTCTGGTTATACTTCACAGGTTTCTTCTTGATAATTGTGGGAATATTTGGTATATTCGGATCTGGAGATACCGCAGACAGTGGTTTAGGTATCTTAGGTGTTATACTGGGTATTTTATATATCATTCTTGGTGGATACGCCTGGAATCCGGTTTATTTAGGTTTCTTAATAGGAATCTGGTTTATATTCACTGGAATAATGCAATTCTTTGCCGCTCCAAGTGAAGCCAACTAATGAAGCATTTAATTTAAATGCTTTTTATTGAATTAAACAAGCCCTGCATTTCTTTTTTAAATAAAACTCTTTTTGCATGAAATTTGGTATTTTTTGATTTCATTTACAATAAATATATTATGGAAAATAATTTTTATTATAATAATCAAATTTATTATTAGAAGGGTTTGTTGGATTAAAAAATGGAGGGGAAAATATGCAAAAAATGGCAAGTGCATTGATTTTAATCATTTTAGGTTTAATTATTTTGGCATTCCCATTATTAGGCGTAATTGGTCCTAGTTTAATTACAGGATTTATTGTTCTGATATTAGGTATTGGTCTAATATTAAGCGGTATAATGGGAATGGGCGAAAGTAAAAGTATGGGAATATTACAGCTCATTCTAGGTATTATTGCCCTGATTCTGGGTATTGGATTTATTGTGAGCCCTGGTTTATTCGCATGGTTAGCCGGATTCCTGGTATGGATTGTAGGAATATTCCTGATAATTGCCGGTATAGTAGGATTCATATCCAATGCCGGTGACAACAGATGGAATGGAATTATAGCCGTTGTTATTGGTTTAATCTACATTATTGTAGGAAATCTCATATCCGATCCTTATATTTTAGGTGCTCTAATCGGATTATGGCTTTTAATAACTGGAATATTGATGCTGGTTATTAAAGAATAAAAATATTTCCCAACAAACTCTCTTTTAATTTTTAAGTATTAAAAAAAGTTTAAATGTATTTAAAGCGTCAAAAACCATTTTATTCTTATTAAAATACTAAAAAAAGGTTATGCATAATTAAGGCTTTAAAAACTAAATAAATATTACCTAACCTTAATTAAGGGCAAGATAGATGGTTCACGGTACAGTAATGCCTTCTTAAAGGTGGTTCTTTTATAGTCAACATCACCCTTTACTGGACACCTGATTTTTATTTTAGAGTTGCTTATGCCCTTAATGACGCTGTAATGGCCGCCATCATATTTCCAGTTAGGGAGGGGTTTGCATACGTAGTGACACAATACTGGTATCCCTTTTTCCAGATATTTTTCTGATATGGTCTCAAATCCCAGGTCTGCAATGGATAACTCCAATAAGGCCAGTTTAATGCCGTATTTTTTTCCGATTACAATTAAGGCATTTTTAAGGCCAGGACGACTGGTACCGGTAGAAATGGTACCTGCCGTTTTGGCAATAAATTTTTCCCCTTTAACCTTATCCAGAATAATATCATAACATGCTAAAGCCATTAATAAAGAGGAAGGCCCGCAAGTATGGCCAGTGTCCTGTTTATCATAGGCATAGCAATCCATATTACTTAACCAGGAGTTTATTGGAATTTGCGTAACAGGTAGTGTTGTTCCAGGTGGATTAATAGAAACCTTACCGGGTTCCCGGCCATTTTTCTGTAAAAATTTATTAAAACGGTTATTCATGTCCTCATACTGCGCCCGGGTAATTTTCATTCCTGAAACAACTACATAATTAGGAAAACGACCATTTTTAGTTTGAAAAGTCTGAATATAGCCCTTCATCAGTTTGTATTCTCTATTTGTCAAAAAATCAACCATATTTTCACCCCATCCCTGATAAAATCATTCCAATAAAATCAGTTTATCTAGTCAGATTTTATCTAATCATATTAATTATCAATATCCAATTACATAAAATTTTCTAAAATATTATTAAAAATATTCTTTATCACAAAATACAATTCTAAAAAGATACATATTCATTAGAGATTAAAACTCAGATTTCTATTTAAGAAATTAAACATAATTTCTAATTTTACAATTGGAGGTCAGATTATGGATGTAGGGAAGATATCTGTGAAATACCTAGATGGAAATGAGGAATCTTTTTCAATTACTGATTCTGAGGTAGATAAAATAAAGATTCTAGCAGACAGAATAGTGGTAATTCTATGCGATGAATCTAGCTGCCGAAAAAAGAACTGTAAAGTCATAATCACCGATAATCTACAAAATTACACCATTTCACCCTGCGATGAAGCAAACCTGATGTCCACCTTTCGCTAGATTCTCCATTAATTTTTTTAATAGAGATATCAAGAATACCGTATTAAATAGCCAGTACTAATTGTCTTTCTAAAAGCTGGGCTTTTTAATTAATTATCATTCAATTATGCCTTCAAATCCATTTCATCAGCAAAAAATAAGTAAGATTAAAATAATATATATTATCTAGATTTGAAATTTTTTTTCTAAGTATTGCGGGGGTGAATGAATGAATATATTCTTTAGAAAAAAAGGAAGGCCTTTATTTTTTATTATTCTGTTCCTGATGCTATTATTTAGTATTGGGTCAGCATCAGCAGCAGATTTAGAGGTGGGACCATCGGGTTACACCTATAGTACTATTAACCAGGCACTGGCTGCTGCCCAGGCCGGGGACACCATAAATGTGCATGACAATAGTGGAACACCCTACACTTACCAGGAGAATATTGAGATAAATAAAGCCAATATAAGCTTAGTAAGTAAAGGGAATGTTACTTTAACTCCATCTGGGAGCAAAAGAGGATTGTTAATCAACAGTTCAGGTAATGGATCAAAAATAACTGGTTTTAATATCATAGCCGAAGCATGGACTGATGATGGAACAGGAAACCTTCCTGTGGGAGTCTCATTATATGACTGTAAAAACTGTATTATCTCCAACAACATTGTAAAAGGATTTTTCTGGGGAATAATCTCCGGAAAAAATAATGTGATTAACAACAACACCATCTACAACAACAGTTATGGAATCGAGCTGGAGGGTTCTAATATCACTTATAACACCATATACAACTGTTCAATGGGTATTTCTGACCACGGGAGTGGTGAAGCCAATTTGATCTATAAAAACATCATTTATGACTGTGAAGAAGGAATATACTTAGTATGGTGTGATTTTACGCTGATTGAAGGAAACCAGATAATCGATTGTACCACTGGTTGGGGGGATTATTCAGCCCACATAACCTTCCACAACAACACCATTAGCAACTGTAACTACGGCATAGCCATGAATGCCAATAATAATGTGATTTCAGGAAATATATTGGACCATAACCAGGTGGGAATGGATATTACCGTGGGAAATGACAATCTAATCACATTCAATATCATACAGTACAGTTCACATGGTATACAGATTTATGGTTCGTCCCGTAATAACATAACCCATAATAACATAACCCACAACATGGTGGGAATCTTAATTGATGAGTATATGGATACCAGTACTCTAATAGCCGCTAATGATAATAAGGTGCTTTCCAATGACTTATCCTATAACTCAGACGGCATAGTCTTTGGCAGTATATTTTCTGAAGCCTCTGGAAATGAGGTACATTACAACAGAATTGTGGCCAATACTGCCTGGGGACTGGTGAATTACTCTGATGAAGTGGTTAATGCCACCTGGAACTGGTGGGGATCCAATGCAGATCCATCCAGTAAAATATATGGCACCACCATTGGTGGAGTGATAACCAATGTGATCTACCGTCCCTGGATAATTCTAACTGGTACTGCCTGGCCGAACACCATAAATGCCGGAGCATCAAGTGAAATTACGGCTTACCTCACCACAGGTTCAGATGGATTACCTGTAATGGGAGGATGGGTGCCTGATGAGATAACTGTCCTATTTACCACCAGTAAAGGATCCATTGCCTCACCCAAATATACCAATCTGGGATTAGCCGATTCCTGGCTAGTCACCCAACTGAGTACCCTGGGTGGAACCGCCGTGGTTTCCATAACCGTGGATAACCAGACCATCACCGTCCCAGTGACCATAAAAGGCATTAAAATAACCGATATCCTAGCTACCACCTACAACCTCAAAAAATACATCATCAGATTCCATGTCTTGCCGGCCATGGTCAACCTGGCAGGCCAGCGCATAAGCACCACCCAGTTTTTAAAGTTTCTGGGCACTGCCATATGGGAACTGAATGGTCCTAAACTACCTGCGGGAAAATACCGGGGCAAAATTGGTGCACGGGAATATCTTAACATGGCTCTTATAATAAATAATTTCATTGACACCCAGGGAAGAGCACCTAACTACTACCGATCATCCATTGGAAAACTGAACATTTACCGGATAGTGAACCTGTATTACCAGGCTTTAAAATTTTATAACAGTAAAAAAAGACTACCAAGCTATGTATATGGGATTTAGAATGTTTTAATCAACATCCCCTTTATTTTATTTTTTTATTTTTAATTAAAATTAAATAGAATTGAATAATATTTTTTCTAACTCCCCTAAATTTTTTTGAATGAAAGGTCGGGCATTGGGATTTGCCAGTATTTTTAATTGTTTTTGATTGGTTTTTATATAAACATTCATCAATATTTGCTGTAAATCCTCCACCGGCATCTCTAAAACTTTCTTAATTTTAGCCATCTGAGGGGCGGTTAACTGGTCTTTATATCCCATTATATTTGATCTAAAAGTTTTGACCACATTGGAATTATTGGAAACTGTGATTTTCAGCATGATGGGTGGGACTTTAGTAAAATGTTCCATTAAGTCCATTACATCATTTTCTGTGATATTTACTTCTTGTTCTTCCATGAAAATCATCTCTTAGAAAAAATTAAGATCTGTTTATGTTAAATCAGTAGTAAATCCGGTTGACAATGATTCTGATTAATAGAACCAGTACATAGGATATTATACTCAGCCGGGGATTTATAAAAGCACACAATATGGCTATACCCGCGGCAATAGGCACCACCAGATTTATGTATTTCAGATATTTAATGGTTCGCTGGTTGATATCTTCCCGCAGCAGATGGGGAGTGTGGGTCAGGTAATTCCAGTTAAAGAATAATAGTAAGCCAGCCACCAGCATGTTGATGCTGAAAATCATCACCCCGATAGTGGTATCCCCATATTCACTCAGAAGCGATGTGGAAAATGGTACAAAGACTATGAATGCCAGGAGAGTTATATTTATCCACCACACCCTGGAATCAGCCCTCTGCACATTTCTAAACTGACGGTGGTGATTATTCAATAGTATGGCTAAAACAAAGAAGGCCAGTATATATGCCACAAATTTAGGCCATAATCCCCCTATATACCCCAGAACAATGCTATTGGAATGGGCCAGTAAGGGAACCTGCAGATCCAGTATTAAAAGGGTTATGGCAATGGCAAAAACTGCATCCACAAAGTTCTCAATACGGGTTTTGTCCCTTTTCTCTATTTCCAATTCAGAACTACTGATTTTAGAAATTTCTGCAGTGGCATCTTTTATGGGCTTTTTTAACACAGAATCACCCTATAAACATTAAATCATTACCTATTATTTTATCCCTTTTTATATTTATCTTAAGCTGAAATTATTCCCATAGCACGCCTTATATTTAGGGAGGAACTAAATATGATTTAATAATTTCAAAAAAAGCTCAAGGTAATATCATGACCCCACCCCGATTATTAACTCCCACAGAAATTGAAGAACAATCCCAGAAACTGGAAAACTGGGAGGTAGTGGAAAACCATCACCTCACCGGAGTTTTTATGTTTATTAACCTGGCCAGTGCCATGCAATTCGCCGTTAAAATAGGAAAACTGGCGGAAGAAATACAACACCACCCGGAGATAACTGTGGGAACAGATAGGGTGGAGTTAAGTATTTTTACTCATGATAGTGGTGGTTTAACTGAATTGGACTTTTTGTTTGCCCACCGGGTGAATGAATTAATAGAATAAGCTCTTTTTAAATATTATTTATTTGGGATAGTCTTTTTTAAAGCAGATACGTCTGTGAAATAACTGGAAAATAAATAATAATAAATATTACTTTTAATAATTAAATGATAATTAATCTTAATGTGATAATAAAATTCAATCAACATTATTCAGGATTTTAAAAGGCGTGTTCACCCA
The DNA here is from genome assembly GCA_002504725.1 of Methanobacteriaceae archaeon UBA587. GTDB lineage: Archaea > Methanobacteriota > Methanobacteria > Methanobacteriales > Methanobacteriaceae > UBA587. Next base: position 28,810 of record DATN01000006.1, on the reverse strand, counting down.
TGGATTTAAAACCAGTTATATGGATTAGTTCTGTTGATCATTTAGAAAATTATTACGAAATTCTAAGGAATGCCAGCATTAAAGATAGATTATTTTCTAATTATAACATGCCTGAAGAGTTTTCGCGAGTATCTAGAAGACCCTTAACCTATTTTTCGATAGGCGAGATTGTTTTTGAAGGTGAATTATTATACCATTCCATAGAATTGGAAAAGACTCTCTTTAATAAGTACTTCACCAGTATCCCTCATAACCTTAAAGAAGTATCTTTTGTACTTAAACCCTATGAAATTATATCCATTGACTTTTACCATTTCCAAGACAACAATAAATCGTATACTAAAAGAGAATGGATTAGAATAATCTGTGATGAAAAAATATTGGGTGGAGATTTCTTAATATGCGTGGACGGTGTTTCAAACACCAAAAGATTATTTGAAATGATAACTCAATTTAAAAAAGGTTTAGGTGTTAGCACCACCTTAGAAGATTTATCTAATACAAAAATGATATTTTGGGGTTACGTGGGCATAGTTATGTTGTTATTGACAGCGATTTTAAACTTCATTGCTACTGTAACAGAAACTTATAACGGAATTACCACATCCGTAATCCTTTTATTTATTGCTACAGGATTTATACTGAGTATTAGGACACAACGTTGGTTCATGAAAAATTTTAAAGAAGGTTCGAGAGCAATACACTATGGACTATTATTTAACATTCTTTTTTCAGGTATTATTATAATTAATCTTATAATAATCAATTATTTTTAATTTATATTTATTAATCGATTTGAAATTGAAAGGAAGGAAGTTATATTCATGGATTTAAAGCCAATTATATGGATCAGTTCTGTTGATCATTTAGAAGAGTTTGATCAAATATTAAAAGATGCTACTTTTAAAGAAAAGTTTTTTTATAATTATCCTATGTCTGATGACTTTTCAAGGATAAACAAGCAACCATTAGTTTATTTTTCACAGGGCGAACTTATTTTCCAAGCCGATGAAATATCATATCAATTCAACAAATTTAAAGACAATTTATTTAACAAATATTTCACAGGAACTCCTCAAAATCTTAAAGAATTATCATTTGAACTTAAACAATCAGATATAAAGTCCATTGAATGGCATGATTATAAACATCCCCGGGCATTCCTAAAATGGCAATGGATACGGATTATTTGTGATAAAGAAATAATGGATGGTGATTTTTTAATATGTGTGGATGGCAGATCCAATACCCAACGACTCTTTAAAATGTTAAATCAATTTAAGGACGGTTTGGAAGTGAAAACTTCTTTAAAAGATTTATCCAACAGTAAAATGTTTTATGTTTTCTATTCAGGCATATTTCTGCTTATAATATCCATTTTTTTATTGCAATACCCTTATGGAGCCTATAGTTTTGGTATGGATATTGTTTATTGGGGCATTTTAATGATGGTTTCCGCATTCTTAATTATCTTTATTTTTTCAATATGGTGCCTAGCCATCTTAAATGAAAGTTCAAAATTTAAAAATCGATTTAGCGCTGCCATAACACTTTGGATAATGATTTATGCAGGTTACAGACTATTAGAACATTTTATTTACTAAATTCCAATTCTATTAAAATAATTAAATTAAAAAAAAATAAAATAAAGAAACTATCCTAACCATTCAGAATAGCTTCCACAAATGCAGCACACTTCTTGGCAAGGTTATCTTCAGGCACCACCTTCATCACCGCAGTTATATTAAGCGTGCTGTTGGCCAGTGGTACGGCCTGTTTTAAAAGTGCTTCCTGATTTTTTTCGATGTCCGGATCGCTTCCTGTGACAAATGCTGCTACCTTAGTACTGTTAGATGGTTTTAGATTTTTCAAGTAGTTTTGAATGGAGCTACTCACATTTCCCGCATATACCGGACCCCCTACCACTATAATGTCGTAATTGGTGTAATTCTGAGCAACCGAGCTACTTACTCCAGCCAGTGTGACTTTATATCCCTCTTTCTGCAGATCCTGGGCAATTATGGTGGCCACTTTCTGGGTTTCTCCAGAAATACCGGGATTATATACTACCAGAGCATTTCCCTCGGCAGTTCCATTGGGACTGAGTATTTCCGAACCAGAAGCAGTGTAGCTCATGGCATCAAATACCACAAATCCCATTACCCCTAAAACAGCCACTATAATCACGAAAATTCCAATGGCCGTAAATTTTGCAATTCTTTTAATATCCATATTATCCCCTTATCCCTATTTTAAAAATAAATAATAATATTTTAAAGATTTTTATTTAAATAAGTTATCAAAATATTCATAATCATCATTTATTCTTTTATCATTTCAGCAAGGCCCTTAGCCCAGGCTCTGATTTCATCCCAGTCCCGGTAATCGTGACGTACATTGGGGTCCAGGCCTTGGCTCTCCAGATCTTTTTTAATGGATTTTTTGACCATATTATACATGAAACCGAGCTTGGCATCAGGGTCATAAACGCTCCCAAATAAGGCCATGTCCACCGGTTCATTAACCAGTTTTTCAGCGGCCACTTTCTTCAGGTATTTGTCCCAGCCCTCCTGGCAGGTTTCTTCCTTGTTGGCTGCCCCGCAGGTGACAAATAGGGCAACTTTTTTGTTGGCCAGTTCCGATTTATAATTTTTGAGGAATTTCTGAGCAGATTTAGTCCATTTTCCTATTTTTATACCACTTCCCACCACCACCAGGCCGTAGGGTGAAATATCGAAGTCTTTTAAACCCCGTGCATCAATCAAATCTGTTTCTAACCCTTCGTTTATCATGGTTTTCCTAATCTCTTCTGCAATTTCCGTGGCTGTGCCCCACCTAGTCCCATATACTACTAATGCTTTCATTTTATTCACTCCCATATCTTTATTTTTAATTATAATTGTTTTATGTGCTTTAATATACAATTTAAGTTATTTGATATTTTATTTTTATTTTAATTTATTTTGAAATATTTATATTTTTAAATATCCAATCTCGCGTTTTAGCTTTTCAAATCCCGGTATTCCTGATACTGATCCAGGGATATTTTTTCCAGTTTGGACATGATTTCAAACAATTTTTTTATCTCCTCATCGTCCAGCCCATCATATAATGCATTTATGGCCTCCACATCATTTTCACTGCGGTTCTCCCAGAATTCCTGGCATTGTGAGGTGACCTTTAATCTCAGTATGCGACGGTTATCCGGGTCCCGTTCTATGGTGAGTAACCCCCGGTCTTCCAGACGGGTGGCCAGCTGTTTGACATTCTGGTGAGTGGTGCTCATGGCCTCTGCCATCTCCTGCATGGAAGGGGCGTGATTAAAGGCATTGCCCAGTATAACCAGGAGCAGCCATTGTTTGGTGGTGATTTGATCTGCGCTGAATTCCCGGTTTATTACATAACCCCAGCGCTGTTGAACCAGGAATAACACCACCAGGATGTATTTTTCCATTTCCAGTCGCCCCACCTCGTGTTCTACTTTGATCTCATCAGATTCCTTCATAATTTCGCCTGTTTTGCTTTCTAATCTATTTGATTTCAATAATTCTTGGATCATGCACTTAATGTTCCGTTTATATTATTATAGAAGGCCAGGGCAATTAAAATTCCACCAAGGGTCACCACCACAAAGAACATGACCTGGCCCATGGCCACATCTACCCCACGAGCCGCCATGAACCAGATCATGGAAAGAATGGCTGTTCCCAGAAGAGAAACCTTAATCAGAAAGATGGAAGCCAGAGCATAACCCCATTCATGATCTTTTAATAAGAGATATCCGGTTAATAATGCGGCAGGAACCACTATGGCCAGATCAAGGGCCTGAATTACCAGAGTGGTGTACATATTTTCCAGGGCAGCAGGATAGACTCCTGTGACTAAGTAATCTACTATCATGCTCAACCACATGGCAGCCAGCAGCAAAGCCATGATTATGAGAAAGGACGCAGTTATTTTACTTATTTTTCCTGGGGCGAAATTTTCTTTTACCTGTTGCACATCCAGAGATATCAGTTCCCCCAGGAAGGTGTACAGTGACAGGGAAAATATGGCCACATAGACCAGGAAGAGTTGATTAAATGATGCCGCAAATGACATGGAGGCGTAGGTGTAGAGGAAGTAGAAGATAGTTCCCATCCAGATCAGCCGTCCTTTGAGTGAGTCCCGGTAAATTAGATAGAGAGATAGCAACAACAAGGGCACCACTATGAGCAGGGTTACCATATCCTGACCCATCATCTGGGCGGTTATGGATACAGTGTCTTTCTGGTAAAGTTCTTTCCATAAAAGCCCCGATAAATTAGCAATAACTGCCAGCACGGCCATTATTATTGAATTAAAGTATATGATTTTTTTTTCCATTTTATTTCTCCAGTAAAATTTGATAATAAGTAATATATTACCTGTTTAGGTAATATGTTACCTAATGTAGTATATAAAGTTAACGGGAATGCTCAGAAAAATAGATAAATATAATGTAAAATAAAAATTTGGAGGATTATTTCCCATTTAATCAAAAAAAAATTAGAAATAGGAATTTATAAATCTTAAACCAGAGATATTTTTGAAGTAAGTTAGTTATTATTTGAAAGAGGAATTATTGATGATGGTTATTAACCTAAAAGGCGGGCTGGGTAACCAGTTATTCCAGTATGCCTTCGTCCGTTCACTTTCTTTGGATTTAGATGCAGATATTTTCTTCGATTTAGCACATTATGATAGTGAATATGCTAAATCCCTAAAACATGACAAATACACTTTACACCATTTCAGAATCCCAGAGGATTACCAGAAATTCTCCCATGAATATGACCTTCCTGCCCCCAGTGTTAACTATAATGAACTCTCTTTCAATGAAATAACAGGATTTCCATCCCAAAGAAATTTTAATGAATTAAAACTACCGGCACGTTTTGATGGTTACTGGCAGAGTGAAAAATATTTCATGCACAACAAAGAAATCATTAGAGACGATTTACAATTTAATACACCCCTTAAAGGCAAAAATAAGGAAGTGGCACAAGATATAGCCGATCATGACTCAGTGGCCATGCATATCCGTCGGGGAGACTACCTGGATTACACTAAATTTGGGACCTGCAGTAGGGATTACTACAAAAAGAGCGTGGAATTCATTGAAAATCAGGTGGAAGACCCCAAATTCTTTATTTTTTCTGATGATCATGAGTGGGTTAAGGAAAATATCAATATGGACCATCCTCATTACCATGTAACCCATAATGATGTGCTGCAGGGACACGAGGATATGCGTTTAATGTCATTATGTCAACATTTTATAATTGCTAATAGTTCTTTTAGCTGGTGGGGTGCCTGGTTATCTAAAAATCCAGACAAAATCGTGGCCACCCCTCGACCATGGTTCATCTGCCGCCACCCCATCATTCAAAATATTGACAATGGCAATCATTACCATCCCATTGTTAATGATCTCAGTAAGGAGTTTAATGAGTCTAATAGAGTCCTGTTCAGTTTAAATACCCGAAATTTTTCTCATGATTTCTCATCAACCAACCATATCGATTTAAATTTTGATAAAGGTATGTTGAATGTGAAAGCAGATAGTGACTCTAGATTATATTTAAAAGAGATTAAACGGCACAACGAGGATAATGATGCCATACTGAAAATATCCCTGCAGGCAAAAAAGGATGGAGTTTGGCGATTGTTTTATAAAACCAGACATACATCAGATTATACTAATTATAATAAAGCATATTCCTATTATTATGAAGATGATGATCCGGACATTTATGTTTTCTTATCCCGGGACTTATTATTATCTGATCTGAGGTTGGATCCTTCTGCAAAAGGAGAATCTGAAATAAATATAAAAGAATTGGAAATTCGTGAAATTAGTGATTCAAAAAATGATTATGGGAAATCTGGTTCATTAAATAATTTAGTCACCAGATTCCGGAAAATTTTAAAGTAATTACCTTAAGTGCTGAACACTATAATGATTAAAATATCTAAAAAGAATATTAATATATCCATTAACTAACTATTATTAGAGTTATTCGTGATTTATATGGTTAAACCTAAAATTAGCATAATTATTCCTGTTTATAACATTGAAAAATATCTTAAACAATGTTTAGACAGTGTCATCAACCAGACTTTAAGGGAAATCGAGATTATCTGTGTAAATGACGGTTCCACTGATAATTCTTTGCAGATTTTACAAGAATACTCCCGAAAGGATGATAGAATCAAATTATTCAGTAAAGAAAATGGTGGGATTGGTTCTGCTCGTAATGAAGGACTGAAACATGTAAATGGAGAATATATCGGCTTTGTGGACTCTGATGACTGGATAGAATTGGATATGTACGAAAAACTTTATGAAAAAGCTGAAGCTAATGATTGTGATATGGTAATTTGCTCAGCACATATATTTGATGATATTGAGCAAGAATTTAAATTCGACAAGCCATACTTCACTTTAGCGTGTTTTGATGAATCCTTTGATGATATTATCTTCAATCATGAACAGACCGCTGGTTTTTTATTTGAAATTAATGTCACACCATGGAATAAGATATACAGAACCAGTTTAATCAAAGATAACAATATAACCTTTCAAAAACTAGATTTTGAAGATAATCCTTTTTTCTACGAGTGTTTTTTAAAATCTAAAAGGGTTTCCCTGGTTAGGGAAAACCTTTACTTTTACAGGGTCAATCGGAAGGGCTCCTTTATAACAACAGGCAACAGAAGGTTTTTTGATATCATACCCACCCATCAATTAAATGAGAAAATTATTCGGGACAATTGTCCATTTTATCTGGATTCATTTTTTAATTTTAAGATTAATACTATTATTTCACGTTACAATCAAGTGGATAAAGAATTTAAAGATGAATTCTTTGATATTATTAAAGAAGATTTTATTGAAATGGATTCTAAAGACATTCAACAATTAAGTGATCTGAATTTTGCCCTCTATCAGAATTTTCTAAAATCAAAGAACCCTGAAGAATACGAGTTACATTATCAGATAATTCAGTTAAAAAGTGAAGAACAAAAACTAAAAAAATACAATGCACAATTAAAGAAACAGAACGCAGATTATCAGGAAAAAATTAAAAAAAATAACCATATAATAAACGAAATGAGATGTTCAAATAGTTGGAAAATCACCAAGCCTTTGCGGAAATTAACAAACTCATTTAAAAATTTGAAAATGAGAATTCCTTTAAAACGGCAGAATAACAACTAATACTCAAAAACTAAAATTTAAGTTTATAATCAATTTAAGGGGTTTTAAGCAATGAAAGTACTCATTATAGGCGCCGAAGGAATGTTAGGCCATGATTTAGTGGATATTTTATCAAAAGAAAATGAAATAAGCACCACCACTATACACACCCTGGACATCACCGACATTGAAAAGACCATAGATACTGTAAAAGACATTAAACCAGAAGTGGTGGTACATGCCGCCGCATTTACCGATGTAAATGGAAGTGAAACTAATCAAGACCTGGCTTACAAGGTTAATGGGATAGGAACCCGTAATGTAGCGGTGGCCTGCAAAGAATCAGACAGTGCCCTGGTATATATCTGCACAGATTATGTTTTTGACGGTGAAAAGGGCAGTTCATATTACGAATATGACCAGACCAATCCATTAAGTGTTTATGGTAAAACTAAGCTTTTAGGTGAGACATATATCCGTGACATTCTGAGCAAGTTTTATATCGTGCGTACCTCCTGGTTATATGGTTACCACGGCCCTAATTTCATTACCACCATGCTCCAATTAGCCAAAACCAATGATTCGCTCTCGGTAGTCAATGATCAGATTGGATCTCCCACCTACACCGTTGACCTGGCTAATGCAATCTCTCAGCTCATAAAAAAACCCAGTTATGGGATTTACCACATCACCAATAGTGGGGAGTGCTCCTGGTATGAATATGCCCGGGAGATATTTGAGATTGCTGGTGTAGAAATAGAAGTAAAACCAGTAACCACTAAAGAGTACCCCCAACCAGCGGCAAGGCCCAAATATTCTGTGCTGGAAAACTATAACTGGAGAATGGAAGGTTTTACACCTTTAAGAAGTTATAAAGAGGCTTTAAGGGAGTATATGGCGTTATTATAATAATATAATGTGGGAAATATGGCTAAAAAAATATTTTCAATAAGTATTGTTAAGAATGAAGCAGATATAATCGAATCTTTTGTACGTTATAACTTGAATATTTTAGATGGGATGGTTATATTAGATAATCAAAGTTCGGATGACACTTTAAAAATTTTAAATCTCCTTAAAAATGAAGGTTTGAATGTAAATGTGTTAAAAGATGAAGATGGTGAGTTTAATCAAGCTTATAAAATAAATGAATTACTAAAATATACTATTCAGCAATTTGAAGCAGATATAATAGTTACTTTAGATGGAGACGAATTTATTGCTTCACCACAACAAGAAAATCCGCGTAAATATTTGGAACAGGTTGAATTCCCAAATTATAGTTTAGCGAAATGGAGAACATATGTTCCTACCTTTGATAACGATAATGAGAGATTTGTTCCCTCCCGAATAACACATGCCCGGGATGATTTTGGAGAGTATTATAAGGTTATCATACCCCGAGAACTCGTGGAGAAATATGATGTAAAAATAACAAAAGGAAATCACAAGCTACTTTTTGATTCAAAATACAATGAAATCATACAAAAACAGTTCAATGATGATTTAATAATAGCTCATTACCCCATACGCTCTAAAAATCAGTTTCTCTCCAAGATAACCGTGGGCTGGATTAATAACATTACTGATGTTACCCGTCGGGGTAATGACTCTTGGCATCTTAAAAATATGTACCATGACTTAATAATGAATATGGATGTGAAAAAAGAAAAAATGATAGAATATGCTAAAATTTATTCTATGAAAGACCTAGAAAAAGAAGTTAACATTCACTATGATCCACTGAACCTGTCCTTTTGTCATGATATCTGCATAAAATATGATGTTTCCGAAGTAAATTATATACAGAACTTCTTAGAAAACACAGAATCCCTAGCTGAAAGATATTTTTCAATGAAAAGAGAATTTAAAGCAATTAAAAAAGAAAATAGAGATATTTCTTTAAAAAATAGGGGCTTAAGCCAGGAAAAACAATTGTTAGAACAGAAAATTCGGGAATTTGAAAAAAGCACATCGTGGAGAATTACTGCCCCTATGCGTAAATTCACTGCATTTTTAAAAAAACTGAAAAATAATTAGCATATTTATCCATATCATTATACAAAAAAGTAATTGGAGCAATCTTATATGAAAGGAATTGTACTTGCCGGGGGATCAGGAACCAGACTGTATCCCATCACCAAAGCCGTTTCTAAACAGTTACTGGCCATCTACGACAAACCCATGATATATTACCCTTTATCTGTGCTCATGCTGGCGGGTATAAAAGAAATATTAATCATATCCACCCCCCGGGATTTACCTGCCTATGAAGAATTACTGGGCGACGGCAGTGATTTAGGAGTTTCCTTCTCCTATGCTGTGCAGGAAGAACCCCGTGGACTGGCCGAGGCATTTATTGTAGGTGAAGAATTTATTGGTGACGATTCTGTAGCCCTGGTCCTGGGAGACAATATTTTCCATGGTCACCGCTTCAGTGAAATATTGAAAAGGGCGGCTTCCCTAGAAAAAGGTGCGGTGATATTTGGTTACTATGTGCGGGACCCCAAAGCATTTGGGGTGGTGGAATTCGATGCTGATGGCAATGTACTATCTCTAGAAGAAAAACCAGAGCATCCCAAGTCAAATTACGCCATACCCGGACTCTATTTCTATGACAATAGTGTGGTGGAGATTGCCAAGAATGTCCAGCCATCAAAAAGGGGAGAGTTGGAAATCACCTCAGTAAATGAAGCATACCTCCAGAAAAAACAGTTGAAAGTAGAACTTTTAGGTAGAGGAATGGCCTGGCTAGATACCGGGACACATATCGGCCTCCTGGAAGCCAGTAACTTTGTAGAAGCCATTCAAAAAAGACAGGGATTCTATATCGCCTGTTTAGAAGAGATTGCCTACCGTAACGGGTGGATTGACAAAGAAACCGTCTTAAAATTAGCTAAAAGCCTGAAAAAGACAGAATATGGCGAATATCTCACCGATTTAATTGAAGATGAGTTGTAAAAGAATATAATCATTATTTGATACTTATTATTCAGGAATGATTTTTAGAATTAAAAATATTTAGAATTTATATCATTAGTCTATTGGAGATTAAATATGGGCAAATTTACTTTCACCAAAACATCCATCGAAGGAGTTTATGTTATTGAACCCACTGTATTTGGAGATGACCGGGGATACTTTATGGAAACCTACCATGCCCGGGAATTTAAAGAGGCCGGTCTGGATCTTAATTTTGTCCAGGACAACCAATCCAAATCCAAAAAAGGCGTTCTGAGAGGCCTTCACTTCCAGTACACCCAACCACAGGGTAAGCTGGTAAGGGTTATTAAGGGAGAAGTCTTTGATGTGGCAGTGGATTTAAGAAAAGATTCACCTACCTATGGTAAATGGGAAGGCATTCTCCTCTCAGAAGAAAACAAAAAACAGTTCTATATACCCGAAGGGTTTGCCCACGGCTTTCTGGTATTATCTGATGAAGCAGAATTCACATACAAGTGTACAGAGTTCTATAATGGTGCTGATGAGGGCGGAATTATCTGGAATGACCAGGAAATAGGCATTGAGTGGCCCTTAGATGGCATAGAAGTCAGCTTATCTGAGAAGGATGAACAGTGGAAAACCTTGAAAGAGACCCCCACGGATTTCTAAAATTTTCTTTTTTGATAATTTTATCATATTACTGGTTTTCCCCGCAGCTTGTCTGGCTTAATATTTTTATTATCTTTTTTCAATTCTTTTACCATTACCGTCTTTTTTGATCTTTAATGAGTTTTTTAAGGATTATAATTATTTCAAACAATTTTTAATATGATTATAAATTATTTCTGAAGGATTTCCATTAGTTTTTAGATATCTCTGGAAAATATCCTCCCGAATTGATTTTAGGGGATCTTCTCCCTGGATTACCACATTACTGATGAAATTTTCAATCTCATCAAAGTCAGTTCCCTCAATTTGATACCAGGCATCTATAATTATTTCCCCATATTCATTGAATTTCTGATCATTATTGGTTAAAAACATTCCCGGGTGACCAGAATACAGATATTCAGATAAAAATGACGATGAATCAGTTATCATGGCATCGGATGTTGCAAATAAATTAAAGTAATCGCCACCCTCATAAACTGTGGCGTTGGGTAATTCATTCCAGGAATCATAATATTCTTCCATTTTTTCCCTATTAAACGGACTATCTTCAGAAGAAACAGCAGGGTTTAGTAGATGATAATTTCTTAATACGGGGTGTGGCTTAAATACCCACTCTATCTCCGGATGGTTTTTTGCATAATCATAAAAAAACTGATAATTCTCATGAAATGTTGAAAAACTGATACCAAACTCTATAGAGTGATGGGGAGCCCAGATAATCCTCTTCTTTTCATGGGTGGAATCTACCCATGGATAAGGGTTTTCGGTATGAGTACCATCTAATAAGGGATCCATCTTAGGATAACCAGTCACCACAACATTACAAGAACCCCTATCGGCGTGTTTTATCGCCAATAGCTTGTGTATTTGTGTGGGATAAAATATTTTCCAGGCCTTTTTATGGAGTTCCTGATTGAATTGATTGTCCACCATATGTGAGGAATGTATGCCATAGGGTATATAACAGAAAAGAATGTTTTCCGGTAGATTTTTTATTTGGAATTCAGCAGGTAATGCCGTTTCCCAGGGACTGGAATAAAATATTATGTCTGGTTCCAGTTCCAGTTCCAGATCAATCAAAGTTTTTAAGTTCGAATCATGTCCCTTGACAACATTAAAACCTCTTTCTAAAAAATACTGGTAATTTTCTTCATACTCTGTTAATTGGTGTTTATTTAATCCTTTGGCAAATATATTTAAGCCATATGTGTCAAATGGTATGAGAACAATGGTTGGGTTAAATTGAGGGTCTTTTTCCAGTATTTTGATGAGTTTATCAGCCACTGTTAGGCGAAAGTTGATTATGAAGATTATGTTAATTATTTTTCCGTTTTTAAAGTCTTTTCTGAGGGATGAAATATTTTGCAGGATACGGAAAACATTAATTTCATTTTTAATATCATTGTATTTAATCTGAAGATCATTTTGAGTTTCTTGAAAAGATTTCAATTCCTCTGAATTCTGGTCAATGATTTGTTTAAGTTCCTTTTTCTGTGACTCCGACTCTGCTAACTGCTTTTTAAGCAATTCATAATTTGATTTATAGAATTTATAGCTATTACTCCGATTTAATAATTTATTGAATAAATTAAACATTACTTTTAATTATCAAAATTTTAATAATTAAATTTAATTATCCCATTCAGCAGAGAGAATGGATTAGAATTTAATTTTTAGCTTTTAGATAAGATATTCAAATTAATAATTAATCAAAAAATTCCACTCATTCTGAGAAATGAAAATAAATATAATGTTTAAACTACGAAATATTAGCAATCCGATTTTTAGACAATTTATATATTTAAATCATAATTAATGAAATAAATCCCATATTAATCTGATTAATAATCCTAGAGGAACAACAATGGTCAAAATATTAGTTACGGGTGGAGCAGGATTTATAGGAAGCAATTTTGTGCGGTACATGCTGGATAAATACCCTGATTATGAGTTTATCAATTTAGATTTGCTTACCTACTGTGGTAACCTGGAAAATTTAAGTGGAATCGAAGACAACCCCAATTACACATTTATAAAAGGAGATATATGTCATAAAAGCCTGGTACATGAGATTATGGCTGAAATGGATTATGTAATAAATTTTGCCGCTGAAACACACGTGGACCGGAGTATAGAAGATCCTGAGATTTTTATTAAATCTAATATACTGGGAACACAGGTTCTTTTAGATGCTGCCCGGGAATTAGGGGTTGAAAAATTCTTACAAATCTCCACTGACGAAGTTTACGGCTCCCTAGGTGAAAGCGGCTACTTCCGTGAAGACACTCCGCTGGCGGCCAACAGCCCATATTCTGCCAGTAAAGCAGGGGCAGATTTAATGGTACGTGCTTATCACAAAACATTTGATTTACCCATTAATATCACCCGCTGTTCCAACAACTATGGTCCTTACCAGTTCCCAGAAAAACTGATACCCCTAATGATCTCCAATGCCCTGGCAGATGAAGCCCTGCCGGTTTATGGTGACGGATTGAATGTAAGGGACTGGTTACATGTACATGACCACTGCCGTGCCATTGACCAGGTACTCCATGATGGTAAAAATGGAGAAGTTTACAATATAGGTGGGAACAACGAGAAAAAGAATATAGATATTGTTAAACTGATCTTAAAGAACCTGGGTAAAGATGAGTCTTTAATCAAATATGTTAAAGACCGACCCGGCCATGACCGGAGATATGCCATTGATTCCACCAAGATACAGACTGAACTGGGCTGGAAACCCAAATATACTTTTGAAACTGGTATTGCTGAGACCATTGAATGGTATCTGGACAACCGGGACTGGATGGATAAGGTGAAAAGCGGAGAATACCAAGAATACTACGAAAGAATGTATAGATGAAGCACAGTCTATTGGCGAGTCTATTTTATATTAATAATTTAAAATGTATTAAACTCACTAGGAGTTTTATATGAATTATAAAATTAGTATCATAGTGATTGTTTTCAATGTTGAAAAATACCTTGAAGAAGCATTGGAATCAATATTAAGACAAAGCATCGGTATTCAACACCTGGAAGTACTAATGGTCAATGATTGTTCCACAGACAATAGTGGGAAGATAATGGATCACTATGCCGACAAATACGAAAATTTTAAATCCATTCATTTACCAGAAAACAGTGGCGGATGTGGGAAACCTAGAAATGTTGGAATGGACCATGCTACTGGCGAATATATAATGTTTCTGGATTCCGATGATTATTATACTGATGATGCTTGTGAAGTATTGTATAATACTGTGAAAAAAGAAGATGCTGACATTGCATTCAGCAAATATATAGTTTTTTCAGGAAATGACAAGCAGGGCGTTATTTACAAGTCTTTTAAAGATATTGAAGAAGTAAAGGTTCAGAAAATAGAAGAATACCCCGAACTATTGACACTGGCCCCTTCTGTTTGGACAAAAATCTACAGAAGAACTTTTATAGAAAAGAATAATTTTAGATTTTCAGTGGGAATTCTTGCAGAAGACTTTGTATTTGTGGTTAAAACCTTCCTTAAAGCAAAAGGAATTGTTTTTCTAAATAATCATTATTGTTATTACTATAGAGTTCGTAAAACAGAAGGCGATGAATCTTTAAGTAATGATAAAAGCAGCAAAAATTTAAGGGGTATGTTAAATGGTTACTTTGAAGTCTCTGAATTATTAAAAGAGAATAATAAAATAGAATATTTGTCCCAAACACTATTTGGCCATTTAGAATACTGGGCCGAAGGTTTTATAAAAAGTAATGCCTCCCCGGAAGAAAAAAAGGAAATTTTAGAACATGCTTATCCCCTTTTCAAAGAACTTGACAATTATCCTGTGAAACCCTGGAAAGAACATTTGATTCTTTTTTTCAATAATGTTAGCCAGAAACGCTTTGATGACACAATTATTCTTTCAGAGATGATTAATAATTATACTAAAATAATTAATGATTGCAATAGAAATCAGCAAAAACTCCAAAAGCATAACCTTGAATTAAAAAAGAGAATCGCTACAATACAGACTATAAAAGGATACGGGAATTATAAAACAAAAAACATAGTCAGTCGGATAAAGAAAAAGATGGATTTATGAGGCCAAAATGATTTTTCGAGAGGATATAATGCAAAAGTGTTTATTATATGTTATTAACTACGATGTAACGATCCTCACCATTGAACCAGATAATTAACAAACATCTGATATCTACCGGGAAGATAATAAAAAGACGATGATTATTCCTTAAATGGAAACAGCAACAAAATAAAAATTAGTTCTATTTTTACATTTATTAATCAATAAAGAAATTTAGAATATAAATACATCATTATTCGCATAATAATTATCTGTTAAGGAGATCGGTCATGAAACACCAGATAAGTATCATAATACCTGTTTATAATGTTGAGAATTACATAAAAGAGTCTCTAGATTCTATTATTAAACAGACTATTGGTTTTAAGAACCTGGAAGTCATAATGGTGGATGATTGTTCCTCAGACAACAGTGGGGCGATAATCGATGAATACGCAGCAAAATACGATAATTTCAAAGCTATCCATTTAACTGAAAATAGTGGGGCTGCTGGAAAACCTCGCAATGAAGGGATAAAACATGCCACATGCAAATATTTAATGTTTCTGGACCCGGATGACTATTATGCTCTAGATGCATGTGAAATATTATATAAAAAGATAGTTAAAGAAGATGTGGACCTGGTATTTGGTAGATACAACTATATTCTAGAAAACAGCACCCATCCCAGTTTCAGTCCTTTTGGAGATATAAGCGAAATAAAGGTAAAAAACATCCGGGAAAATCCTCAATTATTCAGGATGGCCCCATCAGTATGGACGAAGATTATTAAAAGAAGTTTAATTGAAAATAACAAAATTGAATTTTCAGAAGGTATTCCTGGGCAAGATTTGACATTTGTGGTTCATGCTTTCTTAAAGGCAGAGGGAATTATGTTTTTAAATGATTATTTCGCCTGTAACTATAACCGGATACGTGATTCCAAAGGAGACGTATCCATCAGCCGAAATAAAAACAAGAAAACATTAATGGGTATGGTTAAATCCTATTCTGAAACATTTAAGATATTAAAATCCCTTGGAGATGACGATTATTTCCCTTTAATATTCAAAGGACATTTAGAGTTCTGGGCTGAGGGATTTCTGGAAGGGGATTTAAATAAATCAGAGCAGATGGAACTTTTAAGGGAAGCTGGTTTTTTATTTGAAGAATTCAAAAAATTTGGTGATAATCCTCATAAAGAATATCTAACTCCATTGTTTGATGCAATAGGGAGTAAAGAACTTGATAAAGCTTTAGCCGTTTCTGAAGTATTAAATGATTTCAAAAATCATTTCCAAGAATTAGCTGCACTTAGAAGGGAAGTGGCTGAACTCAGAACAATTAAAGGATATTTCAAGTATAAATCAAAGAATATATCTTCCCGATTAAAAAATAAGGTGAAAATGTTTTTGATGAAATTCAAAGGGATTTACATTGAACTTCATCGTTTTTATCCTGGAATTGACTACAATGAGTTAACCATAATCATACCTTACCGTAAAACTGATGACCCGGACCGGGAGACGAATTTAGATATTACTTTGAGATACTTGAGTAAAATAGGGATTCCCCATATAATAATCTCGGAACATTCCGATATTTCTACAGAAGATTTCTTAGTGAGGAATTATGGTGATTTATTCCATTCATTTAAAGTAGTTTTCACTAATGCTGAGGGTAAATCATTTAATCTCGCAAAATCAATAAACTCAGGTGTTTTTGAATCAGATACTCCATATATTGCGTATTCCGATGTGGACTGCATTACTAAAACTAAAAACATCCACATCGCTCTAGCCCTATTAAAAAAAGGTCTTGATGTGGTACATCCATTTAATAGAAGAGTTAAGGACATAATTGACAAAGATGAATTCATTAAAGAATATGATTTCAAAACAGTGCAGTCCCCAGAACAAAGAAGATTATGGGCCGATGGAGGAATTGTTTTTTGGAATAAACGCTCCTTTGTATCCATAGGGATGTCCAATGAGTACTTCAGTGGTTGGGGTGGGGAAGATAATGATATAATGCTCAGGGCAGATTTATGCCAGTTAAAACAGCACCGGATAAATGATACTTTATATCATCTCTACCATTACCGGCCCCAAAGGAGAACTCAAAATAATGTAGATCAGCTTGAAAAAACCCGTCAAATCTCAAACAAAGCATCATGCCTTAAAGAAGTCAACCAGTGGCCCTGGGTGAGGGAAGCTAAGGAAAAATTCTCATATTAATCTCATACTATTTTATTTGAAAACTTAAAAAAAAGCATAATACCTAATAGTAAGATTTCAGAGGAATCCTATGAAAAAACCAGTTCATTTAGACGCCCAATCCTTTAAAAACAAGTTAAGGAGGGTTAAAAATAATTTAAGTGATAATGTAAGCTTAAAAAAACATCAGATATTATCCTTAGAACAAAGATTATCGAAATCTTCTCTTAAGTCCTCTGATAAAATAGAACACATAATGAATCCCCAGGAATTACAGGCGAAATATGAAGAAATAGTGGATAAAAACAATACCCTGGCTAATCTACATTCCTTTGACTATAATGCTCCTTTAGTATCCATCATTATATTAAACCGGAACGGTCACGACCATTTACAGAGATTATTTAAGAATTTTAAGGAAAATATTCAGTACCCCGCCTACGAAATTATTGTGGTGGACAATGCATCCACTGATAATTCCCTGAATTTCCTGGAGAAGATTTCAACATCTTTACCCCTGCGGATTATCAAAAACAATGCCAATGAATCTTTTTCTAAATCTAATAATGAAGCAGCTAAGACAGCGAAAGGTAAATTCATTCTACTTTTAAATAATGATGTGGAGCCCCTTTATGGTTGGCTTAATCATATGATGCAGACTGCTCTAAAATCAGAGAGTATAGGTGCTGTGGGTGCTAAATTAGTCTATCCTGATTGTTCTGAATCTACGTATAATAAGGATAACTCTTTTAAGGTCCAGCATAGAGGTATCGCATTTAAAAAAGAAGATGGTTTCATTAAACCATACAACCTTAGCCATGACGACCCCTTTGATGAGGAAGTCGATTTTGAAATGGAAAGAGCTGCCCTGACAGCTGCAGCACTCCTTGTAAACAAGGAATATTACTGGCAGGTTGGTGGTCTGGATGAGGGATATAATTACGGCTACGAAGACGTTGATTTTTGTCTTAAACTTCTTAAAAAAGGCTACAAAAATATTTATTGTGCTAAAGCTGTCCTTTTCCACTATGAATTCGGAACACAGGAGAATGATAAAAACAAAGAAGTTAAAAATAGAAGGTTGCAAAACAGAGAACTCTTTTATCAAAAATGGAATCGGTGGTTGAGTAAACAGATTTTCCTTGATAAATTAAACAATAACCTGTTTTTTTCTGAAGATCCCCTGACCATCGCCTTTGCAGTTACTGAAAGTGGAAAAAACGTTTCTGCAGGAGATTACTTCACCGCCCTGGAACTGGGAGAAAGTCTAAAAAAAATAGGATGGAATATACTCTTTTTGCCCCGTCACGGGCCAGGCAATTGGTATGACCTGGATGAAAACGTGGATGTCCTGATATCCATGTTAGATTCCTATGATCCTCGAAAGATTAGAACATCCCATAAATCCCTAATTAAAATAGCTTGGGCCCGAAATTGGTTTGAAAGATGGGTTTCTCACCCCGGCTTTTCAGATTATGATATAGTATGTGCCTCCAGCCAGACCGCGGTTGATTACATTAACGATGCAAGTGGAGAAGAAGCATTATTATTACCTATCGCAACTAATAACCACAGATTTAATGACCATATTCCAAAAAACCAGGATTATGTCAGTGATTACTGTTTTACCGGGAGTTACTGGAATGATCCCCGGGAGATTATAGAATTTTTAGACCCTCAGAATTTGCCATACACATTTAAATTGTATGGAAAGAACTGGGATCATGTTGCAAAGTTTAAAGATTATGACCATGGATTTATAGATTATTCCCTGTTGCCTGAAGTATATGCTTCCACCAAGATAGTTATCGATGATGCCAATCGTGTTACCAAGAATTTTGGTGCTGTAAACAGCCGTGTTTACGACGCTCTGGCCAGCGGTGCTCTGGTATTGACCAATGGAAAAATCGGTGCAGAAGAGACATTTAAGGGAAATCTACCAGTATTCAGCTCAAAAGAAGAGCTAAATACATTAATCAAATATTATTTGGTCCATGAAGATGAACGTATTGCTAAAATTAAAGAATTGCAAAGATTTGTACTTGAAAATCACACTTATAACAACCGCACAGATACCATAAAAGGGATTTTGGAAAAACATTTTTTAAAAACAAGGATAGCAATTAAAATCCCTGTTCCCAAGTGGAAAAATGTTAATGAATGGGGAGATTACCATCTGGCCAGGGGTTTGCAAAAAGAGTTTGAAAAACGGGGCTGTGATGTGATAATACAGATATTGCCTGAATGGAATACCGACCAGGACGCGGAATGCGATGTGGTAATCGTTTTAAGGGGTTTGAGCAAGTATTATCCTAAAAAACAACACTTAAATATCATGTGGAACATTTCCCATCCCGATAAGATTGAAGTAGGAGAATATGAACAGTACGATTACGTTTTAATAGCATCTAAGATCTGGGCCGAAGTTATTAATGGAAAAGTCAAAGTTCCAGTGCAATCAATGCTACAGTGCACCGATCCCGAACTATTTTATCCCGATTTTTCAGAAAAGTATCAGCACCAGCTATTATTTGTGGGTAATTCCCGGAAAGTGATTAGAACCATTATAAAAGATCTGATGCCTACTAATAAAGATTTAGGTATTTATGGAATGAACTGGAGAAGATTTGTTTTAAAAGGGATAATTAAAAAGAAACACTTAAAGGGCAAACATATCCCCAATAATGAATTAAGAAAAGCTTATTCTTCCTGCAAGATATTGCTTAATGATCACTGGGAAGATATGCAGGAGAAAGGTTTTATTTCTAACCGTTTATTTGATGGTTTTGCCTCGGGAGCATTTATCATATCCGATAAGGTGCAAGGCGCCGAGAAGATATTTGGGGACGCACTGGTAACTTATGATAACCCCTCCGCCCTTAATCATACCATTAATTATTATTTAGAGCATGAAAAAGAAAGAAAGGAAAAAATAGAAAAAGCTCGAGAGATAGTGCTTAATAAACATACCTTTGCAAAAAGAGTAGAATATATTCTGGAGATAATTAGAAAAGAGAACGAAGGAGATTCTAATTCAAAGAGTTATACAGTTAAATTAAAAAATTAAATTAAATAAATAATTAACAGATAATAATAATCACAAACATTATGATCTGAAAACTAAAGGACAAATAATGATAGCTGAACCACTTATTAACCACCGTTTTATAGCTAATTTCGCTAAATACAGATATTTACTCAGTGAATTAGTGAAAAGAGATATAAAAATTAAGTACCGTAGATCGGTGCTGGGTATCTTCTGGAGTTTCCTGCAGCCATTATTTACCATGATCATATTGACCATCGTCTTTTCACAGCTTTTTAAGAGCAATATTGAGAATTACCCGGTTTATTTACTTACGGGAAAACTGGTATTTGATTATTACTCTGCTGGAACCCGGGCAGCCATGGGATCCATCCTCAGCAATGCCTCCATGATAAAGAAGGTCTACATCCCCAAATACATGTATTCCCTGGGTGTAATATTCTCCAATATGGTCACTTTTTTGATGTCCCTGCTGGTTTTATTTCTGGTGATGATAGCCACCCAGGCCACATTTACCATGTTTATTCTAACCGCACTGATACCTATCGTGTTGCTATTAATATTTACCATAGGAATAGGGCTCATATTGGCCACTCTTACCGTTTTTTTCCGGGATATAGAGCATTTATATGGAGTATTTGTCACCATGTTACTCTATGCCACCCCGATTATGTACCCTGCCGAGATTGTGCCGGAGAGTTTCCGCTTCATCCAGACCTTAAACCCCCTATATGCCATAATAACCCTATTTAGAGATTCATTCTTATATGGAACCTTTTTTGATATGGGGACCCTCTTATTTGCCACTGCTTCCTCATTAATCGCCCTGGCCTTGGGAATAGGCCTTTTCTATAAGTACCAGGACAAATTCATATTATACATCTAGATATCAAATTTAAATACGGTTAAAACACTCTGAACGCCATCAACAGAAAATAAAGTTTAGAACCTAAATGATTAAAAAAGAATAAAGATACTAAATATCGCATTTAATTAAAAATAAAAATTAATATCTTAAGGTGAAAATTTGGGAGAAACAGTAATCAAGGTTGAAAATGTGGGCATGGAATTCAACCTGAGCCAGGAAAAAACAGACAACCTTAAAGAGTACGTTATCAAACTTATAAAAAGAGAATTAATGTACCAATCATTCTGGGCCCTGCAAAACATTTCCTTTGAAGTGGAAAAAGGCGATAAAGTAGGCATACTTGGATTGAATGGTGCAGGTAAGAGTACTTTGCTTAAACTCATATCAGGAGTCATGAAACCCACTGAAGGCACCATCACCTTAAAAGGCATGATATCCCCTTTACTAGAACTAGGAGCTGGATTTGACCATAATTACACAGGTAGAGAAAATATTTATCTGAATGGTGCCATGTTAGGTTATCCCAAGGAATTTATAGAGAGTAAATTTGATGAGATAGTGGAATTCGCTGAGATCGGTGATTTCATAGATGTCCCCCTCAAAAACTATTCCTCCGGTATGATAGCCCGGCTGGGATTCTCTATTGCCACCGTGGTGGAACCTAAGATACTGATTCTGGATGAAGTGCTCTCTGTGGGGGATGCTAAATTCAGGGAAAAAAGTGAACAGCGGATGAAATCACTTCTTAATAAAGATGTGACTGTTTTATTTGTTTCCCATTCCCTTGATCAGGTACGGAATCTCTGTAATAAAGCATTGTGGCTGGAAAAAGGAAAACTGGTTATGCAGGGTTCAGTAGAGGAAGTGAGTGCATCTTATGAAGAGAGCATCCACCAGGCCAAATAATAAAGATGAAAAGTAGCACCAAAATAGAGGATAAATGCCTTCAGTAACAAAATGGTGAGTTCATGGTGGATTTAACGGTTATCATCCCCAATTACAATGGTCAGCACTTCTTAGAAGGATGCCTGGAATCCTTAAAGAAGCAAAACCACCCCCTGGATGTAATCATTGTAGATAATGCATCCCAGGATGACAGTGTCCCATATATCCAGCAAAATTACCCAGAATTCACTTTAATTGAAAATAAAAAGAATTTAGGATTTGCTGCAGCGGTTAATCAGGGTATAAAACGTTCATCCACCGAATATATTTTTTTACTCAATAATGATGTGGAATTAGAAGCAGATTGTATCAAACATCTTTTAAAGTGCATGCAAGAAGATGAAACAATCTTTGCTGTTTCCTCCCGCATGATCCAGTTCCATGACCATGAAAAGATGGACGATGCCGGGGACGAATACACCATCCTGGGCTGGACCCGCCGGGTGGGCTATGGTAAGCATCCCTCCCAATATGATAAAAAGAGGGAAGTGTTCAGTGCCTGTGCCGGCGCCGCCCTCTACCGGAAAAGCATCCTGGATGAAATCGGATATTTTGATGAGAATTTCTTTGTCTATATGGAGGATGTGGACATCAGCTACCGGGCCCGCATCCAGGGATACAAGTGCATTTACTGCCCGCAAGCCGTGGTTTACCATGTGGGGAGTGGTACCAGTGGCAGCCAGTACAATGAATTTAAGATAGTTTTAGCGGCCCGTAACAACATTTATGTGCCCTACAAGAACATGCCCTGGCCTCAGCTGGTCTTGAATTCTGTTTTTTTAGTTATGGGATTCTTTATTAAGTACCTGTTCTTCTTGCAGAAAGGATATGGACATATTTATCTTAAAGGACTTCGAGAAGGAATTAATTCATTGAATAGAATTGAAAAGGTAGATTATTTCCCAGAAAACTTCCAGAACTACTGGAAAATTGAATGGCAGCTTATCAGAAATACTTTTAAATTTATCTTTTTCTGATTACCCGGAATGATTTAAATAGTATTTAAGCTTTAAAGACCTCATAAAAATTTATATATTCTTATAAAACAAAATCATAGGATATAACCTAAATATAATCGTGTGATTAACTATTTAATTAAATTTTATGTAAAATCTGATTTATTTAATATAGCATACTACATCTTATTGTTTTAAACTGTTTTATACTTAAAATTGATAACATCTAATAGTAGATAGCCCCATTAAAATTTATCTCAGGAGACCGTGCATGGATTTATCCATAATAATCGTAAATTACCGGACTTACCATCTTACCAGACAGACCATTAAGTCCATAATCGAAAAGGAACATGCATTTAGCTACCAGATATCCGTAGTGGACAATGCTTCAGGTGATGGGAGTCTGGAAAAGCTGCAGGAAGACTTTAAGCTACAGGAAGAAACCGGTTTGATTAAGTTCATAGCCAGCAGTGAAAATAAAGGGTTTGCCTATGCCAATAACCTGGCCATGATCCAGTCCAAATCACGCTATGTGTTACTGCTTAACTCGGACACGGTGGTGGTGGAGGATTGCCTGGAAAAATGCCTGGAATTTATGGAAAATGATAAAAAGATAGGGGCCCTGGGATGTAAAGTGGTTTTACCAAATGGTAAACTGGATAAGGCCTGCCGCCGCAGCTTTCCCGATGTTAAAGTTTCTTTTTATAGGATGATAGGACTATCACGTTTATTCCCCCAGAGTAAAAGGTTTAATAGATACAATCTGGAGTATCTGGATGAGAATGGTATATACGAAGTGGATAGTCTGGTGGGAGCCTTCATGCTGGTGCCCTGCCGAGTTATTGATGATGTGGGACTACTGGATGAATCCTTCTTCATGTATGGTGAAGACATAGACTGGTGCTACCGCATTAAAAAGGCCGGGTGGAAGGTGATTTATTATGGGAAAGCCCATATAATCCACTATAAAGGAGCCAGTAGTGGAATAGATGTAAATGATAAATCTTCTTCTTCCACAGATGATGCTCCTTTAAATGAACCCATGCCCCTGAAAAATGGTGCAAAGGATTCCAAGCTCATCCGTGAGTTTTACCGGGCCATGCATATATTCTATGATAAACACTACCACAAGGAAAACTCATTTATAGTAAATTACCTGGTGCATGCCGGAATATGGGGTATGTGTCAGGGAAAGCTGCTTTTTAATAGGTTAAAATGATACTCTATTCCACAAAACCCGGGGGTGGAAATTAAAACTAATAAAAAATTTATTTAGAATAGATATTTTAATAATTTCATCTAATAGAATACTATTATATCTTGTCCCTGCAAAAAAAGAGTTAAAACTAAATTAACAGATAATAAGTTAATCCTTTGCCAATACCAAAAAGAGTCGAAAATATAATATAGTCCAGAGATAAAAAACCTTTACAGAAAAATATGGGCAATTAAATACGGTGAGGCTATGATACGGGAAAATCAAAGATTATTAAACATGATCCGTATGCTAATGGATCTGGTAGTTATAACCTTTGCCTTTGTGGTGGCCTGGATATTACGATTTGAAACACCTTTTTTTGGATTAGGTAAAGAAGCCTGGGCATTTAACTACTACCTAACCCCTCTGATCTTTATCTTACCCCTCTATTTACTACTTTATCATTCCTTTGGATTGTATGCTCCCCAAAGGACCAAAGCCAGTATTGCTCCCGAAGCAAGCAAAATAGTCAAAGCAAACTTCATAGGGCTTTTAGTGCTCATAACTGTCCTATTTATATTGAATTTATCTGATTATTCCCGGACCCTGCTGGCCCTATTCGCCATATTGAGTACTGTGTTTTCTATTGTAGAGCGGTTTATTTTTAGAAAAACACTTCGATTAATGCGCAGTAAAGGATACAATGTCAAACATATTCTGGTTATTGGCGCCGGGGAATTAGGGAAAAAATTTGCCCATAAAATAAATAAAAGGGAATACATGGGCTACCATATACTGGGATTCCTGGATGATAACCTGGAAAAGGGCTCTGAAGTAGAGGGCATTGAAATTATAGGAAATATAGGTGATTTGGATACTATTATATTGTCCAATCACATTGATGAAGCCATAATAACCATATCCCCACGTCACCACCAGCTTCTGGAGAATATTGTGGATGTCTGCGAAAAATATGGTTTAAAGGCAGAGATCATACCTGATTACTACCGCTATTTCCCGGCCCAGCCACACGTGCACATGATAGATGGCATACCCCTTATAAATATCCGGCACGTGCCTCTGGACAATGCCCTGCCCAATGCAGTAAAAAGGCTGTCTGATATCATATTGGCTAGTCTGGGACTGGTTATCCTTTCACCCATCCTCATCTTCACCACAATTATGATAAAAATAACCTCCCCTGGACCGATAATCTTTAAGCAGGAACGGGTGGGTCTGCACCGGAAAAACTTTGAGATGTACAAGTTCCGCAGTATGAAGGTACAGGATGAGAAGGAAGAAAAAAATCAGTGGACCACCGAAGATGATCCCCGCAAGACAAAATTCGGTTCTTTCATCCGTAAAACCAGTATCGATGAATTACCACAATTCTTCAATATTTTAAAGGGAGATATGAGTTTAATTGGCCCCCGCCCGGAGAGGCCGCACTTTGTGGAACAGTTCCGGGAAGAAGTACCCAAATATATGATCAAACACCATGTGCGACCCGGAATGAGCGGGTGGGCCCAGGTGAATGGTTGGCGGGGCGATACATGCATCACCAAAAGGATAGAGTACGACATATTCTATGTGGAGAACTGGACCCTCATGCTGGATATTAAGATATTCTTCATGACCCTCCTAAAGGGATTCAATGATGAGAATGCATATTAAATAAAAAAAAAGTAGCATAATTTTAATTTTTTAATTAAATAAGTATTATTGATTATTATTTTAAAAAATAAGGAATCAATCCGTGACAAATAAAAAAATACTAGGACATAATTAATAAAATAAAAAATATGGGATGAATGCATTGATATTTAAAAAATTTTTAATCATTATTTTTCAATTTAAGACCATCAACAAATCCCTCACCTATTTTATCCCCCAGAACATAATAGTTTCTGCTGGATAAATCAAAGATTAGGGGCAGCACCTTTTGGGGGTCTATACGGGTGATGGTCTTACCGGACTTCAGATTAATCTCCATCAGAACATCTTCATCGGCCTTTAAATCCAGTACTTCCCCGATAAACATGGTGTGTGATCCCAGATTCAATGTTTCCTTTAATTTACATTCCATAACCACCGGAAATTCCTGAACATAAGGTGCATCCACCAAATCCCCCTGCAGGGGCGTTAAACCGGTTTTCTGGAATTTGTCAGTGTCTTTTCCAGAGACCACACCAAAATAATCCGCTTCCAGAACATATTTTTCCGGGGGGATACATATGGTAAATGCCTTTCTTTTCCTGATATTTTGATAGGTAGCGGTAGCTTCACGGAGGGCCACGTAAACACAGGGTGGTCGCAGACAACACATTCCTGCTGCAGCGGCATTCATTACATTAGGGAGGTGGTGTTCATCATAGGAACCCACCATGAAAACCGGTGCCGGGAAACCCAGCGTTCCTGGTTTAAGACTTTTTTTCATTTACTACACCTCCAAAACCCAGCAAAACATTATAAGAAGCAATAAATAATCCCATCATAAACTTAATCCCCTTCATCGCTCATTTATTTATTTTAATGATTTATCTGACTTTATTAATGCAATAAACCTATCCATGTCCTGCACATTAAAAACGAATTTATGGGTTTTATTCTCACCCTCTGGTCGCAGGGACATTAAACAGGACGCACCGGAGCTCTCTCTTCCAGAACGCATGATTGCTTCAAACCAGTCGGCATCGATGCTGCTGGAAAAGGTAACTTCCATGATACTGGCGTGCTGTTCCACCCGACAATCCCGGCCCTGCAGAGCATTTATCAGTTCTTCTAATTTAGATTCCATTAATCATCACCCAATCATAGAGGATTATAAATAAGATACCACACTATCCTCCCAAATCCTAGAGGATTATAAATTTAGATCCCCTAATAGCATATCATCATCCTAAAAATCAGAGAGGGTTATAAAAGTACTGCCAGTAAATTAGCAGTGCTATGACAGCTAACCCCACAATCAAGAGTACTGCCACCGATATTATCATTATAATTAATCCGTGAGTCCTTCCCTGGGGATGGCCCTTTCGGTACAGGCTAGCACCGATAATAAGCCCTATAATGGACAGGATACCCAGGGAGAATACACCTAATATGCCATGACATAACCCAGAACTATTATCACTTTGGATGGTTCTCCAATGGAGTTTTCTGTAGTTGGTATTTCTAAACTGGTTCCGCAATCTGCACAGAACTTGTCTCCTTCTTTATTTTCATATCCACACGCCGGACAAATCATTTGATAACCCTCTGATACTTATTATCAGATAATCTGTAATTTTCACTATATAAATTAATTTAAAAGGATAAATTGCACTAAAAAGAATATCTAAATAGATGGAATATAATTAATCCTGTGATTAAACTTCAGCTAAAGCATGGTTATCTTAATCGGAAATTAAATTTTAAATAATATGCAGAACAAATAATTAATTAACTTTCGGGGGGTTATATATGAAGGTTAATAATGCATTATTGGCTGTTATTTTTGGTTTTATACTGATTTTTGTTTTTAATGTAGCTTATGCAGACAGTGGTCCTTTACTCAGTACATTACAGGCTGAAAAAAGTGCCCAGGACTACCTGGACACCCATGGTTATTCATCTTATAAAGCAGACATCCCCGGCGAATACCCCAACGTGGAACTACTGGCCAAAGTAAAAGTTAAATCCACAGGAGAAATAAAATGGATCGATTTTGGGGTGGCCAAAGCAGATGCCATGGACGATTACACCCATAAATATGAAATCATTGTATCCAGTGCTTATGTAGTGGACGTATTGAATCCCAATGGGGCAAAAGTAGGAGAAATTTACGTGGATGGCGAAGATGGAAGCATTGTGTATACTGATCTTCCCGATAATGGCAACAGTGACAGTGGAGACACGAATACTACTAACAACACCTCAAACAATAACACCAACGACAACCAGAACGGAAACTGGCTACAAGACCTGCTTGACTACCTGATGGGCCTCCTACAACAACTATGGAACTTTTTAATTGGGGCTTAAAATAGCTCCATCTATCTATTTATTTTTTAATTTATTATCGAATTTTTTAATCTAAAAACAGATAAAAACGATTCTTTAAATTGAATTATTTCTAATGACGGTGGAATTAAAAAATAAATTTTTAAGATAGATTATTTATGAAAAATAATTAATTGAAATAGAAAATAAGGAAAATATAAATTGTAGGACTTAAATCCGATTAACCGCAGCCACAGCCCGGTGATTCATTATAAGCCTTCATTTTATTGATATCCTGCAGGGTAACCGATAAGGTGAAATAGGGGAAGCCGGCATTATCTGTCTGAGGCAGGATAGGTGACATGCCTTTAAAGGAACAGTCGATATCCCCCGTGCCCCCGATATCCACTTTAACTATCTGGTCGCTTTGAAATGATTCGAAGAATTCTTTTAAATCATTCATTTCAGCTTCAGGAGTTCTGAAATTAATAGTTAACATTCCTTCAGCACGGGAATGAAGCCCCACATATTTTTCCAGCAGGGAAACTGATTCCCCATTCTCTTTTTTAAATATGACTTCAGAAGTAATTTCGGACATAAATGATCACTTTTAGTATTTTAGGGTAGTTTAGATGTTTATAAATATCTATTATATGATATTTATTCTACCTATCTTCGTCAAACCATTCT
>DATN01000005.1:580-37380 GCA_002504725.1 Methanobacteriaceae archaeon UBA587 | reverse complement strand
AAACCATTCTATAACGAAGACCACAAAACAAAACCAATTAAAGTTATATATAATATCATACAATCCGAATATAGGCAGGGGTTCCCGAGCGGTCAAAGGGGATAGGTTCAGGGCCTATTGGTGTAGGCCTTCATGGGTTCGAATCCCATCCCCTGCACTTATTTTAATTTTTTCTTATGGTTTATCACTGCAAACTTCCCAATACCTGCCATCTCACCCTTAACAATTTTATGTTTTTTGTGGGATCAATCACCTATTCCCCATTAGGGCAGGATTGGGGTCCCAATTGGGAAAAACTCTTTTAAGGTTTTTATTTTAATGAATGGTATTCACTGTATTCTAAATACCTTTTCCATCCATTAGGGTTTAGATTATAAAAAAATAAAATTTATCTTAGGAGGTTTTTCATGCACCAAGTAGGCTGTAGATTCAGTTCATATATCTTAAAGACCATTTATCAGGGGGTTGAATTAATCTCCCCTTATTTAAGCTTTATATTCGTCCTGATATTCATGGTTCCCTGGATTAATAACCATTTTGCTTTCCACAACTCGGAACAGATCTTAACCATGGTAGAAGTTTTTGTTTTGAGTTCCGCCACCCTGTCTCTTCTTATCTTCACTTATATCATGGCCCTGAGTGATCTGCATGAGAAAGTGAAAAGATCAATGGTTAAAGCTGGAGAATCCTTTTTTATATCCACTGTGCAGTTTATTGTAGGTTTGGGACTTTTTTCTCTGGTGAATATCCTGAAAAGCCATTATATCGGATTTAATACATTCACTTATACCCTGAGTTTTAATAATCTACTATTCCTGGTGCTGATCTTAATCCAGCTGGTGGGGATTTATGAAGTGGCCTCAGCCCTGTCTAAATTTATAAAGGGAATCATGGAAGTCTATACATCATTCAGGGTTATAAAAAGGCCAAATTTTTACAAGTTTGTCCAGAATCTGTTAAAATGAATAATAAATGAATATTTTCATTTTAAGAACTATCAATCACCCTTGTTAAAAAATAAATTTTTTAATGCCGGATTATCCCTTAATTTTATATTAATTAAAAAATAGAATTTAAGTAATAAATATTCACTAATCAATGAGAAAATAGAATTAATTATTTTAATAATTTCCAAAGGTCATGGCATGATTAAAGATAATCATGAAAATGAATTATCTTCCCGCAGTATAGAAGAAGAACTGAAGAATAAACAGGACGAGTATCTACGCCGTATCTCCTACTTAAAACGTTTTTCATCTATTTTAGCCATTATAGGCATAATATTTAGTTTTTTAATTCTTTTGGGGTGGCTTTTCAACATCCCCTTCATGAGAGGCGATATTACCTGGTTTTATGCATCTAAATTCAATAGTGGCCTGGCCATGTTCCTGGCCGGATGTTCCTTGTATCTGTTGAATATCGTGGCCTCTAAAAAAATCATGAAATCAGCTTCAGGCATCTTAGCTGCCCTGGTTTTTTTAATAGGGTTCCTGACTTTTATGGAATATGTTCTGGGCATAAATATCGGTCTGGACCAGTTGTTCTATTCCCAGGGTTTTCAGGCAACCAATGAACTATTTATTGGTAGGGCCAAGCTATTATCTGCCCTAACATTTATTTTCCTGGGTGCGGCATTATTATCAAAGTATTTAAACCAGAACGAGAAATTGGCCCAGATATCCGCCATTATCAGCGGATTTATAACCTTTTATGGATTCACCATTAATATCTATGGCATTCAGTTGAATCATCTGGGAGATTTCTATTTCCAGATGGGAATTTACACCTCAATCATTGGTATGCTGCTTTCGGTGGGGATATTATTTAGTCAGCCACATAAAGGAGTTATGAAGACCATAACCCGCCCCTATTCCGGGGGAAAACTTGCCCGGATTTTAATAGTAGGATCACTGGTCACGGTTTTCCTGGTGGGCCTCCTGGTCATTCTAGGGGAAAGATTCAATGCCTTCAGCTTCCCGGTGGGCCTGGGCCTCCTGGTGGTGGCCAGTGCCATCACCCTGTTTATATTAATATTCTCCACTGCTAAGAAAATCAACAAGTTGGATCTGGAACAGGAAAAAGCATTTAAAACCATACAGAGCCTGGAAAAGTTCTATGAGAAAATCATAGAGAGCCTGAATGAAGGAATATTCGTAACCAACAAGGACGATGAGATTGTTTACTTTAATGCTGCCTTAAGACACATTAAAGGTCTGGAAGATTTCAATATCGGAGATATTGATCACGGCGAACAGCTCTTAAAATACTATGCTGAAGCTAAAAACAGCTTAAAACCCAGCTACTTTGAAACCCTGCCCCTGAGTGTGGGGGAGAAAAATTTCTATTTTACAGGATGGGTACTTCCTGAAGAAAAAAATGGAGCGTATGATGGTTCTATTTTAACTTTAATTGATGATACTGAGCGTAAATTTGCCTCAGAACTCATCGAACAATCACTCAATGAAAAAGACATTTTGTTGCGGGAGATTCACCACCGGGTTAAAAATAACCTGCAGATCATATCCAGTCTTCTGAATCTGCAGTCTGAATACGTTAAAGATGAGAGAGACCGTGAACTGTTCATTAATACACAAAATAGGGTTAAGTCCATGGCACTTATCCATTCTAAACTGTACCAGTCCGATAATATCTCCCAAATTAATATAAAGGAGTATATTACCAACCTGGCTGAAGATCTGTTGATTTCCTATCAGACCCGATCCAACATCCAATTAGAAACAGATCTGGTGGATGTATTCTTTAATCTGGAAACCGCCATTCCCTGTGGGCTGATTGTAACTGAATTAATTACAAACAGTTTAAAATACGCCTTTGAACCTGGTCAGGAAGGTAAGATCAGTATTAATCTAAAATCAGACCCTGAAGAAAATTTGACCCTTATTATACGTGATAATGGTAAGGGGATACCAGAATCCATTGACTTCCAGAAAACAAATACCCTGGGATTGGAATTGGTTAATATGCTGGTTAAACAGATTGAAGGAAGTATTGAGCTTGATAGAAGCCAGGGAACCGAGTTTACCATTAAATTCCGCGAGACCCACTATCCAGAACGGAGCTAAAACCCTGCTTAATAGAATATCCTAGAACACCGGGCAAAAAATTTAATCGACGTTATCAAACTGAATTCTAAAATAGAAAAATAATAAATAAATATAAACCGGTCCGCCCCATTTCATATAATATTTTAAAAGTTATTCTCCTAGGGAGGATATTTTGAAATTAATCCTTAATTTCTATTTCATCATATTTTAAAACCGGCATCATGGTCTTTTTAGGTCCCTGAATTAGTTCTATGAGTTCTTTTTCCTCTAATTGCATCATGATGGGATAAATTGTCTTAATATTATGTTCAGTCATCTGCACTATTTCATTGATGGATTGTGGTTTTTCATTTTTAATTAATTCCAATAATTCAATTTCTAATTCACTTAAAAATTCTTTAGAATATACCATGGTTTTACCATCCTCTATAACTTCCTGTGGATTTTCCAGAAAGTACTTCCAGTCCTCCAGATCAGTGTATAACTTTAAATTGTCCAGATTTTCCTGGTAGAGTTCTTCCAGAGCATCAATTGAACCGTAGGTCTTTTCCAGTTCCTGAACCAGAGCCCGCCCATTTATTTTACGAGTTAATTGGATAATCATTTAAATTCCCCTAAAATTTTTAAAAAACGTGTAAAAATAATCTAATTAGTCCCTGGAAAAATGCAGCTCTTTTTGGAGTTTATCCAGATTAATCCCCTTATTATCCTGGACGTGTTTGAGTATGCCCTGATAAATGGCCTGAAAACTATCATCTTTTATGGGATAATAATTCTTCTTGTATTCCAGGTGGATGTGGCAGTAACCGTGGTTGTTATCTATACGGATACTCTCGGGCATAATTACCATAGACCACCCCTGTTTTCCCCTCCGCCAGTGAATGGTTTTCCCCTCATCAAGGGAGGTATTGTGAGTGCGCATAATAATGATGTGGTGCAGGTACTTTATAAATCCCACCAATTCAATTATTAAATTAATTCTAAGCATTTCCCCTATTCCCGGGAATTCTCCCCCTAGAAATCCCTAAAAAATATTAATTCTCCAAAACAAAAAATATTATTAAAGCATAAGGGGGGGATTTCATGAGATCCATTTGGTCAGGATATTTATCATTTGGCACCATCCTCATCCCTATCCGCACCTATGCCGCCAGTGGCCCACTACATATAGGTTTTCATCTGGTTCATAAGAAGGACTGTGGTCGGGTACACTATAAAAAGGTGTGCGAAAAGGATGGAGAAGAGCTAAAAAAGGAAGATATTGTAAAAGCATATTTTATAGGGGAAGAGTGCTTAAAATTTACTGATGCTGAGATTGAGGCCCTTAAACCATTCGCCAATAAGATGATGGAAATTCAGGGATTCTGTGAATTGGAAGAAATACCCCGGGTGGCCCTGGGAAAGCCCTACTATATTGGAACGGAGGCCCCTAAAAAGGGAGGGGTGGGAGAAAGCTTCCAGTTACTAAAAAAGGTTATGGAAAAAACCCGGAAAGTGGCGGTTGTAAAGTGGGTGGCCCGTAGTAATGAGTATCTGGGGATGCTGGAGCCCTATGAAAAGGGTTTTTTACTAAAGCAACTGCTCTATCAGGAACAGATACGATCAGAAGAGGAGATAGAAGTAATGGAATCTCCGATTGAACCGGAACTGGTGGAAATGGCCACCCCGGTGGTGGAAAAAATGACCTTTGCCTTTGACTGGGCCTCCTATAAAGAGGAATACACCCAGCAGATCAAGGAACTCATAGAGAGAAAGGCCCTGGGTGAAGAGATAGAGGCAGATGAATTGAAACTACCTGTAACCCGTTCACTGGAAGCCGAACTGGAAAAGATGCTGGCCCTGGTGGGGGAAAATGAATGATAGAGCCCATGCTGGCCACCCTGGTGAAAGGTGATTTGAATTTAGAGGGATCATGGCTCATTGAACCCAAATACGATGGGGAGAGGCTGATTGCCCAGTGCAAGAACCAGAGAATTACACTGTGGACCCGCCGGCATATCGAGGTTTCCTCTAAATTCCCCGAAGTGGTGGAAGCTCTGAAAAATAATATGCAAAGTGATAACTGGATACTGGATGGGGAACTAACTGTTTCCGGAGGTTTTAGGCAGCTGTTGAAGCGCAATGTAGAGGATAAATTCAAAATTAAGTTATTATCCCATAAAATACCTGCTACATATAATATATTTGATATCCTCAGTTTGGATAATCAGGATCTAATTTTATTGCCCCTGATTGAGCGTAAAGGAAAGTTACTGAATTTGGTGCAATTTAATAAGCACCTGGGACTGGTGCCCTTCCAGGAGGTCTCCTCTGAAAACTGGGAGGATATATTTGAAGGATATGTAGGGAAAGGTTTTGAAGGGGCTGTGCTTAAAAATACATATTCTGTGTACCAGCCTGGAAAAAGGTCCCCTGATTGGTTGAAAGTCAAAAAACAGGATACTCTGGACGTTTATGTGGTGGGAGCCACCAAAAGTACGGGGAGCCTCCCCTTTGGTGCTCTGATCCTGGAAAAGGACGGAAGGTTCTTTGGTAAGGTGGGTACCGGTTTTTCTGATGCTGACCGAAAATTAATATTAAAGATACTGCATAAAAATCAGGGCCCTTTAAATATAGAACTACCACCTGAGGTAGAATCCGAGGTTTTAATAACCAGCAAACCACTTTTAGCAGAGATAAGGGTGCAGGAAATCATTGAAGGCTCGCCCCGGGCCCCGGTATGGGTGCGGTTCCGCTGGGACTGATTTCAAGGTAAACTAATTATAAAAGGAATCCCCTGAAAAATACCATAAATAAGATTAAATAGAATCATCCAGACGAGCTAGGAGCTTATCCCCATCTATGGTGACTTCATAGGTTTTTAATGGTCTGGGCGATTTTAATAGTTTTGTAATGCGTAATTTAGCCCCGGAGAACTCGGTCCATTGCACCACATGGCCATCCACCACATCAAACTGGCTGTGGTGTTTGGGACAACTCACCACCGTTCCCTGTAGAATACCATGGGATAGGTCTCCCCCCATATGGGGACAGCGGTTGTCTGCACAGTAATAGGCATCATCTACCCTTACCAACAGGAAATCCTTACCCTCCACCGTAAATTTCTTCATTTCGCCATTTTTCAGATCATCTACCATACCTATTTCCATGTAATCCTGCATAATTAAACCCCATATAATTATTAATTTTAAGTTCTATTAAATATTGTTGATTAATAAAACAGGACAAATTTCTACTTTCTTTTATTTAATCCATTGAAAATGCAAAATATCAGTGATTATTATTTTTATAATTCAATTAGAAAATTCTGGCCGAAAAATCCCGTATTAATTTAATTCCAAAAAGTAGTTTACTAGGTAATGATATAATACCATGGGGAATTAAGGGGGTTAATCACATCATTGAACCACAGAATAAGTTGTATAATGTCTTATTTTTTAGTTACTTATTTTGCCAGTTTTCCTTTCAACCTCCTACTATTCACGAATTAAAAATTAAAGGGAGGTGAAAAAGTGAAAACAAATAAAAAATTAGTTCTGACTTTTCTGGCTTTAATGGTAATACTTACCAGCATAAGTGCAGTTTCGGCGGCAGATGTAGTGGTTAACCCTGGAGATGATATCCAGGCAGCCATCGACGCCCCTACAACTCAATCTGGAGATACCATCATTGTGAATGACAATAATGGTGCGGCAGCTACCTACAATGCCAACATTAAAATTAACAAAACCAATATAACCCTAAAATCCAATGGTACCGTTACTCTAAGTGCATTAGATCCTAATTACTCAGTTATAAGTATAATTGGATATGAAAATGGAAATTATGCTACTGTAGAGGGCTTTAAAATCACAGGCACCAATCCAGAACGATCAGGTATTTACATCCTCGAGGCACAGGGCGTTAAGATACTGGAAAATTACATTAAAGGTAATGGAATAGGAATTTCTATAAAAGGAGATTGTGATGTTCTGGTACAGGGAAATTACATCACCCAGAATACAGAAGATGGGATTTCCATTTATCAGGGATATCTCAATGGTGCTGAAACCTCATCTGTAGACTCCTCGCCGCAGAATATCCTATTAACACCACTTATTAATCAAATCAGGATACTGGAAAACACCATTATCAACAATGGCCTGAATGGTATCAGTATACACAATACCTATCTTATAGGAGTTGCTGCGGTTAGCACTGCGCCAACAGAATACATACCCACCATTAATATCCACATCAACTTTAACCGGATTGTGGACAATGCTTTCTATGGATTATCCTACATGACGTATCTACCAGTTCAAGGATTATTATTCACGGCGCTCGATAACAATGAACCAGTGTACGCCGTTGATGCCACCAATAACTGGTGGGGAACCGATAATATCCTGGATGCTTCTACCCAGATCAATGATACCCATGAAAAAGTGAATTGGGTCCCTTTCCTGGTTATGATACTGAGCCCTAATCCAGTGGAGATTACTGAGGGAGGCACCGCACTGATAATTGCCGACTTTACCAAAAATTGGAACGGCGAAGACACCAGTGCCCTGGGACACATACCTGACGGCACCCCGGTCTACTTCACCACCAACTTCGGTAATCTGGGAAGTAAATTTGCCTGGGCAGATACCATCAATGGAATAGCCTATGTGATATTGCGAGGGGACGAAGGACCAGGTGTAGCTTCTATTACCGCCAGTCTGGACGATGCCACCGAATATGCCACAGTTACTATTAAGGCAGCCACCCGCCCCAGTGACGGTGTAGCCATGCAGGAAACCGGAATTCCATTAATTGGATTGTTAGTTTCATTATTCCTGATTCTAGGTGGTGGAATAGCAGCCCGATCCAGATAAAAAAAATTACTCTTTTTTTATTTTTTATTTTTTATAATCCCTGAAGAAATTAAAGAAATTAAATCTAAAAGAAATTGAAAATTACTTACTCATAAACCACTCCCCGACGATATCTTTATATATTACAGTGTTAAATAGGCACATTATCAAAAAGAATTTTATAGATTTAATACTTAATTCTAATATAAAATTAATGAATGCTGTAATTTTTAGAAATTCTTATAAAAAAAAAGCAAGCTGTTTTAGCATAAAATTATCGAGGAATTTAATGTCAAAGGCTCTAAGTACTATTTTAGTTTTAATTCTACTTATCTTTGGATCTTACCTTTTTTTATCCATACAGATAGGCAATATAGAACCCGTAGGGCGTTTGGCTCTGGTTAAAGTAGCAAATCCCGATATGTACCCGGGACACCCCCATTCTAAGTTATTAGCAGAGTATGCTCAGAAGAGAGGATCCAAATGTGCTCTGGTGGTGCATTATGGGGGGGATTCTAATTACGCCTGTTATAAAGAGGGAGACATAGAGATTATAGAGCTGGCCTTTGTTGATCCCGGAGATTATCGCACGGATATTGATTGGACTGAGGTGATTTCCACCTTCATTTTCGGTGTTCCTGATGATAAATACAATTACCGTTCCGATGGAATAGAATTCGATACGCTGGAGGAGGCTCTGGCCTATGTAAATCAGAAAGCCGAAGATAATGGGCAGCAAGGACCTATACCTATGGTATGGCATGGTACGGTGCGTAGCGGTGATGTAATCACCAATCCAGGCTGTGGTTTCCCCCTATTTGTACAGATTACCTGGAGTGAGTATGGTAGATGGGCAGCTTACTATTACATAATCAAAGGGATGATATTTCCTTATGTGACCAACCCCTATGCCGCGTACGAGCTTTCACACGCATCCAGTCTAAATGAGCTTTATAACAATAATCAATTGAACTATTATTGATTTGAAGTTGTTCAGTCAGTATTTTATAAAGATCTTAAGAATCGGGAAAGAAAATATTCAGATTTTCTACTTATCAGAAAGTTTTCTACTTTTTGTAGAGTTCCTTCAGGAAATGTTCAGAGACATCGTGGTGACGTTTCATTTTATTCTTATTTTTAAGATGTCTTTTCAATAACGCAATTCGGGGATTCTTTCCCAGATTATCTTTGTTTTTGTGCATGAAACTCCAGAAAAGAGCATCCCAAACTTCACACCAGTCCCCCCGGGAAAAGTCGCTCATTTTAAGAAGGTAATTCGATGAGGAAAAATATGGTTTGGTGGTGATTATCCCCCCATCGGCGTACTGGCTCATACCATAAACATTGGGCACCATAACCCAGTCATAGGCATCTATGAACATTTCCATAAACCACCGGTAGATTTCATCGGGATGCACACCCACCAGCAGCATGAAATTACCCACCACCATCAACCGTTCAATATGATGGGCAAAAGCATATTTTATAATGCGTGAAACCACTTTATCATAAGGATCAATCCCGGTTTCTCCCCAGTATATCTTTTCATTCATTTTCCTCGAGTTCTGGAGATAATTAGTGGATCTCTGTTTGGGGCCTTCCCTAATATAGATGGCCCTCATAAACTCCCTCCAGCCTATTATCTGCCTTATGAAACCTTCCTGAGAATTCAAGGGAATATCCGGAGCATTTATCACTTCCTGCACCACTTCTTGCGGTGTGATTAATCCTATATTTAAAGAGGAAGAGATAATGGAATGGAATAAAAAAGGTTCTTCTGCAGAGATAGAGTCTTCATAGTCCCCAAAATATTTTAATCGGTTTTTAATAAAATCAGAAAACCATGTTTTAGCATCTTCATGGGTAACTGGATAAAAAAAATCTTTAACATCCCCGGGATTATCTGAAAAAACACTTGAAACATATTCCTGAGCCTCACGGACATAGGAGTTATTTTCAGGTTTCCATATGAGCGGAATATCCATTTCTTTAGGTATTTTTTTACGGTTTTCTACATCGTACCCCCATTTACCACCCTCAGGTTTACCATCCCTTAAAAGGATATTTAAACGTTTTCGCTGGGCTATATAAAAGGAAGTCATGAAATATCTTTTTTTATTTTTGAAGTAATTATTTATCCATTCACGGGAGCTTAAAAATCCAGGGCCTTCTAATTCCACCAGAGTTATCCCATTACCATTACAGAAAGAATTAAGTCTCTTTTCCAGTTCATAATCAATTAATTCCATGCAGTAAAGTTTTTTAACATCCTCTTTTTCCAGGGCCCAAGCAAGATTCTCCATTTCCGAGTGAGGCAAGTATTCCACATAAATCACATCATAACCTCTCCCCTGGAGTAGATGGGAAAAGTAACGCAGCGATGCACGATGCAAAACCAGTTTCTTCTTATGGAAATTAATATTATACTTAAAATCTTTAAAAAATAGTTGTTCTTCCAGAATAAACACCGTTCTACCGTTTTTAAGGGCGGGATTATTCTCAAAAAGATGATGAGGGAAAATTAAGGTGGCTGAATTATCTTCATTTGTATCTTCAAGATCCGACAATCTGGACATACTATTAACTTATGTTCATTTATTAATAAAAATTTGGTGGGAAATTAGGTGATGGCCTAGCTAAAACTAAACTACCCCCGATATATCTAAAGGGGGGAATGGCGAATATTAATAAATATAGACGGACAATATATTAATCAGGAGGTTTTGATTATGGTAAAATGGGGAGCAGTAATTGTAGGTTTTATCCTGTCCATAGCATTTCCAGCTATTTTAGGTTCTCTTTTAAGTGGTTGGGGTGTGTTCCTGGGATTATTTTTAGCCGGATTTGTAGTGGGAATAATGGTTAAAGACGGAGCCATGAGTGGCTTCTGGAATGCCAGTGTGGCCGGTGCATTTGGAGGCATAATAACCGCTATATTAATAACCATATTTGGTGCCGTAGTTGCAGGAATAGCAGGTTTTGCATTAGGAGCGCTTACAGGATTCTTATTGTTTTTAGGAGTTTTAATTTATTCCATGTTATTTATGGGGATTGGAGGAGCCCTTGGAGGAGCCATCAGCGACTAATTAAAATCACTAAAATTAATGAAGATTCCTAAACAATTATTTATCTATTCATTTTTTCCATATTTTCATTTTTATTCTATTTATTTGAAAAGTATATCTGGGAAAACACCAATACTTATTAATTCAATTCCCTTATTAATTCAATTATATACTATTAATTCTTATAAAAGACACCATAATCAAAATAAATCTTAGCAATAGGAGATAAAGATGTTAATTGGCGTAATATCCGACACACATATCCCTGACCGGGCTTCTAAAATACCAGAAAATGTTATGAAGATCTTTGAAGGGGTGGATATAATCTTACATGCCGGTGATCTCACCGAGCCCCATATAAAAGAGGATCTGGAAACTTTAGCACCAACATACTGTGTGCAGGGAAATATGGACCGGGCATACGGCCATAAGCTACCCAAAAGTAAGGTGATAGAAATTGAAGGGGTCCGCTTGGGATTAAACCATGGTGAAGTTTATCCCCGGGGAGATACCCAACAACTAAAATACATAGCCATGGAACTGGATGTAGAAGTCTTAATAACCGGCCACACACACTGGGCTTTTGTAAAACAAGTGGGGGATCTTTTACTTCTCAATCCCGGTAGCCCTACTGTTCCCCGCCTCTCAGACCCCACCGTGATGCTTCTGGAAATTGATAATGGTGAAATCGATGCCCAGATTGTGAAGATTGGTAATCCCATCTGTAAGGCTCTAAATTTTCCAGGAACAGAGTAATGGATTGATTACTCTAAAATTTAAAAATAAATTAAAATAAATAATTGAAAAATAATAATGAATAGAATAATCTTTAGGGAATCATTTCACACCATACTTTATCATATTAAGTAATAAAAGGTCATATCATGGGAAAAAGATGGCAAGTAGAAAAAAAGAAAGAACACTACTATAAAAGTGCTAAAAAAGAAAAATATCGTTCCAGAGCTTCTTATAAACTTTTACAAATCAATAATAAATTCAGGATAATAAAAAACGGAGATATCGTGGTGGATCTGGGAGCGGCTCCGGGAGGATGGTCCCAAATAGCTTTAGAAAAAGTTGGTGAAGAAGGAATGGTCATTGGTGTTGATTTACAGGGCATAAGACCATTCCCTGGGCAGAATTTCTATGCCATTAAGGGTGACTTCACCACCACCACCATCCAGGAAGAGATAACCGAAGAAATTGATGGGAAAGCAGATGTGGTTATTTCCGATGCAGCACCCTCACTTTCCGGGATAAAGGATATAGACAATATTCGTTCCCTGGAGTTAATAGAAAGCGTGATTGAAATTGCCCACAAATTATTGGAAGCCAAAGGAAACTTAATAATCAAAGTATTCCAAGGCCCGGGCTACCAGGAATTAATAAAGAAATTAAAAAAAGATTACCGAGTAGTTAAAACCACTAAACCTGCTTCTTCCAGAAAGGGTAGTGCTGAGATGTATGTAATAGGCATGGGCTTTAGAGGTCCATCCCGGGCCAAAAAGAAAGAGAATAAAGAAATGGAATAAAAAATATTTAATTTAAAGATATTTTAAGTTGAAGCCCATGCAAATATTTAAGCTGATTTACATCTGGTCCCTTAGATCACTTAAACTCTGTCTGGCAACCTGTAACTGTTCTTCAGCAGCTTTAATTCGCTCATCAACAACCGATTTTGGTTGATTAGATGAAAGGGCACTTTCAACATCAGTTATGGCCGAATCAGCCTTTACTAGTTCCAATTCAGCATCTACATATGCTTTTTTCAGGTCAGTGTTACTTCCTGAGTAAATATCCTCCTTGGTAGAACTAAACTGAATTTCCAGGGACGAATATTCCGATTGTAAATTGGCTAATTGATCATAACCCTCCCCACTATCCACACTGGATGAAATAGAGTCAGATATTTTGTCTACACCGATAAAAGCGATGAATCCTACAAATATAATTATCATTATCACTCCCAGAATAGATATGGTCATTGAAGTAACTCTAAATAGATTTAATCTTGATTTTTTTATGGGATCACCTCTGCTGCCCGATTCAATGAATTTCATTATGTTTTAAATGTAATTATGGTATTTAACATATGATTTATTTTTTTCTCGTAAATGATTTATAATGATAGGATAAATATATTTTCATAATGACAACTGCAAGTGATAAGACAAAAACATCAATCTCTAAATTCGAGGAGTTTTTCTCTACCAAGTACAAGGAAAAGGTTATTGAGGCCATTGAAAAATATCCTGACCAGCGCTCAGTGATAGTGGATTACCTGGATCTGGAAATGTTTGATCCGGACCTGGCAGATCTTCTCATTGAAAAGCCAGAGGAAGTGATTTCTGCCTCGCAAAAAGCCATTAAAAATACCGATACTTCACAGAAAAATGCCGATCTCAATATAAGATTGGAAAATGTTACTAATAATATCCCTTTAAGATTTTTAAGAAGTAAATTTATTGGTAAATTCTTATCAGTAGATGGAATTGTGAGAAAAACGGATGAAATCCGACCAAGAATTGTTACTGCTGTTTTTGAATGTCGAGGATGCTTGCGTTTGCACGAAGTGGCTCAGAACAGTAATGTGACCACCGAACCATCCCTCTGTTCAGAGTGTGGTGGACGTTCCTTCCGTTTATTACAGGAAGAATCCGAGTTTATGGATACTCAAACCGTAAAGGTGCAGGAACCCCTGGAAAATCTATCCGGAGGGGAACAACCCCGCCAAATAGCAGTGATTCTGGAAGATGATCTGGTGGACACCCTGACCCCCGGGGACAAGGTACGTATCACCGGAACCCTGAAGACCGTACGGGACG
This sequence comes from Methanobacteriaceae archaeon UBA587, assembly GCA_002504725.1. Lineage (GTDB taxonomy): Archaea > Methanobacteriota > Methanobacteria > Methanobacteriales > Methanobacteriaceae > UBA587. The sequence continues at coordinate 23,587 of DATN01000005.1, read as the reverse complement.
AAAAAACACGGCGATTCACCAATTACATATATGGAAACTACATAGAACCCCTGGAACAGGAATTTGAGGAGCTTCAAATCGATCCCGCAGATGAAGAACTCATCCGAGAACTGGCTGCAGATCCCCACATTTATGATAAGATTATTAAATCCACCGCACCATCTATACATGGTTACCGAGAAGTTAAAGAGGCCATTGCTTTGCAACTCTTTGGAGGGGCAGGTAAAGAACTGGATGACCAGACCAGACTACGGGGAGACATCCACATCCTCATTGTAGGGGACCCGGGTATTGGTAAATCCCAGATGTTGAAATACGTGTCTAAGCTGGCACCAAGGAGTATTTACACCAGTGGTAAAGGTACCAGTGGTGTGGGACTTACCGCTGCTGCGGTAAGGGACGAATTCGGTGGTTGGTCCCTGGAAGCGGGTGCCCTGGTTCTGGCAGATAAGGGTAATGTGTGTGTGGACGAACTGGATAAAATGCGATCAGAAGACAGATCCGCTATTCACGAGGCTCTGGAACAGCAGACTATAAGTATTGCTAAAGCAGGGATCATGGCCACCCTGAACTCCCGATGTTCTGTGCTTGCTGCGGCTAACCCTAAATTCGGACGTTTTGACAGCTATAAATCCATTGCCGAACAGATTGATCTGCCATCACCTATCCTCTCTCGTTTTGATTTGATATTTGTGGTGGAGGATAAGCCAGACACGGAAAAAGATCGTAAACTGGCCAGACACATTTTAAATATCCACAAACAGGATTCCATGCCCTTTGAAATTGATCCAGAGCTGCTGAGAAAATACATCGCCTATGCCCGGAAGAACGTGCACCCCGTACTCAGCCAAGAAGCCATGGACGTATTAGAAGAGTTCTATGTATCTATGAGAAATAGTTCAGTGGAAGAAGATTCACCGGTACCCATTACCGCCCGGCAATTAGAGGCCATTATCCGTCTATCCGAAGCCAGTGCCAAAATCAGACTAAAACCACAGGTAGATCCAGAAGATGCCAAAAAAGCCATAAAATTATCTATGGAATGTTTAAAACAAGTGGGATATGATCCAGAAACAGGATCCATTGATATTGACAAAGTGGAAGGAAGACCAGCCAAGTCAGAACGGGACAAGTTCCGTCTGGTACAGGAAGTCATCAAGGAATTGTCTGATGAATATGGAGGAAGTGCACCTACCAATATTCTTATAACTGAGATGGCAGATAGATATAGTATGAGCGAAGAAAAGGTGGAAGAGGTTATCAGAACCCTCAAACACAAAGGAGTCATATTTGAACCTACTTCAGGACACCTGAAGATAGTTTAATCCTTTTTTGAATTTTAAGTGTTATACTTCACCAATATAATATTTCCATCTACCATCTTTTTATTTATCTTATTTACGGAGGAATTAATTATGACAGATTACGATAAATTATTAGACCGGGCCATTGAACAATTGCCCCCAGAAGTCTTTGAAACCAAACGTTTCAATGTCCCTCGAGCTTATTCTGTAATTCAAGGAAACCGGACTTTCATCCAGAACTTCCGGGAAATTGCCGACGCCATGAACCGGGACCCCCAGCATCTTTTAAAGTTCTTGCTGAGAGAATTAGGTACTGCAGGTAACCTGGAAGGTGGAAGGGCCATTATGCAGGGTAAATTCACTCACTTTTTGATAAACGAACGATTAGAAGACTATGTGCAGAAGTTCGTTATGTGCCACGAGTGTAACCGGCCAGATACCCGTATTATTCGGGAAGACAGGATTTTCATCCTTAAATGCGCCGCCTGTGGTGCTAAAGCCCCATTAAAAACGCTTTAAATAAATAATTTAATAAATAAATAACCATTTAAATAAAATAAAAAAGATTTCTAAACATCAATTAAAGAAATCTTTCTATTTTTATTGATCTTATTTTATTCAGATTAATTAAAATTAAAAAATTATTATGATTAGCCAGTTAATTATAACAGCTAATTAAAGGTATAATTAACAGTAAAAGATAATTTTTATAAAAATAAGCGGAAAAAATTAAATAAATATTATAATTAATGGATTACAGGTAATAAAAAATGTTTTGTCCACAATGTGGGAGTTCCGATGTAGAATTACATGAAGGGCTCTGTAAAAACTGTTTTTTAAAGGAATTCCAGCCATTATCTATTCCCGATGAAATGGTGGTTACTTTATGTGCCCACTGCCATTCTAATCTCCAGGAAGGAAAATGGAAGGATCTGGGCTTACCTGAAGAAGAAATCATTTATCGCACCCTGGAAGAGAATATTCAGCTGGATTCTCTGGTGGAAAACCCGGAGATTGATCTGGAAATCATCCAGATGAGGGGTTCCATTGCGGAATGTCTGGTTTCCCTTAAGGGAAGTGTTTTAGGGGATGAGATCTATCAGGAATATCAGGTTAATGTGCGGCTCAATAAGTCAGTTTGCCCTGACTGCAGCAAATTTAATTCGGGTTATTATGAAGCAGTAATCCAGTTAAGAGCCCAGAACCGAACCATTTCTCCCCAGGAAATTCAGTCTGCTGATGAGATTATTAAGGAAGCCCTAACCCGCATGTGGGAAAAAAACCGCATGGCCTACCTTGCCCAACGTGCAGCCATGAAAGAAGGTGTGGATTATTATATAGGCTCTCAGAAGTCAGCTAAACGATTAGTATCCGCCCTGAGAGAAGTTTTGGGAGGAGTGGTGAAAGAATCCCCGCGACTCATGGGACAGGACAAATCCACAGGTAAGGGACTTTACAGGACATGGATATCTCTAAGACTGGGAGAATTCCGTCAAGGAGATTTTATATCCTATGAAGACCATATAGGGCAGGTTTTATCCATGGATGCCCGTAAAATAGTGGTTCAAGATATGTTATCATTAGAAATATCCAGCATACTGTGGAAAGAACACGAAAAAATTAAAACGGTGGCCCAATCAAAAGACGTGCAGATAACCACGGTAACCTCCAAATCACCACAGGAAATTCAGATTCTGCATCCCACATCATATCAACCTCTGGATTTAGATATGAAAGAGCAATTCCAGGGTTATGATATTGGCGAGGAAATTTCTGTGATAGATATTCATGATAAAATCTATATACTGCCTAAAAATGAATAAACATTTATTATAAGGTCCAAATTATCAAAATTTAATTATTTATATAAATCCGTCCAATATCAAAATATATTGACCCCAATTTATCAGAATTATCTAATCATTCAAATTTTATGGTGACACTATGGACCTGGAAGCAAAGAAGGAAATCATTACTAGAGGAACCCTGGAAGTAATCACTTCCGACGAACTGGAAGAAAAACTAAAAAAAGAACAGCCCGTTGCATATATAGGTTATGAACCTTCTGGAAAAGTCCATCTAGGACATGCCATCACAGTGATGAAATTATTAGACCTGCAGAAAGCGGGTTTTAAAGTGAAAGTTCTGTTAGCCGATTACCATGCGTTTTTAAATGGTAAAGGAACTTTAGAAGAAATTAAAGAGCTGGCAGAATACAACAAACAATGTTTCCTGGCATTTGGACTTTCTCCTGACACAGAATTTATTTTAGGTTCCAGTTTCCAGACCCATGCAGATTATACCACCCAGGTGTATCAGCTGGCGCTTTTAACCACCTTGGTACGTGCCAAAAGAAGTATGGCTCAGATAACCCGCGATGCTGAGGACCATAAAGTGGCAGAGGTAATTTATCCACTGATGCAGGTGGTGGATATGGTATTTTTAGAAACTGATCTGGCTTTAGGGGGTATGGAGCAGAGGAAAATTCACATGCTAGCCCGGGAAAACCTGCCCCGTATTGGCCACCAGGCCCCGGTATGTATCCACACCCCTCTCCTGCATGGTACCGACGGCAGTGAAAAGATGTCTTCCAGCAAAGGCAACTTCATTGCCATTGACGACACTCCAGAAGACATCAAAAAGAAGATGAAGAAGAGTTACTGTCCCGCAGGAGAAGTAGAAGGAAACCCCATAATCGAAATGGCCCAGCATTTCATTTTTAGCCGGCAAGACCACATTTTAATTAAAAGACCGGAGAAATTTGGGGGCAATTTAGAATTAAGCTACAGCGAACTGTTAGAGATGTATGGGGAAGGAAATTTACACCCTTTGGATCTAAAAAATGCCGTGACCGAGTACATGATTGAGTTTTTAGAGCCAGTAAGGAATTATATGTCCCGGTGCAAATAATTAATGGTTATGAGTTTATATGGTTTAAAAATAAGGAATTTATTAATATCCCAATAAGCAGGTGATAATAATGTTATATGAAATGATGATTCCCCGAGGGGTAACCGAACGTATGGTGGCTCATGTTGTACGCGATTTTAATGTTGAACTAAAACACACGGATATGGGCCCATGCATCGTGGGAGAAAAAGAAGAATTAGAAAAGGCTCAAGATTATATAGTAAAATCTTTGAATGAGTTAATAAAAGAATACGAAGCACCTAAAGAGCCCTGATTTTCGTATTTTTATATTAAAATTTTATAGTGCCTATTTTTCTATAATACCGTTTTTTTATTAAATATTTATTATAATACCTATTTTCTCTTATTTTTAATTTACAGGTTCTGAAAATATCTAATAAAATAACATTACTAAGAATTGATTATACTATTCCATCCACACAAATCCCTAATTTAGGGGCAACCACTCTTTTAATATCCCGGTGCACCATATTAACCCCATTATTGGCATTTATAACAAAGAAATCTTCTTTATCCGACAGTTCCAGATAATTTTTCTGCACCTTACTTAAAAATGCTTTTTTTTCAAATTCATCAGTACCCTGGCAACGGGATACTGCGGTCTCCACATCTAAATCCAATAGTATAACCAGATCCGGTTTTCTGACAAACTTGTTAATCTCGGCAATCCATTCTGAAGGGGATTGATAGGCCATACTGGAATAAAAAGAACGGTCTGAAATTACTATTTTTCCCTTAGACTCTTCATCACGGATTTTATCCATGAGAATCATCCTATCTGCTGCAAAAAGTAATCCTAATGTTTTCTGAAAATCAGGTTCAGTGGCCCGGGAATTTTGAAGCATTTTTCGAATTAAAACACCCACCGGTGAAGAGGTAGGCTCCACTACCAGTTCCACCTCATGTCCACTTTCTATTAACCAATCATACAGCAATTTTATCTGCGTAGACTTTCCAGCCCCATCAATTCCTTCCAGACAAATATACATAAACTGATTATGATTTTCCAGCATATAAAACTTCCAAATATAATCTAATTTTGAGGATATTAAGGTTGTAATCAAAAGATAAATTAGGGATATTTAGTAGAATTACCGGGTTCATAATTTACCATATTTACCAAATCAAAATTTTACCAAACCAAAAACAAGAAAATTTTTTAAAAATGATGAAAAAAATAAGAATATATAATAAGCATTTAAACCAAATATTTATTATATGTTCATGATGGGGAGAGAAGAGGTGAATTATGTCTAAAACTAAGGTCATGGTGGTGGAAGATGAAAGTATCGTGGCTATTGACATTAGCCAACGTTTAGAAGGTTTAGGATACGAAGTAACCGCAACCGTATCCTCTGGAGAAAAAGCCATAGAGATGGCTGAGAAAACCAGACCGGATTTAATTTTAATGGACATTGTTTTAAAGGGTAAAATAGATGGGATAGAAGCTGCAAGCCAAATAGGTGAAAATTTTGGAATCCCCATAGTCTATCTTACAGCTTACTCTGATGAAAAAACACTTAAAAGAGCAAAACTCACCGGACCCTTCGGTTACATTATCAAACCCTTTGAAGATCGTGAACTGCATAGTGTAATTGAAGTAGCTCTTTATAAACACGAAATGGATTCTAAACTGAAAGAAAGCGAAGAAATCTACCGTATAACCATAAACTCCATTAATGACATCTTATTCACCATGGATAAAGAAGAGAAATGTATGATGGTTACTGAACCCCAATTAAAACGTTACGGTCTGGTGGCAGACATGTTTCTGGGAAAAACTCCCCAGGAGATATGGGGTGCTGAAGGAACTATCCACCATAAAAACAATCTAAAAGTTTTGAATGGTGAAAGCATAGTTTATGATTGGATAACCTATTTATCTGGAGAAAAAGTGTATTTCCAAATATCACTCTCTCCTTTAAAAGATGCAAATGGCGAAATCATAGGGATTACCGGACTTTTAAGAGACACAACACAACTTAAAACCATGGAAAAAGCTCTTTCCTGGGAAGTGGAAGTGAATGATGCCTTAGCAAAATTATCACGTAATCTATTAAATCCCTCCAACCTGGATGATATCTCTAATCAGATCTTAAAGTACGCCAAAGAGCTTACTCACAGCGAGTTCTGCTTTGTAGGGTATGTTGAGCAGGGTACAAGGCATCTTAAAAGTTTTAGTCTAACCCCAGATGTCTGGGATAAATGCCACGTGGAAGACGTGTTTGAAACCGAACTTTCCTTCAATGATGTAGGTGGACTTTGGGGCTGGGTACTGGACAAGAAAGAATCAGTAATAACCAATAAGCTTAGGGAAGACCCCCGATCAGTGGGTATTCCTGAAGGACACGTGCCTGTGGAGAGTTTTATTGGAGTTCCTGCACTGCTGAATGGAGAAAGAGTAGGAATGATAGCCCTGGCCAATGCCGATCACCCCTATACCGAATTAGACTTAAATGTCGCTGAACGTTTAGCTGATTTATATGCACTGGCTATTCACCGCACCCTTTCTGAAACGAAAATTAGAGAGAGTGAAGAGAAAAACAGGATTATTGTGGAAAAATTCCTGAAGATAGTCTCTGAAATGTTGGCTGAGATTAAATAAATCTTTAATTAGATTTTTTTATTAATTTTTTTAATTGACTTATTTTATTAGCAGGATTATGGTCTGATCATGATCTGCATCTTATAACAATTTAATATAGTAATTTTAGATTACTCCAGAATGGATTAATCCATATAATAATTAATTAATGATAATAAAAGATAAAAGAGATAATAACTAATTACTGAATTAAAAAGCCCTGAATCATTAATGGAGGATACTCTTGACTATAAACCCTGAAATTTTAGCCCCCGCCGGATCTCCTGAAGCCTTAAAGTCGGCTATAGATGCTGGTGCCGATGCCGTATATTTATCTGGAAAAAGATTCGGTGCCCGGCAATTCGCAGCTAACTTTACTCTGGATCAAATCGAAGAAAGCATTAGATATGCACATCTTAGAGGAGTTAAAGTTTATATAACCGTTAATACATTAATCAAAGACCGTGAACTGTTATCTGTAGCAGAATACATTTTTAAATTGTATGAAATGGGAACCGACGCTGTAATCATCCAGGACATTGGTTTAGCACAATTGATCCATGAACTAATACCCGACCTCACATTACATGCCTCCACCCAGATGACCCTACACCACCTTGATGGAGTAAAATGGGCTGAGGAAATGGGTTTTAAAAGGGTGGTACTCTCCCGGGAACTATCCCTAGAGGAGATAAGGGAAATAAGTAAATCCTGTGATATAGAGCTGGAAATATTCTTGCATGGTGCTCTGTGTTATTGTTACTCCGGCCAGTGCCTTCTATCTTCTTTTATTGGCGGTAGAAGTGGTAACAGAGGGATGTGTGCCCAACCCTGCCGAAAACCATACACGCTGGTGGTTGGTCCAAAGGATGAGTATGGACGATCCAATAATCTGCAGGAAATCTCCCTGAAAGATCATTATCTAATATCTCCTAAAGATCTGGCCCTGTATTCCCATATAGACCGGGTTATGGGTTCTGGAGTAAGCAGTTTAAAGATAGAAGGTAGGATGCGATCTCCAGAATATGTGTCGGTGGTGGTGAGTATTTATCGCCACTTATTGGATAAAATTCAGAAAGGAAAAGGGAAAACATCCCGTAAGGACATGGAAAACCTTCGATTAACATTTAACCGGGGATTAACCCCCGGCCATCTTCTTAAATCCCGTGGAAAGCAATTGATGGGTAGGGATAAACCCGGACACAGAGGACTCTTTCTGGGAAGGGTAAAAAAATACAACCCCCGGCGAAAAGAAGTTAAAATTGTCTTAAAAACAGTTACCAAGCCCCGCAAGGGAGATGGATTGTTTTTTGATTTATCTCGACCTGGAAAAACAGGGCATAGTTATGATGGTTGGGGGATAGATGTGGAACATGACCCTCTCATAAAGGGAAATGAAATGTTTTTGAAGGTTAGAAAACCAGTGCCCCCGGCTTCAGGAGTTTATTTAACCCGAAGACATAATTTAGCAAAAGATATTCATTTTACTAACCATAAAACAGAAGCCGTTGATGAAAACCAGGGCATTGCTAAAAAAAGACAGAACGTGGATATTTCTTTTAAATTAAATGAAGAAAATTTTCCAGTGTTAAAAGCCCAACTAACAACCCCCTCTGGCAAAAAAATCAATGCAGCGGTTAGGGGAAATATGCCCATGCAACAAGCGCGAACCCGGCCATTGAATGAGATTGAAATCAGAAAACACTTGTTAAAAATAGGAAATAAACCATTCAAAGTTAATATAGTTGATTTTGTATATCCGGGAAATCTATTTTTACCTTTAAGTGAATTAAACCAGGTTAGAAGAGAATTGATTGAGAAGATTGAATTAAAAATCCTGGAAAGCCATCTTCCTACACCCTCGACTTTAACAAAAGTCCATACGAAACTAGAAAAACTGAAGACAGAGATGAAAAAAGAATCCTCGGCAACTAAAGATATCCAATTCAGAAAAAAAGCACTTGAAAGTCCTTTTTTACACACTTCGTCTAATTCAAAAACTTCCTTAAAAAAGCCAGAGCAATCTCAAAATAAATTTAATGAAAGCAAAACCCGCAGGGGAATTCCTGAGTTGTCAGTATATGTGGATGATTTAAATGAGGTAGCATCTGCCCGGGATGCTGGTTTTAAACGGATATATTTTGAGCCCATGCTAATTCCAGATAAATTACTATATAACAAGTGTTTTTCCAAATCCAGTCCAGAAAGTGCCAGATATGATCTTAGCACATATAATCTCAAATACACGGCAGAATCATTAATAGAAGCTTATTCACAGTGCAAAGATTCTTCCTGTGACTTAATATGGAAGTGGCCCAATATAACCCGTTCTAATCTTTTAAATTTTCTAAAGGAATTGGCTAGAGAAATGGTTATAGAAACCGGACTTAACTCCTATTCTTCCCAGAAAATTTTAATGAATATTATGGTGGGAAATCCTGCTTTAGCCCACTATATTAAAAATAAACAGGAAAATATAAGCATATATGGTTCATCAGCACTCAATATCTGGAACCACCGCACTATAGAGCACTTATCATCATTTTTCTCTGTAATGACCTTGTCACCGGAACTATCTTATAAAGACATCATATCTCTGGTCCAACATACTCCCCCCCATATCATGGCTCATTTAGAACTGATTATTCAAGGCAATCTAGAAGCCATGATAAGTGAAGATTGTATCATATCCCCTGACTGGCTGTCTCCAGCCCAAATGGAAAATTTTAAGGATCCAAAAAAATTTTGGGGATTGAAAGACCAGAAGAATCATATATTCCCCCTTAAAATATCTTCAGAATGTCAAAGCCAGATTTTAAATTCAGTGGAGATTTGTCTGGTGGATCAAATTCCTTTGTTAATGGATTTGGGATGGAAAAATTTAGCTATTGATGCCCGGGGAAGAGGGGGCAAATATATCCAGAAGATGGGCCAACACTATCAGCAAGCTATTGATTATTCTTATAATAGAGGATTAAACAATGAAAACCAGCATACCAAGGAACTGGGAAAAATAAAAAATCGGATTAAAAAAATTTCTCAAGGCGGGATTACCACAGGAAACTTTTTAAGAGGCATTGAATTATAAAAATAGGATTTAATAGGCATTGAACATCATAAAAGGATAAATGGGCGCAGCTCTTGATCATATTTAAGTACATTATTCATTACATAATTAGTTACATATTTCTTTCCATACGCTCTCACCGTTTTTATAAATAAAACCTTGAAGAATACATTCATGAAGACGAGGATAATGCAATTGAAGATAACAAATAAGAAGAATAAGGAATGAAAATGGCAGAACAAAAAACAATGAATCTGACTCTGGTAAAGGGTGTAGGGGAAAAAATGGCCCATAAAATTATTCATAGTATGGGTGGGGAAAAAGAGTTCATCCAAGCAGTGCATAACTTTGAAGTGGATCGAATTGCCAGTGTAGACGGAGTTAGTCAGCGGAAAGCCATTTATATAATTAATGAATTATTAGGAAACCCCACACAGCAGTTTCTTAAAACTGAAAGAGCCCTGCAACTATATGAAGAGATTATTGAAAAGATACTGGAGTATGCACACACATCCTTTGCCCGGAACAAGATATTACTTTTATCACTGTCTAAAGATCCTTCCCTCATCAAAAAAAACATAGATTTTGTTATTAATGCCAAAAACACGGTTAAACATCTTCCCATCCCTCAAATAAAAAAATTACTCCGAAATCTCAGTCTTCCCCAGAAAATCAAACCATATTACGATCCTTCCAAAGCCATCCTGGTGGAAACCCAAGACGATTACAGTTATTTAATGGAAATGGGACTCAATCAATACTACCCCATTATAACAGCCCGGGATTCTCTGGAAATTCAAGAATACGAATATGTAATTTATGTCTATTCCAGTGGCGAACTGGCTATGGATGATGCATCTAATTTAATAATGGTTAATAAAGAGTCAGATATATTAGAAATAGTTCCAGAAACTGTTTTAGCTTATTTTAGAGAAAATGAAAGCATTTTTGAACAGGTGATGAAACTCCGAAAGATTCTGGGGAAGAAAACTGTTCTGGAAGAAGTCCTGACTATCCTGAGTGAGCTGAAGGAACTCAAGATCAAAGAGGTGGATTTTGATAAGTCCGTGCATTCAGCTAAAGATAGGGCAGATGAAGAGATCAAGAAGGCCATAAAAAATGTAGACCTCAAAGGAGATGAGGTGCTGGCCCTCTTAAATCAAGGGATGCCCGATAAGATAGAGAAAATATTTGACGAAGTAATCAGTAAAGCACGGGCAGACATTCACTCAGATACCGGCACAGAATTTGATCCCTTCTTCCGCACCTATCCTCTGGAAATTGATGAAAAAGAATTGGAACGGATCAAAAAACTGGAAACATCTAAAATGCAGATAAATACTTTTGATAAAAAAGTAATTGCTGCTAAAAGGCTTTCTGAATTAAAAAATGAGGTTAATGAAGAAATAAAGGAAGCATTAGAATTTGATTATGAGTTTGCTCTGGGCTGTTTTGCCTATTTCTATCAGCTGGAAGCTCCAGAGATAGGAAATGAGATCATCTTTGAAGAAGCTTTACACCTGAATTTAGCCCAAGAAGATGAACAAAATATTCAGAGGATCAACTATCGTTTGTTACCTGATGAAAATGTGGCTCTCCTTACCGGGGCCAACAGTGGGGGTAAAACCACCTTACTGGAAACCATGGCCCAGATATCTATTATGACCCAGATGGGACTTCCCGTATGCGCCCGTAAAGCCCGGGTAAAACTTTTAGATGAAATTTTCTTCTTTTCTAAAAAAAGATCCCTGGATGCCGGTGCATTTGAATCATTTTTAAGGACTTTCATGCCCATAGTCACCACTGACACCGAAAAATTAATGCTTTTAGACGAATTAGAAGCCATTACCGAACTGGAAGCAGCAGTGAAAATTATTTCCAGTTTTATTGAGTTAATAAGTGATTCAGACTCCTATGCCGTCATTGTTACCCATATGGCCCGGGAGATCATGAAATACACCTCTGCCCGGGTTGATGGAATCGAAGCCAAAGGTCTGGATGAGAACTACAATCTCCTGGTGGATCGAACTCCCCGCATGAATTATCTGGCCCGAAGTACACCCGAATTAATACTAAAAATGATTTACAGCCGTTCTGACGGTAAATTGAAAGAGGTTTATGGTAAGATACTGGAAAAATTCTAGTTATTTAAATTTATTTTATTAAAATTTTATTTTAAATTCCAATTATTATCGGATTCCCGATAAATTTATATACCTCCACCATATAATATAATGCAATAGATCTACTACTTCCATAAGAATTTTTTTACAAAATAAAGTATTAAATGGATTGTTAATTGCTTTAATTGATTATGAAAGCATTGCTAATACAATATAGTCCATCCATCTACAATAAATAATAAAAAATTATTATATTTACATTAATTTATTCTTAGAGAGTTATTAGAGCCTATTTTAAATTAAATTTGAATATCTGTATTCTATTTTATTTAATATCATTAGAAGGTGGATTTTTACTCAATTCTACTGGACAATGAACTATTAATCCCATATATTAATCTTATTTAAAGGTGATTTATTGAACCCAAAAGTTAATTCGCCAGTTAATGAACCAGTACCACGCAGTCGAGGATTAGATTATAAATGGATAGCACTTATAAACGTTATAATTGCCTCATTAATGGGTACCATCAATGGTAGTATAACCCTAATCTCCCTACCAGCCATATTCAATGGGATTCAAATCGACCCCTTGAATTCATTCCAATACCTATTATGGATACTTATGGGCTACGGATTAGTGACTTCCACACTGCTTCTAAGTTTTGGACGGTTATCCGATATTTATGGGCGGGTAAAGCTCTTCAAATTAGGTTTTCTCGTTTTCACCATCGGTTCCCTATTACTCTATCTGACCCCCAGCACCGGTGATGCCGGAGCCCTGGAAATAATATTCTTCCGAATCATCCAGGCCATTGGTAGTGCACTTTTCATGGCTAACAGTGCCGCTATTTTGGCTGATGCATTCCCCATAAGTGAAAGAGGTAAAGCCCTGGGAATAAATATGGTGGCCTTGACCTCTGGACAGTTTATTGGTCTGCTTTTAGGTGGAATACTGGCCGTTTTTAATTGGAGATACGTATTTCTGGTAAGTGTACCATTTGGTATATTAGGAACTATATGGTCATCTCTGAAGCTTAAAGAGACATCAGTTAGATCTAAGGATACCAAAATAGATTTCTGGGGAAATTTAATATTTGTAGGATCCATTACCTCCCTGCTCCTAGGCGTAACCTATGGTTTAATGCCTTACGGTAATGATCCCATGGGATGGGGGAATCCCTGGGTAATTATATCCATGATACTAGGTGTGGTCCTTTTAGGAGTATTTTTCCTGGTGGAAAATAAAGTAGAACAACCCATGTTCCGTTTAGACTTATTTAAAATAAAAATGTTCAGTTTTGCCAATGCAGCTGGCTTCTTGAATGCCCTGAGCCGAGGCGGAATGATGTTCATGTTAATACTGCTTCTGCAGGGGATATGGTTACCTTTACATGGATACAGCTTTGAATCAACCCCCTTCTGGGCAGGAGTTTATATGTTACCCCTCACCCTAGGAGTGATGATTATGGGACCTATCTCAGGGACGCTTTCTGATAAATATGGTCCGCGCTGGATTGCCACTGCCGGGATGGTTATATGTACCATTTCTTTCTTGATTCTGGCTTCCCTGCCCTATGACTTTGGTTATGTGGAATTTGGATTGGCCCTATTTATTATGGGAATTAGTGGAGGAATGTTTGGTTCACCTAACAGTGCCTCCATCATGAATTCTGTTCCGCCGGAAGACCGGGGAGTGGCTTCAGGTATGATTACCACAGTGATGAACACTGCTTTCACCGCCAGTATGGCTATCTTCTTCACCATAGTTATTGTAGGACTCAGCAAATCATTTCCTGCAGCAGTGAGCTCTTCCCTGGCAGATGTAGGGGCAGCACAACTGGCTGGCGCCATAAACAGCATCCCCCCCACAGGAGCCTTGTTTTCTGCATTTTTAGGTTATAATCCAGTGGAAACTATATTAAATAGTCTTCCCAGCAGTATTGTAAGTACCATACCTCCAACCACCACAGAAATACTCACCGGAACCAGTTGGTTCCCCTCAACACTTGCAGAGGCGTTCATGCCCTCTTTAAGAGTTTCTTTCTACACCGGTGCTTTGTTTTGTGCAATTGCAGCTATTTTATCTGCATTACGTGGGGCGAATTATGTCCATAAAATGAAAGTTATAAAGAGCCATCCAGAGGACCTGAAGAAAAAGTTTGAGAAGTAATTAATACCGATTTATTTCTCAAATTATTATTTTTTCATTATTCCATTTGGAATTCTTTTTTCAATAGGGAACCATCTTAATGGTGTGCATACCCTAAATCTTTTTTCATGTCAATAAATAAAAAAAATATACATTAAAAATAGGATAAAGAAAAAAATGAAGCATGATAATAAGAATAAAAAGAGGATAAATAAAAAGAAAAAATGGAATAAATGAATGGATAAATGATAATTAATTAAATAGGATAATTAATCCGTGTTTTGAGGTTTTCTAGATAGTTATCTTCTGTGATTATTCGCGGAGGGATACTACGCTGAATAGATCCTTTTATACCCAGTAATTTCTCCATTTCTGGAGAAGCCGCATGGTATTTCCTGCCCATTTTATCGGGCTTTCGCTGGCTGATTAATATGGCGTGATCCAGTAAACGGCTTTTACTATTTCCCACCACTATAACCAGGTTTTCCAGATCATTGGTTTTTATATGAGCATTATTAGAATAAATAGTATTTAATTTTCCTATTTTCTCCAGATCTGATTTTTTAGAATTTGAAAATTCATTAAAATCAATAACAGTCTCTACAACTAAATAACCAATTATGTATAGTGCTTCCTGGAATTTTTCATTTTTATAGGGAGTCAATCCCGCATAAAAAACCAGTGCATCATTTTTTTCCAGTTTTAAAAGATAATTATTTTTAGAAGGGGATGTGTCGCCATAGGTAAATGTTTCAAATTCCGGGTCAAAATGTATTTTCTTGTTTTGGGTCTTTTCAGGCAAGTATTCTGCCATATATCTCCCATGTGCTCCTCTAGTATTAGCAAATGTTCTCATGTCCATTTTATTAATCTTTTGTTCTGGTATGGGAATATATTCAAAAGAACCATCTTCAAAAATAGGGGCCAGAGCACCACCACATCCCTTGTCAATACCCACCCGCAATAATAAAGCTTTCATGTTATTTAAGTTCACCCCGATTTTATTGAGCTAGCCGGAGATATCCCTCTTTACTATCATTTTCATATTTATTTATAAATATTCCAAAAAGCAAATAATAAATGGGGTGTGAACTATTATGGCTTCCATTATGAAACTGGAAGAAAATGTTAAACAGCTTAAAAGCCGTGACAAAGAATCTTATATTATTTTTAATAGAATTTTCTCCATTTATTCTGGAAAAGGAACCATGAAAATTCCTTTAGATTTAAGAAGCAAGGTAAGAAAACATTTTGCAGCTACAGACCATGAGGGTAAGCCTATAGAGTCCGAAGAAGAAGTGGTTAATCGTATCCAACAACAAGATATAGTGAGAATTTTCAATAAGTGGACGGGCGAAGGTGCTCTTTTTAATCATTTACGTACTTTGAGACCAGGTATGGGAAAAGAAAATCATCCCCATAAAAATGAAGAAGAAATGGGAAATGAATTAGAAAAAAAAGAAAATAAAAATATAAGCGAAAGGGAAATAGAAAAAGAAGGAGAAAAGAAAAAACTGGCGGCCTTGATAAATAATTCTAAAAAAAACTGTGATTTCTGCCAGCCAGAAAAATACACCCCCTCTGATGTTTTTTCTAATGATATAATAAATTCTTCTAAGGATATAGAAAAATCCGCAGGAAGAATTAAAGGAAAATATTCCATAACCGCAGCCAATCTGGCCAAATATGATGTTTGGAGCAGTCTAGTTATATTTGATAACCATAACCCCCTGGAATTTGATTTTGAAGAATTATCTGATTACATTGATACTGGTTTTGCCTGGTTCAGGCGAGTTTTTGAGGAAGAACCTGATTACCAATTCCCATTTTTTGTTTGGAACTGTCTTTATAAAGCAGGCGCCTCCCAGATACATGGACATGCCCAGATTCTCATGACCCGCACCATTCCTTATGCCCGGATGGGATTATTACATCAGGCCTCCCGGAGATACCGGAAAGAACATGAGAATAATTACTTCAATGATTTATTTAAGGTTCATAAGGCACTGGGTCTGGGATTCTCCCTAAAAGACCAGCATATATATGCCAGTCTCACCCCCACCAAAGAAAAGGAAATCATCATCATTTCCCAGGAAACACCCTCTGAAAATGAAAATTCTAAAAAAATTATTTTTAATACTCTCCGCTGTTTTATTGATGTTTTAGGAGTACATAGTTTTAATTTAGCTATTTATGGTCCTCCACTAAATCAAAAGTATGAATTTCCTTATTTAATTAAAATAGTGGACAGAGGAAATGTATTTCGGCCTACTTCAGACATGGGAGGAATGGAACTCTTTGGAAGTACTGTGGTGGCCGATGATCCCTATATAATTATCCAGCATCTCCAAAAGTACCTGAAAAATCCTGAAATAATGTATTAAATAAATATAATCATCCTAAATTATCTAAAAAGATAGTAAACAGTTAAAAACTGAAAAAATCTCATTTGATCATTATAATCTCCCATTTAACATGGAAACTATGATTATTGAACTGATAATTGAAAATAAATAATTTAAGACCATAAGCTTATAAATCAACGGTAAAAATAATGTCAAGATACCTATTTGATAATTTAGAGTTCTTTAAAGACTTCAAAAATAGTGGTGAAACAGCCATTATAACAGATATAGATGGTACTATCAGTGAAATAGCATCTACTCCCCAGGAAGCTGTGGTTACTCCAGCTATGCACGATATTTTAATCAAATTAAGGGATAAATTTGGTTTACTGGCAGTTATCAGTGGGAGATCTGTTAAAGATGCTCAGACAATGGTGGGTGTGGAAGACATATTATATGTGGGAAATCATGGACTGGAGTACTCCTTTGGTGGAGATTATTCTACAATAAAAGATATAAAACAATACCTCCCTTCTATTAAAGAGAGTGCTGGGCAATTAAATAGGGAGTTATGTGACATAGAAGGCATATTATTTGAGGACAAAGAGATTTGCTATTCCATCCATTACCGTGGCTGCCCGGAAGGTGACCTGATCCGGGATAAGATAATAAATTGCCTGAAAAAATATCCTTCTTCAGAAAACATCCAGATAAAAGAGGGTCGTAAAGTGGTGGAACTAAAACCCCCTCTAGATTATGATAAAGGAATTATCATCCAACAAATCATAGAAGAACATGAATTAAAAAAAGTTATTTATTTAGGTGATGACATCACAGATTTCGACGCTTTTACTAAACTTAATGAATTGGAAAAGAGCAAGCCATTACTTAACGGTAGCATTGTGGTGCTCTCCAGTGAAATACCAAGTTATGTTAAAAATAGCGCATCATTTTTTGTGTGTAATGTTAATGAAGTTCTTAAATTTTTCAGATGGTTGTTAGATTAATCAAGGACTTTTTAAAGGTTAAATAAGGAAATAAAGAACGGATAAGTATTTTTTTAGAAAGTTTTATTTAAGACAACTCACATATTAATACCCATGAAAAAGGCCATTATTATGGCCGGAGGAAAGGGGACCCGTATACAACCATTGACTCTAATCAGACCAAAACCACTTATTCCAATTGCTAACCGGCCTATGATTGATTATATTATAAAGAAACTTAAAATACAAGGGTATGAAGATGTAGTGGTAACTTTAAACTATTTAAAGAACCATTTAAAAAAACTACTGGAAAAGAGATACCCTGAATTAAATATTAAATATTCTATAGAGAATAAACCCCTGGGTACTGCCGGCGGGGTGAATAAAGCCGGTAAACACCTTGATGATACTTTTTTTGTTTTGAGTGGAGATGTACTGGTGGATGTAGATCTTAAGCAATTATTAAAGTTTCACCAGCAAAAAAAAGCCCTGGCCACCATCCTGCTTACTCCTGTAAAAGATCCCTCCCATTTTGGAATTGCTGTGCTGAATAAAGACCAGCGGATAACCAAATTTTTAGAAAAACCATCACCCCATGAAGTTTTTAGTAAAATCGCCAACACCGGAACCTACATTTTAGAACCTGAAATACTGGATTATATCGACCATTCCCAGGGCCCTGTTGATTTTTCCAATGATGTATTCCCCCAACTCATTAAAGAAAAAGCAGGAATTTATGGTTACATTTTAGATGGTTACTGGAATGATGTGGGGAGACCAGAAACCTTTCTAAAAGCAAATAGAGATGTTTTGAATAAAAAAATAAGACCATATCCTCCTGGAAACTACCTAAAAGAAAGTGTAGGAAAATTTGGAGATATCTGGATAGGAAACGATGTTATTATTGAAGACAAAGTGCGTATCATCGGGCCGGTGGTGATTGGAGATGGCAGCACCATAGAAAGAGATTGTGTACTGGGTAAAAATACAGTTATAGGAAATAACGTGACTGTAGATAAAAATACATCCATTTCCGGATCAGTAATACTTTCCAATAGCATTATAAACTCAGACTCCCATTTAAAAGACTGTATAATTGATTCAGAGTGTGTTTTAGATGAAGGCTGTGTAATTGAGAGGGGAGCCATTTTAGGAAATTCAGTACATATAGGATTCTCCAGTTTAATTGGTTCTAATCGTTCCATTACCAATAAAACCAGGATTTTACCGGAATCATACATAGATGCAGATTATCCTTTAGAAGCTAAATAAAATCGGATGCTATGAATCTTTTTTGAGGAGTCACTATCATTGAATTAATTCGCTAAAAAGAACGGGCCTCATTAGCATTATTAAGAGTTAATTAATCAATATATTATTCATTTAAATTAGGAGACCAAAATGTCAAAATATGTCCAGGACATACGAGGAGTGGTTAATAAAGAAATTACCAATAAATTTGCCTCCCATTTAGGTGTCCTGGTAGGTAATTATCTGAGTCATGAACAAAATGTTCTGGTAGGACGGGATTCCCATACACCATCGCAGATGATTAAAAGAAGTTTAACCACAGGACTAATGTCTGCCGGTATCAATGTAATAGACCTGGGAATAATCCCCATACCACTCATACACTTTGATTTAACCCTATTTAATGCCACAGTCATGATTACCATATCCAAATCCCATTTAAGACCAGAGGACATAAATATAAAAATATTCAGTGATTATGAAATTCCCTTAGAGCAGAGAAATGCTGAAAAAGTGTCCTGGGACAATATAGGTAATTTAAAATACGCCCCATCCCATAAGGACCAATATCTAAGAAAAATTCTTCAAAAAGCACCTAGTGAAGCAATAAAAGAAAAAGGATTTGTGTTAGTTATAGATTGTGAAGAAAGTATAAATCAGCCCTTTGCTTCCCAGATATTAAATGATTTGGGATGTCAAAATATAATTATTGGTTGTAAAGAAAGCCATTCTGACTTTAATTACCCCGAACCCAGCCCCCATAGGATAGCCTTAGTATCAGAAGTCACCACTGCCGTAGGGGCAGATATGGGAGTTATTTTTGATAATGATATGGATATGGTGGTTTTTATTGATGAAAAAGGAAATAGAATCAGAGATCAGACCATATTGGGCCTATTCAGCAAATATGTATTAGAAGAAAATCCAGGGGCCAGCATAGTATCATCAGTAGTTGTTTCTAAATATTTAGATAAAATTACAGAGGAAAAGCAAGGCAAATTAATTAAAACCTCTGTAAATCAAGTATTAACGAGTATAAGTGAAAATAATGCTATTTTTGGTGGTGATGAACCTGGAATGTATGTTTTTCCTGAATTCCAAGTATGTTTTGATGCTATCTTCGCGGTGGTTAAGTTGTTAGGAATCATGGCCCAAAAGGATAGCACATTATCTCACCTGGCAGGTGAAATAGATGATTATAATCGCAATGTTTTCACTATAGACTGTGAACATGAACACAAAGCACGAATCATTGATTTTTTTAGGGATAAATTCGCATCAAAATACCAGGTGAATACCATTGACGGTATACGAGTTGATTTTGATGATTCTTTAATTTTAATTAGGCCCTCCCGGTTCGAGCCACTGATAAGAGTTTATTTAGAATCTAACTCTGCCGGAGAGTTACAAGGATTAACTAAATCTGTGAAATCAATGATAGATGAAGTTCAATCCCATTGAAGCTTTGCTTAATTTCCGGTACATGCAGTCCCTCCTGGAAATCTTGAAGAATGATTTCAGTGCATTTGAAGATTTTCATCTGAATTAATCTCTGAATTTGAATTGATCTATAAATTACGTCAATGAATTGTCTAAAAATATTAAATAAGGTGTATAAATGAGTTATCCACAGCAAAACAATATCTTAGAGTTTTTAAAGGATAAAAATTTGATAGTGGTCTCTAATCGGGGCCCGGTGGAGTTTCATAAAAATGGGAAGCAAATAGAAATGAAACGTGGAGCTGGGGGACTTGTTTCAACACTTCTACCTTTAATGGAGGCCCTGAATGGTACCTGGATAGCCAGTGCCATGACTTTAGGTGATGCAGAAGTGGCAGGACAATTTCCTGATAACAGGGTACCTATCCCTGAAAAGGATCCTCAATTCTGGGTCCCGTTTGTGGTGGTTGATCGGAACCGGTATGAAGAATATTACAGTGTTATAAGTAATCCCCTGCTGTGGTTTGTACAGCATTACATGTGGAATAATCCTTACACTCCCACTATTGATGAAAAAACTCATGCAGCTTGGGAAAATGGATACGTGTATCTCAATAAAAGATTTGCCCAGAAAGTGGTGGAAGAAAGTAAAAGGAACCATAAAGAACCCCTGATTATGCTGCAAGATTATCACCTCTATCTATGTCCCTCTTTCATCCGGCAGGAATTAGGGGACATATTCTTGAGCCAGTTCATACACATACCATGGCCCCAATGTGAATACTTCCAGATACTGCCCCAATATATGCGAAAAGCTATACTCGAGGGAATGTTATCCAACAACATCCTGGGATTTCATATTCCCCGTTATGTCACTAACTTCATCCAGTGCTGTGAAGAATTTGCTGATAAGGTTGATTATGAGCAGGGGCGGGTTCAGTATCGTGGAGTAACCACTCACGTGAAAAGTTATCCTATTTCGGTAGATTATAATGGTATTAAAAAAATGGCCAATTCAAAAGAAGTACGTGCCAAAGAAGAATTAATAAAGGATATGAAAGGGGATAAATTTTTAATTTATCGTACAGATAGAGCAGATCTCAGTAAAAATATAATACGCGGATTTGAGGCCTATGATCTATTTCTTAAAAATCATCCGGAATACCATGGCAAGGTGAAGTTTTTATCCACTGGAAAACCTACCCGGCAACAGATTAAAGAGTATAAAGAGTATTATGAACTTATCCAACAAAAGATCAGCGAAGTCAATGATAAATATGCTGGTGACGGCTGGAAACCCATTGAATGCCTGTTTAGAGCAGATTACCAACTAGTAGTGGCCGCCTTTAAAAATTATGATTGTTTGCTGGTGAATCCCATTGCCGATGGCATGAATATTGTACCTAAAGAAGCCTCGGTGGTTAATGAGAATCATGGCTTGTTAATCCTATCTGAGAACGCCGGATGTTATGATGAACTTAAAGATCATGTACTCCCTGTAAACCCATTTGATATTAAACAGACCGCAGATGCATTTTATCAGGCCATAAAAATGAGTAAAAAAGATAGGGAAAATCGTCTGAGTTCTTTACAAGATATTGTTTCCCAGCGCACCATATACCACTGGATAAGCGAACAATTTGCTGACTTTGAGAGAATAATGGGTGAATCTAATAAATAATTCTTTATTTTTATTTTAAGTTTATTTTTGAAGGATATAATCCAATACTGTGATAAATAAAAAAATCTAATGATAAATAATTTATCTAATAAAAGCATAGAATAATTAAATATTTTATGTGGAATTAGTCTAGAATTTGATTATCATAAGGTGGGTAAATGGAAATATTAAAAGTTTTTAGCCGGATTTATGTGGATCCTCTGAATTTATATACTCATATCAAATATTATGAAAATATATTCGATGCAAAATGCAAGATGATTATTGAACATCCAGCAGGTCTGGAATTAGCAGCAGTTGGACCTATATTATTAATAGCAGGTTCTGAAAAAGATTTGAAACCTTTTAAAGATACCCAGCTCACTTTTTTAGTAGATTCTATTCAAGAATTTCAGGAAGAATTAGATAAAAATGGAGCACATATTCTGAGTGAACCCAAAGAAGTCCCTACCGGCATGAATATGCGCGTTCTTCACCCTGATGGTACTATTGTAGAGTATGTTGAATTTAAAAGAAACTTAATTTAGAAAAAACATAGCCAATTATTAGTTCATCTAATTAGGATTCATCAAATTAATATCTTATTTTTATATCCGTTATTTTATTTTAATTGACATTAATATTATTGGAATAATTAAAAAAGTAATATATAAATGTGATTTTGCCTGCATACTAACTCAGCTGGTTCACAGGTAGATAACCCTTCCCTCCCCGAGCAACCCTCGAAGCAGGCAGTCTGTCCAATGCTGGGTTTCTCCTAATCATACCTGGCTATCGCCTAAATCTTAGGAGGACCGTAGGCATCAGTCGTAAGATGTGACAGTAATTAATTGGTTCTGCAGCTATTTAGTTGTTTAGTATAATTTTAATAAATGGTGATCTTTTAGTTTTAGTGATTGGTATCAAATAAAACTGCAGAACATGACACATATATTTTTTAAATAATGATTTCCCCATTAAAAATAGTCCTAAAAAATAGTTCTATAAAGGGGGGTTGGGCGGATAAACCGCCCAGAAATATAAAAAAGGGGGGTGAATGTAAAAAGAGAGTTTCCACTAAGAGGACTACATCTCATAATCAGACAGAAATTTATAAAATTTAGTAAATTGTGAATTAGTAAATTGTGAAAAGGATGGCCGGCA
>DATN01000005.1:0-298 GCA_002504725.1 Methanobacteriaceae archaeon UBA587 | reverse complement strand
TCCGCTATGGTCGCCGAACCAATGAACGAAAACATAAAAAAACTACAGATAAACATACAATAACCCGCACACTTCACCCCAACTGAATACACCTAACCAAACAAAAAAACACATAACTAGGAAAAACTAGCCACAAAGAAAGTAATTAGTAAACAGGAAAACTATTTACACCAAATAATTGAAATTACGCAAGCGAACGTTGGAAGCAGCGGACTCAACAACTCGGCCGAAGCCTCGAAGCTTACATCCCCGCCCCATCAAACAAGTCTTCTACTCGTGTCCTAAAAAGCTGTCTATT
>DATN01000010.1 GCA_002504725.1 Methanobacteriaceae archaeon UBA587 | reverse complement strand
GTATAATTCACGGTCCTGTCTTTATTGATGATAAAAGTTTTATTGGCTTTGGTGCAGTGATATTCAAAGCAACCATAGGTAAAAACTGTGTTATATTACACAATGCAGTGGTAACAAACAACGTGAAGATATCTGATGGTAGACTTGTGCCTGCAGGCTCGGTTATCGATGATCAGGCAAAAGCAGATGCATTAGGACCAGTTCCAGAAGATCTAAAAGAACTACCTCCAGATGTAGTGAAAGTCAATAAAGAACTGGCAAACACATACAAACGCTAATGGGATGTTAACTCAGTTTAATATGTTCCCCCCATTATTTTTTAATGATAAATGAGTTAATAATATCCTATTAGTTTTTTGTTTTTTTATTTTTTTTGGCATGATTATCTTATTTAATCTAACTTTAAAAGTGGATAAACTTCGCAACTCATAGATTTGATGATAAAAGTTCTAAAACATCTCAAAATATAATTCTCAAAAAAGCCCCCTAAAAAAGATTAAAAAAGGGGATTCAAAAATTATTAATTTAATAAGACTTTTTTTATAACAAATGCATTTTAAATTATTATAACTGATATTATCTGCTTAAACTGTGAATTATACCTTAAAATATGTGTTTCCATAATCTAAACTTTAAATTAATAACTGATAAAAAAATGAATCTCAAAATTCAAGCTACAATATTACTAAATTTAGTATCCTTATTTAAATTTGTTAGATATATATGTGTAGAAAATTAATAATATGACTAGAATCTGGTTAATCCTAATCAAAAAAATAGTGTTAGCAGTCGTGATTTGGGTTTTGTTACTATGCACTATAAAAAAAAGAAAAAACGTCAAGATGTAAATGAATCTAACAAATCAGAAGACATCTTTGTAGAACCTGATAGTTTCAATGAAAAAATACATTTAAATGAGGTTTTTAAAGAATCTGAAGAGGGATATAAATTCCCTATTAATAATTCTAAAGTTCCAATAAACATCTTCTCTGAAGATATGAAGATTTTAGATGTAAATAAAAAGCTAATTCAACTCTCAGGATATTCTAAAAAAGAGCTTTTATCCATGAAAATGAAAGATATATACCCTGAATCAGCTGAAATCTTGAGTAAAGGAATAAAAAAGATAATTGAAGCTAAAAAATTTCCTATTTTTGAAATTAACTTACATACTAAAAAGGGGAAGATTATACCTGTTAAAATAGTTGTCACTGAACTTAAAAACTATGGTCCAAAAAGTGTTTTCCTAGGTACTGTGAGAGATAATGATGCACTTATGCAAATAGAAAAAGCTTTAACTGGTATTGAAAAAAGTTTTAGAACATTAGCTGAGACTTCATTTGATATTATCATGCTTTTTGATCGAGAATGCAGAAATCTTTATGTGAATCCAACAATCGAAAAGCTAAGTGGTATTCCTCCAGAGGATTTTATTGGCAAAAAGTTTGTACAACTTGGTTTATCTGATGATTTAGTTAAACTGTACAAAGAGACTGTTTATAAAGTTTTTGAAACCAAAACCGATGATCATGTTGAATTAAAACTTCCTAAAGGTACTTGGATAGATGCTTTTTTAGTGCCTGAATTTGATGAAAAAGGTGAGGTAAAGTTTGTTATAATTACTGCACGAGATATCACTGAACGTAAAAAAATGGAAGAAGCCTTAAAACATAGTGAAGAATATCAAAGAACCATTTTTTCTTCAGTCCACACTGGAATTATTGTAGTTGATGAGAAAACCCATGAAATACTTGATGTTAATCAAGTAGCCGCCGACCTCATAGGTGTTTCAAAAGAAAAAATTATGGGAAATATATGTCACAGATACATATGCCCCGCTGACGAAGGTAAATGCCCCATCAGTGACCTTGATCAAGTTTTAGATAATTCTGAACGTGTTCTTTTAGATGTTAAAGGTAATGAAATACCCATATTAAAAACTGTGATTCCAATAAAATTAGCAGGACGTGAATGCCTACTAGAAAGTTTTATAGATATGACTGAACGTAAAAAAATGGAAGAAGCCTTAAAACATAGTGAAGAAAGTTTCAGGGCTTTATCCGATGATTCAATTGACCTTATCATGCGTCATGATAGAGAGCACAGACACCTTTATGTAAATCCCATTGTTGAAAAGTTTACAGGTATTATGCCTGAGGACTTTATAGGTAAAACACTTAAGGAAATGGGATTTCCAAAGGATTTAGTGAAATTGTGGGAGAAAGCTATTGACAAAGTATTCAAAACAAAAAAAATAACCACATTGAATTTGAACTCCCGAAGGGTATATGGATAGATGCATTGTTAGTGCCAGAATTTGATGAGAAAAGTGATGTAAAAATTGTTTTAACTTCAGCACGTGACACTACTGAACGTAAAAAGATGGAAACCGCCTTGTCACGGGAAGTTTCAATTAACAATGCTCTGGCTAAATTATCAAGAAATCTCCTGTCTCAATCCTCAATTGATGATATTTCATATCTTGTTTTAGAACATGCCAAAGATCTAACTCGAAGCCAATATGGTTTTGTAGGATATATAAATCCTAAAACAGGTTATCTAATGGTTCCTACCCTTAAACGAGATTTCCGGAAAGAATTCAAGAAAAAAGATAAGAAAACAATTTTTAAGAAATTTAAGGGATTGTGGGGTTGGGTGTTGAATAACAAAGAGTCAATCCTCACAAACGATCCAGCCTGTGTTCCGTAGTGAACACCTAATCCTCCTGTGAAAAGCCCGTAACCATAACAATTTTGTATTTTGTCTTTCCTACCAGCTCCGGCCATAGTAAGTGCTCTACCCATCACTTCTCCCCAGATTTCCAGGTCTTTTTGAGTATATCCTGATACTGTGGGTTTACCCGTTGTTCCTGAGGAGGTATGGACCTCTATTATTTCTTCTTCTGGAACCGCAAACATTCCAAAAGGATAAGCATCCCTTAAATCAGTTTTAGTGGTAAATGGTAATTTTTCAATATCTTTTAAAGTTTGAATATCTTCTGGTCTGATATTCAATTTATCAAAACGATTTTTATAATAAGGAACATTTTCATAGGCCCTTTTAACCACTTCTTTTAATAATTTTAGTTGTAATTCTTCTTTTTCTTTATTGGACATGCATTCGGCTTCTTTGTTCCATATCATGTTATCACTGTGCTTATTTTTTTGGATCCGGCTGATTAGTGAATTGGCATAAATCTAATACAATATTCTCAAATATTTTATTTTATAATTTTATTTATTATTTAATTTGAATTAATTTAAATTCTAAATTTTTATTATTGAATCTTATATTTACTTATTTATAATTAGATTTATTAATATTCAAAAAACATTTGGCAATTTTTAAATAATATAATTGTTTAGATAGTAATGAATTTCAATAATTCTTTTGAATTTAATTCTTGGAGATTAAATGGAGGCTATCATCAAAATGAGTATAAAAAGAGCAATAAAATATTAATTTGAAATAAGCTGGATTAAATTTTAAATCATTTTAATGGGGTTTAGTGATTATATGAATATATTATTATTATCAATTATTATTTTGGCATATATGATTATAATTGGTTATACTGGGTATGTAGCTTGGAAACGGACTAAAACTGCTGAAGATTTCATGGTTGCCGGGCGAACCACTCACCCTTATATCATGGCTCTGAGTTATGGTGCTACATTTATCAGTACCGCGGCCATTGTAGGTTTTGGTGGCGTTGCCGGTATCTATGGGATGGGACTGTTATGGTTAACTGTCCTGAACATATTAGTGGGAATATTTATAGCATTTGTATTTTTTGGAAAAAAGACCCGGAAAATGGGGCACAATATAAGTGCACTCACCTTTCCAGAGTTTATATCAAAGAGATTTGAAAGTAAATTCATCCAGTACTTCTCAGGGGCAGTTATATTTGTAGGAATGCCCCTTTACGCATCGGTGGTGCTGATTGGTATGGCCCGTTTTGTGGAAACCACTCTGGGCTTAGATTATACCGTGGCACTTTTAGCCATGGCTATTATTGTGGCAGTATATGTGATATTCGGTGGAATTAAGGGTGTAATGTACACGGATGCCTTGCAGGGAACCATTATGTTCTTTGGAATGATATTCTTACTGGTAGCCACCTACTGGATGCTGGGTGGGGTAACCGAATCTCATCAGGCTTTAACTAATATGGCCAGTCTGGTTCCGGCGGAAGCGGCAGCTACCGGTGCCACAGGCTGGACAACCATGCCAGCATTTGGCAGTCCTTTCTGGTGGTCTTTATTATCCACTTTGATTTTAGGGGTGGGAATTGGGGTTTTATCCCAACCACAACTGGTGGTCCGTTTCATGACGGTTAAATCCAACAGGGAGCTGAACCGGGCAGTTTTAGTTGGTGGAGTATTTATATTCCTTATGACTGGTACTGCTTTTATTGTAGGGGCTTTATCCAACGTATTTTTCTACCAGCAGACTGGTCAAATTGCTATCCAGGCCGCTGGAGGAAATGCTGATAAAATCATACCCCTATTTATCAGCCAGGCCATGCCTCTGTGGTTTGCTTACCTGTTCATGATTACTCTGCTTTCGGCAGCCATGTCTACTCTGAGTGCCCAGTTCCATGTGCAGGGAACTGCTCTGGGTAGAGATATCTATGAAACATTATCCAATAAAAAAGGCAGATCTTCCATATTAATTGCCCGTGGAGGAATTGCCATTGCCGTACTTATAGCAGTAATCCTTGGTTTAATACTCCCTGCCAATATTATTGCGGTGGGTACTGCCATGTGGTTCTCCCTTACTGCTGTAGCTTTCTTATCCATGTACGTATGTGCATTGTACTGGAGAGGATCCACCAAAAATGGAGTTATTGCCGGAATGGTCAGTGGAGTAATCATTACGCTCTTCTGGTTAGTCTTTGTATTCAAAAAATCAGCAATGGCTTTAGGTATCTCCCAGCTTTTAACTGGCCAACCCACGGTCATTGCTGCTGCTCCATGGGGTGCCATAGATCCTATAATAATTGGACTCCCAATCGCGGCTATTATAACTATAGTAGTAAGTCTGCTTACCAGAGCACCCAGTAAAGAACATCTGGACAAATGTTTTGAAGGATTATGATCCTTCAAACCCTTATTTTTTTAATGTATTTTTAAAAAAATCGGTCATGACTCATTTTAGTTAATATTTAAGTTAATCTAGAATTTGGTCAGGATTTTGATATCTATTCCAATTTATATTGATTTCAAATTTAATTCCAAATTTTTATTTTTTAATTTTATCCTGACAATAACTCTGGCATCAAATAAATTTAAATAATTTGCAACACAAATTACTTAGTGGTGATAATAATGCGAATCGTGGAAGAAATTATAGGAAAAGAGGTTTTAGATAATTCTGCAACTATTATCGGAAAAGTTAAAGATGTAGAGATGGATCCGGAAGCTCAAAAAATCGAAGCTTTGGTTTTAGGTAAAGGGGGACTCTCTGAAGGATTAGGATTGTCTAAAGGGGAAACTATAGTTCCTTATGACATGGTGAAAAAAATAGGTGACAAAGTACTGCTTAAAAGTGGTTTAGACTAATTAAAGTGCTCTAAACCATATTACATTAAATCTAATTTTAATTAATTTTTATTTAACAATCCGACTGCTACTGTTTATTTTTGGGTGTTTTTGTGGAAGTAAAAGGAATATGCAATTTATGTGGAAAGGCCGCTAAATTATATACTTGTGCTCTTTGCGGAGGATTGGTGTGTTCAGACTGTTATTATCCCGAGAAAGGAGTTTGTAATTCATGCAAGAGGAATATCAGAGTCAAAAAAAACATTTAATGAACCTACTACAGGAAAATCAAGTGATAAAATTCGGAAAATTTATTCTATCTTCTGGAAAAGAAAGTGACTACTATGTGGACATGAAAAAAGCCATTACCGACCCGGAAATTTTACAGGCCATTGCTGATTTGATAACCGCCAAAATAGAAAACGAAGATATAGATAAAGTTGCCGGACCGGCTTTAGGGGCAGTACCCATTGCCACAGCAGTCTCTTTAAATTCAAAACTCCCTCTGTTAATGATTAGGAAGGAAAAAAAAGGTTACGGGACTTCTAAATTAATTGAAGGGGATTTAAAAGAAGGGGATAATGTTATTGTGGTGGAAGATGTCACAACCACTGGAAACTCACTTATTAAGGCCATAAATGCTATTGAGGAAAATAAAGGGATTGTTAAAAGGGCTTTTGTGGTTGTGGATCGTGCTGAGGGTGCTTTAGATAACTTTGAAAAGAAAGGAATAAAACTGGAGCCTTTGATCTCGATTAATGAATTTATGGATTAACTCCTATTAATCACCATAATCAATCAGCATAATCGGGGATTATGATTAACCATAAATATTATTATAATTAATTGATTAAAATTGATTATTAGCCCATATTTTTAGCTTTTTTATTCTATTAAATTATCTTATTCTTTCAGATGTTTAACCAGATGTCCTAATTCATTAAGAAATATTTTTAAACCTAATTTAACAGCATTAGGCGAACCTGGAAGGGCGATGAGTAATGTTTTTTTATAAACTCCTGCAGTAGCCCGGCTTAATATGGCGCCGGCCCCCAGTTCCTGGTAAGACTCGTAGCGGAAAATTTCCCCAAAACCATTTAATTCCTTTTCAAAAAGGGGTTTTAAAGTTTCCACAGTGATGTCTCTACTTCCAATCCCGGTTCCACCAGTTGAAATGATGACATCTACATTTTTGCTTAAGATCATATCTTCAATGTTAGATAGGAGTTGTTCTGATTCATCAGGTATGATAGAATAGGCCGCTACTTCGTATTTTTTTTCTAAAGACTCTATCAATAGTGCCCCCGATAAATCTGTTTTTTTATTTTCTTTAGAATCAGCAAATTTGGAATCACTAAGGGTAATCACACCACATTTTATATTGGAACCCGCTGATTTACGGTGCTGCTCCATACTTTCACTTTTCATAAAGATCACCTGTAATTTTTTTTCTAGTTTTTTTAGTAATTAGTTATATCTTGTAATTATTAGATTAATTAAGAGGGAGACATAATAAGCAGATATTACATAATTCATTAATCATATAAAAAATCAGGACTATTTCCATAACCTCAAAGTTTCAAAAAATAGACTCAAATAATTCTTTCAATAATTCTTGTTAATATTGCCTTAAAAGAACATTAATCCTCTAAAAATGATATATGGACATGATATTATAATGACTATCATTAATATAATTTTGGTTAAAAATCAAATCAAAAGGTTTATATTACCACACAATTCGAGGAAAATTTAGTAATAAAAAAAGTTAAAGGTTTTATAGGGGTAGGGAGTAAAATCGGATTGGAGGCGGTGTCAATTCCAATTTTAGCAACGATAATAAGTTTGAGAGTTAATCACCCTACCCGTGATTATTATATGTTTTTCAACTAATAAAAAGGTTTTGTTTGAATATTAATAATTGAATTTAGGACATTAAAACCGATAATATCTGATTTAATGAATTATTTGCTTAAATAATGAGCATAAATTGATATTTGAATAATCAAATTTAATACTTTTTAGGAGATTTTTTAGTGCAGAAAAAATATTATGTATTGGATGCTTCGGCTTTTATTGGCGGTTATCGGCCATCAAATCCATTTAATTATACTATCCCTGAGGTCACCCATGAGGTGAAAGATATTAATTCAAAAACGATTTTAGAAACGGCCATTAAAGATGGTTATCTGCAGATAATAGAACCTGATCTTAAATCCATGGAACGTGTACAGGAAACCATAAAATCTTCAGGGGATGTTTTAAGGTTGTCTCATGTGGATCAAAAATTAATTGCTTTGGCATTACATTTAAAAAACCAGCAGGAGAATGTAATTGTAATCACCGATGATTATACTATACAAAACGCCTTGAAAATATTAAAAATACCTTTTAAAAGCGTTTTAACCTCGGGTATTAAACAGATTTATGGTTGGAAGCTAATTTGTAAAGGATGCAAAAAAGAGTACTCTGATGATTATCCTTTTGATGATTGTGAAATTTGTGGTTCATCCATTTATAAAAAACGGATTAAAAATAAAAATAAATGAATTAATATATTTCTTTTAGTTTTTTAGCTTATTTTGGTTGGAATTTCCGATTTTTGCAAATCTAACTCCCATTTCAAAGGCATTATAATGAGCTGTGAAGTGTTCCATTTTTTAGGGGGCTTCATTAATGGCCAAGACTTTCATTTCATTCACTTTTAAATCCTTTTTTGCTTATTCCTATTTTTTATTTCTATTTTAATATTATTTGATGTAATTAACTACATTTCTGTTTCTTTCAGGAGCTTTAGGTGTTGATACTGCTTTGTAGCCAAAAGAAACGGAATAATGAGGTTCATAATCTTTTGGAATATTTAATTTCTTTAAATTTTCTGGATTTTCATAGAAAAATCTGGCAAGCCCTATCCAGCATGATCCAATATCCATGCTTTCTGCGGCCAGTAGCATGTTCTGGATAGCGGCACAGCAATCAGCAAATGGGGACGTGGCATCTTTTTTCCCAGAGACCACTATCACGGTTGGTGCATGGTAAAATATATTTAATGTCTCGCTTTTTCCAATGGCAGCAATCCAGTCCACGGGTAGCTCTGCCATAACCTTTTTTGACTCTTCACTCATGAAATCGATTAATTCTTTATCCTGAATCACGGTGAAGTGCCATGGCTGGTCATTATGGCCAGAAGGTGCATAGATTCCTGCTTCAATTATTAATTCCAATTCTTCATCCTTAATCTGCGTGGGAAGATATTTTCTAATACTTCTGCGGCTTTTTATGGTATTTAATATAGGATTCATAGTTTTCCCTTGTAACTTTCAATTATCGTGTAATTTAATATTATTTTATTTTTTAAGTGTTATTAAATCTTATTCTAAACGCAGCCGTTGAAAAAAAAAGAAATAGGGGGCTGTTTAGTCACAGCATACTTTTATATCTTTACAAATTTCTTTTCCTTCTTCAGTACACTTTATTTCAAGTCCTTTTTCAGTTTTCACTAGAGTTGCTACAATTTTTTCTCCACAAACAATTTTACACTCTTTATCTTTCATGGTCTTTACCTCCATTGTCTTGCGACAATATCGGTTATACGATAATAATATATATATAATTATCGGTTATACGATATTGCATATACGATACCATATTATTAAAAATTGCTGAGGTAATAAATGGGTAAAATATTTTTAATTGAAAATATAAGTAAAAATATGAAATGCTGTGAGATGAAAGGCTATTTGACCTACCTTATTTTATGGATACTGAGCAAAAGAACCATGAATGGGGCTGAAATAGGCAGAGAACTGGAGAAAAGAAGGGGAACCAAACCCAGTCCCGGTACCATTTACCCTGCACTAAAAGAACTCCGGAAAAATGGTTTAATCACAGTGGATGAAAACAAAAATTATTCTTTAACGCCTGCGGGCCAGGGTGAACTTGAAGTGGCCTGCAAATCTTTCTGCAATATATTTTATGACATGGAAGAGATGCTGGATTTTAAGAAATAATTTAAAAAAATACTGTTTTTCAACATATTTTCAAAAATGGCTGATATTTCAAATAAGATGTTATCCCAATTGTCAGGGATTTTTTTATATTTTAGTTCATTAGATTAATGATTTGGAGGTGAATTTATTCACCAAAAATGAAATCGTAAGAATCATTCTTAAAAATAACAGCAAATTATAACATATTAATTACCCTAAGCATTATCCATGAAAATTGGTGTCGTGGTACATGGTCCTCACATTGTGGACTCAGGTTATGCAAAGAAAATCATAGAACTCTTAGGTAATTACGGTGAAGTAAAAGCCAGATTAGGGGGAACCATGGGACGAACTGCAGTTTACGATGCTCATATGGAGCAAACAATTGACATTTCCACCAAAAGACTCCCCAGTGCATCGGTAGATAAATTCGCCCAGGAAGAATGCGATGTTGTTTTTTTAATTAATTATGGTAAATCCAGTGTCACCGGCCATGCCTTTGGATATAAAGTATTCAAACGGTCTGAATACAAACCCCCACTTATTCAAATTGAGAGACCCGGAGAATCTGATGGAAGCGTGATACCCTGGCGAAAATCGGTAATGGAACTGGCCCAGGAAGTTGCAGGGGTTATGGAACTGAAAATCATCAAACCCGACTCCATCATGAGGGAAATATTCTTAAAAGGAAGTGATTGTGGGCACCGTACCAGTTATAAAGATCCCATTAAAGCCAAAACTTACCGAAAATTGGTGGGAGTATCTCCGGATGAGAATATTTTTGTAAATGGTATTGTGGTGGGCCGATCCACCTCTGAGGAGGTGATTATTGTTGCCCAGAATGGTATTATAACTGATATGAAAGGAGGAATTCTCAAAGAGCACGGGGTGGAAAAATTAGGCCCTTTAAATCTGGACACGGCCATTGTGAAGACCGGACTTCTGCGTAGATCTAAAGTAAAACCACGTGTTGCTGAAACTAAAAAATCTAATAAATTAAAATCTAAAGATTTTCCTGAAACAGAAACATTAACCATAGCCTTTTTAAACCATGCTGCTGAAGATGTTTATCTTTTAAAGGACGCTGACTTTGTGGTAACGGTGGGTGATGATACCACACTGGTAGCGGCAGATATATTATATCGTTTCAATGTACCAATAATTGGTATTACTGATGGTGACATAGATAAGGTGGTAGAGAGTGGTTTTAAAACTCCAGGGTCTATGATCATTGAATTAGAAAGTGGCTGGGATGATATTATAGGGAGTAAAATATTTTCAGAGCTTTTTAATCGCCAGGAAACCCTGGAAATAGAAAATATCGAAAATTTTAAAAAGGAAATCCTACAGATTATAAATAATACCGCTGCTCGATATTGCATAAAAGAAAAAGAGATTGTCGAGGTGTAGAATTGGATTTAAACGCACTTGTGGATTCCGTCAAAAATTTTGAGGGAGTCACAAGGAAACAACCAATAAAAGTAATCACTACTATTTTAAATGATGTTTATAACATATCTGGAAAGACCAAGCTGGGTTTTGGTGATGATGCTTCAGCTTTAGATATTGGAGATGGAAAACTATTGCTTTTAGCTGCAGATGGGATGTGGGGCAAATTAATGGCTGCCGATCCTTACTGGGCAGGATACTGTTCTGTGCTGGTTAATGTCAATGATATTGCGGCTATGGGTGGAAAACCCGTGGCCATGGTTAATGTTCTTTCTATAAATGATGAAGAAACTTGCTATGAAGTAATGAGGGGAATAAGGGCGGGTTCTGAAAAATTTGGCGTACCTATGGTAGGGGGCCATGTTCATCCCGACACTCCTTATGATGCTTTAGATGTTTCTATTACAGGTATTGCCCGGGAGGATGCAGTAATTACCAGTTGTGATGCATCAGTAGGTGATAAAGTAATTGTAGCCATAGATTTAGACGGAAAGCAACACCCAAAATTTGCTCTTAACTGGGATACCACCACTCACAAGAGTAATGAATTAGTAAGGGCTCAAATTGAGGTAATGAGTGAATTAGCTGAAAAACACCTGGTAACTGCGGGTAAAGACATCAGTAACCCGGGAATTCTAGGGACTCTAGGGATGTTGTTAGAAGCATCTTCTGTAGGGGCCACCGTGGAATTAGAAAAAATACCCCGCAACCCCACAGTGGAATGGGAAGAATGGTTTAAATTATATCCGGGGTCTGGATTCGTTTTAACTACTAAAGAATCACATACTCAAGAAGTAATATCTATTTTAAAAGAGGTTAGCATCACTGCAGATGTGGTGGGTGAAATAATTCCGGATAAAAAACTTTACCTAACTCATAAAAATCAAAAAGAACTGGTTTTTGATCTGGAAGAAGACATGATCATGGGTATTGCTGAGAAAAGATCTTAATAGTCTGATCCGTTATAGGCTGTAATCACTAAATGATCACTAAATAAAACCATCTAATGGGTTTTATATCGTAGAATGATGAATTTTTCAACATATGTTTAAAAAAGGAGATTATTGATTTGTAATCCCTGACTTAGACGACTTTGCGAGGAGATTTGATGTTAGTAAAGGTCAATGGCCAGAAAGTTGAACTTCCTGATGGCTCAACTATACAAGAAGCTATTAAAGCAGCTGATGCTCCTTATGAGGATGGTTGTGTCCTGGCTGTGATAAAGGGTAAGGAAGAATTCGAAAAACACATCAATAAGTATAAAATTAAGACCAATAAAGGCAGTGTAATCATCGAAATGCTGGAAGATGAAAGCGCAGCCCCACTGGTAAAGGTCTGGAAAGAAAACTACAAAAAATTTCAAAATCTGCGTGTAAGGTGGATCACTTCTAATGAAGTGGCTATCGGCCCTATAAAAACAGATTTAGAACCTACCCATGATGAATTCGCCTATGAAGATGGCGACGTTATATTAAGTCTTTCTGGTTTCACTTCAGAGTCTACTCATATTATTCTAAGTAAAGAAGATCATTCAGGAGTTTACGGAGTTCCAGATAACAATAAAGGTATTTTTGCCAAGATTATCGGTGGAAGACGAACTGTTTTTAATTTAGATGATAGGGATGAGATAAAGTCAGTAGAACCATTAATAGAACGAAAAAGTGTTATTAATAGTGCTGCAGTATCCAATATGGACACTCCTATTGAGGAAGGGAATCAAATATTTACTTATGTCCAGATTAATCCATCGGAAGATTCACCTCAATCAGTGGAACACTTTTTTTCTCTGGCAGCCGATGGCAAAATAAAAATTGATTATGAGTCTAATTCTTTTGTAGGTTTTTATGCAATGCAGGGCCTTAAAAAAGACCCGGAAAGAATTGAACAGAGAAAACGTGGTACAGTTACCATGCGAAATACCGGTAAAGGCGTGGGCAAAGTTTATGTTTATAGGGAGGATAGGGTGGCTACACCTTCCCATACCCTAATTGGTAATGTAGTAAATGGTATGGAACTATTAGATATTGTGGGTCCTGGGGATTATGTAACTGTAAAAAGTCAACCGGGCCGTATAATGACTCTTGCTATGACCCAAAAAGAGGCAGAAGACTATCTTAAGGGACATGGTGTGGAACAGACACGTACTGGTTTGCAGGATGATGATGCCCTTGTGGTAATGCAAGAACCCCGATATACCATTGATATAATAAAAGGAAAGACAGTAAATACCTTTGGAATTAATAAAGAGGATTTAGTTACCATAGAACTGGGAGAAAACGCACCAAGGTCTTCATGGTATTTCAAAAAAGTTTCTGGCCTGGTTGATAGTCCCATTGGTTCTGTGAAAGTACATTTTGCCTTTCCGGGTATGAAGGTGATGATGTTTGAGGGTAAGTCCAGTGAAGCCAAGGGATTGATCCCAGAAAATACCCCAAAAACCTGCATCAAGGCCGGTGAATTTGGAATCACCAACATGTCCCGGCGACATATAGGCATTATGGGTGTGAGATTTGAAGATCACGATGAATTTGGACCTACAGGAGAACCATTTAATGGAACCAACGTCATCGGAAAAGTTGTTGAGGGATTAGAGAGTTTAGAGAAATATAAAGAGGGGGATATAGTTTATGTCACCGAAAGGAAACCCTAAAGGTCATGATAAGGAGTGGTCGGCCAATGATTTGCCTGGTGATCAAAAGGGTGAGGCACTGGATAATTGTGAATTAGAATGTGATGTGGAAGATTCTGAAACTGATGATGATAACATTACCCGAATGATCATTCTCAGTCCTCATGCAGATATCAGCCAAAGTGAACTGGTCCAGAAACTGCATATGATGGAACTCCCTTTAACCATAAAGGCCACCTGTTATGGTGCAATTATTCATGGTAAAAGTGAAGTGGTCATGGAAGCCATTAAAAAAGTTAGAACTATAGATCCTTATAATATATTCACTAAAGATAGGGGATTTCCACCAGGAGACCCGCGAAGGTGCCGAGGACATAGAGGGGCAGCTCGTGAGGGTTATCACCAGTTAGAAAAGGAGTTCCGTTTACTGGAATATGTAGGGGAAGCCCTAAAAAAACCACGAAAAGTGAGTATTGAGGAGCCACAGAAGGTTCCCATAGACACATTTCGTGAGATTGCTGAAGAAAATCTTTCTCATAAGAAATCATTGGATAAATCAAAAACTAAAGATGAGGGTTAAAAATGAACATTACTCGATCATCCACCGGAAAAGAAATTGAGGAAATTGCATTAGCCATCCACAAACTGGTTAATGAATTACCTCTCACCATGCGCACCCAGGAATCAAGGGGGGTGCGTATTGAAGAAGGCCAGGTTATAGATTATGATTATTCTGGACCTCTTTTAGAAAAAGTTCTCCAAACAGGAGAAACTTGTAGTGAAGCACCAGATTCAGGCCCTTACGCAGGTATACCGGTAGTAGTGGTACCTTTAAAGGAAAATAATGAAGTTATATGTGCCATAGGTATCGTGGACATTACCCGGGGGTTATTTAGTGATATGGTGGAGATATCCCGCCGACCGGAACCAATTAATGAGGATAATGATCATAAGGGGGAATTCTATTGAAAGTAGCTGTTTTTCCCCCTAATTCATTAATATTAGCTGATTTAATTGAAAGGAAAGGCCATAAACCTTTGGTATTACAAAGTGAAATTAGAAAAAAGGTAGTTGATGCAGAGATCGATTCACCTCCCCTTAACATCACAGAAGAGGATCCCATTAAGGGATTAAAATATGCGGCTATCGAGGTTCCTTCGGGTGTGCGGGGTAGAATGGCTATATTTGGTCCTTTAATTGACGAAGCCGAAGCAGCAATCATTATGGACGAGGCTCCCTTTGGTTTTGGATGTATTGGATGTGCCCGAACCAATGAACTTTGTGTTTACTATTTAAGAAAGAAGGGAATCCCCACTCTGGAACTGAAATATCCAGTAACCCGTGATGAGACTGTAGAAGTGGTAAATAAGATTAACACATTCTTAGACCAACTGGAGGAAGAAAATGGTTAAAATAGCTCAGATTTCTTGCGGAACCGATTTTAGTGGTGTGCAAAAGGAGATTGAAAAGGCAGCCAGTACATTTGGTGCAGAAATTGTATTCCCCGAAACGGACCTGGACTACATTGATGAAGCTTACCAGAAATTCGGATTCAACTGTGCCAGTTCCGGAATTAAACTCATGATTGCCCGTGCAATGTCAATCGTGGAAGGTAAAAGTGATGCCGACGCAGTTTTCATTGCCACTTGCTTCAGGTGTGCCGAAGGAGCCCTGGTAAGAAACGAAATCCGTAGATTCATTCAACAGAATACCCGGTTACCTGTGGTAACTTATTCCTTTACCGAGAGAACCAAAGCCGATGAATTATTCATCCGGATGGAAGCTTTGGCTACTATTGTAGCCCGTAAGAGTATCCTGGCTCGTGAGAAACAGGAAGGTCTAACACTGGGAGTGGATTCGGGCTCAACCACCACCAAGGCAGTTTTAATGGAAAATAATAAAATACTGGGGGCAGGATGGCTACCTACTACTGATGTTATTGCTTCTGCCCAGAAAGCCATTGAAGAAGCCATGGATGGTTCTGGTTACAAGATGGATGACGTGGATGGCCTGGGTATCACTGGTTATGGTAGACTAACCATAGGTAAACGTTTGGGTGCTAAATTAATACAGGAAGAGCTGAGTGTAAATGCTAAAGGTGCAGTTTACCTGGCAGGGCACCAGAAAGGAGAAGCTACTGTTTTAGACATTGGTGGTATGGATAATAAGGTCATCACTGTTAATGACGGTATTCCTGACAATTTCACCATGGGAGGTATCTGTGCCGGTGCATCAGGCAGATTCCTGGAGATAACTGCCCGACGTTTAGGGGTGGATATCAGTGAGCTGGGTCCTCTGGCCCTGAAAGGGAATTATAAAAACGCCTCTCTAAACAGTTATTGTATAGTATTTGGTATTCAGGATCTGGTTACGTCTTTAGCTGCGGGAGGATCTAAAGAGGATGTAGCTGATGCTGCATGTCATTCAGTTGCTGAACAAGTCTATGAACAGCAATTACAGGAAATTGATGTTAGGGAGCCCTTGATACAGGTAGGTGGGACCTCATTAATTGAGGGGCTGGTGGAAGCAGTAAGTGATACCTTGGGAGGCATCAAGGTTATTGTACCGGAATATTCCCAGCACATTGGCGCGGTAGGTTCGGCTCTATTGGTATCTGGAATGGGCGACCTTGATGAGAAATAATCTGGAATAAAATAATTCTTAAGACTTAATGAGGACTAGAAATGTTGGTGGAATGTTACGACCCCAAAGGCGCCGAAGTATATGAGTTGATTATCAGACAGGTTTTACAAGATCTCCAGATCGGCCGCTCCATTAGTGATATGAGGGTATTTGTGGATCCACGTGAACCTGTTTTTATAATTGCCATAAAAGTCGAAAAAACAGCCAGTCCAATTGCATTGGAAGATCTTGCTGTCTATGAATATGACGAAGAGGAGGATACAACGACTATTCGTATCAAAGATGAGACCTACTTACCTAATTTACTGGAAAAACTCTGGGAATTAGAAGGAAGAGGTAAAATTTCACAGCCGTCCCGGTTTGAGGTCATTATTCACCATCCCACTGCCCAGATAGATGGACTAATCATATATGACCCTGCTCAAAATCTGCGTAGAAAAGTTTATGATGCTATATTCCGTATTCTCCCTGAGGGTTTCCGGGTGGTTCGGGATCTCTCTGAGAAGGATATCATTGCCATGACCTGTACTGATGAACTTTTGAAAGAGGAATGGATTGATAAGTGTAGGGAGATGATTGAGGATTTAAAAACTCCTAAAACTTACTGAATATTCACCATTTCATCTAAGTTTTGAGATATTATTTTTTTCAACACAGTGTTCAAATTAATAAAAAAATCTCCATGCAATTTAATAGTATTAAATAAAAAAATTATATCTAATATACCATCAACTTATTAATAGTGGAATCATATATTATTTGTTAATATACGAATGTTCTAACATACTCGAATAAATAATAATATAATATCATACTTTAAGGACAATATAATATGAGAGGTCATCATAATGGATGAAGCAGAAAGACAAACAAGATTTGCCCATGTAACTAAAGCTCACCCTTGTTTTAATGAAAAAATGCATGATAAAGTTGGGAGAATCCATTTACCCATTGCTCCCAGGTGTAACATTCACTGTAACTTCTGTACTCGTGAGATAAATGATTGCGAGGTACGCCCTGGTGTTGCTGCCCGGGTTATGAATGCTGATCAGGCCATAGAACACGTAGGGAAAGTCACCGGAGAGATGCCCATTTCGGTTATTGGGGTGGCTGGACCTGGAGATGCCCTGGCCAACGAAGATACCTTCAAATTCTTTAAAAAAGCCAGTGAAGAATACCCGGACCTTATCAAATGTATGAGTACCAATGGTCTTTTGCTGGCTGATAAAGCCGATGAACTGGCTGAACTGGATATAAATACCATTACGGTGACGGTGAATGCAGTAGATCCTAAAATAGGTAAAGAGATATACTCCCACGTGGTTTACAAGGGAGAAGTTTATAAAGGAGAAGAAGCATTTAAAATACTCTCCAAAAACCAGCTGGAGGGAATTGAGAAGATCACCGAAAAAGGGATTATTGTTAAGGTCAACAGTGTACTGATTCCCGGATTAAATGACGAACACATTGTGGACATTGCCCGTGAGGTCAAAAAACGTGGTGCCTCCTTAATGAACGTCATTCCTTTGATTCCATTAGGAAAAATGAAAGATTACTCCCGACCCACTTGCGCCCAGATCGAAAAAGTCAGAGACGAAGTGGAAGAGATCATACCTATCTTCCGGGCATGTACCCAGTGCCGGGCTGATGCCTATGGAATTCCTGGTAAAAAGAGCGAAGATAAACATTTAGACATGACTCCAGCCAGTCATTACTAAATTGCTTTCTATTTTTATTCACTATTTATTAAAACTTTATTTTTATTTATCTTTGATACTTAGTTTTGCTTATTATTTTTGATATTTCTAATTGAATTATTCTATTTTTTTAAAAGAAATCATATAATATGCTCTATAATGTGTTTTTTCTTGAATTAGCCCCAAATAATAAAAATCATATATCATAATAGTTATATCAATAAGTAATATATTATTGGAATTTAAAGGGGGAAATAATTTTTGATTGATAAAAAATCTGCTTTTAGCATAATATTGGCTGTATTAATAATTATAGTAGCGGGATTTACTATGAACTACCAGAATTTTAATAAGGAGAGTATATCTCTTCAATATCCCACTAATTTAATTGAAATCCCCATTCCAGCCAATGATCAATCACTTGCCAATAAATCCGGGTTTAATATTATTGGAGTTTTCATTGAAGGTAAAGAAATTGGAAACTATACGTTTTTCATGGAGATTGCGATTGCTGACATCTCAAATAGTAGTCTTAAAGAAGCAACTGAAAGTCTGAATAAAAACTTTATATCCGAAGAAGCTGATTCAAGTCCAGTTGTTACTCAAACAACTCTTAAAAAAGGTTATCAAGCTTATGTATATACATATAACGGTACTGGAGCTTCTTCAGGCCTAAAAATATATGAACAGACTTATGTATTCACTAAGGACAACAAAACTGCCTATTTCATCACCTTTGCCGCTCCCAGGAGTAATATGGAAGAAATCCTGGAAATAATTCAGAAGATAATGGATTCAGTAACCATAAACTAAAAACTAAAAATTTTTTTATTTCATTTTATTGTTCATTTTTTATTTTTTCATAATGTTTCAAATCAATTTTAAATTATTTCTAATATTTGGTGTCATGGTTCAACATCCAACAAACGGGTAATCTCCTTTTTAAGATTTAAAAATTCATGGCTAGTGCGATCGCGAATCCTATCCAATTCGATATTGAACGTTTTAATTATGGTTCCCGGTGCT
The DNA here is from genome assembly GCA_002504725.1 of Methanobacteriaceae archaeon UBA587. GTDB lineage: Archaea > Methanobacteriota > Methanobacteria > Methanobacteriales > Methanobacteriaceae > UBA587. Next base: position 20,072 of record DATN01000010.1, on the reverse strand, counting down.
GAACTCAAAACCACCACCCGATCCGCCAGAAAAACAGCTTCATCCACGTTGTGAGTCACGAAAATAATGGTTTTCTGTTCTTTCCGCCATATATGTACCAGTTCTTTCTGGAGTTTGTGTCTGGTCTGAACATCCAGGGCAGAAAACGGTTCATCCATTAAAAGTACCTGGGGGTCATTAACCAGGCAGCGAGCAATGGCCACTCGCTGTTTCATACCTCCGGATAATTCCTGCGGGGAACTTTTTTCAAACGAGGATAGGCCAACCATTTTCAGGTATTTCCTGGCTTTCTGATATCGTTCTTCGTCTGCCAGGCCCTGTACCTCCAATCCAAAGGCTACATTATCCAGTACATTACGCCAGGGAAATAATGAGTACTGTTGGAATACATAACCTCTTTCCCGGCTGGGCCCGGATATTTCAGTTTCATTTTCCATTATCTGCCCGCTGGTGGGGAAATCAAGACCAGCAATCATACGCAGTAGGGTGGTTTTTCCACAACCAGAGGGTCCCACTATACACAGGAATTCCCCCTTATCTACCTTTAAATTGATATCTTGAAGGGCAACATATTCCTGTTTGTACTTTAGGTAACCTTTAGTAATGTTCTCCAGGGTTATCACCAGCTCACCTCCTTCTCAATCCGACTAAAGAGGTAATCAGCACCTAAGCCAATGATGCCTATGGTTAACATGCCTACTATGGCACTGCCGGTATCTAACATGCTGGTGGAGGTAAATATGAGATATCCCAGGCCACTGTTGGATCCAATCATCTCTGCAGCCACGGTACACATTAATCCAACTCCCACACCCACTTTCAGTCCGGTGACAATATTGGGCAGCGAAGCCGGAAAAGCCACTTTCCGCAGTACCTGTATATCACTGGCACCTAAAGTGTAAGCTGACTCTAATAGCACTTTATCCACTCTTTTAACCCCATCCATGGTGTTTATTAGTATGGGGAAAACACTGCCTATGAATATAATAAAAACCGCCGATTCCAGACCCACCCCAAACCATAAAATAGCAAAGGGAATCCAGGCAATAGGGGGTATAGGTCGAAGAATACCCACCATAAAGCTGGAAAGATCCCTAACAGTATCTGACCACCCCATCAGAATCCCTAAGGGAATACCAATCAGTGCAGAAACTGTTAAACTGAGTACAACTCTCATTAAGGTTAATGAAGTATCTTGAACTAACTCTCCATTCATTAAAAGAGTTTCAAATGATTGTATGACTTCAGATGGGCTGGGGAGAAAATATGGGGGTATTAATCCCGTGAAAGTGGTTAGAATAGTCAATATCACCACAACTGAAACAGGTAATATCAGTGAAATCAATATTTTTCGCATTTTTACCGCCGGTTAGATTTTACCATGTTTAACTAAATTTAATCACCTAATAATTATCATCTAAAACTAAGAATTCTAATCAAGATTTTAACCTGATTTAACCACCTAAAAATTGAGTATCAAATATTTCATCTGCTGTAAGAGTTTTATTCAGATATCCCAAATTGTTTTCAATTTCCATGAAGTCCAGGACACTATCCTGAAAGGACTGATCCAATAATGAGACAAATATGATGTGCTGCAGGGCTAAGGTCTCTACATCGCTATTGGTAGTTAATTCCTGATCAACGATGTCTGCAGTCTCCTCAGGATGGGTCCTCACGTATTCTGTGGAGATTTGATGGATTTTAAGGAATTTATCCAGTTCCTGGGGATGTTCTCTAATAAAGTCCGCCCGGGCAATTATCACACAGCAGGGATGGTATTTCACAATATCGTCTGAGTAGATTAAGACCGTTCCAATGTCCCGGTAGGGTGCCATGGATACGAAAGGTTCGTAAGAGATGTATGCATCAACTTTATGGGCTGCCAGGGACGAGGGGATATTATAAACATTCATGGAAATGATATTGACATCATCTGAAGATATATTGTATTTTTGCAGCTCATGGAGTAATAAAATCTGCTGGATAGAGCTCACACCAGGAGTGGCTATTGTTTTTCCCTTTAAATCAGCAGGACTCTTTATAGGGGAGTTGGTTTCAACCACAATCCCGCTACCCACCAGATTAACCGCCCCTACAACTTTTATAGGAACTCCTTTACTTATGGCCTGCATGGCAGGGGTTATTCCCACATAACCCATATCTAAATCTCCACTGGCCACAGCATCCACAATATTAGACCCACTACTTATCTGGGTGGTCTTAACATTCAAACCATTTTTCTCAAAAGTTTTATTATATTTGGCCACCAGAAGAGCGGCGCTGTGATCTGTGGGTAGATAGCCCACTCTAATTACATCAGAATCTTTGGAAGTAGAAAAAGTCCAGATTTCCCCGGCAATCAACAAAATAGCAATGAACAGTATTATTAATTGGTAGTGTTTCATAATCCCTCTTTATTTAATATGAACTTGTTTGGATTTAAAATATTATTAAGTTACCAGCAAGACTTTAAAAATTTAAAATATAATCTAAAATATAATATTCATTTAAATCTGTTTAACATTAGAATTTAAAATTAAAATTTAATAATTTTAGGAGAAATCACCATGAAAACCATGCTATGGGAAGATAATCAACTTTTACTCATTGACCAAACCAAACTACCTGACGAACTAACCTATTTTACCTGTAAAACCTATCAAGATGTGATCCAAGCCATAAAGACCATGGTGGTTAGGGGTGCGCCGGCTATTGGGGTGGCCGCTGCCTTTGGAGTTGCCCTGGCTGATCTGGCTGGTGTTGATGTGGAAAAAGCAGCTGCTGAAATCAAAAGCTCCCGTCCCACGGCTGTAAACCTCTTCTGGGCAGTGGACAGGGTCATGGCTGCTGAGGACATTCTGAAAGAAGCATTAGATATGTACCAGGAAGATGTGGACACCAACCGCACCATGGGTAAATACGGTGCTGAAGTTATCGATGATGGGGACACGGTTTTAACCCACTGCAATGCCGGTGCTCTGGCATGTGTGGACTATGGAACTGCTTTAGGGGTTATACGGGCCGCGGTGGAAGCAGGTAAAAAAATTGATGTGATCTGTGATGAAACCCGTCCTCTGGGCCAGGGGGCACGGCTTAGTGTCTGGGAAATGCAGCAGGAAAACATCCCGGTGCGGTTGATTGTGGACAGTGCTGCCGGGTACCTCATGCAGCAGGGGGAAGTGGATAAAATAGTCATTGGTGCGGATAGGGTGGCTAAAGGTGGTGTGGCCAATAAGATTGGTTCTTTAATGGTGGCCCTGGCAGCCAAACGATTCAGAGTTCCCTTTTATGTGGCAGCCCCTATAAGTACCTTCGACCATGAAAAATCAATATATGATGTGGAGATCGAGGAAAGAGGTGCAGAAGAAGTTTTACATTATGGTAACTGTAGAATAGCACCAGAAAAAACAGAAGTAAGAAACCCTGCATTTGATATAGTTCCATCGGATTTAATCGCAGGAATAATAACGGAAGAGGGGATCATAGACCCCCTCTGATGAAACCCCCTCATCAATTTAATTATTGAAGACGAATTCAGGTATGTATTTCAAATTAGCTATTTATAGTTTATATTCATTGAATTATTATTTTTACCTTTATTTTTATCTTTTTTATATTATTTAAATAATCTGTGTATAGGATTAGATGGTATTTGTTATTATTCTCCGAAAATAGTAATCCATAGTTGTTGGAAGAAGGTCACTATGCTGTCCCATATACTCTGCAGCAGGTTGTCCTGGGAATGGTTAGTAGTATTATTAGTGGTGGTATTAGGTGTGGTATTGGTAGATGTCACTGGGGGAGCTTTCGGTATTTTGGCACTGATTATACTGCCGCTGTCACCATCAACATATATACGGCCTACAAAGTTCCCTTGAGGATTATTAACCTTTATTAACCAAGCCCGATTACTGAGCCACTCGTCATATCTGCCGGGCCCACCAAAATCAGGGCTATCACCCTTTGCATCAGCAAAACTTACCCAGATAACAGTATCGGTGTAACTGTCATGGACTTTAATTACCAGGATGCCGCTGCTTATTGCTTTGTAGCCACTGTAACCATGAGTATCTAAATAATCCTGAGCCAGTGTTTTGGCTTGTGATTCACTTAAAGCCGGAGCATCATCGGCATAAACAGAATTAAGTGTTATAAAAACAATCACCATTGCAATGATTATGGAAATAATTTTTGATTTCATATTTCCCACCAACTTAATATTATGTAACTTAAATGATTTATTTAATTGGTTTGTACAGTAATTGATGGTAAATAAGTTGATAAAAAGAGTTAAAAATATTTTCAAATACACTTTCAAAATGGAAAATAATTTATAATAAAAGAGTCGCTTTAAAAGACCCGGGCATCCACTACAATATGCCATTGTCCGGGACTGCGAGATTTAACTTTTCTTTTTTCTAATATCTCTACCTTGCGCGGATTCGCAGCATCTTCCAGTCGTTTTATAGCAGTATCATAGTCTGAGGAAAATTCATAGTAATGGATAACTCCCCCTTCTTTAATAGCATCCATGGCCACTCCTAAAAATTCACAGGCCGTTCCAGGGAGATTCATAATTATACGGTCGGCTTTAATCTTCTCCTGGGAAACCATATCAGCCACATCACCAAGAAGTGGAATAACCTTGTTCTGAACTTTATTTAACTCAATATTCCTTTTTAAGTAGTCATAAGCGGAGGGATTGATGTCCACTGCGTATATTTTAACTGATTTTTCCCGGGCAATCAAAATAGAAAATGGTCCTACTCCGGCAAACATGTCCAGTACTATTTCCCCGTTAACTGTCCTATCGGCTACCCGACGTCTTTCGGTGGCTAATCTGGGACTGAAATAAACATTTTTAACATCCATTAACAATCGACACCCATATTCCTGGTGAATGGTTTCAGATACGTCCTCTCCGGCCAGATGTTCCATTTCACGAGTTCTAATGACGCCCTTTATAGCGCTACTTTTCATGTAAACTGCTTTACGTTTGGTAAATTTCAAAGCAGCTTCCCCAATAATTTTTTTATGTTGTTGCAGTTCTTCAGGGATTTCCAGAATCACCACATCTCCAATGATATCAAAAGATTTTTTTAGGTCCTCAATTTCTTTTTCATTCAATTTGTCCTTAAGATACTCGGTCATGCTGCGAGGGGCTCTTTTTAAGGATTCAAATTCAGTATCAACAGTTTCAAAACCATGAAAACCAGAATCTGTCATAATTTCTATTAAATTGCTCTCATCATGCAATTTTTCATCTAAAGGAATGAAGACAAAGTCTGATTCTGGCTTTATTTTTAGATTAAGATTCATTAATGATTTTTCAATCAAAACCTTACGTACTTCGTTGGCTATTTTTTTAGGAACCTTTAATGCTAACATGATAATCCTCAAAAATTATTATTTTTATTATTTCTGTGTATCTCCTGGGCATAAGCAGTACCCGGAGGTATCAGCAGTGCCATGATTCGTGAAGTGGAAATTGATTCTTGTTAAATGGAAATTATCTATCCTATTTTAGTGACTTTAATCAACAAACTTCCTTTTACAAGATGGTTTTAATATTATATGGGGATCTGGCAAAGAACAATATCTTAAAAGCATATACTTCCATAATTCCAAATTCCATAATTCGATATTAATGGGATGATTAAATATTGAACTAAATTTATTCAATTCTTCAAATAAATATTAAATATCTTAAACTTAATTACATATTAATTGCTATTGGTAATTATTTTTCTAATTATTCAATATCATTAACAATATTATTCAATATATCTAACGATTTAAAACAATTAAAAATATTTTAGTATAGTAATGGTGATTTTATGCTTTATTTTATTGGTTTGGGACTTTACGACGAAAAAGACATTTCACTTAAGGGTTTAGAGGCCATGAAGGTGGCTGATGTGGTTTACGCAGAATTTTACACTGCCCGTTTATTTGGAACCACTATATCAGCTCTGGAAGAACTTTCTGGCTGTGAAATTAAAATACTAACTCGAGAACAAGTAGAAGAAGAGAATATTCCTCTGAATGAAGCTAAAATAAAAAATGTGGCTTTTTTAATCGCTGGAGATCCTTTAATTGCCACCACTCACACTGATATGATGATTGAAGCTAAAAAAATGGATTTGGAAACTCAGGTTATCCATTCTTCTTCCATTCTATCGGCGGGTCCCGGAATATCTGGATTACAAGCCTATAAATTTGGAAAGGTAACTACTATTCCGTTTCCTGAAGAGAATTATTTCCCTCACTCTCCTTATCATGTCATAAAAAATAACCTGGAACAGGATTTCCACACACTGGTCTTGCTGGATATAAGAGCCCACGAAGACCGGTACATGACTGCCAATCAGGGATTGGAATATCTTCTAAAAGTAGAAAATGAAAGAGGGGAAGGTATAATTAGGGAAGATATTATTGCGGTGGCATTAGCCCGTGTTGGATCACCTAATCCATTGGTACGTGCTGATAAAATAAAAAATCTATTAAATGAAGACTTTGGGGGACCTTTACATTCTCTGATAATTCCTTCCAAGCTGCATTTTCTTGAAGCAGAGTATCTGGTGGCTGTTGCTGGTGCTCCCGAAGAAATTTTGGAAGAATGATCCGGACTGATCCATTGATGATCATAAAATAAGTCTAAGTTGAAAATTTGATCAAATCGCTCTTATTTTCTTATTATTTTTTGTATTTATCTAGATTGAGTTTTAATAGATTTATTTCTATTTTTTCTATTTTTAAAGACGATTTAAGTTATAAACATAATTATGAAAAAGAATAAGAAAATTTATGATGTAAAAACACCATATTATTGAACACAACCTTATTAAATTTAAGTAATTTCAGGGTTGAATTCATAATATATGAATTTAATTACTATTATTTAACTAATTTAGATGTTGGGTATTTATGCCTCCTCGATCCCGAAAAAGGAAAGTCTATCCACGACCTTTTTTAAAATGGCCCGGTGGTAAAAGACAGCTTCTTCCAGAATACGAAGCCAGATTTCCTGAGGAAATTATAAAAACTAGATCTATTAAAAGATATGTAGAGCCATTTGTCGGGGCAGGGGCCTTATTTTTCTTTTTAATACGTAATTATGATGTGAGGGAGTCCTATTTGCTGGATATAAATCCCGAATTAACCATGGCTTATCATGTCATAAAGAATCAACATAAAGAATTATTGGAAAGATTAGGTGATTTAGAGGACACATATCTTAATAAACGATTCATAGGTCGTAAAAGATATTATTACCACTTAAGAAAGAGGTATAATCATCAGCTTAAAAATTTTGACTTCTATAATTTCCATGAGGGATGGATAGAAAGAACATCTTTAATTATATTTCTTAATAAAACCTGTTTCAATGGTTTATTTAGGTTTAATAAAAAAGGAGAATTCAATGTTCCCACGGGCAGATATGAAAAACCCCATATTTGTGATGAAAGAAATATAATTGAGGTAAACAAAGCTTTAAAGAATACTGAGATAATAAATGCTGATTTCACTGTTTCAGCAAACTTTATAGAAAAGGATACTCTGGTATATCTTGATCCTCCCTACCGGCCATTGAATAACACTTCCCGTTTCACCAACTACACCAAAAATATTTTCACTGACGATGATCAGCGGCGTCTGGCTGAATTTTTTAAAGAAATGGACAGGAAGGGAGCGTATCTAATGTTAAGTGACTCTGATCCTAAAAATGAAGACCCCCACGATGAATTCTTTGATATTCTATATCGGAATTATTTGATTGAGAGGGTCATGGCCCGGCGACTGATTAACCGCAACATTTTTAAAAGAGGGGAGATTAAGGAGCTTATTATCCGTAATTACAGCTAATATGATGGTTCAATTTGATGTCTGCTGATTTATCAGAGTTTAGGGGACATAATTCAAAATAAACTAGTAATTGGAGGTTAATTAATATCTACCGGGTTACCTGTGGTGGAAGAGCCGGATTTCTCAAGAAACTCAATTTTTTCCACATTGTGTAAGGGGATCAGCACATATCTATCTCCCACTTCATGTGAAAAGTATTTTATCTCAATAAAACCTCTACTCTCGTTTATATCTATATTTTCCACTCCAAACTCGCCTTTTTTGAAGTTGTGCACGTTCTGATTAATCATGCTAACTTCTATTTTCTCAATCATGAGTATTTCCCCTGTGACCACCATTATTAAAATTAATTAACCTATTTTTGTAATCAAAAAAATATCAGTTAATCTTATTATCTGTAGTTCCTAGTTCAAGTATTTTCAATAGTTAAAAATGATAAAATTAATAAATATAATAAGTGAATTGTATTGGTATAAAATAGAATTTCAGATATAAATCATAATTCAGAAATTTGTGATTTAATTAAAAATTACGTAAATAATTGTTTAATGAGTAAGGGGATAAAATGGAAGATTACATTATCAATGCCCAGGACTTAACCAAGAGTTTTGATGGTTTTAAAGCAGTGGATGGTCTTAACCTTAAAATAAGGAGGGGGGAAGTTTTTGGATTTTTAGGTCCCAATGGTGCCGGAAAGACCACTTCTATCCGTATGATTGTAGGTTTACTGCGCCCTACCAGTGGTCAGATTTTGATTGACGGCCAGGACATAAATAAGGTAGATAAATCTAAAATAGGGATTTGCCCACAGGATATTGTTTTATGGGAAAGTTTAACCTGTCAAGAAAGTTTAAAATTTATGGGGGAGATGTATGAAGTTCCTGAAGATATTCTCAAAAAACGCGTGGAAAGGTTATTAAATGACCTCCTGCTAACTGAAAAAGCAGATACCATAGTTTCCAATTTATCCGGGGGCATGAAACGTAGACTGAATCTGGCAATGGCTTTAATCCACTCTCCGGAGATTGTTGTCATGGATGAGCCGTCTGAAGGACTTGATCCTCAATCAAGAAGAGTATTGTGGAATTTCATTCGTTCTTTGAGAGATAAAGAGGGTAAGACGGTTATTTTAACCACTCACTTAATGGATGAGGCGGATGGTCTCTCTGACCGCATTGCTATCATTGACCACGGTAAACTACTTAGGTTAGACACTCCTCATAATCTGAAAAAAGAGATCGGGGAGGGGGACGTGGTCCATATGCACTTATCTGATCCAGATAAGAATTTAGAAGTTATCAATCACCTTAAAAATATGGATATTATTGATGCAGTAATGGAAATTGAGGGTAAGATCAATATCCGGACTTTAAATGCAGTCGGTAAACTCCCTGAGATAATGGCAGAGTTGCAAGATTTAGACGTGGAAGTAGAAGATCTATTTTTAAGGCCAAATACTCTTGAAGATGTTTTCATTGAATTAACAGGCACCAGTTTGAGGGAATAGAACTGAAGGAATAGGCCTGAAAATTTAGAATAAACATAATATACAATAATCAATAACTTTAGGGGATCAAATGAAGTTTATAAATGTAGCTATTAAAGATTTTAAGGAACTTATCCGGGACCGGCGTGGTCTTTTCATGATCTTATTATTTCCTCTGTTTTTTATGGTAATTTTTGGCTTTGCCTTTGAAGACATGGGTAAAAGTAATGAACCCCATAATTTAGCAGTTGTTAATTTGGATGAAGGTGCCAAAATGCCTTTAACCAATGATGAGGTTAATTATGGGGATAACCTGACAAAAATCATCAGTGATGCAGAGTATGAAGATAGTGATGTAAAACTGTTTAAGGTCACGGAAACATCAGAATCATCGGCAGACCAACTTATACAGCTTAAAGAAGTTGATGCTATTATCATTATTCCAAAAAATTTTTCCCAATCCATTGTTGATTTAATAAAATCTTCAATCACTGCTCAAACTATGGGTACTACCATACCTTCTGAATATAGGGATAATACTACATTAAAACTGGTTATCCGTGGAGATTCATCCAGTATAGCATTTGGAGTTTCCCAGGCCATGCTGGTAAAAATCGTGGAGGAGTACCAGAATGGGCTGGTGGCTTCCATTCAAAACCAGGCATCAGGGACCTCTGGAGGGTCTATAAAAATATTTGAAAGCGATGTTGAGTCTGTTGCAGGAACAGAATCATTTTCCCAGTTTGATTTCCTGGCACCGGGAATGATGGTATTTGCCATTCTCCTTCTTTCCACCACAGTGGGTGCCAGTTTGACTAGAGAAGTTGAAAAAGGAACCTTAGCTCGTTTAAAACTATCTAAAATGCGATCATTTGATATGTTATTTGGAGCACTCCTCCCCTGGTCTGCAATAGCCGCCCTACAAGTTTTAATCCTCCTTATAACTGCAATAATCATGGGCTTTAACTGGCAGGGGGGACTAAATTCCATACTGCTGGCCATGCTTATTGGGGTCATTGGAGGAATTGCTTCTATTGCATTAGGGATGATAATAGCCTCTTTTGCCAAAAACGACCAGCAAGCCTCTAATCTGGGAATATTGATAGCCATTCCTATTTCTTTCCTTGTAGGTGCTTTCTTCCCGCTTCCACAAGTGGTTATTGGTGAATTCATGGGTAGAACATTTGAATTTTATGATATTCTGCCCTGGACGCATATATTGGATGCTTTAAGGACGGTGTTGATTTATGGTGAAGGTTGGGATGCTATTACGTATGATATGGGTTGGAGTATATTGCTCACCGCCATAATTTTCATTATAGGTGTTTTGTTATTCTCCAAACTAAGATTAAGTGTTGATAACTAAGGAAACATCTAATTTTAATATTTTCCTTATTTATCAAATATTGATAATTGGAAAATAAATGATTTGGATGATAGTAAATGGATAATGTTAAAATTATTTAAAGAGGGTGATTGTATTTCAGAAAAAAAACATACTCATCATGGTAAGTCCAGCAGTAAATTTATCGATGCTGAAGAAGTTTTGACTAAATCTGGTGTTAAAGAAGGTGATATTTTTTTGGATGCCGGCTGTGGTGATGGATATATCTCTTTAGCGGCTTCCAAATTTGTGGGTGAATCTGGAAATATTTATGCTGCGGACATCTATGAGGATTCCATAGAATCTCTAAAACAGGAAATTCAAAAGCAGGGGATAAATAATATCAGCCCTCTGGTGGCAGATATCACATCCCGCATTCCTATAGCGAACAATGAAGTGGATTTATGTTTAATGGCCAATGTTTTCCACGGATTTGTTGAGAATAATGAATTAAAGGAATCTATTAGTGAAATAGTCCGTGTTCTTAAACCTGATGGTATTTTTGCATTATTGGAATTCAAAAAGATAGAGAACTCTCCTGGCCCATCGCTTTCAGTTAGAGTGGAACCTGATGAAGCATTGAATTTACTAAAAAAATACGGATTTGAACAGGTAAATTTAGAGGATGTAGGTAAATACCACTATCTGCTCCTTTTAAAGCTCAATAAGTAAAGATAAAAAATTATTTACTTTTTTCCTAAATCCGCCAAGGTTATAATATTATGGGGATTTTTTTATGAGGATTTCATTTTTTCTATCATTTCGTATTTTTTTATTAATTATTTTTTAAATAAAAAATTAAAATGAATAATAATGGAAAGTATAGTTGCGTTATCCTAATGGATATTTAATTAATATTAATCAAGGGGAGTGTATTTTTCTAAATAATCCCCATATTCTTTATCCAATATTCGCAGCAGGGAAATATTCTGGGGTGATGTACAGGATCGTTCTTCTACCAGGTTCCGCAGGGTTCCATTTTTTATATTTTCCTGTACTTCCCTGATCACCAGATCCAGGGTTATTTTATTATATTCCATTAACTCTTTTTGATTTAGTTCATAAATAGGATATTTTTCCAGATTATATGAGCTGCTAGTGGTCATAATAATATTCAGATAACTGTAAAACTCACAAATAGCATCTGAAAATAAATCAATGCCCATGTAGGATAATATGGGTACAAAAGCTGCTTCGGCAAAGGGGAAAAACAGTGCAGTATTGGGGCTGATGGATTCCCTCAGAGTCACCACGAGATTAGATAGATCACGTGGTCTTTTAAGCAATTCATCTGCATTGGCAACTAACAGAGAAGAGTATCCCATTTCTTCCAATTTTTGAGCACATTCTATCCGCAAATCAACATATTTTGATCCCTGGACTACTGCAAAATCATGGTTACATTCTTCTGCTTTTTTTAATGTACTTTCCACGGCCCACTGTGCCAGTTCAAGGGGCACATCATAGGGCATAGGTTCATCTTCACAGATATTCATGGAATTTAAAGGTAAAACTGAAGGGGTTTTTATATTATTATAATGTCCTTGACGGGCAGGTCCATCATGCATTTTTATCTCAAGCATGTAAATCTATAAGATTATCTCAATAAAAATAACTTTTTATTAATCTTGCCACATTAGTGTAACCCAAAAGGTTACACTGCACGAATTTTTCACAACCTTTATATACTGATTTAAGTCTTACTCTAATAAGAGAATCTGAGGTTTAATTAAACCAGTGATGTTTCAAGGTGTGGAAAATAATGTCAGTTCTAAACCGCCTTAAAAATTTATTATCAGGGGATAAAGAGGAAAAAGATAAAGAAGAAAAGTCTGAAAATAAAAAGTCAGAATCTTCATTATCTAAATCTGCGGAAACTTCAACTGAAAAAACAGAGAAATTCAGTGAAGAGTCTCCAGTGAAAACTGAAGAGACCACCACAAAGAAATCCAGAAAAGAAAAAAAAGCTGAGAATAAAGCTAAAAAAGAAGCTGCTAAAGCGGCTAAAGCTGAATCCAAAGAAGCTGCTAAAGAAGAAGTTTCTAAAGAAAAAGAATCTGAAACCCCCACTGTAACTGAAGAAGAAAAACCAAAACCCGAAAGGAGTGAAAATATGTCTTTACTGCAAAAAGATGAAAACTTACTTAAAAGAGATGCTATAGACAAAGAGTTTTCCGACAAAATTAAAGAAGCAGGCGGAGACAGTTTAGAATACTGTTTCCAATGTGGTACTTGTACCGGTTCCTGCCCATCCGGAAGGAGAACTCCTTACCGAATCAGACAGATTGTCCGGAAAACCAACATGGGTTTGAAAGATGAAGTTATAGCTGACCCTACCTTATGGATGTGTACCACCTGTTACGCTTGCCAAGAAAGATGCCCAAGAGGTATCAAAATTGTGGATGTTGTAAAACTAGCCCGTAACGAAGCTGCTAAAGCTGGATTTATGGCTCCTGCTCACAAAATGACTGGTAAATTCGTTATTGAAAGTGGTCACGGTGTACCAATCAATGACGCTACCATGGAACTGAGAAAGAGAGTAGGATTAGGCGAATTACCACCAACCACCCATTCTTTCCCTGGAGCACTGGAAGAAGTGCAAACCATCTTAAAAGCTACTGGATTTGACTCCCTGATTGGATACAACTGGGAATCTAAGGACTTAGAATAATCAATTTTTAGGAGGATCATAAAATGGAAATCGCATACTTCTTAGGATGTATCATGAATAACCGATACCCTGGTATCGAAAAAGCTACCCGAATATTATTCGATAAACTAGAAATTGGCCTCAATGACATGGAAGGAGCTTCCTGTTGTCCGGCTCCTGGTGTATTTGGTTCCTTTGATAAAACCACCTGGGCTGCTATCGCTGCTCGGAACATCACCATTGCAGAAGACATGGGTGCTGACATCATGACCGAATGTAACGGTTGTTTTGGTTCCCTCTTTGAGACCAACCACATGTTAAAAGAAGACGAGGAAATGAAGGAAAAAATTAATGCCATCCTCGCTGAAACCGGAAGAGAGTTCAAAGGTGATGTTAATGTTCGACACTTTGCCGAAGTACTCTACAACGACGTGGGTCTTGACAAAATTGCTGAATTAGTTGAACAGCCACTAAACTTAAATGTTGCTGTGCACTACGGTTGTCACTTCCTCAAACCAAGTGAAGAAATTCAAATTGACAACGCTGAAAAACCAACCATCTTAGATGAAATCGTCGAAGTAACCGGTGCAAAATCTGTACCATACAAGGACAAAATGATGTGCTGTGGTGCTGGTGGTGGAGTACGATCCAGAGACATAGATGTGGCTCTTGATTTCACCAAAGAAAAACTCACCAACATGCAAGCTGCTGGTGTAGATGCAATTGTAAATGTCTGTCCGTTTTGTCACTTACAATTTGACGTAGGTCAAATGGAAATTAAAAACAAAACCGGTGAAGAATTCGACATCCCAGTATTCCACTTAGCCCAACTATTAGGTTTAGCTATGGGATTAGCTGGTGACGAATTAACATTAGATGTTCACCAAATCTGTACTGACGATGCCATGAAAAAATGTTTAGATTTCTCTGAATTAGATGAAATCACCGGTGGAGAATAATTCTCCTACCTTTATTTTTTTATTAATTACGAATAAGTTTTTTTAATTCATATTTGGTCTATTTTTTCTGTTTATTATGAATTTAATGTTTATTTTGGATTTAATGTTTTAGGATTATCAGTTGCTAGTATTATTTGATAGTCATGATTTTAATTCAATCTTTTTAAAACTTGAATTTTGTATAATTTAAATAATTTATTGAACATACAAATCTATTAATAATTTAATTAATTAAATTCAATAGAACATATCTAAAGATTATAATACAATAAGAGGTGTTTTTTTGTTTATCGCGACTCTGGCAGGAATATTTAAATATAGTGAAATACCTGAGGAATACAGTTCTTTTGTAGATTTTAAGGTAGGTCTCGAGAAAAAAGAGATTAAAGATGATGACGAGATTGCTATACTAAATATTCAGGGCACTGAAAGTTATCATGTGCTTTTACTGGATTCTTATACCAATATTCAAGAGATTAAAGATGAATTAAAAGCTGCTGATGCTAAAGTTAACCATACTACCTTAAAGATACTGGAAGGACATTTATGAGTAGTTTACCTTTAGAACAAACTTGGTTGATTCTGGTAGAGTTATTAACCGACCTCAAAAAAAGAGGAATTGAAGTTCCCACTCAAATAAACGAGGACATTCGTTTAGTAAAAACTTCTATAAATTTTTATAAAAGAGATACCACTCATCCTGACATGATTAAGGAACTAAAACGAATAAATCTGCTTTTAAATTCTTCTCAGGATCAACTCATGGAACTGGCTGAGACACAGGGAAAGGAATACCGTGACCAGTGGATTCAGAAACTCACTAAAGCGTCACTAGGGGAGGAAGTTTATAAAATCAAAGATACCAAATCTCGCTTCATGGTAGGAGCCCCTCCAGGATTTTCTTCAGCCCGCGTAAATTTAAAGGAACCTTTAGCCGAAGACAGGGTCCAGGAAATCGCTGAAAATTATAATCTGATAATAGAATTTGAAGAAGATGACATTATTGCCCTCTACGGTGATTCTGAAAATCTTAAAAAGGGTCTACAGGAGATAGGTTCCTTTTTTAAAGAATGATCTAAAGATTAATCACCTTCTATTTCCCTAATCCCATTTCTGATTTATTCCTGATTTTTTTCTTAATTATAAATATTATAAACCATATTTTTATCCTATTTCTTTTTAATTTTATAATCAGTTTTAATAACATTAAAT
Organism: Methanobacteriaceae archaeon UBA587; assembly: GCA_002504725.1. Taxonomy (GTDB): domain Archaea; phylum Methanobacteriota; class Methanobacteria; order Methanobacteriales; family Methanobacteriaceae; genus UBA587. The sequence continues at coordinate 4,512 of DATN01000010.1, read as the reverse complement.
CGAATATAAATTTTTGAGATAAAATTGAATTCTTTTAATTCAGATAATTATAGGTGGTTCCATGAAAATATTGGCGATAAGTGATTTACATGGTAAGGTCCATAAGGCATTAGATTCTTTCTTAAAGAATAATAAAATCGATTTGATTATAATTGCAGGGGATATAACTCATTTTGGTCCTGCAGAACTAGCGGAAGATATATTAAATGATATTAGCTCCCATAACATTCCGGTGGTGGCTGTACCTGGAAACTGTGACCCCCAGGGAATACATAGTCAGCTTGATAATTCCCGGGCCATAAATGTCCATGGAAAAAGTACCACCATCCAAAATGTGGGAATTTGTGGTTTTGGAGGCTCCAACCTCACACCCTTTGACACCCCCATGGAATTTGGGGAGGTGGAAATCTATGATGTTCTTGATAAAATCATGCTGCAAATGAAAGATCAGGACGTGCAAATACTAGTTACTCACGCACCTCCTTATAATACTGAAGCGGATAAACTACCTAATGGGGACCATGTGGGAAGTGAGAGTATCCGCAGAATTATAGATAGATATAAACCTGATTTATGTGTGTGTGGCCATATTCATGAAGCTCAATGTATAGATAAAATCAATGGCACGGTTATATTAAATCCGGGAGAAGTTTCTATGGGCGGGGCTTGTTTAATAGATATTGAAACGGAAAATAACCGCAAAGAAATTAATTCAAAGATTATTAAATTATAGATTATTAAATCATGATTGTCAAATTTTTATTCTAATTTAAATGGATGAAATTGGTTAGCTGATTTAGATAAGCTGCTTTAAAATTTTATAAAATTATTGATATAAAGATTAATGACAAAAACTTGCTCAATTAATCCAGTACTATAAATACGTCTAGATTGCTAGATTTTCAGACAATTATATAAAAGTATATTAAAAGGTAAATACTATGTTAAAATAGTATTTTCTGTCTTTTGGAGGTGAGAAAGATGATAATGGTTCAAGGTGAAGTAAGTGGAAAAAAATACACGGAACCTTTTTCTAAAGGTGTTTTGGCGCGATCTTTAACCCGAGCAGAAATGGATCAAGACAAAGCATACATGGTTGCATCTGAAATTGAATCTCACCTTAAAAAAGAGGGAATTACGGTTATAACCATCGATGATCTGGTTAAAATTGTATGTGAAAGACTTAAAGCTGAAGATAAAGATATAGCTGAAAAATATGTGGTCTGGAGAAAGATCAGAAAATGTAAGGAACCTCTGATTATCTTAATTGGCGGTGCTTCTGGTGTTGGTACTTCTTCCATAGCCTTTGAAGTTGCCAACCGATTAGGCATCCGTAACATGATCAGTACCGACATGATTAGGGAAGTAATGCGTAAAATTGGTTCTAAAGAACTTCTTCCAACCATCTATGAATCCAGCTACACTGCTTATAGGTCTTTAAGAATTCCACCACCTCCTGAATTGGATGAGATACTTATTGGATTCAGAGACCATGTAGATACGGTAAGTGTTGGTGTGGAAGCTGTTATAGAAAGAGCCCTTAAAGAGGGCATCAGTATAGTTATTGAAGGGGTTCACATCGTACCGGGATTCATTAGAGAAGATCTGGTAAACAAACCCAATGTGGCTATGTTTGTATTAACAGTTTCTGATGAAAACGTGCATAAAGGGAGATTTTATTCCCGTTGCCGTCAGATGTGGGCTCGAAGGCCTCTTAAAAGGTACATGAGCTATTTCTGGGCAATCAGAAGAACCCATAAATATTTCGAAAGCCAGGCTAAAAAGCATAATGTGCCGGTTATTGAAAACATTGATGTTGTAACTACTATTGATTCCATTATAAAGTCGATTACCAAAGCCCAAGGGGGAGAAAAAGGTGTTGTTGGAAAAACTGAAAGTTAAAGAAATGATGACTAAAGATGTAATAACTGTTACTCCTGATGAAGAAGTCGTATTTGCATTTGAAAAGCTGATGAAGTACAAGGTTAGTGCCTTACCGGTAGTGAATGGTGAAGAGTTAGTCGGTATTGTTACTGCCACTGATTTAGGACATAATCTTATCTTAGATAAATATCAGCTGGGCACTACTGTGGAAAAGGCCATGGTTACTGATGTTGCCTGCGTAGAACCGGAAGATGACCTTTATTATGCGGTAGATAAAATGAGTAAATACGGATCAGAAGGAGGTATCCTAAACCAGCTGGTGGTAGTGGAAGATAAAAAAGTTAAAGGTATTATATCTGATGGGGATATAATCAAAGCTTTAAAACTATTATCTTAATATTTTACTCTTTTTTGAAGTTATTTGATTATTTAGTATATTGCGAGCTTAATATTCTTTTAAACTATAATCTATCTTTTTATAACCTATTTTTCAAATTTTATTAATCACATTCCCCAAAATTTCTTTTAAAAGTTATTACATTATTTGCAATAGTAAGTTATATGTTCTTCTAAGGTTAAATCCATTTTAGACATCTAAATTTAGATATTTTTTAAAATAAAAATGTTATAAAAAGATAAATAACCGCCGCCAGGACAATACAAGCAGGGATGGTAATTACCCATGTGTAAGCGATGTGTTTTATGGCATCATACTTAACTTCAGATGCTCCTCTGGCCAGCCCCACACCAATAACTGAACCCACCAGTGTCTGGGTGGGTGAAATAGGCATTCCATATGATAAAAACACGAAAACAACTCCTGCTGCAGCTATTTGGGCGGAAAATCCGCGTGTAGGAACTAGATGAGTTATTCTCTTTCCAATGGTTTCAGTAACTCTGTTTCCTGCAATTAATATTCCGGCAACCAGTCCTGCAGCCCCTAAAAGTTGCAGAATGTTGCTGCTACTCCCTACTGTGGCATATAATACTCCGGTAGCCACAGCAAGATCCAATGCCCCTACATTTAATGCAGAAAATGAAGAACTTCCAATCTGTAAGTATGCAAATACTTTTTCCAAACGGTCTTTGAAGGACATATTCTGTACTTTATCAATCATGAATCTTTTAAGAAGATAATAAATGATAAAACCAGTTATAAGTCCAATTATAGGTGAAAAAATCCAGCTAAGTACAATTAAACCTGCAACACCTATATTCATCTGAGAAATACCTATACTGGCTATACCCAGACCAAAAACAGCACTCACTATGGCATCTGATCCAGAAATAGGAATTTTTTTTAAAATAGTGATGGTTATCCATAATCCTGCGGTTATGGTAACTACAAAAGCTCCTGTAGCAGTGAAAAGACCCGCGGGAATAATTCCCTCACTTATGGTTTTTATGACATTTCCCCCCATAAAAAGAGCCCCTAAAAACACGAAAAACGCCCCAATTAACAGAGCTCTTCTCATCTTGAGTGAACCACTACCTACGGCAGTCCCCATGGAGTTACCAATATCATTGGCTGCGATGTTGAAAGCCATGTAAATACTGGTAATTACACTAATAATCAGCAACCATTCCATGTATTAAAATTGTCTTTAAAAATATTTATAAATAAACATCCTGATGTAAAAAAATCTTAATAGTTTTAGAAGTAATTTAAATTGTAGATTTACAATTAATAACCCATTCAAAATCCACCATGAAAATAGTAACCTTCAAATACTACTATGCTTAATATAAGTGCGGGCTAGACTGGAGGGTTAGAGGTCCTCTGTTAGCGCATATCCTCTTATGGTGCAGTCGAAGTTCAAGAGGCGGCAGTTCAACTGAATGTCGGCCCTGAAATTCAATGTAGAAACCTCGTCCCGCAGGATTAGTGGTGATGGGGCTCCAGCTGGAGGGCTGGGGTAAACCTTCTTAATCATGGGAACGGGTCAGGCCTGGAAAGGAGCAGCTCTACCATGAACAGCTGATGCTTGTGGAGCAACGGGGCGGAGTTGGATTTTAGGATAACCGTAATTTGGAAAAGCTGTCCACTCTTGAACACGCCTATTTATATAACTAGTTCAAATTATTCAAATTCATGGAAAGTAATAATCAAATAAATGATCAAATAAATGATGATGTAAATCAGAAACATTTATAAAAGATTACATCTAAAAGTGTAAATTACCCTTTTTCTATGAACTAAAAATAAAATATCCATCATATGCCGGGGTGGCCCAGTCTGGTACGGCGTGGGACTGCTAATCCCATGATCCTTTGGATCTCGCGGGTTCAAATCCCGTCTCCGGCGTTATATTTTTAACTTTTTTTAAATATTTTTTTAATTCATGATTTTTTTGCTATTATTAAATTTAGACAATAACTAATTCTCGGTTACGTATATCCTCTAATTATGCATTGATTTTTATAAGCTAGCCTGAATGTTTACTTCAAATAAATCTGAAAAATGTTTAAATATGGTGGTTTAAGTTTGTTAAAATTTCGTGATGATCTGCATGAATAATTAAAATATTTTACTAAATAAACTTGTAGTGTGCTTTTTTTCAAATAATAAGTGATTTAAATGAAATATTTAAGATGACTAAATAAATTTTTTTGCAATGTTTTCTGTTT